>NZ_JAIUIU010000010.1:0-219733 GCF_020165775.1 Mesorhizobium sp. B263B2A
CCTCAGTCTTCTTGCCCGCCTGATTGTGCCTGTCTTGCGGTGGTGCGTTTCGCGGAGGGCTTCCCCCACTCCGTCGCCGCTGCGCGGCGCCACCTCTCCCCCCTCCGGAGGGAGAGGAAAGGTGCCAAGTTTTGTTACTTCCAGTTCTTCCGCCGCTCGAGCTCCGCGTCGGACGGCTCCCCCGTGACAAACGAGCCGACCTCGATTTCGCCCGCGCGCTCGTAGGTGGCGATGATGACGCCGGTGCTGGTGGCCTGCGACTTGGCAAGCTTGAAGGCGGCCGGCATCGCGTCATCGCCGAACAGGCGCTTGCCCTTGCCCAGCAACAGCGGGAAGATCATCAGCCGGATCTCGTCGATCAGCCCGTTGGCGAGCAGGGTCTGGATCAGATCGGCCGATCCCTGGATGAGCAGGTCCGGTCCATCCTCCTGGCTGAGGCGGCGCACCGTCGCGATGATGTCTTCCCCAAGCGATTGCGTGTTCTGCCAGGTGAGGGTGTCAGGCCGGTGCGTGGCCACATATTTGGTCGCGGGGTTGAAGGCGTCCGCGATCGGGTCTTTCTGATACGGCCAGTACGCGGCGAAGATGTCGTAGGTTCTGCGGCCGAGGAGCAGGGCGAAGGGCTTGGAGAAGAGTTCATCCATCGCCGCGCCCCCCACCTCGTCAAAGTAATGGAAGGTCCAGCCGCCGAAATTGAAGCCGCCGACCGGATCTTCTTCCGGACCGCCAGGCGCTTGCATGACACCGTCGAGGCTGACGAAGGTGGCTGCGATGATCTTTCTCATTCGAATGCTCCCGTTTCTCCAATCCATGCCGTCGTGGCCGGACTCCAGCCCCAAGGACGGGCGATCGGCGGTCAATCCGACAGGGCACGCGAAATTCCTGGCGGCCCTCCGTCATTTCCGGAGTCTGGAGCGTGGTGCCGCATCGAGACCTTTCGACGAGAACCAGACGTCGCTGAAGATCGCGGTGGCCGTGCGGTCCGGTGTCTTGTCGCTGGTCAGCCAGATGGAGCGGCTGCGCGTCGCCTCGTCGCGGGTCGGAATTTTTGCGGCAAGCTCTGCAACCGAGGCACCGAAGCATGGGATGAACCAGGAGCGCATGAAGGGATCGCAGGCGAAGCCCTTTTCGGTACGGGTCACCATCACCGCCAGCGGCACGCGCTCGGCCGGGCGCCAGGGAAAGATCATGCGGCCGCCTGGGCGCAACGCCTCCAGCCATCCGGCCGGAGGGGCGACGACGCCGGCGTTGACATAGATGATATCGGATGGCGGCAAGGGCGCGGTCACGGCATCGCCATGGACGGCGGTCGCGTTGCCATAGGCTTCGAGATTCTTGCGTGCCAGGTCGGCCAGCCTGCCGTCGAGTTCGAAGGCGGTGACGGTGCCGTCAGGTGAAACCAGCCGGGCCAGCAAGGCGGTGTAGTAGCCGGTACCAGCGCCGATGTGAGAAACGGCCTCACCGGGCTTCGGCGCCAGCTTCCCGATCCACATGGCGTGCAGGAACGGCTCGCCATTGTTGATGCCCTTGTCGGCATCGAGCACCACCAGCACGTTCTGGTAGAGGTGCGCCGGGTCGGCGCTCGGCGTCGTGACCTTGCCGTTGCCGGCGATGATCGTCCACGGCCCTGGGCCGAGGAATGCTTCGCGCGGCACCTCGGCGAACACCTCTCCCAGGCGCGGGTCGGGCGAGGCGGCATTGGCCGCCATCAGCCGCGCGTAGAATTTCCTGATATCCTCGATATTGCTCATGGCAATGCAGAGATAGCGCGGGCCGGCGATCTGTCGCGGATTACATGCTCAGGAACGTGCGAACTGCCGGTGAAACCTCAGCCGACCCCGAACATCGTGTCGTAGAGCAGCTTGAAGTTCAGCACCAGGATGATCGCCGCGACCACCCAGGCAAGGGCCGCGACAGCGCGCGGAATGGCAAGGTTGCCCATCTTCTTCTTGTCGGAAACGAACTGCACCAGCGGCACCACCGCGAAGGGCAGCTGCATCGACAGGATCACCTGGCTGAACACCAGCAGCTGGCCGGTGCCCTTTTCGCCGTAGAGCGCGGTGACGACCACCACCGGGATGATGGCGAGGCCGCGGGTCAAAAGCCGGCGCGCCCAGTTGGGGATGCGCAGGCGCAGGAACCCTTCCATGACGATCTGGCCGGCGAGCGTCGCCGTCACCGTCGAGTTCAGGCCCGACGCCAGCAGCGCCACGGCAAACAGGATGGAGGCGATGCCGAGGCCGAGCAGCGGCGACAGCAACTCGAAGGCCTGGCCGATCTCGGCGACGTCGTGGTGGCCGGTGTCGTGAAAGGCGACCGCCGAGACGATCAGGATCGCGGCATTGACGAACAGCGCCAGCATCAGGGCGATGGTGGAGTCCGTCGTCGCCCATTTGATGGCGTCGCGCTTGCCCTTCTCGGTGCGCTCATAGGCACGCGTCTGCACGATCGAGGAGTGCAGATAGAGGTTGTGCGGCATCACCGTGGCGCCGATGATGCCGATGGCGATGTAGAGCATCGCAGGATTGGTGACAATTTCGGAGGACGGCACGAACATCGCATGCAGGATCGTGCCGGCCGGCGGCGCGGCGACGAAGATCTGGATGGCGAAGCAGCTGAAGATGATGATCAGCAGTGCAATGACGAAGGCTTCGAGATAGCGGAAGCCCTTGTTCATCAAGAGCAGCACCAGGAAAGCGTCGAGCGCCGTCAGCATAGCGCCGCCGATCAGCGGAATGCCAAACAGTAGCTGCAGCGCGATCGCGGTGCCGATGACTTCGGCGAGGTCGCAGGCGATAATGGCGAGCTCGCAGGCGATCCACAGCACGAAATTGACCGGGCGCGGGTAGTAGGCGCGGCAGGCTTGGGCGAGGTCGCGGCCGGTGGCGATGCCGAGCCTAGCGGCCAGCGCCTGAAGCAGGATCGCCATCAGGTTGGACAGCATGATGATGAACAGAAGCGTGTAGCCGAACTGCGCGCCGCCGGCGAGGTCGGTGGCCCAGTTGCCGGGGTCCATATAGCCGACCGAAACCATGTAGCCGGGGCCCATGAAGGCGAACAGGCGGCGGAACCAGACGCCCGAACTCGGCACGGCGATCGAGGAATTGACCTCGCGCAGGCTGGGCTGGTCGTCCTCGTCGCGCCTGGCGAACCGCCATGCGGAACGGGAGGCTGTGGCTTCTGCTTCTGACATGGAAAGGCTTTCCGACACGTCCGGGAATATCCATAACCTATGCCATGGCTCAACATTATGCAATAGGCTATATTTCATTGTATGTGCTTTTTATCCGATGCCCCGAAGCGCTGGTGACAGACGCAATTGGGAACGCCGGTTGCGCCTGTGGGGGAATGCAAATAAACGGCCTGAAGAATCAGAGCCCGTGCTATAAAGCAGCAACGGCTAAACTCCCGAGGAGGAGCGCGCATTGGCGCTGAAGAACAGACCGGTCCCGCGCGAGCCACTGCCTGACGCCGACGTCCATTCGGAAGGATTCCGGCAGCAGCGCCAAGCGCGCCGCAGCGCGCTGGTCGAGGATTATGTCGAGCTGATCGCCGATCTGATCGAGGACGGCAACGAGGCGCGCCAGGTCGATATCGCCGCACGACTCGGCGTCGCCCAGCCGACGGTGGCCAAGATGCTGACGCGGCTGTGCGCCGACGGGCTGGTGTCGAGAAAACCCTATCGCGGCGTGTTCCTGACAGAGGCCGGCCGCAAGGTCGCCGAGGAAAGCCGCATCCGCCACCAGACAGTGGAAGCTTTCCTGCGCTCGCTCGGCGTCAGCGCGGAGACGGCGCGCATCGATGCCGAGGGCATCGAGCACCATGTCAGCGCCGAGACACTGGAAGCGTTCCGCAAGGCGATGACGGCGCGCTGAGCCGCGCCAGCCGCTCCCCGAGCCGCCGGAACCGTCCGATGTCATGCACGTTGCTCCTGGGAGCGCGCGATGTCGCGCGCCAAGGGAGGAAGCGATGGGCATTGAACAGGCACCGACGGCGAAGGGCAAGCAGGCGGCCAGCGGATTGAAGCAGGCGGCTGCGAAGGACGAGCGCAAGACCGAGGCCGAGATCGGTCACCCCCTGAAGAAGGGAGCGGCGCGTTTCGAAGAGCGTTCGAAAAGCTCGGACGGCAAGAGCGCCGGCGCCAAGCAGAAGGGGTAAGTCCGTTGCGCGATGCAGGGTTGGTTCACTCGCGAACATTCTGCACCCAGCTACGGGGGTGGCCGTCGACGCGGAACTGGAAGATGAAATAAGGCGGGATGCAGGTGCCTTCGCCGGGCTTGGCTTCGGCCAGGTCGTCATAGCCGGCGGTGCAGATATAGTCCTCGCGGCAGGGATGCGCCTTGTCGCAGGCGCGCAGGCCGGCGGTCTTGGTGAATTCCCTGGTGCAGAATTTGTGATCCTTGCCCGAGGCGATGCAGTCGTTGAAGCCGGTCTTGGCCAGCCGGCCGCAGGTGGCCTCGTCGGGAAGCTTGTCGCAGGTCGCCTTGCGCAGCATGCCGCCGGGAAAGCCGCCGGTCTTCTGCTGCGGGTTGTCGTAGCGTTGACGCGCAGCACCGTATCCGGCGAGCTTGACCACCGGCTTCTTGTCCTTCGCGGGGTCGATGGCGCAAGCCTTGGCGGTGGCCGGCGAGAGACGGCAATACTGGTCGCTGCCCCATGTCGACATCTTGATCTCGCCGAACTCGACTGGGTCGCCGACCGCGGTGCCCTTCTCGCTGACGCAGGTGCCGAAACCCGGGTGGATGTCGCTTTCGTGGACGCCGGCGCAGCGCAGGCCGGCGCCGCAGGTCCAGTCCTTGAAGCTTGCGTCCTTACCGCTATAGCAGATCGAGCCCCAGCCATTGTAGAGGTCGGTGCCTTTCAGCGCCTCGGCATATTTCTGGTCGGGACGGGCGGCGAAACCCCTGGTGAAATCCGGATGACCGCCGGCGGCGAACTGCTCGACAATGGCGCGGCGGCGCGGCAGGTCGGCGAAGAAGACGGCCGAGCCAGGCACGAAGACGGCATTGCGGCGCGGCTCGCTGGCCGGGTCGGCGCCGGTGTAGTGGAAGCCGGCTATACCGTGCGTCTGGTGGCAGCCGGTGCAGCTCATCTCGTTCAGCCGCAAGTCGAAGCCGGCCACGGACTTGATGGTGGCGAGCGTATTGCCCTTCGCCACATAGTCCTTCAGCGCCTTGTCGATATCGGCATCGTCGACCAGCCCATAGGCGATGTTGTTCTGCGACCGGCTGAGGCCTCCAGGCGCGACCGAAACGGCGCTTTTGGCCAGGAATTTTTCGTCGATGACCAGCCGGCCATGGTCCAGGTCGTAGATGTTGCGGTCGGTGAGCAGCCATTTGGCGAAGGCCGGCTTGTCGGCCAGCACCGTCGCCCGGTCGATCTGGTTCTCCATCCTCGATTCGTAGAAGCTCGAGGTCGCCGGATTCCATTTGAAGATCTTCAGGAGATACTCGGCGTGACCGCCGAAATCGCGCCGCGTCGAGGCCGACAGGCGCAGCACCTGCATGTTGAGTTCGAGCCGCATGATCTGCGAGGAATTGAGCATGGCGCCCGACAGAGGGCCTTCGTCGGAGCGCAGCCAGGCGGCAAGCTGTTCGGGCGGCAGGTCCTTTTGCCCGGCGGTCAGCCAGCGCCGGGCGACGTCGGCGCAGGACACATCGGTGATATCAGGCAGATCCTTCGAGGCGCGGGCCTGCGCCTGCTTCGGCTTGGCGTTGAAAACCAGGCTCATGGTCAACGGCAGGCGCGAGGAAATGCGCTGCGCAGTCTTCCCCCCGATTGGCTTGCCCTTGGCCGGCTTTTCCGCAATCGAATAGTGGAAGCGGTAGATCAGCCTGATCTCGCCGCATTCGGTGTGGCCGAGATAGCCGCGGTCCATGCGGTTGACGATGCCGGTCAGGTCGAGCGTAGAGCCGTCGTCGTCGATGTATTTCGGATTGAATTTCTGGCTGGTGTCCTTCGATTTCGCCATGGCGGCGACATAGGGGTCGGGGCTGGTCTTCGGCTCCTCGGCGATCTCAAGCTTGACCGTGTCGCGCACCGTGGCCAGCGCCGGCACCGAAAACAGGCCGCGATTGTCGACCTCGCGGGTGAGGCCGAGTGCCGGTCCGAGCAGGCGGCTGATCGAAAGACCGTCGCGCTCCAGCGCCTGCAAGGTGGCGGGATCGGTGACGGCAACACTGGAATCGAGCGTCACCGCGCCGGCATCCATAACGCCAAGACAGAGCAGGGTCGCGAGCAGCGACAGGAATCGACCGATCGTCTTCACTCTCACGCACCCCTCCGTTGCGGCGATGCTACAGGCCTTCGCCGGTCCCGGCCAGTGCACTGAAGCCGTCACGCGGGCGCTGCCTCGGCCGCTGAGAAATGCTGTGACTTGGCGCAACCATTGGGATATTTGTCTGGTGGGTTGAGCCGGCCGCACCGGAGCAACGAGGACGTTTACATCACGGGGAGTTGCCATGCTCTGGAAAGGCCGTCGTCAGAGTGACAATATCGAGGACGACCGCAGCGGGGGTGGCGGCGGTGGGCTCGGCGGCGGTGGCGGCCAGTTCCGCCTGCCGATCGGCGGCCGTACCGGCGGCGGCGGCAGCATCTTCCTCGTCATCCTGGTGGTGCTGGCCGGATGGTATTTCGGCTTCGATCCCTCAGCGATACTGGGCGGTGGCGACGGTGGGCTGCTGCCCGGCGGCGGTGGCCAGATCACCGACAACAGCGGCGGCCAGGACAGCGGGACCGCCCCTGCCAATGACGAGATGAAGCAGTTCGTGGCGACTGTGCTCGCCGAGACCGAGGATACCTGGACCGGCATCTTCAAGTCGCAAGGGTTGACCTATGAAGACCCGAAGCTGGTGCTGTTTTCCGGCCAGGTGCGTTCGGCCTGCGGCTTTGCCTCGGCGGCTGCCGGACCGTTCTATTGTCCTGGAGACCACAAGGTCTATCTCGACATGACCTTCTTCCAGCAGCTCGACCAGCAGTTCGGCGCTTCCGGAGAATTCGCGCGGGCCTATGTGATCGCGCATGAGGTCGGTCACCACGTGCAGAATCTCACCGGCATCATGGGCAAGTTCAACCAGATGCGGCAAGGCATGAGCGAAGCCGATTCCAACCAGCTGTCGGTGCGCATCGAGTTGCAGGCCGACTGCTTCGCCGGTGTCTGGGCGCACTACACCGGGCAGAAGGGCATATTGGAGCAGGGCGATTTCGAAAGCGCGCTCAACGCCGCCAAGCAGATCGGCGACGACACGCTGCAGAAGAAGATGCAAGGCTATGTCGTGCCGGAAAGCTTCAACCACGGCACCTCGCAGCAGCGGCAGACTTGGCTGGCGCGCGGCTACAAGAGCGGCAAGCTTTCGGATTGCAACACGATGAGCGGTGCAATCTGAGCACTCGATTCACGCCGGTAGCCTGACGGCGAACACGCCGTCAGGGGATGTCAGGATCAAACATTCCTGCCTGTTCCCGCATTGTTCCTTTTTACGGTCTCGCCTATAAGGTGCGTCCGCCCAGGCCCCGGGGCGGACAGAGGAGCTTGACCCGTCATGATCGATCCCAAAACCGCCAGGCGGGGCCTGGCGCTCGTTTTCACCACGCTGCTGCTCGACATCATCGGCTTCGGCATGATCATGCCGGTGCTGCCGGCCTATCTCAGGGAATTGACCGGCGTCAGCATCAGCGGCGCGGCGATCGAGGGCGGCTGGCTGTTCTTCGTCTATGCGGCGATGCAGTTCTTCTTCGCGCCGATCATGGGTGGCTTGAGCGATCGGTTCGGACGGCGGCCGATCCTGCTGGCCTCGGTGCTGACCTTCTCGATCGACAACCTGATCTGCGCGGTCGCGTGGTCCTACCCGATGCTGTTCATCGGGCGTGTGCTGGCCGGCATTTCGGGCGCCAGCTATTCGACGACATCGGCCTTCATCGCCGACATATCGAACGATGAGAACCGGGCGAAGAATTTCGGCCTGTTGGGCATCGCCTTCGGCGTCGGTTTCGTCATCGGGCCGGTGCTGGGCGGATTGCTCGGCACGTTCGGACCGCGGGTGCCGTTCTATTTCGCCGCCGGGCTTGCCTTCGTGAACTTCCTGATCGCGATGTTCTTCCTGCCGGAAACGCTGGATGAAAAGCATCGCCGCCGCTTCGAATGGAAACGCGCCAACCCGGTCGGCACGCTGCTGCAGATGCGCCAGTATCATGGCATCGGCTGGATCGGGCTTGTCTTCTTCCTGATGACGCTCGGCCACATGATGTACCCGGCGGTCTGGTCGTTCGTCTCCAATTACCGCTATGGCTGGAGCGAGCAGCAGATCGGCTTCTCGCTCGGCGCCTTCGGGCTGTGCGGCGCGATCATCATGGGCACGGTTCTGCCACGCGTCATCCCCAGGCTCGGCGAGTGGAGGACGGCGGTCATCGGGCTGACATTCACGGCGGCGAGCGCCTTCGGCTACGCCTTCGCCTCGCAGGGGTGGATGGTCTATGCGGTGATCGTCGTCGGCTGCCTGGAAGCGCTCGCCGACCCGCCGCTCCGGAGCCTCGCCGCCGCCAAGGTGCCGCCGTCGGCACAGGGCGAACTGCAGGGCGCGATGACCTCGATCTTCTCGATCACCTCGATCATCACGCCGCTGCTCTATACGGCGATCTTTTCCTGGTTCACCGGGCCAAGCGCGCCGGTGACTTTCGGTGGTGCGCCCTATCTGGTCGGTGCGTGCTTCCTGACGCTGGCGGTCATCGTCTTTGTCACCAAGGTGGCACGGCCGGCGGCGCGCATAAATGTCACCACCGGCGTCGCCGAAGACGGAGCACAGGTATGAGCCATGACAGCCGCATTGCGCTGACAAAGGACGTGTCGCTGTCGCGACTGGCCTTCGGTGCCTGGCGCCTTCTCGGCGGAGCCGTGCGCCCGGATGCCGATCAAGTCGCAAGACTGATCGGCAGCGCCGTCGATCTCGGCCTGACCAGTTTCGACCATGCCGACATCTATGGGCACTACGAGGTCGAGGCAGCGTTCGGCGCCGGGCTGGCGCGCTGGAAAGGCAAGCGCGAGCAGATCGAGTTGATCTCGAAATGCGACATCATGCTGGCGTCCGCCAACAGGCCGCAAAACCGGTTGAAGCACTACGACACCAGCGCCGCGCATATCACAGCCTCGGTCGACCGTTCGCTCACCAATCTCGGCACCGACTATCTCGACCTGTTGCTGCTGCACCGGCCGGATCCGCTGATGGATGCGGACGAGACGGCGGCGGCACTTGCCGCGCTGGTTAAATCAGGCAAGGCGAGGGCGGTCGGCGTGTCCAATTTCACGCCGTCGCAGTTCGACCTGCTGGCATCGCGGCTGCCGTTTCCCTTGGCCACCAACCAGATCGAGATGTCGGTGCTGAAGACGTCCGCGCTGACCGACGGCAGCCTCGACCACGCGCAGCGTCTCGGCTACGCGCCGATGGTCTGGTCGCCGCTCGGTGGCGGCTCGCTGTTCACCGGCAAGGAAGCGCGCGAGGCGCGGGTGCGGGCGGCGCTGGCGGCGGTGGCAGCCGAGATCGGCGCCGGCGATCTCGCCGCTGTCGCCATCGCCTGGCTGCTGCGCCATCCCGCCCGGCCAGTGCCGGTGCTCGGTTCGATGAACCCAGAACGTTTGGCCGCGATGGTCAAGGCGCTCGATATCGTGTTCGACCGCCAGCAATGGTTCGCCATACTGGAAGCCAGCGAAGGCCGGCCGGTGGCTTAGGATCGGGTGTTTGGGGAGCGAGGCTGCGAGATGTTTGCGCTGCCCCTCATCCGCCTGCCGGCACCTTCTCCCCGTATAGTGACGGGGAGAAGGGAGATCCGCCGTGACCTCGCCGCCCTCTTTTGCAACGTCGATAATTGGCGACATGTTGGCGACGGCGTCTTTCTCCCCGTCACTATACGGGGAGAAATGCCCGGCAGGGCAATGACGGGCGCCGTGGCGCCTCTTAAGCCCGCTCGGCCAGCAATTCCTCGCCGCGCTTTTCGCGGATCAGATTGACGAAGCGGCGGAACAGATAGTGCGAGTCCTGCGGGCCGGGCGAGGCCTCGGGGTGATGCTGGACCGAGAACACCGGGCGGCCGGCCAGCGCTATGCCGCAGTTCGAACCGTCGAACAGCGAGACATGGGTCTCCTCGACGCCGGCGGGTAGCGAGTCGGCGTCGACGGCAAAGCCGTGGTTCATCGAGACGATCTCGACCTTGCCGGTGGTGTGGTCCTTGACCGGATGATTGGCGCCGTGGTGGCCCTGGTGCATCTTGGCGGTCCTGCCGCCCAGCGCCAGCGCCAGCATCTGGTGGCCGAGGCAGATGCCGAACACCGGAATGTCGGTCTTGAGCAGATCCTGGATGACCGGCACGGCATAGTCGCCGGTGGCTTCCGGATCGCCGGGGCCGTTGGAGAGAAAGATGCCGTCGGGCTGCATGGCGAGGATCTCTTCCGAGCCGGTGCTGGCCGGAACCACGGTGACCTTGGCGCCGAGGCCGGAAAGCAGGCGAAGGATGTTGCGCTTGACGCCGTAGTCGATGGCGACGACGTGCATGGAGGGCTCGGCCTGTTCGCCAAAGCCTTCGTTCCACACCCAGGGCGTCTCGCGCCAGACCGAGGACTGACCCGAAGTGACTTCCTTGGCAAGGTCGAGCCCGATCAGGCCCGACCAGGCGGCGGCGCGACGCTTCAGGTCTTCGAGGTCGAAGACGCCGTCGGGCGCGTGCGCGATGACGGCGTTGGGCATGCCCTTTTCGCGGATCAGCGCGGTCAGCGCGCGGGTGTCGATGCCCGAAAGCGCGACGATGCCGCGCTTCTTCAGCCACTGGTCGAGGTGACCGGCGGCGCGGTAGTTGGACGGGTTGGTGACATCGGCCTTGAACACCGCGCCCACGGCGCCGGCGCGTGCGACCGGATTGAGATCCTCGATGTCTTCGCCGTTGGTGCCGATGTTGCCGATATGCGGGAAGGTGAAGGTGACGATCTGGCCGGCATAGGACGGGTCGGTGAGGATTTCCTGGTAGCCCGTGAGTGCCGTGTTGAAGCAGACTTCGGCGACAGCCGAGCCGGTGGCGCCAAGGCCGCGACCCTCGATGACGGTGCCGTCGGCCAGCACCAGCAAGGCGGTCGGCTTTTCGATTGCCCAGGCGGGCGTCATCTCGGCCATGTCGGCACTCCTATCAGGCCGCGCGCTTGCAACCGGCCCGTTGGGCCATCCGCGCGGCAAACGGCGCGAAGCGGCGAATTCGCGGCTCCCACGCAGTCAGGCTTCAGTTCATGCAAGGCTGAGTACATAGGGGAAGGGAGCAGGGCGGTCAACGATCATGCGAAATGCGGCGGCGATTTATTTCATCTAGCAATATCAGAGGCTTGCCGCGTGATATGAGGGTTTGCCTTGGCTTGTCCCCGGCGTTATTGTCCGCGCCGGCCGAAGGAGAAAGCATGATGCGCGGAAAAATCGCCGAATCCCTGAAGAGCGCGATGAAGGCCCAGGACAAGCACCGGCTGCCGACATTGCGGCTGATCCAGGCCGCCATACACGATCGCGACATCGCCAATCGCGGCGCCGGCAAGGAACCGGCCAGCGACGAGGAGATCCTGCAGATCCTGGCCAAGATGGTGAAGCAGCGCGAGGAATCGGCCAAGGCGTTCGAGGACGGCAAGCGGCCGGAACTGGCGGCGCAGGAGCGCGGCGAGATGGAGATTATCCGCGGCTTCCTGCCGACGCAGCTCGACGATGCGGCGATCGCGGCCGCGGCGCGCGAGGCGATCGCGGCCACGGGTGCCGCCAGCCAGAAGGACATGGGCAAGGTGATCGCCGCGCTGAAGCAGAAATATGCCGGCCAGATGGATTTCGGCAAGGCAAGCGGCATCGTCAAGGGGCTGCTGCAGTAGGGGCGCTGTCCATCATCCACCTCCGGAGCGATTTCAGCCGACCCGACTTGGTCGCCTCCGAACCCATGTCTTGGAGTTGAAACTCGGATACCGCCGAGTCACCAAATGGCGAGCAGCTTTCGGAACGATCCCGTCGCCTTGCCATTATCACCATGAGGACAGGCTCGGATTGGGGATGCCGCAACGGACCACTCAGATGACCCTGCGTCATCTCCTCAGCCTGCGACGCCAACACGAACATGCCGGAGGAAGCGATGACCGGACGCAGAACCCACGATCAGCAGATGCGCATCATTGAAGAGCGGGAAAATACCAAGAACGCCAGCAAGGATTTCGATGCGAAGGCGGACCTGAAACGGTCGCCAGCGGAACGTGAAGCGCTGCGCAAGGGATCGGACATGAGGACCGACACACCTGATCTCGTCGATCCCGACGATCGCAACATCCTTCGCGGCAAAAATCAGGAAAGCGTCCATCACAAGAACCGCAACTAGGCACCAACCCTGCAACATCTTGGCATGAATTGGAGGCAGCCCATGGCACGCGGTAGCAAGAAGCACATCGGAGCAGGTTCACAGGGAAAGGGGTCTGGCACAGGTGCCATGACTGTAACGCCAAAGGACAAGCTGGAAGAAAACCAGGTCCTTTCCAATCGCGAGAAGGCACAGCATTCCCGGGAACGCGGTCTGGACTCCAAACAGGTCGCGACCGAGCAGCGCCAGGACCATGCCGCAAACCGTTTGCGGGACTGACGCCCGGCAGCGCGCCAGTCCCGGGTCGGCTGGTTAGCGAGCCGCCGGATTCGGTGACGCCGCTACTTGGCGCCGACGCTCTCCGGCCAGAGCGCCTGGATTTCCTTCGGCAGCGCGTCCCGCACCTTGGCCGACTGACCAAGGTCGATATGCCGGGTAAGAACCCGGAACACCGAGCGCGCGGCATCTTGGGGATCGACAGGGCGGATCGATTTCAATTCCTCGTCGATATGCTGCGAGAAATCTTCCAGGGAGCGCGTCTTGTCCGGCTCGGCTGCGGGCCGGTAGTGGTCGTAATAAGCACCGCGCACCAAGAGCGGCAGTTCCGCCCCAAGCTTGGCCGCAAGTCCGATCTGCAGCCTGTCCCTTATGGTCCGCAAGACCGCACCCAATATGTGCCAGGCAATCCGCCGATCCGGCCCATGATCTTCCATGATCTCGTCGAGCCAGATGTTCGTTGTCTGCAGCGTCCTGTCGAAAACATCCAAACCGGTAGCGCTCATCGTCGCCTCCTCGTCAAATTCATGTCCGGTCCCGAAACGATGGTTGGGGACAATCGTTTCGTTGTCCGTCGATAAAATTGCCTCGGCGGCCCGGCCAGGCTGCTACGCGGACACCTCGAGCACGATCTTGCCGCGGACATGCTCGTTCTCCAGCCGCTCCTCGGCCGTGGCGACCTCTCCAAGAGGATAGGTAGCCTGCACGAAGGGGGTGACCTTGCCGGCGTCGATAAGGCGGCCAATCTCCGCGAGCTGCGCCGCATTCGGCTCGGCCACATAGGAGACGCCACGCGCCCGATGCAAGTTTGCCTTTTCCTGCGAAGGTTGGGAAAGCGTGGAAACGAGTGTCCCGCCTGGCTTGAGCACCTCCCAGGAGCGGTCCTGCGTGTCGCCCGCGATGAGGTCGAACACAAGGTCGACCTCATCGACGACCTCTTCGAAACGCTGGTTCCTGTAGTCGACCGTCTGATCGGCGCCAAGCTCACGGACGAAGACGACATCCTCGGCCGAAACGGTTGTCGCGACGAACGCACCCGCGGCCTTGGCCAGCTGGATCGCCAGATGACCGACGCCGCCGGCGCCGCCATGGATGAGTACCCTTTGGCCGGATTTGAGGCTTCCATGGTCGAACAAGCCCTGCCACGCGGTGATGCCCGCAAGCGGCACCGCCGCGGCTTCGACGTGGCTTAGACGATCCGGTTTGGCGGCCGCCTCCGTCGCCTTGACCACGACGTACTCGGCATTGCCGCCCCGGTCCTGACCAAGCATGGCAAATAGCTCGTCGCCCTTCTTCAGCGTGTGCGCCCGCGTGCCGCATATTTCCACCGCGCCGGACACATCGCGCCCGAGCGTGACCGGCAGAGCCTGGTTCCTCGAACCTTCGCGGATCTTGTAGTCGACCGGATTGACGCTCGCTGCGCGGACCTTGAGCAAAACCTCGTCGTCAAGCGGCTGAGGCAAGGGGACTTGTTCGATGGAAAGAACCTCAGGCCCGCCAAAAGCATGGATACGAACTGCTTTCATATCGACACCTTCTCTGTCACGCATGGCTCGGCTGCGGGTTGCCGTTAGCAACGGAGCGGCCGGTTGCCGGCGCTCCGCGCTCATTTACCCATCATCCGCCAGCCGGCGTTTCCAACGTCATCGGCGATGAGCAGGCCGGTCCTGCTAGGCCGCGGACTGCGTCGGAGGGTTCTGATGCATCATCCAGAGCTCGATCGCAGCCAGGACCGCGACCAGAACGCCGATTACAACATGCACGCTCATAGCCGTGGTTGCCTGGAATCCAAGCACCCAGGGAGACACGAGTACCCAAAGGCCCACAACGAGGTTCAGCCACTCCTCCCAGACAGCAAAGGCGGCGAGGGCGGCGATCGAAAGTACGACGATCACTATTCCGCTGCCCATGGCATTCTGGGACTGCGTTCCCGACGCGAAGGCGAATAGCCAGGGAGACACGAACAGGATTGCTCCTAGGATCAGATTTGCAACGTCACAAAGCTTGGCGTTTGACCACTGGTTCATGATTTTTCTCCATCAAGCGTGCTTTCCACGCTTCCGAAGCTCAGCTGGTCGGCCTTGAGACCGCCGGTCAAATCGCGGCAAGGCTGCAACCAGACTTGCCGGCCTACTAACTGGGCCGGCTCACTAACTGGGCTGGCTTACTAACTGGGCTGGCTTACTAACTGGATTGCAGTCCGTCGGTTCCAATCGACAAATCTGGAGCGCAGCCAGGCGCGTTTCGGCCCGCTGGATCCGTCCGCGAGGCACAAATGCGATCTTGACCTACGCGTGGTGTGTCCGCGTTCTGGCCGACTTCCGCGCCGCCTGCTTCCTGCCGCGGGTGCCCTTGGTGCGCACTGCCTTGCGTGCGGCGGCGGAACGACCGGATGCACCTTTCGTCTCGGCCGCCTTCTCCGCGGCAGCCGAGCGTTCCTCGGCCGTCCGGCGCGAGGCCGCGCGCTTGGCCTGCTGCGACAGCGCCTCGTGCGATGCCGTGTTCTTCGGCTCGCGCTCAAGCACCTTGGAGACCGCTTTCGAGACTCGCGGCCGGCGTTTCGGCTTGCGTTCGCCCTGGCCAGCCTCATACGCATATTCGGCGCTCTTGCGCGTGCTCTCCTTCACCTTGCCCTTCTCGGGCGGGGGCAGGTCCACGCCTGCCCGTCTCGCCTCGGAAAGTCCGATGGCGATAGCCTGCTGCGTCGAGCGTGCGCCATGCTTCCCCTGGCGGACCTTTTCGATTTCGTCCCGCACAAACTCGCCGGCTTGCGTGCTCGGCGACTTGCCCTCGCGCTTGTCCTCTCGGGCCTTCTCCATGATTTTCTTGTCAGGCATTGTCATCTCTCCCAACTGTGGCGTTGCCGTTCGCGCTATGGTGCGCTCGTCTCAGGTGGTCAACGCGGCGAGGATGCAAATGATCCCAATCGCGGCCTATGCCGATAGTCACGGCCCCGTCATTAACGACCGGTTTCCACTTGCACCTTTCGCGACTGGTTGGTCGGCATCTCTCCGGCGGACCTCCGAGGCTCCAACGCGCGGCGTAGTGCCGGCGCTTCCTGCTGGATATGGTCCCAGAGCCGGTTCGCGACCGGGCCGTGCGGGCGGTCGCGGCGGCGCGCCACCACCAGCTCATCGGTGCGGCCCGGCATATGCCGGCCGGCTATGGAACGCAGGCGCCCGTCATGCAACTCGTCCTCGATCAGGAAGCGGGGCAGGTGGCCCCAGCCGAGGCCTTGCAGGATGATCTCCTTCTTCATGCCCTGGTCGGCCACGAGGCATTGCGGCGCGCCTTCGATCAGCGAATAGTTTTGTTGTGGCGAATGGCGGGCGCTGTCGCGCATCACGCATTGGGTGAGTGCCTGCATCTGATCGGGAGTGATCGGCTCCTTGATACGCTGCGGCAGAAAGCCAGGCGCCACCACGGGAATGAAGGGCACCTTGCACAAATCGACCCATTCCACCCGTGCATCGCCCTTATCGACCCAGTGCAGGATCAGATCGGCTTCGTCATCGAAGAGGCGCTCCCACGGACCGCCGACGGCTTCGAAGTGCAGATGGAGGCGCGTGCCGGGGCATTGAGCGAAGAACCGCCCGAGCATGCCAAGCACCTGCGGGCGCGGGCAGAGGTCGCCAATCACAACGTGGATTTCGCTTTCCTCGCCCATCGAGAGCTGGGCGGCGTGGACACGCAGACCTTCCAGTTCGCGCAGCAGCGCTTGCGCGCGGCGGTGGAACGACAGCCCTGCCTCGGTCGGGCGCACGCGATAGCCGCTGCGGTCCAGGAGAACGAGATCAAGCTGCCGTTCGAGCTTGGCGACGGCGGCGAACACCGCCGGATGCGAGCGGTGCAGCAGGGCGGCCGCCGGCTGAAAGCCGCCGGTGCGGATCACGGCATCGAAACATTGCAAGTCGTGCAAGGTGAATTCGGCCATGTCAGCTTTGACTACAGAGATTGTCCTATCTTTGTAATATCATCAAAAGCCGGCCGCAGCTACGCTTAGCCTCATTCAACGTTCCAGAAGGAATTTCATCATGAGTGAGCTGAATTTCGTGACTGTCGGCGATGGCACGCGCATCGCCTACCGCTTCGACGGCGACGCCGGAAAGCCGGTGCTGATGCTGTCGAACTCAATCGGCACGACGCTGCATATGTGGGACGGGCAGGTCGGCGAGTTGTCCCGGCATTTCCGTGTTCTGCGTTACGATTTTCGCGGCCATGGCGGGTCGAGCGTTCCGATCGGGGCCTATTCGCTCGACCGGCTCGGCCGCGACGTGATCGAGCTGCTCGATGCGCTCGGCCTTGGACGCGTGCATTTCCTCGGCCTGTCGCTGGGTGGCTTCGTCGGGCAATGGCTCGGCGTCCACGCGCCCGAGCGCATCGACCGGCTGATCCTGAGCAACACCTCGTCGCATCTCGGGCCGGCAAGCTATTTCGACGAGCGGATTGTCTCGGTACAGCAGGCGCCCGACATGTCGGAAACCGCCGAAATGTTCCTCAACAACTGGTTCCCCGCCAAGATGGTGGCGGCCAACGAGCCCATCATCGCGGAATTCCGCACCATGCTGCTGACGATCGACCGGCAAGGCCTGGCGGGTCTGTTCGCCGCCGTTCGCGATGCCGACCTTCGCCGCAGCGTGGCGCTGATCAACCGGCCGACGCTGGTGATCGCCGGCGAGCACGACACAGTGACGGCGGCCAGCCACGGCGAACTGATCGCCGCGGCGGTGCCCGGCGCGAAGCTGGTTGTCCTGCCCGCGGTTCACCTGTCGAATGTGGAGTATCCGGCGGAGTTCATAAAAACCGTGCTCGATTTCCTGCGCTGACCGAGAGTCTACTCCCGTGGTCTGCTGTCTGGCGACGTAGTGGTCCTCACGGCTCCTTGCAGATCGGCACTGGTTGCGACGGTGCCGCCGGATGGTCTTTCTTGTATTGCACGATGATCGGCTCGAGGGTTTTTCGCGGCCAGAATTTCGGCGCGCCGATTTCTTTCAGGCAGGAGGCGTTCCAGTAGAGATCTGTGCCGGACAGCGAGTGGCTTTTGGCCGATGCTTGCGCGACGGCGGCGATGTCGCGCGATTCCGGATAGATGTAGAGCGTCGTCGGGTTGTCCTTGACCATCGAGATGATCTGCCGCGCATCCGCCGGCGACCAGCTGGTGCAGCCATTGCTGCGGCCGCCGGCATAGTCCACCAGCTTGCCGAACGGCACCAGGCCATCGTGGTCGGCATAGGAGCTGTTCGGGCTTTTGCGCATGCACATGCCGCGCAACACTTGCGCGGCATGGCCGCCGATCACGCGCTGCCTGGCGTTGGCGGCTTCGCCTTCGCCATCGAACTGGATGAAGGTGCGCTGGAAGGCCACGTCCTGCTTCGCGCCGGTGCGGTAGTAGCCCTTGAACGAGGTTTTCGCCTCGCGGGTCATGTAGGCTCCGCCGGCGGTCAGTTCCGAATCCATGGCATTGCCGAAATTCTTCGCGCAGCGCCTGCCATTCGAGAAATCGACCGTGCCTTTCAGGTCGCGGCCGCCGCCATGCCCCGACGAGATGGCGTGAAACGACTGGCTGGCTTCGCACACGACGTAATACCGGCGCCCCAGCACGCCGTTGCCCAGATCGCCGGGACGCGTGGCGTCCATGGCAAAATAGCAGGGGTTCCTGACGGCGCCCTGCGCGACCTTCTTGCGGTAAAGCGCGCGCGCCCGCTCCAGGACCACTTGCGAGATCTGGCCATCGCCGTCGCCGACATGAGCCTGCAGCCAGGCCGGAATATCGGATGGTGCGGCGAAAGACCGGACGGCCGTCAAGGCGATGACGACAAGCAACAAGCCGGCGACGATACCCAAAGGGACAGATCTCAACCGCACCGGTTCAATTCTCCTGTCGAAGCCTTGCGAATCCTTGCCGCAAGCAGCCGATCATAAAATGCCTCGCGCCAATCGGCGAAAAACATCTTGTTTAGCGCTCCGTCAAATAGGCACGAAGGCGGCGCGCAAAACGTCCGTAGGCCGGGATGCTGGCTCAAGGCTTGCGCCGCTCGACTGCGGATCCAGGGATGTGCGCGATTTTCGATCCCTTGGGATTGCGCTATCATCTGATTCTGGCACGGCCCGTGCCTCCTCCCTCCGCCGGGAAAGCATTCGTTCATGCGGGGCACTCCGATCACTGAACCGACTGTTCGAGCACAAGGCATGAGGAGGGGTTGCGAAAACTGCTCGCACCAGGAGGTTTTGCGATGATCGCGCCCATCTACCATCTGAAGCGTCAAGCCAGGCTGTTGTCGCGCAAGGCAAAAATCCCGCTCCACCAGGCACTTGACCGTATTGCCGCTCGCGAAGGTTTTGCCGGCTGGAGCTTGCTCGCGGCAAAAGCGGCCGAAATCTCGCCCGCCGCCAGACTGTTTGCGCGGCTGGCGCCCGGCGATCTGGTCCTGGTCGGCGCGCGGCCGGGCCACGGCAAGACCCTGATGAGCCTCGAACTCGCGGCCGAAGCCATGAAGTCAGGCCATCGCAGCGTGTTCTTCACTCTGGAATATACACAAAGCGATGTGCTCGACCGGTTTCGCGCCATCGGCATCGAGCCGCAGCAGTTCGGCGGACTGTTCGAGTTCGACAATTCCGATGCCATCAGCGCCGGCTATATCGTCAAAGTGCTGGGATCGGCGCCGCGCGGCACGCTGGCGGTCATCGACTATCTGCAGCTGCTCGACCAGAAGCGGGAGAATCCCGAGCTGATGGACCAGGTTCGCATGCTGAAGGCCTTCGCACGGGACAGCGGCGTGATCCTGGTCTTCATTTCGCAGATCGACCGCTCATATGATCCATCGGCGAAGCCGTTTCCCGATATCGGCGATGTCCGGTTGCCGAACCCGCTGGACCTGTCGCTGTTCAGCAAGGCGTGTTTCCTCAACAAGGGCGAGATCCGCTTCCAGGCGGCTTGAGCGTTCTCCCGGCCACGGTTAGAGAGCATGGATCATGGTCGAGATCGTCAAACCCGCGCTTGAACATCTGCCGTCCTACAAGGCGGCGCTAGAGCGCGGCTGGTCGCCGGACAATGTGCGGCTCTTGCAGGCGACGCGCGAACAACTTGCGGCGATAGAAGAGGATCCGGTGGCATTCCTGGCCAGTCTCGACGATCCCGAGGCGAAAGGTGGCCCGATCACCTTGCCCGACGGGATGAAAGTGCCACGCCTGCCGGGTTTCCGCCGCTGGATCTGGGACGGCGAGGCTTCGGGCTCGATCGGCTTGCGCTGGCAGAAGGGCACGGCGGACCTGCCGCCGCATGTGCTTGGCCATATCGGCTATGCGGTGGTGCCGTGGAAGCGGCGGCGCGGCTACGCGACCGAGGCGCTGCGGCTGATGCTGGACGAGGCGAGGGCGGTTGGCCTGGCTCACGTCGAGATCACCGCCAAGCCGGGCAACCCGGCGTCGCACAAGGTGATCCTGGCCAATGGCGGCAGGCTGGTCGAGCGCTTCTTCGAGGATGCCGCCTATGGCGGGGCGAAGAGTTTGCGGTTCCGGATCAAGCTGTAGCCGGCGCCATCCTCACCCGTGCTCGTCAGCACACGGCGCGTGGTCGGACAGGGCACGGATGGGGTGGGGGTGGTTGAGGCGCTACTCGGCGGCGGCCGTCAGCGGCGGCGTGGCGTTGCTGCGCGCTTCCCAAAGATACGAGGCGAGTGCCACGAGCACGGCGACCAGCATCGCGAAAGTGCCAAGCAGCGGCAGGCTGCGATAGCCGAAGCCGCTGTTCAGCATGGCGGCACCCAGCGACGCCGCCAGCGCGATGCCGACATTGAAGCCGGACGGGATCAGCGAGGAGGCGAGGTTCGACGCGTCCGCGGTCCAGGCCAGGATGCGGGTCTGGATCGGCGTGCCGATGGCGAAGTTGAGGCCGCCCCAGATGACGATCGCAACGATCATCGGCACGGGATAGGGGCTGACGGCATAGATCACCGCCAGCGTCACCGCCTGCAAGGCAAGCATCGTGATCAGCGAGGGCATCAGTTTCCAGTCGGAGAGCTTGCCGCCGAGGAAGACGCCGAGCGTGGCGCCGACGCCGTTGAGCAGCAGCACCCAGGGCACCAGATCCTCGTCCAGCCCGGTGATCTCAAGCAATGTCGGGGTGATGTAGGTGAACAGGCCGAACTGGCCGATCATCAGCATCAGCATCAGGATCAGCGAGGTCCAGACCTGCTGGCGCGCCAGCACGCGGACCTCGCGGGCAAGGCCCGCATGCTTCGCTTGATATCCCGTGGTGCGCGGCAGAAGGGCCGCCATGGCAAAAGTTGCCGCGACGCCCAGCGCGCACATCACCCAGAAGGTCGCGCGCCAGCCCCAGATGTTGCCGATCGCGGTGCCCGCCGGCACGCCGATGACGTTGGAGACGGTCAGGCCGGACAGGATGACGGCGACCGCCATGCCACGCTGGTCCTCGCGCACCAGGCCGACCGCCACCACCATGGCGACGCCGAAATAGGCGCCATGCGCGACCGCGACGGCAATGCGCAGAAGCAGCATCGAGGTGAAGTCCGGCGCCAGCGCGCAGGCCGCCTGGCCGATGGTGAAGGCGATGGCGAGGCTGAGCAGCAAGGCCTTGCGCGAGATCGATTTGGTGGCGAGCGCCAGCAGCGGTCCGCCAATGGCGATGCCGCAGGCGTAACCCGAGACGAGATAACCCGATGTGGGGACCGAGACGCCGAGCCCCTGCGCCACCTGCGGCAGCACGCCGGCAATGACGAACTCGGTGGTGCCGAAGGCGAAAGCGGCGATGAACAGGGCGATGAGTGGAAGCGACATGGGACAAGCCTTGGCTGGAGCGGCCTCAAACCACGGATGGGCGGCGCGGGCAATCCAGAAATTGTGGGCGCCGGTTTAGGTTTTCTTCAGTAAGGGTGCAAGGCAGTGAAGCTGCCAATCTCCCCCAAGTGGGGGAGATGGCCGGCAGGCCAGAGAGGGGCGCTGTCCCGCCACCCCATCAATTTTCTGCGCCGGGGACTGACGCCTGCGGCGGATTTAAAAAAACCAAAAGGCGATCAAAGGCCGCGCTCTACGGCGCCCCCTCTGTCCTGCCGGACATCTCCCCCACAGGTGGGGAGATTGGCAGCTTCAACGCCTCAGCTGGCCTTCAACCTCGATCCCGTCAGCAGGCCGCGCTCTTCCAGGACGGGATAGGCCATCGACGCCAGCAGCGAGTTGATCTGCTTCAGGTCGCGGATGGTGTCGAGGTGGATCGAGCTGGTTTCGACGCTCTTGGCGGTACCCTCGCGCAGCCGCAGGAAATGGCTGGCGCTGGTTTCCTTCTCGCGGTCACGCAACTGGTCCTTTTCCAGCACCAACTGACGGGCGGTTTCGGGATCGCGCGACACCAGCACGTTGAAGGCAAGCCGGGCATTGGCCAGCACCGAGCCGTGGAAGGCGCACAATTCGCTCCAGCCTTCGTCGGTGAATTCCAGGCCGCGGTCGAACTTCTTCTTCACATGCACCAGCATGTTGCGCACGATGATGTCGCCGACCTGCTCCAGCTTGACGCAGGCGCCGATCAGTTCCTGGCAGCGCAGCGCCTCGTCCTCGGTCAGCGGATTCTTGGTGACCTTGGCAAGGTAGAGCTTTATGGTCGCGTGCTTACGGTCGACGCGGTCGTCGAGCGCGGCCAGCGCCTTGATCTTGTCGGCGTCGGCGCTCTCGTAGAGCTCGATGATGCGTTTGAGCATGATCTCGACCGTCTCGCACACCCGCACCACCTCGCGCGCGGCGTTGGCCAGCGCCTGGCTTGGCACATCGAGCGCGCTTTCGTTGAGCGCGGAAAGCTCGACGACGTCGAGCGAGGCGGCGGGCGCGGCTTTGGTGCCGAGCGCCACGATCTTCTCGGAAGCGCGATAGACGAAACCGGCCAGCGGCAGGCCGGCCAGCAGGATGATCACGTTGAACAGGATGTGGGCGTTGACGATCTGGTCCGACGCCGTCGCGCCGAGGAAGCCGACATGCGGCCTGAAGATCATGAACAGGACCAGCATGACCAGGGAGCCCAGCCCGCGCATCAGGAGATTGCCGATCGGCACGACGCGCACGGCGGGCCCGGCCGAACGGGTCAGCATCGGCGCGATGGTCGAGGAACCGAGATTGACGCCAAGGATGAGGACGACGCCGAGTTCGGGGCTGATCAGGCCACGCCCGGCAAGCGTCGCCATCAGCAGGACCGCCGCGATGCTGGACTGGAACAGCCAGGTGATCAGCGCCGCCAGCAGATAGGCGGTGATGGAATCGCTGGAGAAGTAGTTGATGATGACCGGCATGAGCTGGCTGTTGCGCAACGGCTCCGACGCCTGGCCGATCATTTCCAGCGACAGGATCAGAAGGCCGATGCCGACCAGGATGCGGCCGGTCTGGCGCCAGTCGCGCCGCTCGGTGGCCATGAACATCACCGTGCCGGTGATCAGGCAGAGTGGCACCAGCAGCGTCAGATCGAAGGTCAAGAGCTTGACCACGAGCGCAGAGCCGATCTCGGCGCCGCGCACCGCCAATTGGCCCGCCGCACCCGAGACGATGCCGGAACCAGCGAAGGAACCGACCAGCAGGGTGACCGCCGTCGAACTTTGCAAGGCGATCGCAAGGCCAGTGCCGGCCAGCACCGCCATGATCGGATTGCGCATGGTGGCGCGCAATTTGTGGCGCAGCACATCGCCATAGGCGCGTTCGACACCGGTCTTGACCATGCGGGTGGCAAACAGCATCAGCGCCACGGCGCCGGCCAGATGCAGAAGGACGACGGAACCGCTCATCGTGGCACCTGCACGCAGGAACGGGCCGCGATGCGGACAGCACGATGGGCAGGGCGGAAAGCTGGGGTACGAATCATGGTCATGGCAGTCACTGATGATAGCAGGGATAATAGCTGGAATATTTTAGCCGGGTAATAAAATTTTGTCGATTTCAAGGGCCTACGGGGGCGCGACGGGCCGTGTCGGAAAATGGACGGAGGCGAAATTGGTTGCATTTCCGGGCCCACGGGCGGGACGGCAGTTCGGCCAGCTCTGCCGCGCTTTCGGTGCCTGTCTTTGCGGGGCTGTTCAACTCATCGTTCTAAACTAGCGAATTCATTACATAATTGTAATGCTGGTGTTCAGTTTCAGTTCATCCATTGACCGCTACTCCTCGGGACATCGACAACCCAAGGAGACTTCCCATGAAACGCATTGTCCTTTCCGCGCTTGCTTTCTCGATGTTGGCCGCCACCTCGCTCACCGGCCAAGCCGCGCCGATCAACGCACCGGTCGCGCCGCAGTCGAATTACACCAAGGTCGACTGGCAGAAGCCGACTCACCGGGATGTCAAGAAGCGCGTCATCCAGAAGCGCGTCTTTCAGAAGAAAGTCATCGTGAAGCGGAACAACTGGCGCAATGGCCAGCGATATTCCGGCTGGAGGCAGCACCAGCCGGTTCGCGACTACGGCCGCTACGGCCTGCGCCGCCCGGGTCCCGGCCAGGAATGGATCCGCGTCGGCAACGACTATGTGCTGGTCGGCATCCTCTCCGGCGTCATCTTCGGCGCGCTTGCCGCGCAGTAAAGCACCTAGCGCTGGACTTGGAAGGCGGCCCGCAACGGCCGCCTTTCTTTTTGCCCTGTGGAAACCGGGTATGGCCCGTATTGGGGGTCGT
This sequence comes from Mesorhizobium sp. B263B2A, assembly GCF_020165775.1. Classification (NCBI taxonomy): domain Bacteria; kingdom Pseudomonadati; phylum Pseudomonadota; class Alphaproteobacteria; order Hyphomicrobiales; family Phyllobacteriaceae; genus Mesorhizobium; species Mesorhizobium sp. B263B2A. The sequence goes on from NZ_JAIUIU010000010.1 coordinate 24,285, forward strand.
CGGATTTCGCCGGCATGATTATATGGTGGCGAAACGAGTTCCCTAAATGCGCTTTCCGCCCGCCTTTCTCGACGAGATCCGCGACCGCGTGCCGATTTCACAGGTCATCGGCCAGCGCGTCGCGTGGGACCGCAAGAAAACCAATACGTCGCGCGGCGACTATTGGGCCTGCTGCCCGTTCCATGGCGAGAAGAGCCCATCCTTCCACTGCGAGGACAAGAAGGGGCGCTACCACTGTTTCGGCTGCTCGGTCTCGGGCGACCATTTCAAGTTCCTCACCGAACTCGAGGGACTGAGCTTTCCCGAAGCGGTCGAGAAGATCGCCGACATGGCCGGCGTGCCGATGCCGGTCCGCGACGAACGGGAAGAACAGCGTGAGAAGGAACGCGCCAGCCTGACCGACGTCATGGAGATGGCGACAGCTTTCTTCCAGGAGCGGCTGCAGGGACCGGAAGGCGCAAAAGCCCGCGCCTATCTGCGCGACCGTGGGCTGACGCCGGCGACGCAACATTCGTTCCGGCTCGGCTTCGCCCCTGACAGCCGCAATGCGCTGAAGGAGCATCTCGCCGCAAAAGGCGTGCCGAAGGCGGACATCGAGGCCTGCGGGCTGGTCCGCCACGGCGACGATATCCCGGTCTCCTATGACTGGTTCCGCGACCGCATCATGTTCCCGATCCCGGATTCGCGCGGCAAGATCATCGCCTTCGGCGGCCGCGCGCTCGCCGCCGACGCGGTGGCCAAATACATGAACTCGCCAGACACCGAGCTCTTCCACAAGGGCAATGTGCTCTACAATTTCGCCCGCGCCCGCCAAGCGATGGCAAAGGGGGCGCTCGCCAAAGGCGGCACGGTCATCGCCGTCGAAGGCTATATGGACGTGATCGCGCTGGCGCAGGCCGGCTTCGAGAATGTCGTGGCGCCGCTCGGCACCGCGCTCACCGAAAACCAGCTCGAACTTCTGTGGCGCATGGCGCCGGAACCGATGCTGTGCTTCGACGGCGACAAGGCCGGGCTGAAGGCCGCATGGCGGGCCGCCGATCTCGCGCTGCCATCGGTGCAGGCCGGTCGCTCGGCGCGCTTCGCTCTGCTGCCGGAGGGCAAGGATCCCGACGACCTGGTCAAGGCCGAGGGGCCGGATGCATTCCGCGCGGTACTGGCCGACGCGCGGCCGCTGGTCGACCTTTTGTGGATGCGCGAGACGGCGGGCGGCGTCTTCGACACGCCGGAGCGGCGGGCCGAACTCGAGAAGACGCTGCGCGAACTGACCAGCCGCATCCGCGATGAAAGCCTGCGCTATCACTACAGCCAAGAGATGCGCGAGCGGGTGCTGAGTTTCTTCGGCTCCCAGCGCGGTGCCCGGCAAAGCCGTCAGGACTGGAAACCCGGGCAGGGCAAGACGGCCGCGCCCGGCGGGCAGTTCGCCAAGGCTGGCAGCGGCCGCATGGCGATCACCGAAAGCCTCGGCCAGTCGGCGCTGGTCAAGCGCGGCGAGGGGATGTCGGTGCGCGAGGCGACGATCATCGTCGCGCTGGTCAACCATCCGCCGCTGATCGACGAGAATTTCGCCCATGTCGAGTTCCTCGACCTTGCCAATGCCGATCTGCAGCGGCTGCATGGTGCCATCCTCGACGCCATGGCGCACGACATGGCCAATGACCGCCATGCCGTGGTGGCGACGATCGAGCGTGCCGGCTGCGCCGAGATCTGGGAGCGTGCCGTCGGCCTGATCCGGCGGGCGCGGCAATGGCCGGCGCTGGAGACAGCCGCACTCGACGATGCCCGCGACGCTCTGAACCAGGCGTTGCACTTGCAGCGCAGCGCGCGCACCTTACATAAGGAGCTGAAACAGGCGGAGGCGGCGCTCGAAGCGGATCCCTCGGACGAAAACTTCCGCCATCTGATCGAAATTCAGGCGCAATTCAGGGATGTACAAGCGACGGAAGCGCTGATCGAAGGATTTGGCGTCTCTTCGGGCAGGGCTGGTCGAGCCTAAGTGCATCTGAGTGCAGGAATGAGAGCGCGGCCATGCCTCCTTAGGGGGCGGGGCGCGCTAAGTCGGGTAATTGATTCGCTTTTTTCATGCGAATCATGCGACAGGCGCTTGACCTTCGGACAGAATGGCGGAATCAGGACGATTCGAAACGTTAACCCGCACCCGCATCGACGGGAATGCAGCGATGTGAGGTACTGGTCACTGGACAGGCAGGCCGCCTGCCACAGATATCAGGGTTAATCTGGACTTAATGCATGTCGCCCAAGAGTGGTCGCCCAAGAGAGGAAACCGGTTTTGGGACAACGGCATGCACCAAACAATAGAGTTGATGCGGTTCGTGGCCCGGTGAAGCACGTTTAGAAAAACGAGCGTATCCGATTTGACTGGTCCGACAGCTTACGCGGCCCCGATGTCCGGCCGCTAGGAGAAGATAAAAACTATGGCGACTAAGGAAAAGGAAGAGGTCGAGACCGAACGCGAAGGCGCCACCGATGGCCCTCTGCTCGACCTTTCCGATGATGCTGTCAAGAAGATGATCAAGGCCGCCAAGAAGCGCGGCTATGTCACCATGGACGAGCTGAATTCGGTGCTGCCTTCCGAGGAAGTGACCTCCGAGCAGATCGAGGACACGATGGCGATGCTGTCCGACATGGGCATCAACGTCGTCGAGGATGACGAGCAGGGCGAAGAAGCCGAGGCCGGCGATACCGCGGCCGATGCCGAGGAAGACGCCAACGAGCTGGCCGAGCAGACCGGCACGGCGGTCGCCGCCACCACGACCAAGAAAGAGCCGACCGACCGCACCGACGATCCGGTGCGCATGTACCTGCGCGAGATGGGCTCGGTCGAGCTTCTGTCGCGCGAAGGCGAAATCGCCATCGCAAAGCGCATCGAGGCCGGCCGCGAGACGATGATCGCCGGCCTGTGCGAAAGCCCGCTGACCTTCCAGGCTATCATCATCTGGCGTGACGAGCTCAACGAATCCAAGATCCTGCTGCGCGAGATCATCGACCTGGAAGCCACTTATGCCGGTCCCGAAGCCAAGCAGGCTCCGGTGGTCGAACGCATCGAGGAGGCTCCCAAGGCCGAGGAAAAGCCGCGCCGCGGCCGCGACGAGGAAGAAGACATCACCAATGTCGGCGCCGATACGCGCGGCCTGACGGATGACGACGAGGAAGACGAGGACGAGGCGAGCCTGTCGCTGGCGGCGATGGAAGCGGAACTGCGCCCGCAGGTGATGGAGACGCTCGACGTCATCGCCGACACCTACAAGAAGCTGCGCAAGCTGCAGGACCAGCAGGTCGAGAACCGTCTGGCCGCGGCCGGCACGCTGTCGCCCAGCCAGGACCGCCGGCTGAAGGAGCTGAAGGACCAGCTGATCAAGGCGGTGAAGTCGCTGTCGCTCAACACCGCGCGCATCGAGGCGCTGGTCGAGCAGCTCTACGACATCAACAAGCGGCTGGTGCAGAACGAAGGCAAGCTGTTGCGGCTCGCCGAAAGCTACGGTGTGCGCCGCGAGGAGTTCCTGAAGGAATATCAGGGTTCCGAGCTCGACCCGAACTGGACGCGCGCGATCGGCAATCTGACCTCGCGCGGCTGGAAGGAATTCACCAAGAACGAGAAGGATGCGATCAAGGAGCTGCGCGCCGAGATCCAGCACCTGGCCACCGAAACGGCGATCTCGATCCTGGAATTCCGCAAGATCGTCAACCAGGTGCAGAAGGGCGAGCGCGAAGCCGCGATCGCCAAGAAGGAAATGGTCGAGGCCAATCTGCGCCTCGTCATCTCCATCGCCAAGAAGTACACCAATCGCGGCCTGCAGTTCCTCGACCTGATCCAGGAAGGCAATATCGGCCTGATGAAGGCGGTCGACAAATTCGAATACCGCCGCGGCTACAAGTTCTCGACCTACGCGACATGGTGGATCCGGCAGGCGATCACCCGTTCGATCGCCGACCAGGCGCGCACCATCCGCATCCCGGTGCACATGATCGAGACGATCAACAAGATCGTGCGCACCTCGCGCCAGATGCTGCACGAGATCGGCCGCGAGCCGACGCCGGAGGAACTGGCCGAAAAGCTCGCCATGCCGCTCGAAAAAGTGCGCAAGGTGTTGAAGATCGCCAAGGAGCCGATCTCGCTCGAAACGCCGGTCGGCGACGAGGAGGATTCGCATCTGGGCGATTTCATCGAGGACAAGATGGCGATCCTGCCGATCGACGCGGCGATCCAGGCCAACCTGCGCGAGACCACCACGCGGGTGCTCGCCTCGCTGACGCCGCGCGAGGAGCGTGTGCTCAGAATGCGCTTCGGCATCGGCATGAACACCGACCATACGCTGGAGGAAGTCGGCCAGCAGTTCTCGGTCACCCGCGAGCGTATCCGCCAGATCGAAGCCAAGGCACTGCGCAAGCTCAAGCATCCGAGCAGGTCGCGCAAGCTGCGCAGCTTCCTTGACAGCTGAGCTGGGAGTCGGGATTTATCTCCGCGAAGAATTGAGGGCGCCGACTGGCGCCCTTTTTCGTTTCAGGCGGTTGCGCATGAAGCCCTCCGGCGGTGGATCGGTCTCGGATGTCAGCCTGGGATTTCCGCCATGGCCGCGAAGGAGATTGCCGCAATCGGGCGGGTTTTTGAGCCGGCTTTCCGTGGTCGCCGACGACTGTCGCCTCAAGCCTGCAAATGATGGCATGAATAGGTGCTTGCGGGACGTTCGTTGCGGGAGGATAATTTCGCGTCGGATGCATTTTCTGGGCGACAACCCGGATGCCCGCCCCGGCGAAGCCGCCGTGCTCCGTGGCCCCGGAGGGAGGTGTGCCATGACGACCTACATCATGCTGATGAACTGGACCGAGCAGGGCGCGAAAAACGTTCGCGACTCGCCCAAGCGGCTCGACGCGGCCAGGAAGCAGCTTGGCGAGATGGGCGGATCGTTCAAATCGTTCTACCTGACCATGGGCGAATACGACATGGTGGCGGTGGTCGAAGCGCCCGACGATGCGGTGCTGGCGCGTTTCGCGCTGATGTTGGCGGCGAGTGGCAATATCCGGACGCGAACGCTGAAGGCCTTCCCTGAATTCGCTTATCGCGAGATCATCACTTCGCTTGGATGAAGCGGCCGGCAGGGTTTCCGGAAGTCGATAACCGGGTGCCGGCTTGACGGCGCTTTGCCGCAGGACGGGACGCCTCGCCGCGATAGAATGCGGCGAGGGAGATCGCGATGAGCAATTCTTCGATGTTGGCTATCGGCCTTGCCGCGTTGTCCTTGATGCCGATCCATGCCAGCGCCGCCGCCCAAAAACCGGTCGGCATGGCCAATCCAGCATCCGTCCATTGCGGGGAGGTTGGCGGGCGCCTGGCAATCAGGAAGGACAAGGCCGGCAACGAGTATGGATTCTGCCGCTTGCCCAACGGGCGTCTGTGCGAGGAGTGGGCGCTGTTTCGCGACGACAAATGCGTCGGGCCGAAGGCGGCCATGCGCGGCAAATGACCATGATAGAACCACACCCTTGCTGACCGTCTGGTACAACACGCGCTGCCCGGTCTGCGATGCGGGCATCGTCAGGCAGAAGCGCCGGCTGATCGAAGCGGTCAAGGCCGGCCGGATCGAATTTCGCGACGTCAACCTGGAACCGGCGGCGCTCACCGGATTTGGCGCCTCGCTGGAGGATATCCGCCGCCGGCTGCACGCCATCGACGCGGATGGCCGCTTGCTGGTCGGCGCCGATGTGGCGATTGCCGTGTGGCAGGTGACGCCGGGCGAGGGCTGGCTGGCGAGATTGTTCGGCAACCGGTTGACCTTGCCGCTGACGCGGTTTGCCTACGACCGCTTCGCCGGCTTGCTCTATGCCTGGAACCGGCGCAACGGCCGCTGGTAGCGGATTTCCCGTCGCCGCCCGGAACGCCGCAGCCCTGACCCGAAGAGATTAGGCTGGCGGCGCATTTAGATACATCGTAAGATATATCTTGACTCCACGAGGGCGTGAGCCTAATTGAGATATATCGTAAGATAGAACTTAAGGAGCAATCAATGCACAAAGACAATCATTTCGGGCGCGGTCATTTCGGCGAACGCATGTTCATGCACATGGCCGGCAAATTTGGTGGCAGAGGGGGCGGCGGCTTTGGCCCGTTCGGCCATGGCGGTCGCGGTGGCGGGCGCGGCGGCCCGGGCGACATGTTCCGCGCCGGGCGCATGCTGGCCGACGGCGACCTCAAGCTGATCACGCTGTCGCTGCTGGCCGAGGCGCCGCGCCACGGCTACGACATCATCAAGGCGCTGGAAGAGCGCACCAGCGGCATCTACAGCCCGAGCCCGGGCGTGGTCTATCCGACCCTGACCTTCCTGGAAGAGGCCGGCTATGCCATCTCGTCGAGCGAAGGCAACAAGAAGGTGTTTTCCATCACCGAGGCCGGTCAGGCGCATCTTGCCGATAACCGCGAGATGATCGACGGCGTGCTCGACCATCTCGAGCGCTTCGGCCGCAAGATGGCCAAGGCGCGCGACTGGTTCGGCTGGAACGACGATGGCGAGGATCGGCGCGGTGGCCGCGGCGGGCGTGGTGAGCGCTCGGAAACGCGTGACGAATTCCGCGCCATCCGCCACCGGCTGCGGGCGGCGCTCGGCGACATCGTCGATGCCCCGGCTGAAAAGCAGGCCGAGGCGATCGCGATTCTCGAAGCCGCCGCGGAAGCGCTGGAGGCGCTGTCGCACAAGTGACGTAATCGGGCGGCATCGGGCGCCGACCTGGCGAGGATTGGGTTCCTCGCCCCCGCAAAGCGGGGGAGAGGTGGCTCGGCGAAGCCCCCACGGAGGGGGAGTGGCTCGACCTCTAATGAATTCTGAGGAAACTCGCCCACGCCGCAGCCCCCCTCTCCGACCGCTTCGCGGCCACCTCTCCCCCATTACATCGGGGCGAGGAAACCAAGTTCTGCAAAGTCTCAAAAAAAGCCCGGGTGACCGGGCTTCTTTCGTCAGATGTGCCGGCATCATTCCTTGCCGACATATTCGCTGATCAGCTTTTCGTTGCGCGCCTTCTCGATCTTGGCGGTCATCTCGGCCGACAGGCGTTCGTCGGTGCGGTACTTGACCAGGTTCACCAGGCTGCCGGTGAGCAGCAGGATGCCCATGGCCCAGTAGCCCTTGGTCGCCAGGTCGACCGGCGCCAGCCAGAGCGACAGGCCGAGCATGAAATAGGCGGCACCGACCGAAGCGGTGTTGAACATGATGTAGGTCTGATTGGCGTTCATTGGTGTTCTCCATTGGTTGGTGACGTCGATGGAACAAGGTCTGGAAGGCTGTTTTTCAGTTGATGGTCTTCAGGCGCTCGAGCACGTCCTTGGCGCGCACCTTCACCGCCGGGCCGTGGCCGGCATCGGCAAGGCGGTCGCGGATCGCTTCGTGACGCAGCTCGCCGTCGATCTCGTCGAGGATGCCGGCCTCCTCGAACGGATCGCTGCCGGCCTTGATGCGGGCCAGAAGCTCCTCGGCGTCGTTGAGGCTCGCCGACTGACCGATCGACCTGACGAGGCGCGACTGCGCCTTGCGCTCGGCATCGATGGCCCGGGCCGAGATCATGCGCTGGTTGAGGTCGATGATGCGGCGATGCGCCCGCTCCACCGAAACGCGCATCCGCAACGTCTTTTCGCCAAGGCTCTGCACGGTGGCGCGGCGGACATCGCGTTCATTCTCCAGCTCGGCGACGGCCGCGGCACCGCTTTCGGCCAGCCCGTTGTTGCCGGCGGCGAGCGCGCTGATCGTGCGTGTTTCGAGATCGGCGTGGCGGCGGTCGAGCTGGCCGAGACTGGCCTGTTCGGCACGCTGGCGCACGATCAGCGTGGCCAGTGTCTGCTTGGCGGCGGCAAGTCCCGCCTCGGCGTCGCGGATGCGCTGCGCCAGAAGGTCGATGGCGAAGCGATCCTTGAGGCCGTCCTCCGCCCGTGCGCTGGCGCCGTCGAGCAATGTCCTGATCAGGCTAAGCATGGTTCTTCTCCCTTCGAAGCGTTGCGTGAACATCGTTCACGAAACCAACATAACAGCAAATGAACATTGTTCAAGATGCTTTTGAACGCTGTTCACAAAATCCCGAATATGGTAAACGGAGGGAAGGTCTGGTTCGAAACAACATGCTGCTTCCGCAGGACACTCACAAGGACTGAAATGGCACTGGACAAGGAAGAGACGGGCGAGCGGGTGCTGGCCATTGCCGAGGCGCTGCTCAACGAAGGCGGCATGGACAATCTGAAGGCGAGGACCGTGGCCGAGCAGGCGGGCATCTCGGTCGGCTCGGTCTACAATCTGTTTTCCGATCTCGAGGGGGTGCACCGTGCCGTCAACATGCGGCTGCTCGACCGACTGGGCGCCGCGGGGTCGGCGGCGATGGCCGATCTCGGCAAGCGAGGCATCACCGATGTGCGGCAACGCCTGCTGGCGCTGGCCGGCGCCTATGTGCGCTTTGTCGAGGCGCATCCTGGCAGTTGGCCGGCACTGCTCGCCTTCAATAGGCGTCGCCCGACGATGACCGAGCCGGATGCCTATGAAGCGCGGCTCGACCAGCTGTTCGAGATCATCGCCGGCGTGCTCGCCGGCGGCGACTTCGACCTCGACGACGATACGCGCCGCATTGCCGCGCGCACACTATGGTCAAGCGTGCATGGCATCGTCACCAGCGGCTATGCGGCGAGATCCGTGCGCGGGCAGGCCGACGAGATCGACAGGCAGATCGAGCTTCTGGTCTCCGTCTTCATCAGGGGGCTGGAACGCGGCGGCACATTCGCGCATGCTGGGACAACAGCGTCGTGAATCGCGAACAAGCCGCGGTTTGCAGGACGAACAAGGAGATTTGATCGATGTCTTTTCTGAAACGTCTTTTCGGCGGCGGGGGCGAGGCGACCGAGCCCACGAGTGCGGCACCGGCCAAGCAGGTCGAGCACAAGGGTTTCCTGATCAGCGCCACGCCCTACAAGGCCGATGGCCAGTACCAGACCTGCGGCGTCGTCTCCAAGGAGGTCGACGGCGTGGTCAAAGAACACAAGTTCATCCGCGCCGACCGCTTTGCCGGGCTCGACGACGCCGTCGACATCTCGATCAAGAAGGGCATCCAACTGGTCGATGAACAGGGCGAGCGGATTTTCGGATAGGGTGCAGACCGCGGCGTTGCCGTCGGGCCAATCAGGACGGACCTACCAAAATCTAGGCGCTGTGCACTGATGGTCCCATCGGGGTCGGCGGAGCCGCGAATCTGTGCTAAGCCGCCGCCAAACAAACCAGAGGACGACACCCGTGAGCGAACTGACCGTGGCCGAGGCGACCGAAAATATCTATGCCTCGCTGCGGGCGGACAATGCCGAAATCGACGCGCATATCGCGACGCTCAAGGCAGCGCTGACACGAGAGGGGATAAAAGAGGCGGTGTTCGATCCGACCAAGTTGGCGCAAAGCAACCGATCGGGCCGCAAGCTGATGCAAGCTTATTTCAGGCAGCGCGGCGTGAGCGTGAGGTTTTCGGAGTAGCCGAACCGCGGGCGGGGCGATCGCCACGGACGATGAGGCCGATGAACGGCCAGTGGCAGTTCGCGTTCGCGTGAGCGTCGAACATCATCACGCCCAGCCAAAACACACACCGGCCGAGGTCTCATCCCGGCCGGTGCGCAATCCAGACGGTTGCTATCCGCGCTTTTCGATGACCGCGTAGAGCACGTTGCGGTTCTCGCCGAAGAAGACCCGCGCCTCGACCGTGTTGCGATCGACGCTGGCGTTGACGACGTTCCACATGTCGACCTCGGAGCGCAGCAGCAGCACCCAGTCCATGAACATTTCCCGGTACCCGGCATCGGGGTTGCCTTCCGCGTAGTTGGCGAACAGGAACGTTCCGTTCGGCTTCAACATCTGAAGGCAGGTCTTGGTGAGTTTCACGGCGACGTTGTGCTGGAGGTAGTCGTAAAGGCCGGAGGCGTAGATGAAGTCGAACTTGCCCATCTTGTGGCCCCTGGTGAGCACGGTCCGCACCGAGCCGTCGACGGCTTCGATCGCGGTGCCCTGGAAGTCGCGCGCGATCAACCCGACGCTCTGAGGATCCTGATCGAGCGCAACCCAGCGCTTGAGGCGGCCCTCGGCCAGGGCGACGGAGCGATTGGCTTCACGCAAATGACCGGCCGCGATTGCCAGGACCTCGGTCTGCGGTCCGCTCTTGGCTGCAATCTCGTCGACATAGCGGGTCAAGAGATCGCGCCGTTCCCGTGCCGCGACGCATGACGGCACGTCCTGGGTATGGGTGTATAGCGCCTTGCCGATCTCCGAGGCGTTGGCCACGCTCTCGGCCACGTGCGGATCACAATAGATGTAGTCGAGCAACTGCGCGTCGCCGGCATAGCCCCTGGGCTTGTTGAAGGACCACCGCGTCAGCGGGTCCTCGAGAAAATATTCCAGGATCGGATGGTTCTGCGCCACCGGTATCAAGGCTTGCCAGACGTCGGGATGGAGCCTGGAACGCATCGCTTCGAGAAGCGACATCAGACGGCGAATGATCTCGGCAGGATTTTTTCCCTGTTCGATCTGCTGATGCGCCGTGTGGAGAACGAGCGCCAGCTCGACGCGAGCGGTTTCGAACGCTTCGCCATGCTGCTCGGGCCTTCCGCGGCGCAGGCTCCCGGCGATCATTTCGGCAGTAATCAGGCTTTTGCCGTCAAACACAGTTTGCACACCAAGACTCCATAGTTAACAGTCAGTTAACTTATTACGTAGAATGCTTGGTTTGCCAATGTCGGCTCGCGGGCATTTTATGGTTATGATTAATTTCCCGCTAACCATCTTGGGTCGTTGGGTGCCGTCCAAGTCGAATTCCGGGTTTGAGTTAACCGAAACTTGTGCTGCACGATTGCATGATTTTGTGCATCGCAATCGCTGTCGCGTCCTAAGGAGCCGGCCCGCGTGGGGGCAGAAACGAGAAGAGAGGCCGGAACGCTTGACCCCCCTTCCCTGGGGGGGATCGCGAGCGAACGCGTGTCGCCTGGACTGGCCGACATAGCGCATGCGGAGCCGTTCGAACCGCGCTACGAACTGGGCCCCTACGAACTCCGAACCCTCTACCGCACCGAAGCCCAGGCGAAGCGAAGAAAGGAAGCCAGACCAGGGCTTTGGATCGCTGTTGCCATCTACGTCCTGTTCTCCCTAACGGATCTGCTGCTGATCCCGGATGTGGCTGCCCGTACGATCGCGGCGCGCTTCGCGGTTGGCTTGACCGCGCTTCTGATCCTGGAAGGACAGCTTCGCCGGCGAGCCGCGACGGGATGGCTTGACGTGACTTGCGCCGCGGCCATCATCTTTGGTTATGTTGGCTGGTTGTGCCCGGCAGTCATGAGCGCAGACAAGGAGAGCGTCTCTTACTATATGGTCTTCGGCACCATATTCATGATGAGCGCCAATCTATTTTTTACATTCAGGTTCAAGATCTCCATCATAACCTCCACTACAATTTTGTGTATATTGTACGTCGTAAATTATTACATGCCCTCTACACCTGTGTACAAAATGGTATTTGCGACTTTCTACATATCGTGTTTCGCATTCACGTCATATGTGAACTGGAAACTGAATGAGGAGCGCTACAACGTCTTCCTGAACGCGTTGGAAGCCAGAATTCAGCACAAGGAAGCCACCGAACGCGGCAAGGCCCTGCTGAGACTGTCGCGGACCGATCCGCTTACAGGTCTGGAGAACCGGCGGGCGATCGACGAGAAGCTGCGCGACTACTGGAACGACTGGCAAAAGCTTGGCACCGGTTTTGTGGCGATCCTGATCGATGTGGACTTCTTCAAGAAATTCAATGACTGCTATGGCCATCAGGAGGGGGACCGCTGCCTGATCCAAGTCGCCAACGCCCTCAGCGACATGATCAAGCACTATAATGGTTCGATCGGCCGCTATGGCGGCGAAGAATTCATCGTGCTTGCCCGCATGGAGAAGAAAGACCAGGTCGCGGATCTTGCGGAAGCCATCTGCCGCACGGTGGAGAACCTGGCGATTGCCCACGAGCTGCGGCGAGACGGCATCTCGATCGTGACGGCGAGCGTTGGCGCCGCCTTCACCAGGAAGCAGACTGGCGCCAAGCTGGAGAAGATCATCCACGAGGCCGATCGCGCGCTCTATCTGGCAAAGGCCGGCGGTCGAAATTGTGCCCGGCTGTTCGATCCAACGGACCCCCAGAGCAGCGACGAGAGCGAGAACCTTGCGGCCTTGCTGAAGATCGCGATCGGGCAGGATCTCGTTTCACTCGTCTATCAACCGATCAAGGACGTCGCCTCAGGCCGGGTTGAAGCCGTGGAGGCGCTGATGCGCCTCAAGATGCTCGACGGCACATTGGTTCCGCCGAGCCTGTTCATTCCCGTCGCGGAACGGACCGGGTCGATCCTGGAACTCGGACGCTGGGCCATAAGGACGGTATGCGCCGAACTCCTGGCGGACGATCACGTCCGTCTCGTCAGTGTCAACGTCTCTCCGATCCAGCTCAAGACACCTGGCTTCGCCGCGTCCGTCGCGACCATTCTGGGCGAGACCGGCGTGACCGGCAACAGGCTGGCCTTCGAAATCACCGAAGGGCTGGAGATGGAGATGCACTCGGATATCCTCCGCTGCATCAGCGACCTGAAGCTGCTGGGGATCAAGATCTGGCTCGATGACTTCGGTACCGGCTTCGCTGGCCTTTCGTGGCTTCGCCTGATCGATTTCGACACTGTGAAGATCGACCGCTCGTTCCTTCACGACTGCGCCACGCCGAACGGCAAGGCGATGCTGCAGGACATTATTGCCCTGGTGCGAAATCGCGGCCACAAGATCCTGGTCGAGGGCGTGGAAACCGAAGAGCAGATGGCCCTCATGCGTGAGTTCGGCATCGACAAGGTCCAGGGCTTCCATGTCGGCCGCCCCGTCCCCGCCGCAAACGTCCAGGCAAACCGGGCCGTCCAAAGACGGCCATTCACGGTCCTCAAGTCGGCATAACAATGCCATAGACCCTTGGCGAAGACTGGCTTCGCCAAGCGCCCCGCAACGGTTCCTGTCCGCCCTTCTATGCTGTCCGGAGCTGTCTTTGCGGCAGCGGCGGGAAGGCGATCGCTATGCCCGCGGCACCGAGGCCGATAAGGGCCGAGCCGATGAACAGCCAGTGGTAGTTGGCATAGGCGTCGAACACCATGCCGCCGGCGAGCGGTCCCAGCGCCATGCCGAGGCTGGACAGCATGGTAGCGGCGCCGAACACGGTGCCGAGGATGCGCTGGCCGAAATATTCGCGCGCCAGCACGGCGTAGAGCGGCATGACCCCGCCATAAGTGGCGCCGAAGATGACCGCCAGCATATAGAACTGGTCGAGCTGGCTGATCGAGAGATAGGCGGCAATGACGATCGCCTGGATCACGAGGCCCGCGATCAACACCGGCTTGACGCCGAGCCTGTCGGCCAGCACGCCGTAGAGAAGCCGGCCGCCAAGCCCCGCGAGGCCCTCGACGCTGTAGATCGAGACCGCCGCCATCGGAGCGACGCCGCACAGCATGGCATAGCTCACCATGTGGAAGATCGGGCCGGAGTGCGCGGCACAGCAAGCGAAGAAGGTCAGCCCCAGCACGATGAATTGCGGTGAGCGCAGCGCCTGGCCGACCGTCAGGCCGGCGCCTTCGGCAACCGGCGTGGAGCCGGCGGCGGCCGGGGCGGGTTTTGGCGGCTGGCGCACCAAAAGCACCGCCGGCAACAGCAGCACCCAGGCCATGATGCCGATGTCGAACATGGCGGTGCGCCATTCATAGGCCGAGATGAGCCAGCGGGCGAAGGGCGAGATCGTCATCGGTGCGACACCCATGCCGGCCGAGACCAGCGAAACCGCAAGGCCGCGATTGGTCTCGAACCAGCCTGTGGTCAGCGCGATCATCGGCGCGAAGAAGGCGCTCGCCGCGAGACCGACGAGCACGCCATAGGTGATCTGAAAGGCCAGCAGGGAGCCGGCGCGGCTGGCCAGCACCAGCGCCAGTCCGAGCAGCACCGCACCGATCGCCACCACGAGACGGGCGCCGAAGCGGTCCGACATGGCGCCCCAGGCGAAGCCACCAAGGCCCATGACCAGGAAGTTGAGCGTCATGGCGCTCGAAATGCCGGCGCGCGACCAACCGGTGTCGATCGCCATCGGCTCGAGGAAGATCGCCAGCGAAAACATCGTGCCGATGGCGACACAGGACATCAGCGCGCCAGCCGCGACGATGACCCAACGATAGGAAAGGCTCATGTTTCTTCTCCCAGCCGGGAGCAGGATCGATCTTTCGATGCCGCCCGGCAATTCCGGTTGCGTCCGAAGGACGTCCGAGCCGCGATCAAATCGACATTCCAAATGGAATTTTTTCTGGGATCAGGTGATGGGCAGGCTGGGGCGCCTAGAGATGCTGGCGGATGAAGGCTCCCACCATGTCGACGGCTTCGCGCGCTGCCTGCAACTGGGCAAGGTTGGAGGGAAAGACATGCGTCATGCCTTCCCAGATATGCAGCGCCGCCTCGCCACCCGCGTTCGACGCTGCCTCGACAACGCGGCGTGAATCGTCGAGCAGGATCTCGTCATAGCCGACATGGACCAGCAGCGGCGGCAGGCCGCCCAGAGGCTGATAGAGCGGCGAGGCGCGCGGATCGGTAGGGTCGGCGCCCTTGAGACAAAGGTCGGCCGCCTTTTTCAGCTCGTCGCGTCTCACCAGCGGATCGGATTCTGCTCTCGTCAGCATCGAGCCGCCGGCCAGCGCAAGGTCGGTCCATGGCGACATCAGCGCTGCGCAACGGGGCATGACGCCGGTGCCTTGCCTGGCTTTGGCGGCCGCCAGCGCCAGCAAAGACAGGGCAAGGCCACCGCCGGCCGAATCGCCGGCCATCGCGATCGCCTCGTAGTCCATGTCGCAAAGGCCGGTGAACGCGGCTTGGGCATCCTCGATGGCGGCAGGGAAAGCATGCTCCGGCGCCAGCCGGTAGTCGGGAATGAAGGCCGGCGCGCCGGCGCGTTGCACGATCTGGCTGACGAAGTTGCGATGACCGATGGCGGAGCCCAGAACATAGGCGCCGCCGTGCAGGTAAAGGATCGCGGCGCGGGTTGCCTCGGTCTCTGGCCGGCACCACCAGCCCGATACCACTCCGACCGTCGCCCTCTCGAAGCTGACGCCGTCGGCGGCAGGCGTGTGTTGCATCAGGTCTTCGAAAGCCGGGCGCGACACCGGCGAAAACTCAAGCGCGGGCAGCGTGGACAGCATCGTGCGCATCGCCTGCATGACCGCGCGGTCGCGCTCGTCCTCGGGGTGGATTTCAACGCTCATAACGGGCCTGCCCGGATTACGGCTTGAGAAGTTCGGTGCGGAATTGCGGCGCGAGCGCCGCGGCTTTGGCGAGGAAGGCGCCGAATTCCGCCGGGCTGAGTTCCGGGGCGGCGGCAGTGCGACTCTCCACCGGTGTGCCGACTTGGGCGAAAAACTTCTCCTGTCCCGCCGGCGCGCACAGACACAGCATGCGCACGTCCGTGCCCGAGACATTGCGGAAGGAATGCGGCGCGTTGGCAGGGATGTTCACCGTCATGCCTGCCTTGGCCACGCTTTTTTGGCCACGGAAGGTGAATTCGATCTCGCCTTCCAACAGATGAAACGTCTCCTCGAAATCGTGCCGGTGGGGACCGGGACCGCCGCCGTCGGGAACCTTCATGTCGATGAGGCAGAAGCGCCCAGCCGTCTGCGCGCCGGAAAGCAGGATGGTGTAGGTGTCGCCCACCACCGCCAGATGCTGGAGCGACGGATCGTCGGGATCGACAATCGACAACTGGCGGTTGGGATCGTCGGCAGGGATTGTAAATTCAGGCATGTCTGATCTCCAGGGTCGGCGAGGCTCCCAGCCTTCTGTCAGTGGTAGCTGCTGGCTGGTGCCAAAGCACCAAAAAGCTCGTTCGACCGGCTGGACTCACTGTCCCACGGATGGAACAGTCGCCGGCATGATCGATCTCAACGATTTGCGCGTCTTCGAAAGAGTGGCGGCGACCAGCAGTTTCTCGGCGGCCGGCCGCGCGCTCGGCCTGCCGAAGTCGACGGTCAGCCGCAACATCGCAAGGCTCGAGCAGCAACTGGGTGCGCGGCTGTTCCAGCGTACCACCCGCGCGGTGATCCTGACCTCCGCCGGGGAGGCGTTGCAGGCACGTTGCGCCGACCTGATGGCGCGGATTGACGAGACGGTTGCCTATGTCGAGGGCCTGAGCGGCGAGCCGCGCGGCCTGCTGCGGGTCAGCGCCGGCATCGGCTTCGGCATTAACGTCCTGTCGCGGCACCTGCCCGAATTCCTTGCCCGCTTTCCCCATGTCGACGTGTCGCTCGACCTGACAAGCCGCGACCTCGATCTTGTCGCCGAGCGGGTCGACGTGGCGATCCGGATGGGGCCGCTGCCGGATTCCGCACTGGTGGCGACACGCCTTGGCAGCGTGCGCCGCTGCCTCGCCGCTGCGCCGGACTATCTCAGCCGGCACGGCAAACCGCTGACGCCGGCCGATTTGTCAAAGCATGAATGCATCGAGATGCCCCGCGGCGATGGCCGGATGCGGACCTGGCATTTTTACCGGGGCGGCGAGATGGCCGCGGTCGATGTCCACAACCGGGTCAGCGTCAACGATGCGTTGACCATTCATCAGCTCGTCCGCAACGGCGCGGGTCTGGGCGTGCTTTCCACCTATCTCTGCGTCGACGATTTCGCCGAAGGCCGTCTCGTCCCGCTGCTCGCCGATTGGGACATCGCACCGGTCGAGGTCAATCTCCTCTTCCCGAGCAAGCGCGAGTTGTCGCAAACCGTGCGCAGCTTCGTGGATTTCATGCGCGAGGTTTCTGTCCCCAACGAACATTGGCAAGGCGGCATCGTCGCGACGGGCTGATGCCGGTATTCTCCCGCTTGCGGGGCACCTCAGATCGGCAGTTCCAGCGTGTATTTGATGGTCTGGCTGGGGACGTCGGTCTTGACGTTCTGGACGCCCTTGATGCGGCTCAGATGCTCCGACTGGAAGCGGCGATAGTCGTCGATGCTGTCCGCCACGATGCGCACCATGGCGTCGCAGTCGCCGAGCATCAGGTAGCATTCCATGACCTGGGGCAGCTTGGCCACTTGGGTGGCGAAATGCTCGATCGTGTCCTCGTCCTGCGCCTTCAGCCAGATGCGGGTGAAGAAGGTGAGGCCCTTGCCGATGCTGGCCGGATTGAGCACGGCGACATAGCGGTCGATGAGGCCGGCCTCCTCCAGGAGCTTCACGCGGCGCAGGCAAGGCGAGGGCGACAGGCCGACTTCATTGGCCAGATCGTTGTTGGCCATGCGGCCGTCGCGCTGCAGTGCGCGCAGGATGCGCTTATCGATCTCGTCAAACTTCATGGTGTCGAATTCCATCTTTTTTGGCATCCGTGACATTCAGTGCCAAAAATAGATGGAATGCGACGATGTTCGCAACCAAATTGCGGAGGGATGTGGGTATCTTTGCCCTTGGCATCACGAGAGTTCAAAGGCAGGGAAGCGGCGGCCGCGAGGCCGGCCGACGGCAAGGCATGAGCATTTCCGGGACATGAGCATTTCACAGACAGTCGAAGCGGCGGGCGACGGTTCGGGATCGGAGTTCCGCCGGGGCGTGACATCCTGCGCGCCGGTGCTGCTCGGTACCATTCCCTATGCGCTGGTGCTCGGCGCGCAGGCCACGCAGAAAGGGCTGAGCACGGTCGAGTTGTCCATGATGACGGGGCTGAACTTCGCCGGCGGCTCGGAATTCGCGGCGATCCAGTTGTGGACGTCGCCGCCGCATATCCTGCTCATCGTCGCCATCACCTTCCTGGTCAACAGCCGTCATCTGCTGATGGGAGCGGCGCTGGCGCCGTTCCTGCGCGACCTGCCGCGGCGCAAGGTGTTTCCGGCACTGTTCTTCATGTGTGACGAAAGCTGGGCGCTGGGCTTGACCGATGCCAGACAGCGCACTGCTGCCGGCATCACGCCGGCCTTCAGCCCGCGCTACTACATGGGTGCCGCACTGGCGATGTATCTGACCTGGGTGGCCTTCACCACGCTGGGCGCCTTGCTTGGCCCGATGCTTGGCCATGTCGAGACCTACGGTTTCGACATGGCGTTTCCGGCGGTCTTCCTGGTGCTGATGCGCGGCATGTGGAAGGGAGTGGCGGCGGCACGGCCCTGGCTGGTCAGCCTGGTTGTCGCCGCACTCATCTATCTCTTCGTTCACGGCGCCTGGTACGTCGCGGCGGGTGCAGTGTCGGGGCTGGTCGCGGCCTGGCTGATGGCAGGTGACGCATGATCGATGGGGCGACCCTTTTGACCATCGTGCTGATGGCCGGCGTCACCTATCTGACGCGGATCGGCGGCTATTTCGTGCTGCGCAACCGCACGCTTGGCGCGCGTGCCACGGCGGTGATGGAGGCGGCACCCGGTTGCGTGCTGATCTCGGTCATCGCGCCGGCCTTCGTGTCCCGAAATCCGGCTGATCTCCTGGCGCTGGCCATCACCTTTGTCGCCGCGACGCGGCTGTCCATGCTGCCGACAGTGCTGATCGGGGTCGCCGCGGCGGGCCTGCTCAGGCATTTCATCGGCTAGAAAAAGCGGTGCGCTCACAGGGTTCGCGGCCACTGTTGGGCGGCGTGTATGACGGTCAGTATTTCGACGGCATCTCGGCTTACGCGATAGGGGACGATATAGGGAATATCGACCAAAACGAGTTCTCGCGTCGCCTTGATCCGCCCAACGCGACCCATGGCCAGCTGTTCGATGAGCAACTCCGCCGCGGACAAGATGCGCGCAATCACACGAGCAGCGGCTTCGGGGTTGTCTTTCTCGATGTGCGCGCCGATTTCGTCAAGCCGACGCAGCGCCCGCTTGGTCCAACGGATTGTCTTGCGGCCCACAATCAGCGCGCGGGCTTGATATATTTTCCAATCACGGCAGCGAGTTCTTGGGCATTGGCGAATTCACCGCGCTCGGCCTCGGCCAATCCGGCCTCTATCTCCGCGAGCTGCCACTCCTGTCGGGTTACAAAGTCTTCGATGGCCTGGGCTGCCATATAGGAGCGCGAGCGATCGAGCTTTTCGGCGAGCTGGTCCAGCCTATTTGCCGTGTCATCGGGGAGGCGTACGGTAAAAGCTGTCATGACAACGATTCACCTTGGTTCACATTGATTGTCAGCGAACCCAGGCGGTTCGTCAAGCCGCGCGCCAAGGATCGGGCGCTCCGCCCTGTCTAAATCCGAAGCGAGCGAGAAGGGCTGCCATTGGACAGCGAGAAAGGGCAGGCGCCAAAGCGTCTGCCCTTCAATTCGAGCCTTCCCCTAGGCGGCTGTCGCGACATCCCGGCTTGCCGCCACCACGGCATCGACCTTGGCGGTCGCCTTGGCGAGCGCTGCGGTCACCGCGTCAGGGCCCATGCCGACACCTTCGATGCGGATGACGTCGACATCGGTCATGCCGAGGAAGCCGAGCACCCCGCGCAGGTAGGGGATGGCGTGGTCGAACTGCACGGCCGCACCTTCGGAATAGATACCGCCCGAAGCCAATACGACATAGACCTTCTTGCCGGTGACGAGGCCCTTGGGGCCATTCTCGCCATAGGCAAAGCTCTTGCCGGAGCGGGCGATGTGATCGACCCAGGACTTCAGCGTCGAGGAGATGTTGAAGTTGATGAAGCCGGTGGCCAGGATCACCGTGTCGGCGGCGAACAACTCACCGAGCACAACGTCGGACACGCCGACGACTTCGGCCTGGCGCTGGGTGCGGGCCTCGACCGGCGTGTAGATGCCGGTCGCATAGTCCGTATCGATATGGGGCAGCGGGTTGGCGACGAGGTCGCGCACGACGAGCGTGTTCGAAGGATCGGCGGCGACGAGCTTTTCAGCGAATTCGGTGGCGATGCGGGTCGAGTGCGAGGCAGCGCCGCGCGGGCTCGAAGTGACGAGAAGAATGGACATAGCGGGTCTCTCCAGTGGAATGAATTGTCCCGCAACATATGGGGCTATCGATCCATCGAATAAACTGGTATATTCTATATACAATCCATCCACAAAATAGATATAGCGATGCATCCCAATCCGACACTCGACCAGTTGCAGATCCTTGTCGCCGTTGCCGATACCGGGAGTTTCTCGGCCGCCGGCCGCAAGCTCAACCGGGCTCAATCCGTCATCAGCTACGGCATCGCCAATCTCGAGGCGCAGCTTGGACTCAAGCTGTTCGAGCGCGAGGGCACGCGCGAGCCGCAGCTGACCGAGATCGGCCGGGCGATGCTGGAGGATGCAAGGCGCATGATCGGCGTGCTGCAGCGCATGCGTTCGCGCGTCGACGGCCACCATCACGGGCTGGAAGCCGAGGTGGCGCTATCGGTCGATGCGTCGTTGCCCTCGTCGGTACTGGTGCGGGTGCTGAAGGCGTTCGAGACGCAGTTTCCGACCGTGATGCTGCGCCTGCATATCGGCACGCTCGGCCTGATCCCCGATCATGTCGTCAGCGGCCAGGCCGACCTCGGCATTGGCGGCTTACTGGGCGATGTCGACGTACATCTCGTGCGCATCGGCTTCATGTCGATCGTGCTGGCCGCTGCACCCAGCCACCCGCTGGCGTTGCTGCCGAAGCCGCTGGCGCTCGAGGATGTGCGCGAACACACCCAGCTTGTCGTCACCGACCAGTCCGAGCGCACCAAAGGACGCGATTTCGGGGTCTTCGCCTACCGGACCTGGCGCCTCACGGATGTGCGCACCAAACACATGCTGATGCGCGAGGGGCTGGGCTGGGGCGGTCTGCCGCGTTGGCTGATATCAGACGATTTGGCAAGCGGCCGGCTGGTGGAAATCGACCTTGAACCCTTCAGCGAGGTGCGCTCGCCGCTGTTTGCCATGCATCGCAACGACACCAGCCCGAAGCCGGCGGCCGCCTGGCTGATCGAGCGGTTCAAGCGCGGGCTTGGCTGCTTCAACGAGTTCGAGCCGGGTGAGGTGCCCGCGGAAGAGCCGGAAACGTCCAACGCGCAAGGGTGAGCTCGGCGATGGCCGAACCAGGACGTCAGGCCGCAACAAGGCATTGCCGTTCCCTTGTTGGCAGCCGGCTTGGCACCCGGCGCCTCAAATAGATTGCGATCGAACTCTATCTCTGATATAAATGTCGAACGAAATCTAAATTAGAGGTCGACATGAGAGTGAGCCGTGCGCAGGCGGAAGCAAATCGCGAAGCGGTGATCGACGCCGCGAGCCGGCTTTTTCGAGAGCATGGCTTCGATGGCATCGGGCTGAAGGACCTGATGAAGGGCGCCGGCCTCACTCAGGGTGGGTTCTACAAGCAGTTCGAATCCAAGGACGATCTGGCCGCACAAGCATCGAGGCGGGCGATGGAGCACGCGACCCGGAGATGGTCGGCCGCTGCCGCCGCAAGCCCTGACCCGCTCGAGGCTGTGATCGGTTTCTACCTTTCACCCGGACATCGCGAAACGAAGGGCGAGGGTTGTCCATTGGTGGCGCTTGGCTCGGACGCGGCGCGTCAAAGCGAGGAGGTGAGAGAGCCATTCCAGGATGGCATCGCGGCTCACCTCGAGATTCTCGACCAATTGATACCTGGGGCCGAGGGACCGGGAGACCATCGCAAAGCCATGGCGGTGCTGTCGCTCATGGTGGGTGCTGTAACGATCTCCCGCATACTGAAAGATGAGGAGATGTCGCGGCGTTTTCTCAGCGCTGCCGCTGGCGAGGTCAGGCAAATTGCGGCTTCGCGGGAATAGCTCCGCTCCGGTACGCACTGCGCACGTTTGACGACCTCGCGGCGCGCCATTCGCCGAAATGAACAAGCGGTGATCGCGATGTGGTCGCCACGACGCTGTCGCGCGAAGGGATCCAACAGAATGACAACCGGAGTAAACATGCGTCGTATCGTTATTACAGGCATGGGAGCAGTTAGCCCGCTCGGAGCCAACGTGGCGACTTCCTGGTCCCGCCTCTTGGCTGGTCGCTCGGGCATCCGGAGGCTTGCGGACGATGTCGTGGGAGACCTGCCGGCAAAGATCGGCGCAACGGTTCCCTCCCTGCAGGAAGACCCCGAAGCCGGCTTCGACCCAGACACCGTCCTGGCCCCGAAGGAACAGCGCAGGGCAGACCGCTTCATCCTCTTCGCACTGGCGGCGGCGGAAGAGGCGCTGTCCCAGGCGAAGTGGAAACCAGTCTCGAACGATGACAAGGCCCGTACCGCGACGATCATCGCTTCGGGTGTCGGAGGATTTCCGGCGATAACCGAAGCTGTGAGAACCGTCGATCAGCGCGGTGTTCGGCGTCTGTCGCCATTCACCGTGCCATCGTTCCTGGTGAACATGGCCGCGGGACAGATTTCCATCCGATACGGCTTCAAGGGACCGCTTGGCGCTCCGGTGACGGCGTGCGCGGCCGGCATTCAGGCGATCGGCGACGCGGCGCGTCTTATCCGCGCCAATGAAGCCGATATCGCGGTGTGCGGCGGAACCGAAGCCTGCATGAACGCGGTCAGTCTCGGCGGTTTCGCCGCGGCACGCTCCCTCTCGACATCCTTCAATCACCGTCCCGATCAGGCCTCCCGTCCGTTCGACATGTTGCGTGACGGCTTCGTCATGGGTGAGGGGGCCGGTGTCCTGGTCGTCGAGGCATTGAGCCACGCGCTCGCGCGTGGCGCCAAGCCGCTCGCCGAGCTCGTCGGCTACGGCACGACGGCGGACGCTTATCACATCACATCGGGTCCCGAGGATGGCGACGGTGCGCGCCGAGCCATGGAGATCGCGATCAGCCAAGCGGGCATTTCGGCACGGGACGTCCGCCATCTCAATGCGCACGCGACCTCCACGCCGGTCGGCGATGCCGGGGAGATCGAGGCGATCAAAAGGGTCTTTGGCGCGGATTTCAGCATAGCTGTCAGCGGGACAAAGGCGGCGACCGGACATCTGCTGGGAGCGGCCGGCGGGCTTGGCGCCATCTTCACGATCCTGGCGCTCAGGGATCAGGTCGCACCGCCGACGCTCAATCTGACTGCCCCCGATCCGGCCGGCGACGGGATCGATTTCGTCGCAAACCAAGCCCGGCCAACGGAGATGGACTACGCGATCTGCAATGGCTTCGGCTTTGGAGGGGTCAATGCCAGTGCGTTGTTCCGGCGCTGGACGGACAAGTCATCCAGCGCGAGCGCCGAAGGATCCTCCGGCTCAGATTGCCCCTGACCGCGCCCGCGCATGCCGCATTTCAAGAACACAAATCCAACTCAAAGAAAGAAGCGAATTCCATGAACAAGATCAATCCCGGCGTCGCCTTGGTGACAGGGGCATCTTCCGGCATCGGCCGCGCTACGGCTGATGCCTTGCTAAGCGCGGGCTATCGCGTATTCGGAACCAGCCGTCGCACGGCCTCCAAGCAATCCGACGGCGTTACCATGCTGACCTGCGACGTGACCGATGATGCGTCTGTCGCGAAACTCGTCGATGACGTCCTGGCCAAGGCCGGACGCATCGACCTGCTCGTCAACAATGCCGGCATGGGTCTGTTTGGCGGTGCGGAGGAGTCCTCGACCGCCCAGGCCCAGGCGCTGTTCGACGTGAACGTCTTCGGCGTCTTGCGTGTGACCAACGCGGTGTTGCCGGCAATGCGACGCCAAGGGAAGGGCAGAATCGTCAATCTGAGTTCGGTACA
The DNA here is from genome assembly GCF_020165775.1 of Mesorhizobium sp. B263B2A. Classification (NCBI taxonomy): domain Bacteria; kingdom Pseudomonadati; phylum Pseudomonadota; class Alphaproteobacteria; order Hyphomicrobiales; family Phyllobacteriaceae; genus Mesorhizobium; species Mesorhizobium sp. B263B2A. The sequence goes on from NZ_JAIUIU010000010.1 coordinate 47,976, forward strand.
GGGGTTCATCCCAGCCCCCTATTTCGCGCTCTACGCGTCGACCAAACATGCCATCGAGGGCTATTCCGAATCGCTCGATCACGAATTGCGCCCGTTCGGCATTCGCGTTTCGCTGGTGGAGCCGGCCTACACCCGTACTTCATTCGAGGACAATCTCGCCGCCCCCGATCAGTTGCTCGATATCTATGACTCCGCGCGCTCCGGCATGACCATGGCCGTGCGGAAATCGATGGAAAAAGGCGATGCGCCCGAAGTGGTAGCGGCGACGATCTTGGCCGCTGCGGTCGATCCCGCTCCGAAAAAGCGCTATGCGGCGGGAAAGATGGCGCGCCAGGTCAGTTTGCTGCGCCGCTTCGTCCCCGCATCCGCATTCGACAAAAGCCTGAGAAGGCAACTCGGGCTGCCGGTCTGAGACGGGCGTTGGTTTACCGCTGTTTCGAAGGAAACGATGAATCGCGTCAGGCGCGGGACAGTCCGTCGATCAGCGCCATGAGAACGGCGCGATAGTCCTCGGTCGAGGCGCCGGCCTCGATGGCAAGTGCCGCGCGGTCGAACGCAGCAGCAAGCAGCGCGGTCAGTGCTTCCGCCGGCAGTCGTGTCATCGTGTTGGCGCGCATCGCCGCAACCAGGCCCTCGCGCAGCGCGCGGTTGCCGTGGCGGTTGTCGATCGCGTCCATGGCGGCGCGGCCGAGCACGGCAGGGCCGTCGAGCAGCAACAACCGCGTGCGGCCGGGCACGCGCATGGCGGCGAGATAGGCGTCCGAGCCGGCGATCAATGCATCGCGGGCTTCCAGCGAGGAAGGGGAGGCGCGATCGATCTCGTCGGCCACTGCCTGCGCCTCCTGCTCGACCACGGCGGCAAACAGCGCCTGCTTGTCGGCGAAGTGGTGATAGAGCGCGCCACGCGTCACGCCGGCGGCGGCGGCGATCTCCGGCGTGCCCGTTTCGGCGTAGGATTTTTCCGTGAACAGTTTTCGCGACGCCGCGATCAGGTCGGCGCGCGTCGCCTCGGTGCGGTCGCGGTTGGAGCGGTGCGCGGATTCTCGTTGCATACATGCAGCCTGTATGTTAATTCAATTTACATGCAGACTGTATGTTAGTTGACGGGAGAAGGAAAGATGAAGACCACGAGCTATTATCCGGTGCTGATGACCGGCGATGTCGCCGGCACGGCGGGCTTCTATGTCGAGCATTTCAGCTTCAAGCCGCTGTTTGAAAGCGACTGGTACGTGCACCTCCAATCCGTGGAGAGCAGCAGGGTCAATCTCGGCATTGTCCAGGGCGACCACGAGACGATCCCGCAGGAGGGGCGGGGGCGCATATCAGGCCTGCTGATCAATTTCGAGGTGCGCGATCCCGATGCGGTCTACGAGCGGATTTTTGCCGCCGGGCTGCCGATCCTGCGAACGCTCCGCGACGAACCTTTCGGCCAGCGCCATTTCATCACCAAAGACCCCAATGGCGTGCTGATCGACGTGATCAAGCCGATCCCGCCCAGCGAGGAATTCCTGGCACAGTACGCGCAGGGCGCGGCGGGGAGGTGAGGCCGCTAGCCAGCCCGCGCCACCGGCGTCACCGTCACCTGGCTGATGCCGGTGCGACGCACCACGGTGCATAGCGTCTCGCGGCCGATGCGTTCGGCGTCGAGCATGCGCACGAGGTCATCGACACCAGTGACCGGACGCCCATCGATGGCGGCGATGATGTCGCCCTCCTTGAGGCCTGCCCTGGCCGCCGGGCCGTCCTTCTCGATGCTGCGCAGGCGCACCGCCGTCTTGCTCGACACTTGCGACAGCAGCGCCGCGCGGCGCGGCAGGTTGACGGTGTCGGCCGAGATGCCGATGAAGGCGCGGCGCACGCGGCCGAAGCGGATGATCTCCGAAATGACGAACCTGGCGGTGTTGGAGGCGACCGCGAAGGCGATGCCTTGCGCACCGTGGATCATGGCGGTGTTGACGCCGACGACCTCACCGGCCGACGACACCAGCGGCCCGCCGGAATTGCCCGGATTGAGTGCCGCGTCGGTCTGGATGACATCGTCGATCAGCCGGCCGGTCGAGGCCCGCATCGAGCGGCCGAGCGCGGAGACGACGCCCGAGGTGACGGTCCATTCGAAGCCCAGGGGGTTGCCGATGGCAATGGCGATCTGGCCGCGCCGCAGCCGCTTGGAATCGCCAAGCGGCGCGACATCGACGAAGCTGCCGTCGGCGCGCACCAGCGCGATGTCGGTGTCGGGGTCGCGACCAAGCACGTGGCCTTCGCTGGAGGCGCCGTCGGGCATCGAGACGCGCACCGTTCTGGCGTCGCCGACGACGTGGAAGTTGGTGACGACCAGCCCATCCGGCGCAATGACGAAGCCGGAGCCGTGGCCGCCTTGGCCGCCGAGCCGCTCGATGCGGCAGACGGCCGGACCGATGCGGTCGACCGCGTCCGCGACGGTCATCGAATAGGCGTCGAGCAATGTATCGTCGGGTTCGAATTTGGCGGCGGCGAGGGCCATGGAAGGGCTCCGTGTTTTCAGGCGTGGCGATGCCTTTTTCCTTTAGGTGCCGTTCTCCCGAAACCGCTGAGCACTTTTGGGCGACACGCACTATATGTGCGGAGCGGCCGGAAGCGCCGCGACCTGACCAGATGGCCAGTCAAACCGGCAACTAGCCGTCAGGCGAGTACCTTCCAGCGTGCTGCCGCGCGATATCTGGGACATGCAAGAACCCAGGAGGCCATTATGAGCGATTTCAATCTGAGTGCGTTTTCTCAAGCCATTGCCGATCTCGCCGCCAAGGCGGCGCCGGCAATGGCGAGCTTCGCCACGCACCATCACCGCACGGCAAGCGCGTTCCATTGGGGCGACGGCTATTTCGTCACCGCCGAGGAGGCCGTCGAGGCGGGCGAGGAGATCGAACTGACGCTGGCCTCAGGCGGGACGGTGAAGGCCGAGCTGGTCGGCCGCGATCCTTCGACGGGCGTTGCGTTGCTGAAGCCCGCAGATACCGCCACGACGCCTGTACTTGCCAGGGCCGATGCCGTTCGGCCTGGGAACATCGCCATAGCCATCGGCAGCAGCCAGGGCTCGGCGCTCGCCGTATCGGGCTCGGTCGGCGAAGTCGGTCCGGCCTGGCGCTCTATGCGCGGCGGCACGATCGACCGGCGCATCAATCTGGCCATCGGCGCCGGCGGCCGTTTCGAGGGCGGCCCGGTGCTGGACGCCAAGGGCGCGCTGATCGGCATGCTGTTGTTCGGGCCGCGCGGCCGCGCGCTGGTCATGCCTTACGAGACGATCGAGCGAGCCGTTGCCACCTTGCGCGAAAAGGGGCATGTCGCGCGCGGCTATCTCGGCGCCGGCCTGCATCCGGTGCGTGACCGCGACGCCAAGGGCGCGATGGTTATGAGCCTCGACGACAGTGGCCCCGCCAAGGCCGCCGGCCTGTCCCTGGGCGACATCATCGTGGCGTGGAACGGCGAGACCGTGCACGGCCCGCGCGACCTGATCCGCAGGCTCGGGCCTGACAGCGCCGGGGTTTCTGTAACCCTAGGCGTGGTGCGTGGCGGCGAACAGCGCGATGTGACATTGACCATCGGCGAAAAACCGCTGAGCTGAGAGGATTGATGGAAACGCTCGCCGGCGATCGGATCATGGCGGACGGCGCCGCCTCGCGGCGGCTGGTGGTGCTGGTCGCGCTTGCCGATGCCGCGCGCGCCGAGCATCTGGCCGCCTCGCTTGCCGCCTCCGATGACCTGCTGCCGGTGGTGGCTGCCGGCGGCAGGGCCGATGTCGCCATCGTCGACGAGAGGAGCGGAGATGCCGTGCCAACGTCCATGCCGCGCGTGCTGCTGTCGGGACGTGCCGGCGGCGAACGGCCTGCCGGCGAGGTGTTTGCCGTCATGCCAACGGACGCGGACGATTTGCTGATCGCCGCGGCGGCACGGCTGGCGGCGGCCGGCTATCGCGTTTCGGGCGATGGCAGGGGCGGACGGCATGAGGATTTCCATGCCGGCGAGAGCGAGCCGTTCGAGGATGAAGCGGACGAGCAGGCCACCCGGCCCGCGCTGTCGCCCCGCGAGGCGGAAGTGCTGGCGCTGCTTGCCGAAGGCGCGCCCAACAAGGTGATCGCACGCCGGCTCAACATTTCCGTGCACACGGCGAAGTTCCATGTCGCCGCGATCCTGATCAAACTAGGGGCGGCCAACCGCACTGATGCCATCGCCATTGCGATGCGGCAGGGGCTGGTGCTGGTTTGATATTGCTCAGACCGCCGGTTCGATGTCGGTCAGCCGGAAGTCATCACCCTTGAAAAGCAACGGCATGGCTTCGAGCCGCGCTGTGGCGTAGGCGATGCAGTCGCCGAAGTTCAGCGCAGCCGGATGCCGGCCCTTGCCATAGCGGAGGAATGCCTGGCGGGCGACAGCCGCATGGTCAGCTGTGAACGGGACTGTTTCGATCGAGGCGGTGTGCAGGAAGCTGTCGAGCCGATCCAGGATTTCATCTTGCCGGCCGCCCGCAAGTACCATGGTCGTTTCGAGAAAAGTTGGGGCCGGCAACAGCCGTCTGTTGGCCTGCGTGATCGCGAGCACGAAACGTTCATACGCTGGCTCGAGACGCAGAATGGCGACCAGGACCGAGGAGTCGATGATCATTTCGTCGGGATTCCAAACTCGTCGTAACCGAGGATTTCGTCGTCAGTCATCGCATTTTCGCGTTTTGGGATTTTTCCGGCGCTTTCGGAAATCGCAAGCAATCTCTGATACAGGTCGCTGGTTTCTTCCCGCGGCACCAGCCGTTCGCGCGCCACTTCACGCTCGAGGCTCTGACGAATAGCCTCTGTCACAGACACGCGACGGCGGCGGGCGAGTTCGCGCGCCAGTTGCTCGACTTCCATGTTCTTGATCGAAAGCGCCATTCTATATTCTACCTGTTTGTATAGAATATATACCGGACTTCCGCCAAATCCAACAGATGATCCGACTAGCCTCCGCAGCGTCACCATCGCCTTCCGTGGCAAGCACTTGTATCCCGCCGCGCCACAGGCAAGGATCGTGAAAAGAACCAGTTCAGGCGGAGGAAAAATGTCGCTCAAGGGAAAGACGCTGTTCATCTCCGGCGGGTCGCGCGGCATCGGCCTGGCGATCGCGCTGCGCGCCGCGCGCGACGGCGCCAATGTGACGATCGCCGCCAAGACCGCCGAGCCGCATCCGAAGCTGCCGGGCACGATCTACACCGCGGCTGAAGAGATCGAGCAGACCGGCGGCAAGGCGCTGCCAATGCTGTGCGACATCCGCGAGGAGGCGCAGGTGGCCGAGGCCGTAGCAAAGACCGTGGAGAAATTCGGTGGCATCGATATCTGCGTCAACAATGCCAGCGCCATCCAGCTTACCGGCACGCTGGAGACCGACATGAAGCGCTACGACCTGATGCATCAGATCAACACGCGGGGCACCTTCCTGGTGTCTAAAATGTGCATTCCGCACCTGAAGTTAGCCAGCAATCCTCACATCCTGAATCTGGCGCCGCCGCTCGACATGAAGCCCAAATGGTTCAAGAACCACGTCGCCTACACCATGGCCAAGTTCGGCATGTCGATGTGCACGCTGGGCATGAGCGCCGAGTTCGCCAAAGACGGCATCGCGGTCAATTCGCTGTGGCCGATCTCGACCATCGACACGGCGGCGGTGCGCAATCTTCTGGGCGGCGCGACGGTGGCGGCAATGAGCCGTTCGCCAGACATCATGGCCGACGCCGCCCGCGCCATCTTCATGCGGCCGTCACGCGAGACGTCAGGCAATTTCTACATCGACGAGGAGGTGCTGCGCGCCGAGGGCGTCAGCGACTTTTCGGTCTACGCGCCCGGCGCGACCGGGCCGCTGGCCGGCGACTTTTTTGTGCCGGACGAGGTGTTTGCGAATTCCAATACGAAGATCAGGACGACCTTCTAAAGATGCCTTGGGTAGTCCATTCGCTGATGCAAAATGCGTACAACGTCGATTGATCGATCGGCAATTCGCAAAAAAAGTACATGAGAGCCAACGGCATACTTCAACAGACCAGGGCGAATATTCTCCGCGTTTTTTGCCATCGCCGGAAATTGGTCTATCAAATTTATGATTGAGCGAATGGTGCGGATATAGGCCTCCGCCCGCTCGGCTCCCCATTCTTTCAGGGAGTGATCCCAAATCTGGTCGAGATCTGCTTTCGCTTTCGGCGAGAACCTGACGGTTCGCTTCATCCACGCTTCTTCGACTCTAGAAAAGCGTCGAAGTCGAACGGCTCTGGATCGCCTGACATATCCCCTTCATCTATGGCAAAGCGGAGTTGCTCCAGCTTTAGCTCTTGCTCTTCCAAAAGACGAAGGCCGGCTCGAACGGTTTCGCTTGCCGACCCAAAACGGCCATTCGCTATCTGCCGCTGGATAAAGGCGTCGTACTGATCGCCTAGGGTGATGGAGGTGTTCTTGGGCATGGCGGGTCTCCAATACCAATAGATGGTATCAACTTACCAGAATGCCAGCAAGCACTCGGATGAGCGAGGCTTCACGCCACGTCCTTCTTGCCGCTTCATGGGCTGGTTCCGGTGGTTCTCTCGTCGGTGCTGGACCCGTATTTCGGTCAGCTCGCCGCGGTCTGCGAGGCAAATCGCGGCAGCAAAAAACCCCGCCGGAGAGGGCCGGCGGGGCTCAGTGCGTCCCGCTGGAGTCGGGACGGGGCAGGGAACGCCCAGTCATGAATCTGGGGTAGGCTGCCTCACGTTTCAATGAGCCGGACCTGATGCCCGGACAATTCTTGTTGACCCCGGGCTGTCGTCCGCATTCCCGCCCATCCCGGTCCTCCGGGATGGGGCCTTGTTGCCGATCTGATTCCAGAAGCCGGCTCAAGCTCCTGGAAATACAGATTTAATGGACCATGATCTTTCCGGATCAGGATCAGTTGTTGCTGGCCACCGGCGCCACCAGCGGGGTGATGCGGCGGATCGCAACACGCCGGTTCTCTCGGTTGGGCGCCGAGGTGTCGACTTTCAGATACTCCTCGCCATAGCCCTGCGTCGTCAGGTTCTCCGCCGGGATGCCGAAGGCGTTGGTCAGTGCTTCGGCAACCGCTTCGGCGCGGCGATCCGACAAGGCCAGGTTTGCCTCCGGCGTGCCGACGGCGTCGGTATGGCCTTCGATCAGGAAGGTTTCGGCCGGGTTCTTCTTCAAAAGCTTCTCCATGGCGTCGGCGACGCCTTGCAGCTTCTGCACCTCGGTATCGGAGATCGAGGACGAGCCGAATTCGAAGTTCAGCGTGTCAAGGTCGATGCGCCGCGCAATGTCGCGCACGCGCGCCGAACGCTTGACCTCGTTGATCGAATAGAGACGCTGGACCCGCTCCACCGGCGGCTGTTCGAGGAAGGTGTAATAGTCGTCGTCGCTTTCGACATCCTCTGAATCCAGGATGTAGTCCCGGCGCGGGATGGTCAGCCGCATCGGCGGCAGGTCATCGCCGGGATCGCGCCAGTCGTTTTCATCCTCATAGTGCCGCTCGTCGACATAGCTCAGCACATATTCGCGTCCGTCCGGCGCAATGCGCGAACGCTGGATGACGTCGCCATAGCGGTTGCGGATGGTGACGATCCGGACACCGTTGTCACGTTCGACGACTTCCCGGGTGCGATCGCCCGACAGATCCTCATAGTACACATTCCTGGCGCCGCGGGTCATGCGCGGGGCATCATTGCTTTGGACGAATGTCTGGTTGTTGAACTGCAGGATGACGCGGTCGCCGAGTTCCCTGACGACATTGACGCCTTTCGGACGCTGGCGGTCGCGGACGTTCTCATCGGGTGCACGCTCTACGCGCTTGCCCTTTTCCTCCGTCACCGGGGCGATTTTTTCAGGCTGGATTGCCTGTTGGGCCGACTTGTCGTCGGTGGGCGGCGGACCTTGGTCGACAGGAGCGACCAGGGGCTTGCGGCCCTGATCGGCACCTTGCTGAGCGTTTTGGCCACCATTCTGCTGCTCGCTGTTCTGCTGCTCGCCATTCTGGTTGGCCGGTTTCCTGCCGCCCTGGCCGTTTTCGCCGCGACCCTTGCGCTGGGCATCCTTCTGGCTGTCGAGAATAGGGGCGGCGTTCTTGTCAGCGGGTGCCTCGCCCTGCATGGGGGTTTCGCCCTGGACAGGCGCGGCCTTGCCGCCGGTGGCAGGCTGCTCACCCGTCGCCGGCTGCTCACCCGTCGCCGGCTGCTCGCCAGTCTGCTGCTGTTGCCCATTTGCGGGCTGCTCGCCGTTTGCAGGCTGCTCCGCGGCCGGCTTCCTGCCGTGCTTCTTCGTCTTGTCCCGGAGTTGTTCGCCCTGGGCCGGAGCCTGTTCGCCCTGGGCGGGAGCCTGTTCGCCGGCAGGGGCCTGCTCCGCCTTGGGTGTCGGTTGTTCGGCCGGAGCTTCCTTCGGGGTGGGTACGGGCGCGGCCTCTTGCTGACCCTGCTTGTGCTTCTTGCGCGGGTTCTCGCCTGGCTGGTTGTCGTTGGCGGGGGCTGCCTCGCCAGCCGGCGCCTGCTCGGTCTGCTGTTGCTGCTGGTCGCGCTTTTTCCTGCGCGGCTGCTGCTCGTCCGTGGCGGGAGCGGCCTCACCGGCTGGCGCCTGCTCGGTCTGCTGTTGCTGCTGGTCGCGCTTTTTCCTACGCGGCTGCTGCTCGTCGGTGGCGGGGGCGGCTTCGCCGGCGGGTGCCTGTTCGACCTGCTGCTGCTGGTCGCGCTTTTTCCTGCGCGGCTGCTGTTCGTCGGTGGCCGGAGCAGCCTCGCCGGCGGGTGCCTGTTCGGTCTGCTGCTGCTCGCGCTTCTTGCGCTCAGGCTTCTGTTCCCCTTGCTGTGCGCAGGCTTCGGCCGATTCGCCCTCGGCGCAAGCCGCCTGGGCCAGGACCAACGGTACGGTGCCGCGCTGCATGGAGCCGAACGCGGCACTTCCCTGAAGCGGGGATGCGCCCAACGGCGCGGATGCCATCAACAGGCCAAGTGCTGTGCCTGCCAGAATCCGTGGTTGGCGTTTCATCGAAATTTCTCCTTGTGGGGTCCCATCCCTGCCCAAACCTTCATCATCCATATTGGTTCCGGTTTGCGGGCATTACCGGCAACGAAGGACGATTGACCGGCGTTTTGAAGGCAACTTCATGTTTTTCCTATGGTGGGGCGGCTTTGGCGGCGATCGCGGTGCTTGACCTCGGCGTCCGCTGGGGCCACATCCCCAAAATGGAAACGCCGTTCTGGAAAACAAAGACGCTGGAAGAGATGAGTCCGGCCGAGTGGGAGTCGCTCTGCGACGGCTGTGGCAAATGCTGCCTGTCGAAGCTCGAGGACGAGGATACCGGTGAGATTTACTGGACCAGCGTCGGCTGCCGGCTGTTCGACGCGCAGACTTGCCGCTGCGCCGACTATGCCAACCGGCTGGCGCGCGTTCCCGATTGCGTCGGCCTGACGCCACAGAACGTGCGCACCATCAGCTGGCTGCCCAGCACCTGCGCCTACCGGCTGGTGGCAGAGGGCCGCGACCTCTATTGGTGGCACCGGCTGGTGTCGGGCAGTGCCGAGACCGTGCACGAGGCCGGTATCTCGATGCGCGGCCGCGTCAAGGCGAGCGAGACCGAGCTCGTCGAGCCCGAGGATTATTTTGACTATATGCTCGACGAGGAGCCTTGAGGCTCATAACCGCAAGGCGCGCCGGAAGCATGAACCGAGGCAGGGCGTTTGGGGGGGCATATTGGTGGAGAACCGGCGAAGCTTTCCCTTTCCCGTCACATGAACCGCAGATGAACGGCGAGTTCGTAAATAGTTCAGACAGGCCAGTGCATTCTCCCACCATCGGTTTCACGAGGACGGGCGCAAGCCCGCAACAAAGAGAGAGAACCATGTACACCACGATCAAGACGGCAGCCCTTTCGGCCCTGATCGGCCTCGGCACGCTGGCGGCCATTCCCGCCCATGCCGACAGCCTCTATCTCGGCTTCGGCAACAACAACGACCCGCGCTTTGGCGTCTACGCCGGCGACGACGGCTACCGCCATCGCCGTGACGAGCGCCGCGACGACTGGCGCGGCCACGGCTGGCGCCGTGGCTGCTCGCCGGACCGGGCCCTCGACAAGGCCGAGCGCATGGGGCTGCACCGCGCCCGCATCGTCGACGCCAACCGCCGTGTCGTCAAGGTCATGGGACGCCAGTATGGGGACCGGGTCGTGATCGTGTTCGCCAACGAGCGCGGTTGCCCGATCATCAACCGCTGAGCGGGAGGTCTGGTCCTAGCGGCATGATCCTCTGCGAGGGTTATGCCGGGAGACACGACCTCCGGGAGGTCGGTCTGGAGTAGCGGAGCCCCTTTCCCAATCGGACGGGTGCGGCTCGACAAAACCCCGCGGGAGCAATCCCGCGGGGTTTTTCATGCGCTGGCGGATAATCCCACGGCCGGGCGTGGGCTCGGCCAATGGAATCACCGGAACCGGCTACTTCAGTTCGAACGTAACGGTGACCTGGACGTTGTAGGCGTTTTCGCCAGCTTGTACCGGAGCCGCGCCGGCCGCGGCATCGAAGGCTTTGGCGTTGATCGGCATTGGTGCCGGCCTGATGTTCTGATCCGTGATCTCGAGTACCCGGCCGAGGCTGACGCCGGCCGCCTCGGCGAGCGTCTTGGCCTTCGCCATGGCGTCGGCGACCGCCTTCTTGCGTGCTTCGGTGACGGTGGCCGCCGGATTGTCGTTGGTGAAGGCGATGCCGCCGCCCTGGTTGACGCCGAGCGACACCGCCTTGTCGAGGATCTCGCCGGTCTTGTCGACGTCGCGTACGCGCACCGACAGCGTGTTCGTCACCTGATAGGCGACGAGTTCGGCCTCCTGGCTGCCGTCCGGCTTGTTGGTGTAGTTGTAGCGCGGATTGATCTGGATGCCCGCGGTCTGCAGATCGCGGTCCTTGATGCCGGCCGCCTTCATCGCAGCGATCACGGCGGCCATGGCGTCGTTGTTGGCGTCGAGCGCCGCGCGCGCGGTCTTGGCCTCGCGCATGACGCTTAGCGTCAAAAGGGCCAGGTCGGGGGCAATGGTTGCTTCGCCTTCACCCGACACGATGATACGCGGCGGCGTCGGCAAATCGGTGGCTCCAGCCATCGCTGGAAAAGCGACTGCAGCGGCGAGCGCGAGGGGCAAAAGGTGTTTGGTCATGAAAATCTCCTTGGTCTGCGATCAGGTCGCAAACGTCGCGTAGAGCGCGATTATGGGTTGATTTGGGCGATCTGCGGAAGCCCGTCGGGAAAGCCTTGTGCCGCGATGCGAAAAACATTAATCCAGCGCGCGTGGGGCCTGTAGCTCAATGGTTAGAGCCGGCGGCTCATAACCGCTTGGTTGGGGGTTCGAGTCCCTCCGGGCCCACCATGACCATTGATTTTATTTCGGAAAAGTGCCCTCGGCCCAAAACGTTTTGGGTCCATTATGGGCCAAAACAAGGACCGTGGTCCCGGTTTGTTCCGACTCGGTGTGATTATCTGACGATGCGGAGGTTTGCCCGTCGCTTCATGGCGTCGCGTTTGGCCTCGCGCTCGTTGATCGCGCGAGCAATATCAACCGCGATCCGCTTCTTGTTGGCCTCACGCACGTAGTCATCCGTCACCGTCATGGAGGAATGCCCCATGGCGTCCATGATGGCCCGGGCCTGGATGTTGCATTCAGCGAGGTAGGTGCCGAAGGTACGGCGCAGGCCGTGAAGCGTATAGCCGTCAGGAATATCGGCCTGTCGTGCCCAATGCTGCATCATGCCTGTCAGGCTCTTTTCTGAAAACGGGTTGCCATAGCCATTCTTCAAGACGGTTCCACCCTTCGAGCGGTCAAGCGGGTCTAGCGCAGCCGCCAGTTTGTCCACCACCGGGATAAACATCTCCCGTCCGCCATGACGGTTTCGGTTCTTCTTCTGTCGGAAGGCGAACGCCTCGATCAATGCCAAGGAACCGTCGAACAGTTCGATCTCCTCGGTCACGAGATCATCCCATTCAAGGTCAGCGATGTCGCCTCGTCGGTTGCCGAGCCAGAAACCAAGCGCGTAGCACGTCCGAGCCGGCGTCCCGATCGGATGCCGCTCCTCGTACTTTTCTCGGATCGCAATTGGCCAAGCCGGGTTCTTGGTCGATTTGGGCACGCGTACGCGAATTGACAGTGAAGGATCATCCTGCGGCTTTATCCATTTCTCGACATCGGTCGCGACCCATAAAAGCTTCTTGATGGCAACCAGCATATGTTTGGCGACTGTGCGGTTGCTCCTGAAGATGCTTTCGATGATGGCGCGAAGCCGATCCGCGTCGAGATGTTGCACCGGAGTATCGCGCCAAGTGAGTGGGTAATTTGGATCGACCCGCAGATTAAGAAAACGCTCAATCAGTCGCGCATTCTTCCGCTGCGTCGCTTCATCAAAATCGAGCCACTCCATTGTCGTTTCAAGCCGGCGCCCGGCATGGCCAAAAGTTTCAGGCAGTGCCCGACCGGGCAAATCGATGATCCCTGCATTCTTGTGTTGGCCCTGCGTGGCCTTCTCGTAAGCCGCCTCGAACTCGGGATCGCCAGGTTTGCCAGGAAGGTGCATCTCGGGCACGCCTTTTGCGCGGTAGCGATAGATTCGCTTGCCGTTCTTGAGGCGCGAAGATACCCCAGGGTAACTGGGGTCCTTAAATGGGCGAGCCATCAAATGCTCCTTTCAGGACCCTTTCAGATCTGCCCGTACCGAACGGGTTTTGCTTTCGATGGCAACCCGCAGGAGCACCGGGTAAGGAAAGCCTCTTCCTTGCTCTATGCCTTCAAAGGTGCGCTTCGGTATTCCAAGCACCTTGGCCGCGGCTGCGGCAGTGAACCCTTCCTTGGCCCGCCATGCTTTCACGTCTTGCGCAAGTTTGTCGTTCTCGCTCACGTCATGCCTTCCGCACACGGGCTTTCATCGTACTACGTCCGCAGCGTATACGCAATAAACGTATTTTCTATCGCTTTTCTACCTCCCGCCTACTTCGTTCCAACAGCTCTTGAAGGCGGCTATCTTTGTCCGGCAACGAGGTGAAAGCAATATCCAGGGCTACACGATCCCAGACAGCGCGGCTGTTGATGCGCTTGGGCTTCGGCATTCGCCCATCGGCAACCATCTCGTCAAAGAGCGTCGATCCTACACCGATGTAGCGAGCCGCTTCCTCACGAGATAGCCCTCGTGGGGCATACGAGATTGCGTCACTCTTCATGGACGCTGCCTCGGTCCTGGTATTCCCGGCGTGTGGGTATCGAAGCACAAAAGCCACATCTTAGTTGCCATTCCGCAGCGAGGAGATCATGTTTGGCTAAAATAAGAAGAGCCTCGTTAAGCGGAAGCGGCCTGACTAGTTCGTTCGGCGTAAACTGGCAGCAACGTGTGAACGGGGGGCATTCCGGCAGGAGCGCAATCCCATGGGCGCGAGTTGATATCCAAATGAGGAAGAAACTGACATCAGCCCTCGCCACAGCCCGCGAGCATAGTTCATGTCCGCCGCGTAATATTCCCGTTGAACGCACACCGAAGCTATTGCGCTGAAAGCATAAAATTGCCATCTCCCGACGAAGTTACCGCTGGTGGGGATGGGAATGGGCGTATCTGACGAGTTCTACAACTTCCGGAATAACTACAATATCGGCACCGACCTGATCAGCTCGATAGGACAGCGGTACCGGCGTATCACCACGCGCCTTAACACAGACTTCTGGAACACTGATTCCAGCTCCGCCCACAGTCTCTATGTTGGCTCTTACGGTCGCGACACCGCCGCACGCGGAATCAGCGACCTGGATATCGGCTTCCAGCTCCCCTATGCGGAATACGTCAAATACAGCGCGTATCAGGGCAACGGTCAGTCCGCACTTCTTCAGGCCGTGAAAAACTCCCTCCTCAAAACCTACGGCTCCAGCAACGTCGGCGGCAACGGTCAGGTTGTCGTCATCTCCTTCACGGACGGAATCACATTCGAAATCCTCCCCTATTTCGACAACACGGACGGTTCCTGGACGTTTGCCGATTCAAACGGGGGAGGTACCTGGCGACAGTGCAACCCCCGGGCAGAGATAAATGCCGTCCAGACACGCAATACGGCCGTTAACGGCAACCTGAAAGCGCTCGGCCGCATGATGAGGGTGTGGAAAGACCATAATAGCGTTCCGATGACTGGAGCGCTGATTGACGCGCTTGCCTATCAGTTCATCGAAACGTGGGAGTATCGGGATAAATCCTACGGCTATCATGACTACATGGCGCGGGACTTCCTGAAGTATCTCTACGACCTCGACCGAGAGAAAACTTACTGGCGGATGCCGGGAAGCGGTTCCTACGTCTACAAGACGGGGGTGTTCTGGTTGAAGGCGCTCAGTGACTACAATATCGCCGTCGAGGCCTGCAACATGCAGACCGACGACAAAGCCGCACAGCGCCGCGCGAAATGGAGGATCGTCTTTGGCACAACCTTCCCAATTTGATCCGCGGTACCAACTCGAGAGCCAAGTGCGCGAGTGTTACGGCCGTTGCGCCTACACCCACAAGATCCACGAGAAGATGGCCGAGCGGCTTGCCGACCATCAATGGTATGCAAAGTGGTTCAACATCATCCTGTCCGCGCTCATCGCCGGCGGCGCGGTGACGACCGTTTTCAGGGCGGAGACGGGGCTTCTGCAATATGCGGAATACGCGACCGTCGTGCTTGCCATTCTCAGCCTGATCTACAACGCCTACCAGAAGGACCTAGACCCCGGTGCTCTCGCGCAGCGACACAGGGAAACCGCGTCCGACATCTGGAATGTGCGAGAATCTTACCTCAGCCTGATAACCGACGCGCTCAATACGGCAGTGCCAATTGACGACCTTCGGACTCAGCGCGACGAGTTGCAGACCAACCTTCACGAAATCTATCGGGCGGCACCCTTCACGGACGGGAAGGCCTACAAGAAGGCACAGAATTCCTTGAAGGACAACGAGGAGCTTATGTTCTCCGACAAGGAAATCGACGATATGCTGCCCACCACGTTAAGGCGGTCGAGCAGGGCTTAGTCAAGCGCCGGTCGGTCCCGCCAGCAGGCTAGGTAAATAAACGAACGGCGGCCTTTCGGACAGTGTAAAGGGCGTCTCAACGACCGAAATCGGGCGCAAAGCTCTCTTTCACTTCCAGCCATGTGTGGGCCGAATCGAGTCAGAATGCTTGGCTTCACTAGAAAATCGGGCAGTGTTAATGTGCCCCGAAGCGGGAGGGATCACTCTCGCAGAGTTTAATTCGGTACAATGGTACAGCGCTGCAAATCTCCATGTCTTGGTCATTAGATTCGCCAGACCAAAGGTGGCCCAGTTTTAGCGATCTTCAACCGCCGTTTTCACCCGCGCGTTTTTGCTCTCGAGTTCATCCAGATAATCGGCCCACCATTGCATCATCTTTACGCGCTCTTCCCAGTACTCTGCCCGGGCGTAGGCGCGACGTACGTCGTTGTTCTCAACATGGGCCAGCTGCCGCTCTATGGCGTCCGGATGCCATCTTCCGCATTCGTTTAGCAAAGTTGATGCCGTTGCTCGAAAACCGTGCGCGGTGGCTTCTTCCTTGCCGTACCCAATACGGCGAAGGGCAGCGTTAAGCGTGTTGTCGGAAATCGGACGCGAGCCCGATCGAATACTAGGAAACAACAGCGTGCCCCCACCAGAGGTTTCTCTAAGTGAGGTCAGGACCCCGACGGCCTGCCTGGAGAGAGGTACGCGGTGCGGCCGTCTCATTTTCATGCGCCCTTCAGGGATGCTCCACACCGAGCTTTCGAAATCGAACTCGTCCCATCCGGCCGCGCGCAGCTCGCCGGGGCGGGGAAACAGCAGGGCCATCAGCCTTAGGGCGGCTCGGGTTGTCGGCTGCCCGTCAAATGCATTGATCGCCCTCAGCAAGCCTCCCAAGGCCTTAGGATCGGTAACGGCGGCGCGCGGCGTGACCGTTGGACCGACGAGTGCTCCCCGCAGGGCGATCGTCGGATCTGTATCGGCGCGTGCGGTTGCGATTGCATATCGAAACACGCTGCCGATAGTGGAGCGCAGTCGCCTGGCCGACTCGTATCGACCGCGAACCTCCACGCTGCGGAGAGCGGCAAGAATTGTGGCCGGATCAATCTCCCGAACGCTTTTGTCCCCCAACGTTGGATGGGCAAAGTCGAGCAACCATTTGACCTTGGTGATGGTCCGGTCGGCACGACCCTCCTTCTTCAGCTTGTCGACATAGTCCTCCGCGATTGAGCGAAAGGTGTCCTCTGCCGAAGCCTTTTGTGACTTACGCTCCTGGGCGGGGTCGATGCCACGTAGGAGGAGACGTTTGGCGGTATCGCGCGCCTCGCGTGCCTCAGCCAGGGAGATGAGCGGATAGCTGCCCAACGCCAGAAGCTTCTGCTTGCCGCCAAAACGATAGGCGAGGCGCCATAGGCGAGATCCGGTAGGCTGAACCCAAAGCTGGAGCCCGCCACCGTCAGACAATTTCACGAGCTTTGAAGCGGGTCGGGCATTTCGGCATTTTACGTCGGAAAGCGCCATTTCCGGGAGCTCCATTTGGCTGCATCGATACCATCAGGATCTCCAATACCACCGAAAATACCAGCCCTCCGCCTCGTTGGACCAACTACGCCGAAATTCCACAAAACACGGCCAACCGCGCCTTGCGTCACAAAAATTACCAAGGATTTCAGACATTTGCCGAGACAAAAGCGTAGATGCTTCGGCGAAAGAGACTGTCGGGAGAAGAGGGGATGGTGCCCAGAGGCGGATTCGAACCACCGACACGCGGATTTTCAGTCCGCTGCTCTACCAACTGAGCTATCTGGGCCTGTTTCGGTAACTGAAATTGCGTTGACCGGATTTCACGAAGGCGCCGTGGGGCGCCCCTTGAAAGCGCGTGGGTTATAGCACGGGAATTCGGCCTGTCCAGCGCCTAGGTTGCGATTTCAGACAGGAAAAGACAGGCCGTGTGATGGGTGCCTTTTCATGCTGCTTTCATCCCCGGAATGGCGCGCGGCCTGTACTGTTTCAGGCATAGGCATCGTTGCACGAGCCCGCGATAGCCCTTTGCCGGCAGCCCGGCCGCCTTTTTGGCCGACAATTGAGATCCGGCGAGATGCGGCGATGGGCGAGATGCCGAAATGTGCTCGCATCCCTGGCCAGGCCTCGACCGGCCGGCGGGGCTATCTGGCGCTGACCAGGCCCTTGCGAAAATCGGAGGGCGTCATGCCGGCCAGCTTGCGGAACGATTTGTTGAAGGCGCTGAGCGAACCGAAGCCCGAATCCATGGCGACGCGCAGCACATTGGCGTCCTGGTGCATCAACAGCGCCTGTGCGTAGCTCAACCGCAGAAGGTTGACATATTCGTTCAACGTCATGCCGGTCGATTTCTTGAACAGGCTCATGGCGTATTTGGGGTGGATGTCGGCCGCCCCGGCAATGTTCACGCAATCGATGTCGTAGAGGAAGTTTTCGGCGATGAAATCGCACATGCGACCAACATTGCGCGACGACTGCTGGTCGAAGGGACTGCCCATCTCGTGCCCGGCGGCCGTTTCGGGCACCAGCCGGTAAGGCTCGAACCGCACCCGCTCCAGCCGCAGCAGAAGTTCGTTGACGGCATGCTCGGCCTTGGCCGGGTCGCCCGAGCGGGCATAGCGGTTCCAGCGGGCGAAATTGTCGTTGTCGGATTGATCGGTGGCGCCGGTCACTAGCGTGGCGCCCGTCATCAGCCGGTGGCGCACGTCCGCCGGCAGGTGCAGCCGGAAGAAATGCACCAGCGGCAGATGTGCGCCGGCATAGACGGCATCGTCGCTCAAATCGTCCATCTGGTGCGGCAGGCCGCCCCAGAACAGGCACATCTCACCGGCCGAAAGCGAGATTTCGTGCTCGTTCATGCGGTAGTGCACGCTGCCGCGCACGATGAAATTCACCTCGACCTGCGCATGCCAGTGCGGCTTGAGCATCACCAGGGGCGCGGTGTGAAACATCTGCAACAGCAGCGGCAGGCCTTCGACGCTGCTGGCGCCAGGCTGGTAAAACGGCCGTTCCGGCATCTTACTTTCCGCCAATTCCTTATTCCCTTTGTCGGGGACAAGCCTTCCGTGCTGCATAGTCTAGCCCGGCTCGCAGAGAGAGCAAATGAAATGGGAGGATTTCAATGCGCATCACACTGTCCTGCGCCGCGCTTGCGCTTGCCCTGGGCTCAGCCCCGGCATTCGCGCAATCTGGCGAAATCACCATCTGGAGTTGGAACGTCGCCGCTTCATCACTGAAGGCGACGGTCGCCGGCTTCAACAAGCTGCACCCCGACATCAAGGTCATGGTCCAGGATCTCGGCAACCAGCCGACCTACGACAAGTCGATCGCCGGCTGTGCCGCAGGCGGTGTCGGCCTGCCCGACATCGTCACCATCGAGAACGGCGAGGCCGAGAATTACTGGAGCCAGTTCCCCGACTGCTTCGTCGACCTGCACACGCTGGGCTACAGCGCCGAGGACCAGAAGAAATTCCCCGATTTCAAGCGCACCGAGCTCGAAGTCGGCGACAAGGCTTATGCGATGCCATGGGATTCCGGCCCGGTCGCCGCCTTCTATCGCCGCGACTTCTACGAAAAGGCCGGTGTCGATCCGGCGTCGATCAAGACCTGGGACGATTTCATCGCCGCCGGCAAGAAGATCCAGGCCGCCAATCCAGGCGTCTCGATGACCAATGCCGATTTCAACGGCGATACCGAATTCTTCCGCATGATCTCCAATGAGCAGGGCTGCTCCTATTTCGCCGAGGACGGCCAGTCGATCACGGTCAACCAGCCTAAATGTGTCGATACGCTGGCCAAGATCAAGGACATGAAGGATGCCGGCATCATGTCTTCGGCCGACTGGGGCACCAAGATCACCAACAACACCGCCGGTACGGTCGCCACCCAGGTCTATGGCGGCTGGTATGAAGGCACAATCCGTACCGAATCGGCCGGTGAAAACGGCAAATGGGGCGTCTATCTGATGCCGAGCCTGACCTCCGACGGCCCGCGCGCCGCCAATCTCGGTGGCTCATCGCTGGCCATCACCTCGGTGTCGAAGAACAAGGAGGCGGCTTACGAGTACCTGAAATACACGCTCGGAACCAATGAGGGCCAGATCACGATGCTGAAGGAATTCGGTCTCGTCCCCTCGCTGGTGTCGGCGCTGAATGATCCCTACGTCTCGGAAGGCCTGCCCTATTGGGGTGGCCAGGCTGTGTGGAAGGATATCCTCGGCACGTTGCCCAAGGTCGTCCCCAGCCGTGGCACGCAGTTCCAGAGCGACGCCGAAATCATCATGCGCGCGGTGCAGACCAAGTATCTCGCCGGCGGCTATGCCGGCGCCAAGGCAGCGCTCGACGATGCCGCCAGCCAGATCGCCGCGGCGACCGGACTGCCGGTCAAGCAGTGAGCGCCGCTTTTCCTTCTCCCCTTGTGGGAGAAGGTGGATCGGCGCGATAGCGCCGAGACGGATGAGGGGTGCCCCAGCGGAGTGAGACGTTGGCGTTTCCTGGAACACCCCTCATCCGTCGCCTTCGACGACACCTTCTCCCACAAGGGGAGAAGGGAAGACCCAAACGATGGCTTAAAACAACAATCGGGAGAAGGAGGACGAAGATGCGCAACCGTAACGCCACGGCCTATCGTTTCCTCGCGCCCTATCTCCTGATCTTCTCCGTCTTCTGGCTGTGGCCGATCATCTCCTCGTTCATGATCTCGTTCCAGGCGACGCGCACGGTGCCCTGGCGCTTTGCCCCCGGCTTCAACTGGGGCCGGCTGATCGGCGATCCGGCCTTCTTCAACGCGCTGAAGAACACGCTGCTCATCCTCGTCATCCAGGTGCCGGTGATGATCACGCTGGCCATGGTGATGGCGGTGCTCTTGAATTCGCCGCTGTTGAAGGCGAGGGGGCTTTATCGCTTCGCTTTCTTCGCTCCGGTCGTGGTCGGCGAGGTCGCCTATTCGGCTGTTTTCCGGCTGATGTTCAGCCTCGATTTCGGCATCGTCAACAAGCTCCTGAACAGCGTCGGGCTGCCCAAGATCGACTGGTTCTCCAACGTCACGCCGGCGATGGCTTTGATCATGATCGCGGTCACCTGGCGCTGGGCCGGCTACAACGCCATCATCCTTCTGGCCGGCATGCAGTCCATTCCCGAGGATGTCTACGAGGCGGCGACGCTCGACCGCGTCAGCAAGCTCAAGCAATTCCTCTACATAACCTTGCCGCTCTTGAAGCCGGTCATCGTGTTTTGCACGGTGTTGTCGATCATCGGCACCATGCAGTTGTTCACCGAGCCATTCCTGATCACCGAGCGCGGCGGACCGGGCGGCGGCACCGAGACGCTCGGCCTGCTGCTCTACCGCCAAGGCTTCCGCTCGCTCAATTTCGGCTACGCCTCGGCCGTCGCCTACACGATGGCGGGGCTGGCGATCGCCATCACGCTGGTGCAACTGTGGCTGACGAGGGAAAAGCAATGAGCTCGCTCTCCTCGGCCCGCCTGAGACGCAGCCTCTTGCTGCATCTCTTCCTGACGCCGCTGGCGCTGATCTGGCTGTTTCCGTTGTGGATGATGGTGGTGTTCTCGACCATGCCCGACAACGGCATCTTCAGCCCGGGCATCGAGTTGCTGCCGCACGGCAATTTCGTCGACAATTTCAACAATCTGCAACGCGACACCAACTTCGTCGGCGCGATCGGCATCTCAGTCTCGGTGGCGGTGACCTACACCTTCCTGTCGGTGCTCTTGACCTCGATGGCCGGCTGGGCGCTGGCGCGCTACCAGTTCTTCGGCAAGGGCGTGGTCGTCGCCATCATCCTCGGCACCATCACGCTGCCATACGCGGTGGTTCTGATCCCGCAATTCATCATGGTGGCGCGCGACTTCCAACTCGCCAACACCTGGGTGGCGCTGATCGTGCCGCCACTGTTCAATTCGCTGGGCGTCTTGTTCATGCGCCAGAGCTTCTCGATGATGCCGGACGACCTGTTCGACGCCGCGCGGGTCGAAGGCGTGAAGGAGTGGCGCATCTTCCTGTTCGTCGCACTGCCGCTGGCGCGGCCGATGCTGGCCGCACTCGCCATCATCCTGTTCCTCGCGTCCTGGAACAATTATCTCTGGCCGCTTTTGATCAACAGCCAGCCGGGCTCGATGACCGCACCCGTGGCGCTAGGCACGCTGATCGGCCTCACCAAGGTATCGTGGGGCGGCATCATGGCCGGCGCCGTGATGCTGACCGTGCCGATGCTTATCGTCTTCGTGCTGCTGCAGCGCCATTTCATCGCCGGCATCGCCGCCGGCGCGATCAAGTAAGGGGCAGCATGGCAACGGTCACGCTCAACAATGTCGTCAAGCGCTTCGGCACCTTCGAGGTCGTCCACGGCGCCAACATCGACATCAAGCACGGCGAGTTCGTCGTCTTCGTCGGCCCTTCCGGCTGCGGCAAGTCCACGCTGCTCAGGATGATCGCCGGGCTCGAGGACATCAGTGATGGCGAGATCGCCATCGGCGGCAAGGTTGTCAACGACGTCGAACCGGCCGACCGCGGCATCGCCATGGTCTTCCAGTCCTATGCGCTCTATCCGCATATGAGCGTCGAGCAGAACCTCTCCTTCGGATTGCGCATGACCGGCAATCCGAAGGCCGACACGGAGCGGCGGGTGAAGCGCGCGGCCGAGATCCTGCGCATCAGCGAACTGATGGACCGGCGCCCGAAAAAGCTCTCCGGCGGCCAGCGCCAGCGCGTCGCCATCGGCCGCGCCATCGTGCGCGAGCCGCAAGTGTTCCTGTTCGACGAGCCGCTCTCCAATCTCGACGCCGAACTGCGCGTGCAGATGCGGGTCGAGATATCGCGCCTGCACAAGGAACTCGGCGCCACCATGGTCTATGTCACCCACGACCAGACCGAGGCGATGACGCTCGCCGACAGGATCGTCGTGCTGCGCGCAGGCCATATCGAGCAGATCGGCCGGCCGCTCGAACTCTACGACGATCCCGACAATTTGTTCGTGGCGGGGTTTGTCGGCTCGCCGAAGATGAACTTCATCAAGGGCCAAATCGTCGGGCGCGATGCGCGCGGTGTCGTGATCGAGCTGGCGGGCCAGGATAAAACCCGCATCACCCAGCCGCTGACCGGCACCGCGCCGGAGGCCGGGACGAAGGTCATTGTCGGCGTGCGGCCCGAACATTTCGGCGTCGCCGGAGAAGGCGGCACCGATCTCGTTGTCGCCATCGACGTGATCGAACACCTTGGCGGCACGAGCTTTCTTTATGCCCGCACGGCGCACGGCGAAGATGTGGTGATCCAGCGCGACGCGGCCAAGGTTCCCGACACGTCCGAAGTCACCGTTTCCATCCGCAAATCCTACCTGTTCGACGAAAAGGGGCTGCGGCTGCGCTGACTGGCCGCCCCTTCAGCCTTCAAGGAGAATGACAATGACTGCAACCACGCCTATTCGCTGGGGCATTCTCGGTCCGGGCGGCATCGCCCAGGCTTTTGCCGGCGGCGTGGCCGCTTCGCACACCGGAAAACTGGTCGCCATCGGCGCGCGCAATCCCGCCAAGCCGGGCCTTGCGGAGAATTTCCCCGGTGCCCGCATCCTCGACGGCTATGAAGCATTGCTTGCCGACCCGGACATCGATGCCGTCTACATCGCGGTTCCGCATCCCGGCCATGCGCAATGGGCGATCCGGGCGGCGGAAGCGGGCAAGCACGTGCTGTGCGAAAAGCCGTTGGCGCTGACCGCCTTCGAGGCCGACGCCATGATCCACGCCGCGCGCAAGGCCGGCACCTTTCTCGGCGAAGCCTTCATGTACCGGCTGCATCCGCAGACGCTGAAGCTGGTGGAACTCATCAAGTCCGGCGTCATCGGCGAGATCAGGATGATCAAGTCGAGCTTCGGCTTCGCCATGCCGGGCTTCATGCCGCAGCACCGGCTTTATGCCAATGAGCTCGCCGGCGGCGGCATCCTGGACGTCGGCGGCTATCCCGTCTCGATGGTCCGGCTGATTGCCGGCGCGGCATCGGGAAAACCCTTTGCCGAACCCGACAGGGTGGTGGGCACCGCCCATCTCGGCCAGTCCGGCGTCGATGAGTGGGCTTCGGCGCTGCTGCATTTCCCTGATGGCATCGTCGCCGAGGTCTCCTGCAGCATCTCACTCAACCAGGACAATGTCCTTCGCATCCTCGGCACCAAGGGGCGCATCGAAGTGCCGGACTTCTGGTTCGCCGGCGGCAACCGCGATGTCGGCCTCGGCCACATCGACGTGATCGGCGCCGACGGGTCGCGAGAGACGATCAGCGTCAACGAAAAACGCCATGTCTATTCCTTCGAGGTCGACGGCGCCGGCGAGGCGATCCGCGCCGGGCAGCAGGAATTCGCCTGGCCGGGGATGGGCTGGGCCGACAGCCTAGGCACCTTGCGTGTGCTCGACAGATGGCGCGCCGCCGTCGGGCTAGAGTATGAGATCGAAAAAGCCCCGCTGCGCACCAGCACCATTGCCGGCCGGCCCTTGCGCCCCGGCGGCACCGCGATCGCCAAGCGCGCCATCCCAGGCTTGGCGAAACAGGCATCCATAGTGGCGCTCGGCTTCGAGGATTTCCGCACCTTCTCCTCGGGCTCGATCCTGCTCGACGCTTTCTTCGAAGCCGGCGGCAATCTGTTCGACACCGGCTACGTCTATGGCGGCGGCTACACCGAGACGCTGCTCGGCCAATGGTTGAAGAACCGTGGCGTGCGCGAGCAGTCGGTGATCATCGCCAAGGGCGCGCATTCGCCGCTCTGCTATCCCGACGTGATCGGCAAGCAGCTCGCCCAGTCGCTCGATCGGCTGCAGACCGATCATGTCGACATCTATTTCATGCACCGCGACAACCCTGACGTGCCGGTCGGCGAGTTCGTCGATGCGATGGACCGCGAGGTCAAGGCCGGCCGCATCCGCGGTCCGTTCGGCGGCTCGAACTGGACGATGCAGCGCATGGACGAGGCGATTGCCTATGCGCAGCGGACCGGCAAGCAGAAGCCGGGCGCACTCTCCAACAATTTCTCGTTGGCCGAGATGCTGGAGCCGATCTGGGCAGGATGCATCACCTCCTCCACCGATGACTGGAAGGCCTGGCTGACATCCAGGCAGATGCCGAACTTCGCCTGGTCGAGCCAAGGCCGCGGCTTCTTCACCGACCGCGCCGGCCGCGACCTGCGCGACAATGAGGAACTGGTGCGGGTCTGGTATTCGGAGCGGAATTTTGGCCGCCGCGACCGGGCGATCGAACTTGCCGCACGACTGGGCAAGAGCCCGATCCACATCGCGCTGGCCTATGTGCTCAATCAGCCCTTCCCGTCCATTCCGTTGATCGGGCCGCGCACGCTGGGCGAGCTGGACGACAGCCTGCGCGCCCTCGACATCAAGCTTTCGCCGGCCGATCTCGAATGGCTGGATAGTGGCAGGCTGCACGCCGCCTGACACGCATGAAACAAGGACAAAAAGCGGCGTCAGGTCTCGTCGTCAGACACCCTGACGCCAACCCGGGGCGGTGTCCGCAAGCTGGCATACATGCCGGTGGTGCGGAATTGGCTGGGCGTGGTGCCATAAAGGCGGCGAAACACCTTCGAAAAATAGTTCGCATCCTCGAAGCCGCACAGGATGGCGACTTCCTTCACCGGCAGGAAGTCGGCCTTGGTCAAAAGCTTCGCCGCGCGCTGCAGGCGTTGTTGCAGCACGAATTCGGCTGGCGGCAGGCCTTCGCTCTCGGCAAAGCAGCGCGAGAAATGGGCCCGGCTGAGGCCGCTGATCTGGACCAGCTCCGCCACTGGCAGCGATTTGTCGAGGTTAGCGTTGATGTGATCGATGACCGGCTGCATGGCGCTCTGTTTCTCGGCAAAGGCGTGTGAGCCGAAGACATCGTCATAGAGCGCCATCGCAGCCTCGTAGGCGATCGCCGAAGCAGCGCCCGGCGAAGCGGCGCCCTTGACGAGCCGCAAGCTGCAATCGGCAAGATGATCTATCGTCGCCGGCTGCAGCCGGAACACCGGACCGGAGACGTTGAGGATCGACTTGTGGATGCGCAGCGCCTCCTCGCCGTTCATCGAGATCCAGAAATATTCCCAGCGCTCGTCCCTGGCCAGCCAGTAGCGGTGGTTGTGCGGCACCAGCACCAGCAATGTGTCGTTCCGCTGCAGGCGATAGTTGCGGTTCTCGTAGCGCAGCCGGCCGGTTCCGCTGATCGTGTGCTGCAGCACGGTGAATGGCGTCTGGCCGCGTTTGCGCCCATCCCAGTCGTAGATTTCGTCCTCGCGCACTTCATAGCCCGTGCTTGTCGGCATGGCATGCAGGCGCTGGCGGCCGCGCGGCAGCGAGATCGTACGCATCGACTGTCCGTTGGCAATCAAATCCTGCAGCACAAAATTACCCCTGAAAGCATAATCCTTCTCTGGTCGCGCTCGCGAATAAGCGCATAATCCCGCCTCGAAGAACGCGAAAGACCCGCGTCGAGGAGCGGGCGGGAGGAGAAAAGCCGGATTCCGGCCTGAATGGCAGGCACGCCTTCGCGCGTGGCCATATCCTCCCTTGTTGCTCCTTGCCTAGCATTCGATTGGATCGAGGTGAAGGTGATGAGTTTCAAAATCGCTATTATCGGCGCCGGCAGCGTCGGATTCACCAAGAAACTGTTCACCGACATCCTCTGCGTGCCCGAATTCAAGGACATCGAATTCGCGCTGACCGATCTCAGCGAGCACAATCTGCGGATGATCAAGGCGATCCTCGACAGGATCGTCGAAGCGAACGGATTGCCGACCAGGGTGACGGCGACCACCGACCGCCGCAAGGCGCTCGAAGGTGCACGCTATATCATCAGCTGCGTTCGGGTCGGCGGCCTGGAAGCCTATGCCGACGACATCCGCATTCCCCTGAAATACGGCATCGACCAGTGCGTCGGCGACACGATCTGCGCCGGCGGCATTCTCTACGGCCAACGCAACATTCCGGTGATCCTCGACTTCTGCAAGGACATCCGCGAGGTCGCCGACACCAACGCCAAGTTCCTCAACTACGCCAACCCGATGGCCATGAACACCTGGGCGGCGATCGAGTACGGCAAGGTCGACACGGTCGGGCTCTGCCACGGCGTCCAGCACGGTGCCGAGCAGATTGCCAAGGTGCTGGGTGCGAAGTCGCCTGGGGAGCTCGACTATATCTGCTCCGGCATCAACCATCAGACCTGGTTCACCGATCTGCGCCTGAATGGCCGCAAGATCGGCAAGGACGAACTGGTTGCTGCCTTCGAGGCGCATCCGGTCTACTCACAGCAGGAGAAGCTGCGCATCGACGTGCTGAAGCGCTTTGGCGTCTATTCGACCGAAAGCAACGGCCATCTGTCCGAATACCTGCCCTGGTATCGGAAGCGTCCGGACGAGATCATGCGCTGGATCGACATGTCGGACTGGATCCATGGCGAGACCGGCGGCTACCTCCGCTACTCGACCGAGACCCGCAACTGGTTCGAGACGGAGTATCCGCAGTTCCTTGAAGCGGCGTCGAAGCCGATCGACGTGGCCAAGCGCTCCAACGAGCATGCCAGCCACATATTGGAGGCGCTGGAGACCAACCGCGTCTATCGCGGCCACTTCAACGTCAAGAACAATGGTGTGATCACCAATTTGCCGCAGGACGCCATCATCGAGTCGCCCGGCTTCGTCGATCGTTTCGGCATCAACATGGCCGCCGGCATCACGCTGCCGGAGGCCTGTGCGGCGACCTGCATGTCTTCGATCAACGTCCAGCGCATGTCGGTCCATGCCGCGATATCGGGCGATATCGATCTCCTGAAGCTCGCCGTGCTGCATGATCCGCTGGTTGGCGCGGTGTCGACTCCGGAGGAGGTCTGGCAGATGGTCGACGAAATGGTCGTCGCCCAGGCCGCCTGGTTGCCGCAATACGCGCATGCCGTTCCGGCCGCCAAGGAGCGGTTGTCGAAATCCGTGGTCAAGACCCGCGAATGGGCCGGTGCCGCGCGGCGCAATGTGCGCTCGATCGAGGAATTGCGCGCCGAAAAAGCCGCGCTGAAGCAGACCGGCTGAAAATCCGGGAGCGGCCGCGGATCCACGGGAGGCAGGTCCGCCGCAGTCAGCCGCCAAGGCAGAAGACAAGCAGCAGAAAAAGTCTGAACACGAGGGAGGAGATAATGAGGAACCTACGCAGCATTGGCATTGTCGCTGGACTGGCGCTGAGCGTCTCCGTTCCGGCGCTCAACGCCTTCGCTTCCGAACCGACGGTCCCGCCGACGCCGGCGACGTTTCCGGCCGAAGGCAAGATCAAGTATGTGGCGCGCGACTCCATCCTGGAGTTCAAGACGCTGCCGGAATATCACGAGCCGGACTGGGTGACGGAAAAATACGTCAAGGCCGGCAAGCTGCCGCCGGTGGAGGACAGGCTGCCGAAGGAGCCGCTGGTCTTCAAGACCGCCAACATGCCCGATGGCGTCGGCGTCTATGGCGATACGATGCGCCATGTCATCGGCGGGCGGCCGGAAGGCTGGAACTACGGCGCTGGCCAGACGCAAGGCTGGGGCGGCATCGACATAGGCCTCTCCGAGTGCCTGACGCGCACTGCGCCGCTGTTCCAGGTCGAGGCCAAGGATACCGAACCGCTGCCGAATCTCGCCAAAAGCTGGGACTGGTCGAAGGACGGCCACAAGCTGACCATGCATCTGGTCGAGGGCGCAAAATGGTCCGATGGCGTTGCCTTCAACGCCGACGACGTCATGTTCTACTGGGACGACGAGGTCATCGACCCGAACGTCTCTCCGTTGAATGGTGCGACACAGGAAACCTTCGGCGTCGGCACGACGCTGAAAAAGATCGACGATTACACCGTCGAGTGGACCTTCAAGGACGCCTTCCCGAAACAGTACCTCTACGCCATGGCCTACGGCACTTTCTGTCCCGGTCCCGCGCACATATTGAAGCCGCAGCATCCCAAATATTCGAAGAACACCTACGACCAGTTCAAGAACGCCTTCCCACCGGAATATATGAACATGCCGGTGATGGGCGCCTGGGTGCCGGTCGATTACCGGCCGGACGACATCATCGTCATGCGCCGCAACCCCTACTATTGGAAGGTCGACGAAAAGGGTAACCAGCTGCCCTACCTCGACGAACTGCAGTACAAGCTGTCGACCTGGGCCGACCGCGACGTCCAGGCGGTGGCTGGCTCTGGCGACTTTTCAAACCTCGAGCAGCCGGAAAATTTCGTCGCCTCGCTGAAGCGCGCGGCCGAGGCGAACGCGCCGGCACGTCTGGCCTTCGGCCCGCGGCTCATCGGCTACAATCTGCGCCTGAACTTTTCCGCCAATGGCTGGGGCAACCCGGACGAGCGCGGCCAGGCCATCCGCGAACTGAACCGCAACGAGGATTTCCGCAAGGCCGTCACCATGGCGCTCGACCGCAAGGCGCTTGGCGACTCCCTGGTCAAGGGGCCGTTCACCGCCATCTATCCCGGCGGCTTCTCGTCTGGCACCAGCTTCTATGACCGCAAGTCGACGGTCTATTATCCCTTCGACCTCGAGGGCGCCAAGGCCGAACTCGCCAAGGCCGGCCTCAAGGACACGGATGGCGACGGTTTCGTGAACTTCCCGGCCGGCACCGCCGGCGGCAAGAATGTCGAGATCGTGATGCTGGTCAACAACGACTACGGCACCGACAAGAGCCTCGCCGAAGGCGTCGTCGCCCAGATGGAGAAGCTCGGGCTTCGGGTTGTGCTCAACGGTCTCAACGGCACCCAGCGCGACGCCTCGCAATATTCCGGGCGCTTCGACTGGCTGATCCGGCGCAACGAGCAGGAGCTGACCTCCGTCGTACAGAATACAGTGCAGCTCGCTCCGGTCGGCCCGAAGACCAGCTGGGATCACCGCGCGCCGGAAAGCGGCCAGGTCGATCTGATGCCTTTCGAAAAGGACCTCGTCGACATCGTCAACAAGTTCGTCTCCTCGTCGGACAATGATGAGCGCGCCAGCCTGATGAAGGAGTTCCAGAAGATATCGACGGAACACGTCTACAATATCGGCCTGACGGAGTATCCCGGGGCGCTGATCGTCAACAAGCGCTTCTCCAACATTCCGCAGGGTACGCCGATCTTCATGTTCAACTGGGCCGAGGATTCGATCGTCCGCGAACGTGTCTTTGTCGCGGCAGACAAGCAGGCGAAATACGAACTGTTCCCTGAGGAGCTCCCCGGCAAACCCGGAGACAAGGGCCCGATGTAGGTTTACCTCCCCTGACTGAGAGAGACCCGGGGGGGGGGATGGCGCGGCCGGGAAAAACCAACCTCCGAACGCCCAAGCGGCGCGTCCGGCAAGATGAGGAAGCGGACCGTCCATGCTGCGATTCCTGGCCATGCGCATAGCGTCGGCGATACCGGTCCTCGCCATCTTGAGTCTCGTCACCTTTGCCATCATCCAGGCGCCGCCGGGCGATTATGCCGATTACATCCGCTCGCAGCTGATCAACCAGGGCGGAGCCTCCTTCGCCCAAGCCGACGCGCAGGCCAACGCCTATCGTATCGAACATGGCCTCGATAAGCCGTTGCCCGTCCAGTATCTCAACTGGATCGGCGGCATCGTCACCCGCGGTGATTTCGGCTACAGCCTCTATTACAACAAGCCGGTTGCTGACGTCGTCGGCGAGCGCCTGCCGCGCACACTGCTGCTGGCGCTGGTCTGTCATCTCCTCGCCTCGGTGCTGGGCATCACCTTCGGCATATGGGCGGCGACCCGGCAATACACCTGGATCGACTCGACGCTGTCGGCTATCTCCTTCCTCGGCATGACGGTGCCGCGCTTCCTGATGGCGCTGATCATAGTCTATCTGCTGGTCTTCCAGTTCAACGTGTCGGAGATCGGCTCGTTCTTCTCACCGCAATATGGCGGCGCGCCGTGGTCGTGGGGCAAGTTCGCCGACCTCGTCAAGCATGTCTGGCCCGTGGTCGCGATCGCCACCTTCGGCGGCCTCGCCTACAACATGCGCGTCATGCGCGGCAATCTGCTGGATACGCTGAACGCCCAATATGTCGAGACGGCGAGAGCCAAGGGATTGACCGGCAGCGCCGTCGTCATGCGCCATGCCGTGCCCAACGCACTGCATCCGCTCGTCATGTATCAGGGCGTGGTGCTGCCCTACATGCTCACCGGCGAGATCGAGACGGCGATCATCTTCGCGCTGCCGACCGTCGGCCCGGCGATCGTCGGCTCCATGGCGGTCGGCGATGTCTATGTCACCGCCACCTTCATGATGGTGCTGTCGGCGACGCTGATCGTCGGCAACATCATCGCCGACATGCTGCTCGTCCTGCTCGATCCGCGTGTGCGCCAGTTCGGGGAGAGCTAGATGCTGGCGCGCGATCCGTCACCCCCACCGCTGCCGGCCGAAGCGCCCATCGTAGCCATACCGGCGCGCGGCAACGAGAGCTACATGGCGCTTGTCTGGCGCCGGCTGAAGCGCTCCTGGACCGGCATGGCCGGGCTCTGGCTAGTCGTGCTGCTGCTGGTGATGGCGGTGTTCGCCGAGTTCCTGGCGCCGATGGATCCGAAGGCGACCGATGTCGGCTTCGCGCCGCCGCAAGTGCCTTCCTTCCACGACAAGGACGGCAATGTCGTCATGCGGCCGAGGGTCTATGCGCTGGCCGACTCGGCGGATCTCGATCCGGTCACCTTCCAGCCCATCGTCGGCCCCGACTACGACCATCCGAGGCTGCTCGGCTTCTTCGTCGAGGGCGCGCCCTACAGGCTCTTCGGGCTCATTCCGGCCAACCGGCATTTCTTCGCCTCGATGGACGGCCTGCCGGTGCATTTTCTCGGCACCGACAAGTTCGGTCGCGATGTGCTGTCGCGCGCCATCCACGGCTCGCGCGTCTCGCTGATGATCGCGCTGACGGTGGTCTTCATCATCACCGTCATCGGCACCACCGTCGGCATGGTCTCCGGCTATTTCGGCGGCCGGTTCGATGTCTGGATGCAGCGCTTCGTGGAACTGGTGCTCGCCTTTCCGCAACTGCCGCTCTATCTGGCGCTGACGACGCTGATCCCGGTCACCGCGCCCACCAATGTCTTCCTCGCCTTCGTCATCATCGTCATGTCGGCATTGGGCTGGGCGCAGATGTCACGCGAGGTGCGCGGCAAGACGCTGGCGCTGGCGCGGATCGAATATGTGCGCGCCGCCATGGCGGTTGGCGCCACCGACCGGCGCATCATCATGCAGCACATCTTCCCCAATGTGATGAGCCACGTGATCGTTGCCGTTACGCTGGCGATCCCGACAGTGGTGCTCTTGGAATCTTTCCTCGGGTTCCTCGGCTTCGCGGTCAAGCCGCCACTGATCTCATGGGGGCTGATGCTGCAGGACACTGCGACCTATTCCGTCATAGGCACCTATCCCTGGATCCTGTCGCCGGTCGGTTTCGTGCTCGTCACCGTCTTTGCCTTCAACGCGCTGGGCGACGGCCTGCGCGACGCCGTCGACCCCTATTGAGGTGGCAGGAATGACCGTCGCACTCGTCGAATCCTTCGCCCCCGCCGTCCGCCACGACCATGACGGGCGCCAGGGCGAGCCCATCATCGACGCCCGCAACATCGAGGTCGCCTTCAAGGTGGAGCACGGCGTCGTCGAGGCGGTCAAGGACGTCTCGTTCCAGCTCTATCGCGGGGAGACGATCGCCATCGTCGGCGAATCCGGCTCCGGCAAGTCGGTGACGGCGCGCACCGTCATGGGACTGCTGTCGCGGCGGGCCACCGTGTCGCCAAGATCGAGCGTCTGTTACGACGGCCAGAACATCCTGAAATTCGCCGAGCGCGACCGGCGCAAGCTGCGCGGCAACCGCATCTCGATGATCTTCCAGGAGCCGATGAGTTCGCTCAACCCGATCTACACGGTCGGCAGCCAGATCGTCGAGGCGATCAGGGTGCACCGCAAGGTGGGCCGCAGGCAAGCCTGGGCGCGGGCGCTCGAGCTGCTGCGGCATGTGCAGATTCCCGAGCCGGAAGCGCGGCTCAAGCAATACCCGCACCAGCTTTCAGGCGGCCAGCGCCAGCGCGTAATGATCGCCATGGCGCTCGCCAACAATCCCGACGTGCTGGTCGCCGACGAGCCGACGACCGCGCTCGACGTCACCGTCCAGGCGCAGATCCTCAACCTGATCCGCAATCTGCAGAAAGAGCTGCGGATGGCGGTGATCCTGATCACCCATGATCTCACCGTGGTGCGCAAATTCTCCGACTACGTCTATGTCATGCAGCATGGCGAAATGTGCGAGCACAACGTCACGGAACGGCTGTTCGCCGATCCGCAGCACCCCTACACCAGGCGGCTGCTGGCTTCCGAGCCGCGCGGACGGCCACAACCGCTGCCGGAGGGCAGTGGCACCATCCTCGAGGCGAATGGCGTGCGCGTCTGCTTCATGCTGCGCCACGGCACCTTCCTGAAACCGGACTGGCGCGAACTGGTCGCCGTCGACGATCTCGGCCTTAAACTTTGCCGTCATGAGACGCTGGGGCTGGTCGGCGAATCCGGTTCCGGCAAGACCACCTTCGGCCAGGCCTTGCTGAGATTGATCGACGCCAAGCGCGGCGAAATCCGTTTCGACGGCCAGCCGATCCAGGGCCTGTCCCGCAACGAGATGCGGCCGCTGCGTTCGCGCATGCAGATCGTCTTCCAGGATCCCTTCTCCTCGCTCAATCCGCGCATGACGATCGGCCAGATCATCGAGGAAGGGCTGATCGTCAACAGCATCGGCGCGACGCGGCGCGAGCGGGTCGAGCGGGTGCGCGAGGCGCTGGTCAGCGCCGGCATGCCCGGCGATATCCTGTCGCGCTTTCCCCACGAATTTTCCGGCGGCCAGCGCCAGCGTATCGCCATTGCCCGTGCCATCGCGCTCGAACCCGAATTCATCCTGCTCGACGAGCCGACCTCGGCGCTCGACCTCTCCGTCCAGGCCCAGATCATCGACCTCTTACGCAAGCTGCAGGACGAGCGCGGCCTGAGCTACCTCTTCATTTCGCACGACCTGAAGGTGGTGCGGGCGCTCTGCCATCGCGTTATCGTCATGCAGCACGGCAAGATCGTCGAGCAGGGACCTGTCGACGAGGTCCTCTCCAATCCCAAGACCGCCTACACCGAACGGCTCGTCAGGGCCGCTTTCGACGTGGCCTGAACATAGCCGGAGGTTAGCGTGGCAAAAAATCCCAGGATCACTTTCATCGGCGCCGGCTCGACGGTGTTCATGAAGAACATCGTCGGCGACGTGCTGCAGCGTCCGTCGCTGTCGGGCGCGACGATCGCTCTCATGGACATCAATCCGCAGCGGCTGGAGGAGAGCGCCGTCGTCGTCAACAAGCTGATCGCGACGCTCGGCGTCAAGGCGAAGGCCGAGATTTATTCCGATCAGCGCAAGGCACTTGCCGGGGCCGACTTCGTCGTCGTCGCCTTCCAGATCGGCGGCTACGAACCCTGCACGGTCACCGACTTCGAAGTGCCGAAGAAATACGGCCTGCGCCAGACGATTGCCGACACGCTCGGCGTCGGCGGCATCATGCGCGGCCTGCGGACCGTTCCGCATCTGTGGAAGATCTGCGAGGACATGCTCGCCGTCTGCCCCGAAGCGATCATGCTGCAATACGTCAACCCGATGGCGATCAACACCTGGGCGATATCGGAAAAATACCCTGATATCAAACAGGTCGGCCTCTGCCATTCGGTGCAGGGCACGGCGATGGAATTGGCACACGATCTCGACCTTCCCTACGAGGAAATCCGCTATCGCTCGGCCGGCATCAACCACATGGCCTTCTACCTGAAATTCGAGCATCGGCAGGCGGACGGCTCCTACCGCGACCTTTATCCCGATCTCGTGCGCGCCTATCGCGAGGGCCGCGCGCCCAAGCCCGGCTGGAACCCGCGCTGCCCCAATAAGGTGCGCTACGAGATGCTGACCAGGCTGGGCTTCTTCGTCACCGAGAGCTCGGAGCATTTCGCCGAATACACGCCCTATTTCATCAAGGAGGGCCGCCCCGATTTGATCGAGAAATACGGCATTCCGCTCGATGAATACCCCAAGCGCTGCATCGAACAGATCGAGCACTGGAAGGACCAGGCGCAGGCCTATCGCTCGGCCGACCGTATCGAGGTCGAGCCGTCCCGGGAATATGCCTCCTCGATCATGAATTCGGTGTGGACCGGCGAACCCTCGGTAATCTACGGCAATGTCCGCAACAATGGCTGCATCACCTCGCTGCCCCGCGATTGCGCCGCCGAAGTACCGTGCCTTGTCGATGCCTCCGGCATCCAGCCGACCTACATCGGCGACCTGCCGCCGCAACTGACGGCACTGATCCGCACCAACATCAACGTCCAGGAACTGACGGTGCGGGCGCTGATGAGCGAGAACCGCGAGCACATCTACCATGCGGCGATGATGGACCCGCACACGTCGGCCGAACTCGATCTCGACCAGATCTGGTCGCTGGTCGATGATCTCCTGGCCGCTCACGGTGACTGGCTGCCGGCCTGGGCGCGTGTGAGGCGCAAGAACGAAGCCGCCTGATCAGAGCATGTCGCCAAAGGCCGCTCTATTTCGGCTCGTCGGCGTCCGGCTCTTCCTCGTCGTCGCGGGCCTTGATGACATAGGCGCCCTTCAGCCAGCGGTTGAGGTCGATGTCCTTGCAGCGCGTCGAGCAGAATGGATAGGTCTCGCGCGCCGAGGGCTTGCCGCATTCGGGGCAGGGGCGCTTGGGGCGCAGCGGGGTCACTTTGTCGTCGGGGCTCATAGCCGTGGGGACAGCCAGTTTTGATGGATCCTGAAGCCTTCGCCCGACAGCAGCGCCACCGTCTCGTAGAGCGGCAGGCCGACGATGTTGGTGTACGAGCCGACCAGCTTGACGACGAAGGCGCCGGCGAGACCCTGGACGGCGTAGCCGCCGGCCTTGCCCCGCCACTCGCCGGACGCGACATAGGCGTCGATTTCCTCGCGTGGCAGCCGCTTGAAGCGCACCCGCGTCTCGACCAGCCGCTGGCGCAACTTGCCGCCCGGCGTGATCAGGCAGATGCCCGAATAAACCCGGTGCGAGCGGCCCGACAGCAGGCCGAGGCAGTTGGCGGCATCATCGAGCGTCTCGGCCTTGGGCAGGATGCGCCGCCCGACCGCGACCACCGTGTCGGCGGCCAGCACGAAGCTTGGCGCATGGTCCGTCTCGGTCTTCAGCGACGCGAACGCTTTCTCGGCCTTTTCTTTCGACAGCCGCTTGGCCAGCGAACGCGGATGCTCGGCACGCAGCGGCGTCTCGTCGATATCGGCTGGCAGGATGCGGTCCGGCTCGATGCCGGCCTGCTGCAGGAGTTCGATACGGCGCGGCGAACCCGAGGCAAGCACCAGCTTCTGCAAAATGCTCATCGCGTTCCGGCCGAGCCCTGATCTTACTTGAAGCGGTAGGTGATGCGGCCCTTGGTCAGGTCGTATGGCGTCATCTCGACCAGAACCTTGTCGCCGGTCAGCACGCGGATGCGGTTCTTGCGCATGCGGCCGGCCGTATGGGCGATGATCTCGTGTTCGTTTTCGAGTTTCACCCGGAACATCGCGTTGGGCAACAATTCCGTCACGACACCCGGAAACTCGAGGACTTCTTCCTTCGGCATTCGATACCTTTGCTTGGATGGCAATTCCAGCGCCCCGGCTGGAATTTCGGCGGAACCTATATGATAATCGTTCGCTTGTGAACATGCTTAATCCGGATGGTCTGGAGCGACGAACCGGCGGCCGATCCGGGCTTTCAGCCGCTCGCGCACGTCGCGATAGCTGGCCATGATCTGCTCGCGCGTGCCGTCGGCACCGGTCGGGTCCGGTGTCGGCCAATATTCGACCTCGACGGCAAGCGAGCGGGTGAGCTCCAGCGCGGCATGGTGCGCCTCCGGCGCCAGCGTCACGATGAGATCGAAATAGTCATCCTCGAGCTCGTCCAGCGTCCGTGGGTGACGTTCGCCCAGCGTGAGACCGTCCTCGGCCAGCACGGCATCGACGAACGGGTCCCGCTCGCCGGCGCGCACACCGGCCGAAGCGACAAAGACGGTGGCGGGCAGCATCCGGCGTGCCAGCTGCTCTGCCATCGGCGAGCGCACGGCATTCATGCCGCACAGGAACAGGATCGAGCGGGGCAGGGTAGCCAGGATTAGCCCCGCCAGTGCAGCACGCAGACCAGCGTGAACAGCCGGCGCGCCGTATCGAAATCGATGTCGATCTTGCCCGAAAGCCGGTCCATCAGCGTCTGCGAGCCTTCATTGTGCAAACCCCGGCGGCCCATGTCGATCGCCTCGATATGGCTCGGCGTCGAGGAGCGGATGGCGTCGTAATAGCTTTCGCAGATCATGTAGTAATCCTTGACGATGCGCCGCAGAGGCGTCAGCGACAGGATATGGGTGATGACCGCGGTGCCGTCCTCGCGCGCCACGGCGAACACCAGGCGCTGCTCGGCCAGCGACAGTTTCAGCCGGTAGGGACCGGCTCCGCTGTCGTTGACGGGCTGAAAACTGTTCTCCTCGATCAGGTCGAAGATCGCCACCGCCCGCTCATGCTCGACATCGGGCGTCGAACGGCCGATCGATTCATCGAGTTCGACATCGATCAGTTTTGCGCGGGTTTGATCGGAGCCCGTCATATCGGCCTACATATTCAGCCGGACAGTGACGGAGCGGCCATGCGCGTCGAGCCCTTCCGCCTTTGCCAGCGCGACCGCCGCGGGCGCCAGCAGGCGCAACTGTTCCGGTCCGAGCTTGAGGATCGAGGTGCGCTTGACGAAGTCGAGGACCGACAGGCCCGACGAGAAGCGCGCCGAGCGGGCCGTGGGCAGCACATGGTTGGAGCCGCCGACATAGTCGCCGATGGCTTCCGGCGTATGACGGCCGAGAAAAACCGCGCCAGCATTGCGCATCCGCGACAGAAAGCCCTCGGCATCGTCGATGGCCAGCTCGACATGCTCGGCCGCGATGCGGTCGGCCAGCGGCAATGCCGCGTCGATCGTTGGCACCAGGATCACCGCGCCGAAATCGCGCCAGCTCGCCGACGCCGTCTCGGCTCGCGGCAGGCTCTGCAACTGGCGCTCGACCGCCTGTTCGACCGCCTTGCCGAAAGCCGGATCGTCGGTGATCAGGATCGATTGCGCCGACGCGTCGTGCTCGGCCTGGGCGAGCAGGTCGGCGGCGATCCAGTCCGGATCGTTGTCGCCGTCGGCCATGACGAGCACTTCCGAAGGGCCTGCGATCATGTCGATGCCGACCGTGCCGAACACCTGGCGCTTGGCCGCCGCGACATAGGCATTGCCGGGCCCGACGATCTTGGCGACCGGCTTTATGGTCTCGGTGCCATAGGCAAGTGCCGCTATCGCCTGGGCGCCGCCGACGCGGTAGATCTCGGACACGCCTGCCATATCGGCCGCCACCAGCACCAGCGGATTGATGATGCCGCCCGGCGCCGGCACGACCATGACGATGCGCTCGACGCCGGCCACTCGAGCGGGCACGGCGTTCATCAGCACCGAGCTTGGGTAGCTTGCCGTGCCGCCCGGCACGTAGAGCCCGACCGCCTCGATTGCCGTCCAGCGCCAGCCGAGCTCGACGCCGGCGGCATCCGTGTAGCGATCATCCTTGGGCCGCTGCCGCTCATGGTGGGAACGGATACGGTCGCGTGCGAATTCAAGCGCTTCGATCGCCTTCGGGTCGGCCGTTTCGTAGGCGGCCGCAATGTCTTCCTTCGACACGGCAATGCCGAGGCTGTTCAAATCGGCGCGGTCGAATCTTTGTGTGTAGCCGATCAGCGCCGCGTCGCCCTCGGCACGCACGCGGTCGATGATCTGCCGCACGGCGGCGTCGACGTCCTCGGAGACTTCCCGCTTGGTCAACAGGAAAGCGGCGAAACGCTGCTCGAAATCGGCGTCGGACTGACGAAGCGTGATGGCCATCGGATATTCAAGCCTTGTGGACGGGCCGCGACGTGGCTTCCCACGCGCCGCCGATATCGGCAAGGCGGGCCTCGATGCACTCGACATCGAGCATGATGGTGCCGCCACCGGAAAAGATCAGCTCGACGATGCCGGACGGCTTGCTGATCTCGATGAAGCTGACCGCCAGCAGGGACAGGATCTCGGCCGGCTTGTCGCGGGCGATGCCGTTGGTCTTGGCGCCGAGCACCCGGTCGAAATGCAGCACGGCCTGCCGCCGCTCATTGTGCTGGCGAAACAGGCC
The DNA here is from genome assembly GCF_020165775.1 of Mesorhizobium sp. B263B2A. Classification (NCBI taxonomy): domain Bacteria; kingdom Pseudomonadati; phylum Pseudomonadota; class Alphaproteobacteria; order Hyphomicrobiales; family Phyllobacteriaceae; genus Mesorhizobium; species Mesorhizobium sp. B263B2A. Next base: position 86,273 of record NZ_JAIUIU010000010.1, read on the forward strand.
GGACTTCGCCTCCCAGACGAAGCGGTTCATGGTCAGCACGAAGCGCTTGGCCGAAGGCAGGAATTCGAGGTCCGAAACCTTCATCACGGCGTCCTGGACATGGGCCGAGACAATGCTCAGATCCTGATCGTCGAGCGCGATGAGTTTGAGGGCTGCCATGCTGAAAGTGCACCTGAAAGTTGGTTTAAGCCCTCTGTTAGGCGGTCTTTCCGGTCGGTGCAACCGCAGCACGGGCTAGCGCCTCGGCAAAGCTGCCGATCTCCCCAGGAAGAGGGGAGATTGGATGCTGCCTCGGCTTTCGCCAATCGCCTGCGCAGAAGCAGAGGTAGCAGTCGTTACGCCGAGATACGCTCGATCACCGCGCCGCAGTTGGAGAGCTTCTCTTCCAGCCGCTCGAAGCCGCGGTCGAGATGGTAGACACGGTTGACCGTGGTCTCGCCTTCGGCGGCCAGGCCGGCGATGACCAGCGAGACGGAAGCGCGAAGATCGGTGGCCATAACCGGTGCGCCCTTCAGCTTCGCCACGCCGTCGACGATCGCCGTCTGGCCTGAAAGCGTGATGTGGGCGCCGAGCCGGGCCAGTTCCTGGACGTGCATGAAGCGGTTCTCGAAGATCGTCTCGGTGATGCGCGACTTGCCCTTGGCCATCGTCATCAGGCCCATGAACTGCGCCTGCAGATCGGTCGGGAACGCCGGGAAGGGCGCCGTCGTCACATCGACGGGCGAAATGCCGGTGCCGTTGCGCTTCACGCGGATGCCGGAGTTGGTCTGCGTGATCTCGGCGCCGGTCTGGGCGATCACGTCCAGCGCGGTCTGCAGCAATTCGGGACGCGCGCCTTCGAGCACCACGTCGCCACCGGTCATGGCGACGGCCATGGCATAGGTACCGGTCTCGATGCGGTCGGGGATGACGCGCACGCGGGCGCCCGAAAGCGCTTCGACGCCGTCAATGGTGATGGTTGGCGTGCCGGCGCCGGAGATCCTGGCGCCCATGGCATTGAGGCATTCGGCGAGGTTGACGATTTCGGGCTCGCAGGCGGCGTTTTCAAGCACCGTCTCGCCCTTGGCGAGCGAGGCCGCCATCATCAGCACATGGGTGGCGCCGACCGAGACTTTCGGGAACACGTAGCGGTTGCCGACAAGGCGGCCGTTCCGGGTCTTGGCAAGCACATAGCCGGTGTCGACATCGATGTCGGCGCCCAGCGCCTGCAGGCCTTCGAGGAACAGGTCGACCGGACGCGTGCCGATGGCGCAGCCGCCCGGCAGCGACACTTTCGCCTCGCCCATGCGGGCCAGCAGCGGCCCGATCACCCAGAACGACGCGCGCATCTTCGACACCAGCTCGTAAGGGGCGGTCGTGTCGACGATGTTGCGGGCGGAGAAGTTGATGGTGCGCGAATAGCCTTCATTCTGCTTCTCGCGGCGGCCATTGACCGAATAGTCGACGCCGTGATTGCCGAGGATCCGGATCAGCTGCTCGACATCGGCCAGATGCGGAACGTTTTCCAGCGTCAGCGTGTCGTCGGTCAACAGCGAGGCGATCATCAGCGGCAGGGCCGCGTTTTTCGCGCCCGAGATCGGAATACTTCCGGCAAGCTTGTTGCCGCCGACAATTCTGATGCGATCCATGGAAAACGTCCCTCTCGGCCAGAAAAGGCCGGTTCAATCGTTTGAGTATCGGTCCGTCTAGACCATTGGCCGGCGTGGTTCAAGAAATAGGATTTCGCCCACCCCGGTCCAAGAGTGGCCGATTTGAGTTAATCTTTTTGTATTTCCTCGGCTCCGCCGAGCCCCTCCGGCCGCTGGTCGGCGCCGCCGGTGCGGCGCGAGCGCGACTGCGCCTTGCGCTTCTGCAGATTGGCCCGCAATTGCTCGGCGAGCCGGTCCTTGCGGTCCGTGCCGCCCTTTTTTGCTTCATTTGTCTTGTCGTTCATCGTCCCGTCCCGCCTGCCTGTCGGCCGACACCCATTCAGGGATAGCCAACATTGTGGCGCCGCCATGTCATCGAACATGTCATCAAAAGCTATCCGGCAAAGGCTTTCACAGAAGCATTGCACTTGGCCTTGCGCTTGCCGGTTCGATATGGCAGAAGCCCGCCATCAGCGGCTGCGGTAGCTCAGTGGTAGAGCACTCCCTTGGTAAGGGAGAGGTCGAGAGTTCAATCCTCTCTCGCAGCACCATGGTATCCCATTGAAATCGCTGGAGCCCTTGACATGCAAGGCTTCTTGTCCATTCTGATGTTACAAAACATGTAACAAAATGGCGGGAAAACATGCGGAGGCCAGTTCGAAATCTGCTGGATCGAGACGGTCGCTATTTCGCACACTGGTCATTTCGACAGACCTGAGGGCCCTTATGGATGATAAGAGCGAACAAAGGCGCCGGCCGATCTTTCCGCAGTCTCTTGCGTCGCCTTCGATGTCATGGCGTCCGCCACATCCTGGAGTTTTGCCAGTGCTTCCTTGCTGGCCGAGATCTTTATTTTCTAGACGCTGAAAAGGTCCGCTCGGCGACATAGTCGAGCGAAAAGACGCCGGCGCCTCGGGTCAGCACGAGCAGCAGCAGCGAGGCCCACAGCAGATGCTCGGCCCAGTTCTCCGGGAAAACGAAGATCTGGATTACCGATACGACACCGAGCAGCATCAGCGCGCCGAGGCGAGAGAATAGCCCCAGGAAAAGCAGGACCGACCCCGTGATTTCGGCGGTCGTCGCCAGCGGCGCCGCGATCGACGGATCGATGAAGGGCAGATTGTATTCGTTGGCAAACAGCTGCAGCGTAACCGGCCAGGATGCCAGCTTCGTCTGAGCGGACTGCCAGAAGACATGCGATATCGCAATCCGGGCGGCGAGTTGGATCAGCGAAAACGGAATGCGCTCGGGTAGCTTGATGACACGCCTGTAAAGGCCGAAAAGACCCGCCGGGGCGGGCGAGGAATATTCTTGTATCGCGGTCATGACTGTCTCCATCGGTTTGAGAGGGGATGCGTCGGGATCCGAACATCCGTGACGAGCCCGTCGCCGAACAGACGCACGAGCGCGGACACGAGATCGAATGAGGGTTCGAGAGCGAGGGCACGGCTTGTGGCGTGTTCGAGGCCTAGGCCGTGCTTCAGCGAATGCCGGAACGCAAAGTTCGCCCGATCGAGAAGGACCAGCCGGACGCTGTCTCCGGCTCGCCACAACGCCACGCGTTGAGGGCGCCTTAGCAAGGCACTCTGCTGGTCGATCACCACGTCTTGCTGGTGCGCCGTCCAAACGGACAGGATGGACCAGTGCGAAACAATCAACCGCACGGAGGGCTGCAGCACGATATAGAGCGAAGGTCCGAGATTGGTGTTGTCATATTCAGCGAGGGTCCGCGACGGCAGGCAAGCCGCGTCGAGCGCTTCTGCGATGGTCCATTCAAGCCTTGCCGTTTCGGCCACGATCGGCATGTCGGACAGGGTGTCGATTGTCTTCAGGAAGCGCGGGAAGCCCGCCCCATAGCGCGCCAGCCGCGACTCCGCGGGCGGATGCCGTCGAATGAACTCGCTCGCCACGAAACGGAAGAACCGTTCGTCGACAAGGCGAACCGTGACGGGAAACACCGCCATCAGCACTGCGGTGAGCGAACTACGGGTGTTGTTTTGATAGATGCGTAGGCGGGCCAGAGGATCGGCCTTGCCGGCGGTCAACATTTTTGCGGCGGCCAATGGCTCGATGGCCAGCACCGAGCGCGCCATGGTGGTCTGCAAATGTTCAAGCGGCAGCATGATACGCTCTCTGTATTGGCGGCAACACTAACGGCATTGCCTGCCCAGCCTTGGCGACGGCAAACGCCGCAAGCACTGGCATGCCTGTCCTCGCCCCCGCCTCGAAGGAAACCAGGGTGGAGGGCGGCCGGGGTTTGGTGGCCGCCGTGTGTCTCGCGGCCTGCTTGCGGTTGAACATGATCGAAGCGGAGAGCATGTCGGCCCACATCGCTTCGCCGAGCAGCACATCGAGAACAGGGACATCGGTGTCCCATTCGATCAGGGTAGGGCGCGGTCCAAGCCGGCTTATCGCATGCCGGTAGAGTTTCCAGACGACCGGTGGCACGCGAGAGCCATGGTCGTCGATAAGCACGGTGTCGGCCCCGATCTGATTGGTGGCATGTCCGGCAAGGTGGATTTCGCCAATTGAATCAGCCGGCAAAGTGTCGATGAAGGCTTCTGCGTCATATTGAAGGTTGTGCGCCGAAACGTAGACATTGTTGACATCCAGCAGCAACCCACAGCCGGTCCGTTCGACCAGTTCGGCCAGGAACTCAGCCTCGTTCATCGAGGAGTCCGCAAAAGCGATATAGGCGGAGAGATTTTCGATCAGGACGCGGCGCTTCAGAGTGTCCTGGACCGTCTCGACATTGCGCGCGACGATCGCCAACGCCTCTTCATCGTAACGCAGAGGCAGCAGATCGTTTAGGTAGGCGCCGTCAGCAACGCTCCAGGCCAGATGCTCCGAAACGAGATCCGGCTGGAAGCGCGCACAGACCTTGCGCAGCCTTTGGAGATGGTCGTGATCGACTCCCCTTGCACTGCCAAGGGACAGGCCAACCCCGTGAATCGACAGTGGGTAGGTTTCGCGCAGCTTTTCCAGCGCATCAACGCCAGCGCCGTCCCCCATGTAGTTTTCGGCATGAACTTCGAGCCAACCCGCGGAAGGCCGCCGCGAGAGCATTTCTTTGACGTGCGGCGAGCGAAGACCGATGCCCGCGGTAGCGGGGATCGTGAGGGACTGAAACGCACGGGTCATCGGTCTGCTCCATTTTAGAGTTGGCTCAACGTCGGGATTGCTCAGGCTTTCGGCTTGACGCTGCCGCCGGCGATCTTCGCGCAGCTGCCGGCGGGCACGTAGAGCCAGGAGTCCGGCTGGTTGTCGGCGGTGGACGTGCCGGCGCATGAATGCGTCGCGGTCTGGCAGTCGTTCTGGCCAGCCTTGACGACGCCATAGCACTTTTCGAAGGTGAAGTTGGGCTGGGCGGCAGGGCCGCTATAGGCGGCCGTTGCGGCCAGCGAAGTGGCGGCCGCGAGGGCCGAACCGATGAGGGTTTTGGTGTTGATCACGGTCGTATCTCCTGCTTTCGTTTCGAGGGAAAGACTGACCTTGCGGCCTGTCTGCAAGCAGTGTCCCCGATCAAGCGGCCGAGCTGAAATGCTGTCTCGGCATGGATTTGATACGCGGTCACTATGTTGAAACCGGTGCCAAGCAAAAGCCCTCCGGCAGGGAACCGGAGGGCTTGGCGCCTGCGTCCGTGAGCGGGCGAAGCAGGCGCGACTAGGCGGGAAGGAAGCGCCTAGACATATCGACCTTTTCTCTCAACCGCGGAGCGGTCGTCCGCGAAATGGTCCGCCATAAGCCAGTCCTCAACTTTTTTCCGCCCTCTGTCGCGCATGGCGGTCAGTTCACCCCAGTCGGTCCAAGGCCTCAAAAACATCGTTGCGCCAGCCCAGTGCGCACTGTCGAAGATGGTCTGTGCCCGGGCCAAATTCGGGGGGGCGGGCATGGCGGCGACGCGGTGATCCGAACAGGTAGTCATTGACCTCGATGGCTTGCCGGCGATGATCAACTGGCCACCCGGCTCAACGAGCTGGAACGATTGCAAAGCTGAAATGTCGCCGTCACCCCAGTAGATGTCGCCATCAATCTCCACGGCCGGGAACAGGAACGGGACCGTGGCTGCCGCGAGGATAATGTCGATCGACAATTGATCGCTTGGGAAGACCTTCACGGCATCGGTGCGGGCATTCGACGCCAGGATGTTGAGTCTCACAGGGCAGGTTTCCTTACGGATCTCCGCAATTTCGATTGTCTGCTCCAAGATCGTCCTCAGAGGGCTTGCCTTATCTGCCATTAACATCGATGCGTGACTGACGCGTCGCCAGAAATTGGTGAGTGCCGTGCGTGCGCCACGCCGGCCGCCCAAGGTCAACCCGTAGGCGAGAACTGCAGCTTCCATGGCGCCGAACCCGGACGCGGCAATGCTGCCGAAGCAGAGGCCGGGCTCCTCCAGCAAGCGGTCGAGAACGCCCCAGACGAACGCGCCGTGTGCATCGCTTGCCACGACGATGTCGACAAGTTGCCGGTCGTGCATCGCATATCTTGCGCTGCCAACGAGGGCTCGGTCGGTTTTGATTCCGGTCTGGATATGCATCGTCTTGGTCTCCATCCCAAAACGCCGCCAGGGGCGTTTAGCGAAGAGACTGCCGCATCATCTGCTGCTGGCCAAATGCCAAGGTGGCATGAACTCCATAGGTAGATTGCATTGGTCGCCATCGCACGCGCGTCGCAAGGTTTGGCAGCCAGGCAAACCAACGTGGTTGGCTGTTTTGACCAGCACGATGATCGCCGCCTAGGCAATCGATCGACAGCTAAAGGACGCGTCATGAAAATACGAGGCTGGTATCTGGGTGCGATTGCTCTCGGTCTTTTTGCGGGAGGCGCGTCCGCCGACCCCCTCAGCGATCTGGCATCTTTCCCCTCGTTCTACAAAGATGCCGAGATGAAGACGATGAAGCCGATGGCTGAGTTCAAGAAGGCGTGGCGAGCCACGCCAAAGCGAGACCGGACCGCAATGAAGAGGGCCTGCAACGACCCGGCGATGAGCAAGGCCCATGCCCCGTTCTGCGCAAATGTGCTGGCGCTGGGTGGAGCCAACTAGGTGCAAGTCAGGCCATGCGTGGCTGAATGCAGAACCGGCATAAACTCCATACGCAGATGGCATTGGCAACTCCCGCATCGATTGCAGCAAAGTCCATCTCGGCAAGGAGGAACCGGAGAGTTTTAAATTGCTGCTGATAATCACCGCAGTCGTCGCTGGGACGAGTGCTCAACTCCAGAGAAGGATCCTACCATGACTATCAAAGCTATCTGCCTCGGCGCGCTTGCACTTTCCGTTCTGACCGGCGTTTCGCTCGCCGGGGCGCTCGATGAGCCGTCCAACATGCAGCCCTTCTTCACCGATGCCAGCATGAAGACGATGAAGCCTGAGGCCGAGTTCAAGGCCGCTTGGGGCGCAATGGCGAAGGACAAGCAGGACGCGATGATGAAGGAATGCCAAGATGCGGCGATGAGCAAGCCTCACGCCGAGTTCTGCGCCAATTTGAAAGCACTTGGCGGCGCGAACAAGTAACACGCTGCCCGACCCAAACGACGGGATGGCGGGCCTATGTGCCCGCCATTCCGTTTTCGGCAGCGGCCCCCTGCCACGCTTCACACGATGCCCGAAACTCGCGATCCGCGTGACCATGACGGACCGCTATCGACTTTATAGCCGCAGTGCATTGGCGCCGAGACGAGCGGTGCGGCAGGCTCCAAACCTACGAGAGCCTCGGACGTTGGGACAAGTCGGCATGGACATTCATCACATCCGCTACTTTCTTGCCGTGTGCGAGACGCGGAACTTCACGCGCGCTGGCGAAAAGTGCAATGTCACCCAGCCGGCCCTATCTCGCGCCATCCAGCAGCTCGAAGACGAGGTCGGTGGCCTTCTGTTTCGCCGCGAACGAAACCTCACGCACCTAACCGATCTTGGTGTGCTGCTGCGCCCTCGTTTCCAGCAGATCCTCGACGAGTTGACCGGAGTGCGGCAGGAAGCGTCGAGATTCTTGTGCCTGGAAAACGCCAACCTCAAGGTTGGCGTCATGTGCACCATTGGGCCGCGCCGCTTCACTGGCCTGCTGGCCGACTTCAACAGACGCCAGCAGGGCATCCAGCTGCAGTTGGTCGAAGGTGTGCCGGCATCGCTTTCCCAACTGCTTGAATCAGGGGAAATCGACGTTGCCATTATGGCTTCGAGCGACAGCTTTCCAGAGCGGTTCGATGTGACCCCGCTTTATCGCGAGCGCTTTGTCCTTGCTTTCCCGAATGGCCACCGGCTGGCTCGGAACGACAACGTCGCGATCTCCGAGCTCGACGGTGAAAACTATCTCAGGCGTCTCAACTGCGAGTATCGCGATCATCTTGCCGGCCTGTGCAATGACCGCGGCGTGAAACTCAGGATCTCCTACGCCAGCGAGCGCGAGGACTGGATCCAGAACATGGTTTCCGGCGGATTGGGAATCTGCTTCATCCCGGAATTCAGTGCGGTCATCCCCGGCCTGCAGGTCCGGCCGGTAGTCGACCCCGAAGTCTGGCGGGAGGTGTCTCTGGTCGTTGTCGCGGGACGCAGGTTCTCGCCAGCGGCATCCGCCTTCGTCAACAGCGTCAAGGCGCATGGCTGGCCGGAAAGCCCCATAGTCCAGGCAATCCGCAAGACCGCCGCCTGAAGCAAACTCCAAGAAATTTTGGCATGGCGTCGCATGTGTTGCCGTGCCTCTGCGTGCAGCCACGATAGCTCACGATAGTTTTCAGGTATCGAATTGAAAGCCAGTCAGCATTTCTCTTTCTTCGCGGCTCCGATCATTCTCCCTGTCATGCCCCGCCTCCCGCGTTTGGGCACCGACAAAGGAGAAATACCATATGGCTATCAAGAGACTTAATCTCGCGTTTGTGATCGGGCTGCTGTCCGCCACCGCGGCACTTTCCGCTGCTCCGGCCTTCGCTGGCGACTGCCCCGCCGGCCAAGCCGCCACGACCGACACCCAGGAACATCCCAGCAAGCCGGTTGGCGTTGTCGACACGGTTCTCTCCGCGATCGACCTGAGCAGCAAGGGCGAGGCCTGGAAAGGCAACATGCTGCGTCTGCGCAAACTCGTCGTTCAGCCCGGCGGAGTTGTGCCATGGCATGAACACAACGTTCGTCCGGCCAATATCCTGATTGTTGAAGGTTCGATCACCGAATATCGCAGCACCTGCAAGGTCGGCATCGAGCATCCGGCAGGAGACGTCACCGCCGAGTTCGGCCAGCTCGCCCATTGGTGGAAGAACAACGGCAAGGTGCCCGCGGTGCTCTATTCCGCCGATGTCCTGCCGCCGGCAATGCACGACGACCACATGATGTAGCCCGCGCCTCGCGGTGAGACCATTCCAGCATCAGCAACTGAAAGTGCGTCCTCAGGCGATCGCCTGGGGACGTGTGACACGGAGCCCTTTCATGACTACCAGTGAACAGACTGAACTGACGCGGCTCAGCATGGTTGCCGCCGACAGCCGGCGCTTCGGCCTGGTTGCCCTGATCGCGTTTCTCACGCTTGTCGATCTGTTCGCTACGCAGGCCATCCTGCCTTCGCTGGTGGTCAAATTCGGTGTTAGCCGCGCGGCCATGGGTTTTGCCGTCAACGCCAGCACGTTCGGCATGGCCGTGGCCGGGATCGCGGTGGCGCTCTTCGGCAGGAACCTCGATCGACGCAACGGCATCTTGATCAGCCTTGCGGTGCTGGCGATCCCGACAACATTGCTGTCGCAGACCGACAGTATCGTGGTGTTCGCCCTGCTGCGTGTCGTCCAAGGCTTGTGTATGTCGACGGCATTCACGCTGACGATGGCCTACTTGGCGGAGCACTTTTCCGCGCGGCAGACGACGAGCGCGCTTGCGGCCTATGTGACCGGCAACGTCGCCAGCAACTTCTTCGGACGGCTTATGTCGGCCGCCGTCGCCGACACGTTCGGCATTCCCATCAACTTCCTCACATTCGCCGCCCTCAATCTGATTGGCGCGGCTCTCGTCTGGTTCACGCTGCAGAAGACATCCGCAATGGTGCGCCCCGACACGACGGGCCAGACCGCCCGCGCAGCTTGGAGGAGACTGCTGAACAACGCCGAGTTGCGCGCCTGTTTCGCCATCGGCTTCTTGATCCTCTTCGTCTTCATCGGAACCTTCACCTATGTGAATTTCCAGCTCGTCGCCGCGCCGCTGTCGCTGTCGCCGATGACGCTGGGGTTGGTCTATTTCGTCTTCCTGCCTTCCATGCTGACCACTCCACTCGCCGGGCGTGTCGCCGCCGGCCTTGGCCCAAAGATGGGCATCGGGGCAACGCTTGCGCTGGCGATCCTCGGTCTGTTGCTGTTGCTCACGACCAGCCTGCCGATGGTTCTTGCCGGCATGGCGCTGGTCGCCATCGGCACCTTCCTGGCGCAGGCGATAGCCACAGGACACGTCAGCCGGACCGCTTCGCGTGACCGCGCCGCCGCAAGCGGCATCTACCTGGCCTCCTACTATGCCGGCGGGCTCGCCGGCAGCTTCGTAGTCGGACAGATCTATGACCGCGTCGGCTGGACCGCGTGCGTGGCCGTGCTCGCCACTGTCCTCGCCGGCGCGTTCGGGATCGCGCGCGTGCTGCAAACGCCAAGACATGAGACCTAAGAACGAAATCTGGCAATCAACAAAGGAGACTGACATGACCAACTACCTGAAAACCATGATTTCCGGCGCCGCCATGCTGGTGGCGATCGTCCTTCCGGCTGCCGCTTCGGATGGTGTCGTCACTGTGAAGAGCGGCTATTCCGTCGCCGAGACCGTCGCCCGCATCAAGAAGGATGTCCTCAAGAAAGGCATCAAGTTCTTCGGCGTTATCGACCAGGCAACGCTTGGCAAGAACGCTGGCAATGATGTCAGGCCGTCGCGGCTGGTGATGTTCGGAAACCCGGCGCTTGGCACGACCTTCATCACATCAAATCCGGAAGCGGGGCTCGATTGGCCGGTGCGCGTGCTGGTCTATCAGACCGCGGATGGCGCGGTTTACGCCGCCTACAGCGATTTCGGCTGGATCGCCAAACGGCATGCCATCACCGACCGCGAGGCCCAATTCAAGATGGCGACCGAGGTGATTCAGTCCGTGACCTCGACGATCAAAAAGAACTGAGCCCGCGCACATGTGCCGGAGATCCGACGCCCGGGCATGCGAGGCCGGTGTCTGGTGGTGCCGGGCTACTCGGCGGCGGACAATGCCTTCGCCCGCTCGCCGAACCACCTTTTCTGCGTCGCCTCGCGAACCAGTGCGCCAACCGCCGGCGAATGCCTGCGACCGCGCACGGTGACGAGATTGACCTCGCGCCAGAATTCCGGCTCGATAATCGGCAACGACACCACCCCTGGGTGCTTGGCGGTATGCTCAGGCATGAAGCCAAAGCCAAGCCCCGCGGCGATCATCGCCAGTGTCCAATCGTCACGATCGCTCCAGTAGACAGGACTGACCGTGACGCCTTGCTCGGTCAGAATGGCATCAGCGTAACCAGCGAATTCGCAATTGTTACGGTGGATGTAGCTTTCATTGCTCATGTCGCTCACGCGCACGACCCGCTGGTTGGCCAGCCGATGGGTGAGGTGAACAGCCATCACCATCTGTTCCTGAAACAGGGGCAAGGAATGCACCTCCTCGTCGGCCACGTTCGACGGCAATGCATAGATTGCTGCCTCTATGTCGCCTTCGAGCAATCGCCTGCGCAAACTCGGCGCATCGGCATCGCAAAGGTGGAGCTCCACCCCCGGGTGATGGGTGCGGACGGACGAGATGAGTTCGATGATCTCGTCCGGAGCGATGGTGCTCATGATCCCGACCCTGAGGGGAGTCTTCTTCAAATGCACGTATTGTTCGGCGATCTGCTTTGCCTGGCGGGAGTTCTCGAAAACACCCTCGAGATAGGTCTCGACCATGCGGCCGAGTTCCGTGAGATGGGTGAAGCGTCGCTCGCGATGAAAAAGCGCGCCGCCAAATTCATCCTCCAGCAGCTTGATCGCGCGTGAAAGCGCCGGCTGCGTGACGTTGCACTGTTCGGCCGCCCTGGTGAAATTCAGTTCCTTGGCGACGGCCAAGAAATATCTGATCTGGCTGATTTCCACGGCAACTCCCCTCGGCGGGCAGGCATACGGCACCCGTGTTGCGGCGCAATCTTACTAGCTGCCCTTGCGTCAAACAAGCCAAGGCGGATGGAGCGACGGCGTCGAACCGACGCTCTGACCCTCGGCTATCGAATCCATGTCTCAACGGCATTTCCGCTGCTTCGAGACGCTCGCCATACTTGCTCCAGAAATCAGACCTGGGCGCGCAAGCCCGTTGCTCGCAGCCAATGCCTTCCGGCCATGGCTCCAACCGAAGGAAACGACGATGCTCAGAGGAAAGACGGCACTCATCACAGGCTCGACCAGCGGCATCGGCCAAGGCATCGCCGAAGCCTTCGCGGCCAAGGGCTGTAACATCGTCCTGAATGGCTTCGGCGATGCCGATGAGATCGAACTGCTGCGGGTGAGGCTTGCCGCCGATCATGGGGTGACCGTTCGCTACGACAATGCGGACATGAGCAAAGGCGGCGCGATCACCGAAATGATGGACAAGGCTATCGCCGAGTTCGGCGCGGTCGACATCCTCGTCAACAATGCGGGCATCCAGCACGTCGCGCCCATCGACGATTTCCCCATCGAGAAATGGGAGGCGGTGGTGGCGATCGATCTGATGTCGTCGTTCTACACGATCCGGCGCGCGCTGCAGGCGATGAAGGAACGCAAATGGGGCCGCATCATCAACGTTGCGTCCGCCCACGCCCTTGTCGCCTCGCCTTACAAGTCTGCCTATGTCGCCGCCAAGCATGGGATCGCTGGCCTGACCAAGACGGTAGCGCTGGAAGTCGCCGAGCAAGGCATTACCGTCAATGCGGTCTGCCCCGGATATGTGCTCACGCCGCTGGTCGAGAAGCAGATACCGGACACGGCCAAGGCACGCGGGATCACCGAACAACAGGTGATCAAGGACGTGCTTCTGGCGGCGCAGCCCACCAAACAGTTCGTGACCGTAGGCCAGGTAGCGGCACTCTGCCTGTTTCTGGCCTCGGACGACGCAGCCTCGATCACCGGCGCCATCATGCCGATCGAAGGCGGCTGGACCGCCCACTGAAACCGGCAGCAAGGAGCGCAACGATGAACAAGACCAACCGAAATCCCTCGACGTCGGAACCTGCCTCGGAGACCGGCCACGTCCCCCACGGTTCGGTCCAGCGCCAGACCGTGCTGGTGCTGCAGGGCGGCGGCGCTCTCGGCGCCTATCAAGCCGGCGTCTACCAGGCGCTGGTCGAAGGCGGCATCGAACCGGATTGGGTTATCGGCACCTCGATCGGTGCCATCAACGCGGCGTTGATTGCCGGAAACGAACCAACGGTTCGGCTGGCGAGGCTTCAGGAATTCTGGGAAGGCGTCAGCCGTGTCAGTCCGCTCGACGAGTTTTTCCGGATGATGGCTCCAAGCAATATCTTTGCCAATATGGGCACGGTGATGCGCGGCATCCCAGGCTTTTTCGAACCGAACCCAAGTGCCATGTTCGGGGTGAACCGCGAGGTGGGTGTCGAGAATGCTTCCTACTACAGCACCGATCCTCTCAAGCGGACGCTGAATGACCTGGTCGACTTCGACTATCTCAACCGGCACCATACGCGGCTGACGGTCGGCGCGGTCAACGTCAACACCAGCGAGCTCAAATACTTCGACACCCGTGAGGTGACGCTCTCAGCGGCGCATATCATGGCATCAGGCGCCTTGCCGCCGGCGTTTCCTGCGGTCTGTATCGACGGCGAGCCCTATTGGGATGGCGGCATCTATTCGAACACGCCGATCGAGGTCGTGCTGGACGCGCGTCCCCGGCGCGATGCGCTGATCTTTGCCGTCAACATGTGGCAGCCCCTTGCCACCGAGCCGAAATCGATCTGGCAGGTCATGGGGCGGCAGAAGGACCTTCAATACGCCAGCCGGGGCCGGAGCCATGTGGCGCGACAGGAGCAACTGCATCGTTTGCGCCACGTCGTGCGCGAAATGGGGAGGCTCGTCCCCGAAGAACAGCGCGAGGATCCAATGTTCAAGGAACTCGCTTCCTACGGCTGTCCCTCGGTCATGCACCTTGTCAGGCTGCTTTCGCCGCGCCTCGACGGCGAGGACCACACCAAGGACATCGACTTCACCCGCTCAGGCATCCGCACGCGCTGGCAGGCGGGATACGAGCACGGGCAGCGCGTGCTCTCGGAAAAGCCGTGGGAATGCGACGTCGACATGCTGCAGGGCATCGTCATCCACGAATCGCAAGAGTGAATTGTTCGAGCGCGGCTAAGCCTGGAAACAGACGGAAATTACAGATGCAGATCATCACTCCGGGAATGCGGCTGGTTCCAGAAGCCGTGCTCGCCAACAACGCCGCGCTTTTCCGCGCCATACCGGAAACTCCATCGCATGCGGACAGCTCGCTTCATCGCGTGGTCATTGTCGGTGGTGGCGCGGGCGGTCTGGAATTGGCAACCCGCCTCGGCCGCAAGTTCGGCAAACGGCAACTTTCGATCACGCTTGTCGACCGCAACCGCACGCACATCTGGAAACCGCTTCTACACGAGGTGGCGTCCGGTGCGTTGAGCGCGTCGAGCGATGCGGTGGAATACATCGCCCATGCCAGCCGTTATCATTATCGATACCGCATCGGTGAAGTCGTCGGCATCGACCGCACCGGACGTCAGATCTTTGTCGCCCCAAGCTTCGACGATGAAGGCAGGCAAGTCATCCCGCCACGTGTGCTGGGCTACGACACGCTGGTGCTGGCCGTTGGCAGCGTCAGCAACGATTTCGGAACGCCTGGAGCGGCACGTCATGCCATCGCGCTCGATACCGCCGATCAGGCCGCCCGCTTCAATAGGCGCATGATAGACGCATGCCTGCGCGCCAATGCGCAATATGAGCAGCTGTCCCCAGACCAGCTTCATTGCGTCATCATTGGTGCCGGGGCCACCGGCGTCGAGTTGGCTGCCGAACTGCATAAGTCGATGCGGGAGATCGCGTCGCACAATCTCGACAACATTGATTTCGAAAGGCTGATCCGCATCACCATCGTTGAGGCGGGGCCGCGTATCCTGCCGGCTTTGCCCGAGCCTCTGGCACGTGCGTCGGCGCATCTGCTGCGCGACCTCGGTGTCCAGATACGCTGCGGGATCAAGGTGACGGAGGTGACGGAGAACGGCGTCAGGCTTGGCGAGAAGCTATTCGTGCCGGCGGAGCTGATCGTCTGGTCCGCCGGGATCAAGGCGCCGGATTTCCTGAAGAAGCTCGATGGTCTCGAGACGGACCACATCAATCGCCTGGTCGTCGATGAGACATTGCGGGCCAGAGGCGACGAAAACGTGTTTGCGATCGGCGACTGCGCAAGCTGTGTCCTGCCCGGCGAGGACAATCCCTTGCCGCCGCGCGCCCAGACTGCCCACCAGCAGGCTCACCACCTTGCCAAGGTGATTGCCGCGCGTCTTGAGGGACGAGCCGCGCCGGCTTTTCGCTACCGCGACTTCGGCTCACTCGTTTCGCTTTCCGACTACGGCTCGTTTGGCACCCTGATCGGTGGATTGAAGATCGAAGGCCTGCTTGCCCGGCTGATGTATCGCACGCTTTACAAGATGCACCTCAAGGCTGTGCACGGGTCTTTGAACACCACGCTGGATACGATCGCCGGTATCTTTGCGCGGCGCACAAAACCGCGAGTCAAACTGCATTGAACCCGGGAGCGCAAGACAGTGGAAAAGTATGATGTCGTGATCCTCGGCGGCGGCAATGCCGGGATGGGTGTGACGGTGGCCACGCGCGCAGCCGGGTTGTCGGTGGCGATGATCGAGACGCACGACCTCGGCGGCACTTGCCCCAATCGCGGCTGCACGCCAAAGAAGGTTCTCGTCGCGGCCGCCCATGCCCTCCATGAGATAGAACGGGCCGACCGGCACGGGATCGCGATCGACAAGCCTCGGCTCGACTGGCCTGCCCTGATCGAACGCGAAAAGGACATCATCAGGGACATACCGTCCCGCCTGTCCGGATTGATGGCGAGGCGCGGCGTCGACATCATCGTCGGCGAGGCCACGTTCATCGGCAGCAATGCCATCAGCGTCAACGGCCGCGAACTCGAAGCAAGGAACATTGTCATCGCAACGGGCTCGAAGCCGCGTCCACTTCCGATTCCGGGCGCAGATCATATGACCATTTCCGACGATGTCCTCAGCGATCCGGTGCTGCCAAGCGCAGTGGTATTCGTCGGAGGCGGTGTCATCGCTTTCGAACTGGGGCACGTCTACGCGCGCGCCGGCGTCAAGGTGACGATCCTCGAAGCGCTGCCGCACCTGCTCGCAACATTCGATGCCGATGCCGTTGCCCGGATCCGCGACGAGAGCGAACGCATCGGCATTTGTGTCCGCACACTGGCTTGGGTGCGGAGGATCGACAAAGCCGATGGACGGTTGCGCGTCACCTTTGTGGCGGATTGCGCCGAATGCGTCGTAGAGGCGGACAGGGTTGTAAATTGCACCGGGCGCTTAGCCAATGTCGAGGGGCTCGACCTTGGCGCCGGCGTCATCGTGCATCGCGAAGGCCGTATCGAAATCGATGATCACCTACGTTCGCGTTCCAACCCGGACGTCTATGTCTGTGGTGATGCGGTGTGGAATTCTCCGCAGCTTTCCCCAGTCGCGACCTATGAGGGCGGCATCGTCGGTCGCAACATCGTCGATGGAGCGAAACATCGCCCGGACTATGGCCAGATACCGGCTTGTCTCTATACGGTCCCGGCGCTGGCCAGCGTTGGATTGACCGAAGTCAAGGCCAAGGAGCAGGGGCTTGCCGTAAAGATTCATGTGAACGACATGCAGGGCTGGTTGTCCGCCAGGACCTATGTCGAGACCGTGGCGTGGTCAAAGATCATCGTCGAGGAGACTACGGACAGGATCATTGGCGCTCACATTGTGGGGCATGCCGGCGAGGAGCTGATCCATATTTTCGCGCTTGCCATGAAACACAGCATCACCGCATCGCAGCTGTCCGAAACGGTCTACGGCTTCCCGACCTTTGCCTCGGATATCAGGAACATGATGTAACGAATTGAGGGGAGGCTGCGAACAGAATACGAACCTCTCCTGCGTTGATGCACGCGGGGTATCGAAACCATGCGAGAAAAGCATGGCCATGGCCGGCGGGCTTTGATGATAGGCTGCCTGCAACCCTTGAAAGCGCAGAAATGGCCATCGACTACGAGGCAATGACATTCGAACAGTCCGTCCAGGCTGCCATCGAGCTCGACGCACCGCTGAACGAGCGGCTCGCCGTGATTGCGACCGCGGTGCGCCGCCTGAACGCGGATTTCGCCGATGCGGTGGACCGCCTCGTGGAGCGCCTGGAGCAGCAGGAGGCCGGAGCCATGGCGCCGGCCCCCGGCGACATCATGCCGGGATTCCTGCTGCCTGACGACGAGGGCAGACTGACCGGCCTGAGCGACATCCTCCTCCAGGGGCCTGCCGTGGTCACCTTTCAGCGCGGGCACTGGTGTCCATATTGCCGGTTGAATGCGATCGGCATCGTCGAAGCTCAGCAGGAGATTGCGACGCTGGGCGGTCAGGTCGTCGCGATCATACCTGAGCGGCGCAAGTTCGCGAAGGCGATGAAGACCGCCGTAGGCGCCCAATTTCCATTCCTGACAGACATGGACAATGGCTACGCCCTTTCGCTCAACCTTGCGATCTGGATCGGGTCCGAGATGGAGCAGTTGATGGGCGTTGCGTATGACATCCCAAAGTTTCAAGGCAACTCCAGTTGGTTCCTGCCGATCCCTGCGACCTTCGTCGTCGGCACAAACGGGGTGATCACGGATCGCTTCGTTGATCCGGACTACCGCCGTCGGATGGATATCGACGACTTGATCGGGGCGCTCAGTCGGGCTCGCTGACGCCAAAGGTCGACCAGTCGGTCGATCGCAACAGGTTTAGCAACGTCGTCGCCACCGGCGAACGCTGGCGGCCGGCGACTGCATAGACGGCGACGACTCGCGATATGTCCAAGTCGCGCAGCTTGAGCCTACGGACGTTTGGCGAGCGTGGTGCTGTCACCGAGACGAAACCAACTCCGGCATTGGCTTCGAGCAGCGCCAGGAGATCGTGGTCGGTCTCGACCTCATGCGCGGACCGCGGCGTCAGCCCATTTGCCGACAGGCAGCGCGACAGCTCCTCGCTCGTTTCCCAATCGATCCTGCTCAACACAGGCTCCGCGGCAAGCTGGCTCAGCGCGACATCGGCTTCGTTGCGGCGGGCAAGCGGATGATCGGAATTCACGACAAGCTCTATGCCCTCCTGGAAAAGTGGCCAGGTGTCGAGGCGATCCCAAGCCTGCCCCAGCGAACCGGCAACCGCCAGTTCGACCTCCCCATTTTTGAGAGCATCGATGACCGCGGTTGGCGAGCCGCGGTTGATCTTGAGGTGGACCCCGGGATAGGCACGGAAAAGCTCCGTAAACGGCGAAACCAGCAGCGCTATGTTGACGCTGTTGGAAATGGTCACATTGAGCGGCGCCACGTCGCTGCTTTGCACCGCCTTGGCGAGCGATTTGGCGGAAGTGGCGGCATCGTAACATTGCTGCAGCAACGGCAGCATGCGACGCCCAAGCTCGGTCAAATGGGAATGCTGGCGCTCGCGCCTAAGGAGTTCTCCACCCAATTCGTCTTCAAGTGTCTTGATCGCGCGCGTCAGCGCAGGTTGTGTGACGTTGCACTCTTCAGCTGCCCTGGTGAAGTTCAGGGTGCTGGACAGGGCCAGGAAGTAACGGACCTGCTGCATCTCCATGAATCTTCGCCCCCTCAGCGAAATCCGATTCGTCAGGCATAGCTAATTTGAGCCTATGCTAACGCAACAGGATGCCAAGGCAAAGGCGCGGCCCAGTTCCCCGGGGATGGACCTTCTTCGATCGATAGACGAGATCATTCTGCCGGACGTCACAATGTTACAAAATTTGGCGTAACATGTTGATTTTGTTGCAGTAACTTAGAGTTCAATCCTCTCTCGCAGCACCAGATTCTCCCCGCTTTCCTCAATTTGGCCTGCTTTGGAACCTCGGCTTGCGTCCGCTCAGGTCATTTTCGCGCACCAGCGGCTTGCCGGGCGCCCGGGTCGATGGCTAAAATAAACGATCACAAGGAGAAGGCACCATGGCACTTCACCTTTCGGCGGACGCCCCGGCTTCGGTCGCGGCTGCCCCGCAAAAATATCTCTTTGGCCCGTTCATCGACTTTTTCATGCTTGGCGGGAGCGCGCTTGTCATCCTGCCGGTGCTGTATTTCGTGCCGCTCAGATACGAAGCGGCCCTGACGCTGACGATGTTCTTGCTCTCCCATCTTATAAACCAGCCGCACTTCGGTCATTCGTACCAGATCTTCTATCGCAATTTCGCGCGCAAGGTGCGCGGCGAGGGCTACGGCCGCAGTCTCCAGATCCGCTATATCCTCGCGGGCATCGTCGTCCCGTTGGCCATGGCCGCCTTCTTTGCCTATGGCTCGCTGACGGGGAACGCCCGGCTGCTCGGCAATGCGACCAACGCGATGGGCTTTTTCGTCGGCTGGCACTACGTCAAGCAAGGCTACGGCATGCTGATGGTGGACGCCGTGCTGAAGCGCAAATTCTTCAGCGATCAGGACAAGAAGGTGTTGCTGTTCAACGGCTACGCCGTGTGGCTGTTCGCCTGGCTTCAGACGAACGTGGTGATCACCGAGAGGCAGTTCTGGGGTCTGGAATACTACACCTTCGCTGTCCCGCCATGGCTCATCACCATCGCCATGGCGACCGCGGCCGCCTCCCCCCCCCCCACCGCCGTGATGTTCATCAACCGCTGGCGCAGGCATGGTGGGGCGCTGCCGTATAATGGCGTCGTCGCGTACCTCGTGTCCCTCTATGCCTGGATCCTCTTCGTGACGTTGAACCCGCTCTGGCTGCTGGTGGTGCCGGCGCTCCATTCCTTGCAATATCTGGCGGTGGTCTGGCGCTACCAGACCAATGTCGAGCGCGACCGCGCGGATGCCGTCGAGAGGCCGCGATGGCAAATCCTGTCCATTCTTGGACCGGTGTACAGGCTGCGCGTGCTGGCGTTCATCGTCGTCGGCGCAATTCTCGGGGCGCTCGGTTTCTGGCTGGTGCCGATGGCACTGGCGGACCTAGTTCCCTACGACAAGGCGGTGTTCGGCTCGTCGCTTTTCCTCTTTATCGCGTGGATATTCATCAACGTGCACCATTACTTCCTGGACAATGTGATGTGGCGGCGCGGCAACCCGGAAGTGTCGAAATTTCTGTTCCGCTGAAGTGGTTGGCTGAAATTCAGTCCGGGGCGGCCGTCGAGGTGGAGCGTCCCGTTCCCAGCGCCGACACGATTCGTTAACCAAGATGCTGTTCATCGACATGACGGGGACGGGAGCCCGTCTGCGTGATCAAGTCTGCTTGCCAGGTCGAGGGCTCGAAAAGAAGCTCCTCATCCCGGCGGGGACGTCAAATCGCCCGAAACAAAAACGATGTGCAAAGCATGACCGTGATTGAAAGCGAACAAAACCCGCCCGGCGCTTCCCATCGTTGGACACGGCTGCCGGCCATCGTGGCAGCGTTCCTCTGCATGTGCGTCACCAGCGCGTTCGCCGAGACGCGTGCCCTGAAGATCCAGCACCTTCATACGGGCGAGAAGGCCGAGATCGTCTTCAAGCGCAACGGGCGCTACGATCAGTCCGGCCTGAAGAAGATCAATTTCATGCTGCGCGACTGGCGCCGCAACGAGCCGACCAAAATGGATCCGCGTCTGCTCGACCTTGTCTGGCAGGCCTATCGGACCAGCGGCTCGACAGCCTACATCCACATCGTCAGCGCCTATCGTTCGCCTGCGACTAATGCCATGCTGCGCGGCCGCTCGAAGGGCGTGGCCCGCGAGAGCCAGCACATGGTTGGCCGCGCGATGGACTTCCTCCTGCCGGACGTGCCGCTGAAGAAGCTGCGCGACATCGGTCTCAAGATGCAGGGCGGCGGTGTCGGCTATTACCCGACCTCCGGGTCGCCCTTCATTCATATGGATGTCGGCAATGTCCGGCACTGGCCGGGCATCAGCCGCCAGGAACTCGCCAGAGTCTTCCCCAACGGCAACACGCTGCATGTGCCGAGCGACGGCAAACCGTTGCCGGGCTACGAGCAGGCGTTTGCCTCATACAAATCGCGCAAGGCCGCCGGCACGCCCAACATCGAACTGGCAAGTATCGATGGCAACCAACGCAAGTCGCGTGGCTTGCTGGCGACGCTTTTGGGTCGCGGCGCGGATGAGTCCGACGATGTCGCGGAAGCGGCGCCGGCGCCACGCAAACCGGCAAAGTCCGTTGAACCCGGGCCGGCCGGGCAGGGCATCGCTATCGTGCCGCCGCAGGATGCCAAGCCTGCGGACATCCAGACGGCTGCCGCTGATCCTGCGGAAGAACCGCTCGCCGGGCCTGAAGCGACTGTCATGGCCATGGCGCCGGGCTCAGTGCCGCTGCCGGCCTTCGCGCCGCGCGCCGAATTGCCGGACGACAAGCCGGCATCAGCCAATGCCGAAATTCCCCTGGGCAAGACGGATCCCGCTCCGGCGAGCGTCGCGCCGGACATGGTGGCGCTCAACATCCCGTTGCCGACATGGCGACCGGAAAGCCAGACGAGCCCGGTGCATCAGCCGGAAGGGGCCAAATCCGGCGATGCTGTCGGTGCCCTGCTGGCCATGCATCATCCTGATGACGGCCCCGACAAGCTGGCCGGGCAGCGGATCGCGGTCCCTCCGTCGAAACCCGAAGAGCGCGTCAGGACCAGCCTGAAGGCCGACCGTGTCCAGCCACGTCTCGATCCCGAAGCCACCGCCGTTATCGTGCCGGCCGCATCGCCCGGCCGGCCGCTTGCGGCAGGCCGCGTCATCGCCAGGGGAGCCGAACCGACGGCGGCGCCCGTCATCGCCGCCAATTTCATCCGCACGGCCCCGGAGCAGGTCTATCTCGATGGATTCCGGCCGCGAGGACAGACGTCCGATCACCGCCGCTTCACTGGTTCCGCGGTGAAATTCCTGCCCATCGCCAGCTTCAAATAGGCTGGCGACGGCCGCGACGGCCCAGTCCCGTCGGGCGAAATCAGCGGCCTCCACAGCGGCGCCCGTTGGGCTCTGTAAGATATTTTCCAAATTTGACAATCCGGCATGAAATTGTAAGATAATCGTCTTTCCGTCGGCGAGAGGCGATGACCATGTCGATCCGCGAAGAACTGGCCAACACCACCTTGGCGTTCACGTCGGCGGAAGAAAAGATCGTTCAGGTCCTGCTAGCTGATTATCCCATGTCCGGGCTGGGCACGGCGACCCGGCTGGCACGCCGCGCCGGGGTTAGCGACCCGAGCGTGACGCGGCTGATGACCAAGCTTGGCTATGTCGGGTTTGCCGATTTCCAGGCGCGCCTGCTCACCGAGGTCGAATCCAGGCTGCATTCGCCGCTTCTGATGATGGAGGCCAAGCGCCCGGGCGGCTCCAGCGAGGGCACGGCACTCGCCTATTTCCATTCGGTTTCCGACAGTCTGGAGCGCACACGCACGGCGGTGCCCCTGCAAGCCTATACGCGCGCCGTCAACCTGCTGCTCGAAACCAAGGGGCAGGTGGTGCTGCTGGGCGGCCGTTTCAGCCGGCATATCGCCTCAATGCTTGCCGGCTACCTCCTGCAATTCCGCTCCGGCGTGCGCGACATCGGCTCCCTCAGCCCAGCCGATTTCGACCTCTTGATCGACCTTGGCAAGCGCGACCTTCTCGTCGTCTTCGACTACCGCCGCTACCAGTCGGACGTGGTGAGCTTTGCGCAACAGGCCCACGAGCGCGGCGTCTCCGTCCTGCTGTTCACCGATATCTGGCTGTCGCCGATCGCCGATATCGCCGACCTGACCATGGTCGCGGCGATCGACGCCAATTCGCCGTTCGACACGCTGGCGACCGCCGTCGCGCAGATGGAAACCGTCTTCGCCCATGCGCTGGAAGGTCATGGCGCGGGGGTCCGCAAGCGGATCGAGGACATCGAGAAGATCCGCAGTGCCAACGCGGTCACGCTCGATGCCGCCGAACCAGCCTCGTCTGATGACACGGGGCCATCGAAGCCGGCCCACAAATCCAGGGCCGAGAAAAAGTGACGCCGATGCGCTTGGCGCTTCCCGCTATCGTAGCGTAACCAAGGGACCGAGAAAATGCCTGACAACCAAACAATCATCGATGCCGTGCAGGCTGAGATCGAGGCCGACCGTGATTGGCTGATCGGATTGACCCGCGACATGGTCCGCATTCCCTCGGTCAATCCCAAGTTCGAAGTCAATGCGGCGATCAACCGCGAGGCGGATGTCCAGGCCCTGCTCGAGCCGATCCTCAAGCAGGACGGCTTCCGCACCGAACAATGGGACGCCTTGCCCGGCCGTCCCAACCTGGTCGGCGAATGGGCCGGAGACGAGGACCGCAGCCTGATCCTGTGCGGACACATCGACGTCGTGCCGGTCGGAGCGATCAAGGACTGGTCCGTAGATCCGTTCGGTGGCGAGATCACCAATGGCCGGCTTTATGGCCGCGGTGCCGTCGACATGAAAGGCGGTGTCGCCGCTTGCATCGCCGCCGCGCATGCGATCCGCAAGGCGGGTATCACGCTGCAAGGCCGGCTGGCCGTCCACTCCGTCGTCGACGAGGAGGCCGGCGGCTTCGGCGCCATGGACGCGGTCAAGAAGGGCAAGCTCGCCAAGGCGGTGCTGGTGGCCGAACCGACCTGGGGCGATGTCCTGCCGGTCGAAGGCGGGCTCGAATGGGCGCGGGTGACGATCCGTGGCCGCAACGCGCATTCGGCGCTACGCTACAATGAAATCTACCCGCAGCGCCACGACAACGACCGGCTCGAGCCGGGCGTCAACGCGATCGAGATCGCCGCCCGCTTCATTGCCGCCGTCCGTCAGTACGAGCTGGACCGGACGCGGGCGAAATCGCATCCATTGCTGCCGCTCGGCATGAACACGATCAACATTGGCGTCATGCATGCCGGCACCGGCCTTGGCGAGCATGGCCTGCCGACGGTCATGACCAACCCGGCCATCATTCCCGATGTCGCCGTGCTCGACCTCGACATGAAATTCCTGCCCGACGAGAATTCGGCTGGCTACCGCCGCGATTTCGAGATGTTCGTCCATCATTTCGCCCAGACCGACGCCTGGCTGCGCGACAATCCGCCTGTGATCCAGTGGGAGCTCGGTGGGCTGCATTTTCCGCCGATGAACACGCCGGTCGACCATCCGCTGGTGACATCGCTGATGAAGCGCAAGGCGGTGGTCGGCAAGGCGCCGCAGGTGCGCGGCTTCGTCGCCGTGTGCGATGCCGCGCATTACGCCGGTGCCGGGGTCGACGGCGTCATCTTCGGCCCGTCGGGCGACGGTTTCCACGGCGCCAACGAATATGTCGAGGTGGAATCGGTGGTCGAGACCGCCAAGGTTATCGCTGCATCCGTTGTCGACTGGTGCGGCGTCCGTTGAGGCGGCGCCGCTGTTTCAACGTGGTCAGGCCGGGCGGTTGATCCGCCCGGCGACGGCACCCCATGCCGATTTGATCATGCCCGCCAGCCCGCTGGGATAGGCCAGCATCACGCCGATGATCAGCACCGCCGTGATCATCGGGCGCCATGCCCCGAAATCGGCCATCCACTCGGCGAAGATCGTCAGCACGAAGGAGGCGATGATCGCCCCATAGATCGTGCTGGTGCCGCCGAGCAGCACCATCGACAGGATGATGGTGGCCAGGCTCATGCCGAAGACGTCGATCGAGGCATTACGCTGGTAGGCGGCGTAGAAGGCGCCGGCGATGCCGGTGAAGAAGGCGCTGGCTGCCAAGGTCAGCATGCGCTGGCGCACGATCGAGACGCCGCGGCTGATGGCGTATTCCTCATTGTCGCGCAATGCCACGATGCTGGCCCCGGCGCGCGAGCGCACGAACACGCGCAGGAACAGCGTGCTCGCGACCAGCAGCGCCAGCGCGATGTAGAAATAGGCGAACTTGCCGTCGCGGATCATGTTGTGATCGAACACATAGAGCCCCGGAATGCGGACGATCCCTTGCGTGCCGCCGGTGATGTCGGACTGGCTGAGGATCACCTGCATCACCAGCTGCGCGAAGCCGAAGGTCACCAGGATGATGTAGATGCCTTTCAGCCGCAGGATCGGGATGGTCACCAGGATCGCCGCCAGCGTGGCGATGATGCCGCTGGCAAACAACGCGATCCACGGGTCGAATGCACTGAGCTTGGTCAGCAGGCTGTAGGCATAGACGCCGATGCCGAACAGCGCGAGATGGCCGAAATTGAAAACGCCGCCATAGCCTAGGCTGAGATCCCAGTTCGACGCGACGATCGCATAGATGAAGGCCATGATCAGGATGTGGCGGGCATAGGTGTCGCCGAAGACCAGCGGCAGCAGTGCCAGCAGCACGAAGCCAAGCACGAAGCCGACGGCCTCGTGCTTCCACGGCGTGCGGCCGGGAGCGACCGGGCTTGCCGCTTCCCTACGGATCGAGGCGATCGGCGATGTCGTGTCGGTCATGCGAGGCCTCGCGAGCGGCTGGCGAAGATGCCCTCGGGGCGCACCATCAGGGTCAGGATCAGCACGGCGAACAGCAGCGCAGGCGTCCAGTAGAGGCCGAAATAATAGCTGCAGGCAGCCTCGAAGAAGCCGATCAGATAGGCGGCGAAGATCGGCCCCGATATGCTCGATATGCCGCCGAAGACGACGACGATCAGCGCCTTGAGCAGCGGGTCGCTGCCCATGACCGGCGACATGAAGCGATAGCCGCCCATGAAGATGCCGGCCAGTCCCGCCAGCGAAGCGGCGATGGCGAAGGCGAGCCCGTAGAGCGCGGTGACGTTCAGCCCGACCAGATGGCTGGCGTCCTCGTTCTGCGCCACGGCGCGCAGCGCCAGCCCCAGCCGCGTGCGGTTGAGGAACATCCACAGCGCCGCCAAGATCAGCGGCGTGATGACGATGATGGCGATCTGGTGCAGGGAAACGCCGACGCCACCGATTGTGGCATTGCCGTCGATCAGCGCCGGGATCTGCTTCGAGCGCGGCCCCCAGATCGTCAAGGCACCGTTCTCGATCAGCGATCCGGCGGCCAGCGTGGTGATGACGACGACCAGCACGATGTTGGGCCGGCCGATCAGCGGCCGTACGACGCTCGCCTGCAGGATCCAGCCGACGCCGGCCATGACGACGACGGCAATTGGAAAGGCCACGGCTGCCGGCAGGCCGAGTTCGACCAGCTGCCAGGCAATGTAGGCGCCCAGCATCATGAACACGCCATGGCTGAAGTTGAACACGCCGATCGTCGTCCAGACGAGAGCCAGACCGACCGCCATCATGGCGTAGAGCGAGCCCTGGAACAGGCCGCCGAACAGGATTTCCGCCAGTGCGCTCATGCTGCTGTCCTAATGGCCAAAATACATCGACATGATCTCGCCGTGGTCGAGGCTTTCACCCGGCTTGATCTCGGTCGCCACCGCGCCGTGATTGACGAGGTAGAGTTGCTGCGTCAGCTCCAGCAGGAACTCGATGTCCTGCTCGACGACGATGAGCGGCACGCCGCCGCGCGAAATGTCCATGACGGAGGCGCAGAGCTCGTCCTTGATCTTGGGCGCGAGCCCCAGCGTCGGCTCGTCGAGGATCAGCAGGCGCGGATGGCTCATCAGCGCCGTGCCGATCGACACCATCTGTCGTTCGCCGCCCGAAAGCGTGCGCACGCGCTGGCGCCAGCGTTCCGCCAGTTTCGGGAACAGCTTGATCACCTTCTCCCGGTTCTCCGCCTCATGTGGGCGGGCACGCGGCGAATAGGCGCCCAGTGCCATGCAGTCGGCGATGGAAAGGTCGGGAAACAGCCGGTTGCCTTGCGGCACATGGATCAGGCCGGCGCCGACGATGGCACGCGCGCTGCGGCCGACAACATCCTGTCCGTCGAACAGGATGCGGCCGCTCTTCGGCTGCAGCAGCCCGGAGATCGTCCGCAGCAGCGTCGTCTTGCCGTGGCCGTTGGGTCCGAACAGGCCGACATTGCCGAAGCGGCCGGCCTCCAGCGAAATGTCGTGCAGCACGGTGACACGGCCATAGCCGGCGGTGACGCCTTCGACGGTCAGGATGGGGTTCACGCCACCGCCCTCCTGGTTCCGAGATAGGCCTCGATGACGCGCTGGTCGGCGATCACATCGGCCGGTTCGCCGGCGGCCAGCACCCGGCCGTTGTTGAGCACCAGGAGATGCCGCGACAGGCTCATCAGGAAGGTCAGCACGTGCTCGATCAGGAGGATGGTGATGCCGCGTTCGGCGGTGCGGCGGATCAGTCCGATCGACGTCTCGATCTCGGGCTTGGTCAGGCTCGACGCCGGTTCGTCCAGCAACAGCATGCGTGGCTTCATGGCGATCGCGGTGGCCAGCATCAGGCATTTGCGCTCGAAGACGGAAAGCTCGCCGGCCAGCCGCCCGAAGGACGCGGCGCCCAGGCCGACGAATTCCAGCGCCTCGGCGGCCGCATCGCGGGCTGCCGCGGCCGTTTTTTCCTGCTTGCCATAGCTGGCGCCGATCAGCGCGTTCTCGAACACGGTCAGCCCGTCGAAACTGGTCTCGCGCTGGAAAGTGCGGGCAAGGCCGAGGCGCGCGATGGCATGTCCCGGTCTGCCGTTGATCGCGGTCCCATCGAAACGAATGTGACCCCGGTCGGGGCCGAACGGAATGCCGGTGATGATGTTGAACAGCGTGCTCTTGCCGCTGCCGTTCGGGCCGGCGATGCCAAAGATCTCGCCGGCCTCGACCTTGAACGACACGCCATCGACGGCCTTCAGCGAACCAAAGGCCTTCGACACGTCGTCCAGTTCAAGCAGGGCCATCCCTTACTGCATCCAGGGCTGCGGCTTGAAGGCGCCGGTTGCGTATTTCTCCGGGGAGATCAGCGCGCGCTTGCCGTCCCAGATCTGGAAGAAGGTGATCGGGATATAGTCGTCGCCCTGCGTGGCGAGGTGGGTGGCCGGATCGAATTTCAGCCGGCCTTCAGCGACCTGCTTGTCGGTCTCCGACAGCGCCTTCATGATCGCCGCGTGATCGGACGCGCCGCCGACCTTCTTGACCGCGTCGAAATAGACATTGGTCATCTCGTAGAGGCCGACGCCGTAAGTGCCGCTCTCGACACCGTATTTCGCCTTGAATTTGGCCGCCACCTCGTCGGCGCGCGGGTTCTTCGGCGTCGTCAGCGCCCCGCCCAGAAGATTGTAGATGACGCCGTCCGACTTCTTGCCGGTCAGCTCGACGAATTCGGGAACACTCGGCGCGTATTGCAGGAAGACCAGGCTCTTGGTCGGCTGTTCGAGGAACTGGTTCAGGAAGGATGCCGAGTTGCCCGGCAGGTAATCGGTGTTGATGACGACATCGGGAACATTCTGGCGCACCTTGGCCAGGATCGAACGCCAGTCGGTCACTTCGCCGAACGGCACGATTTCGTCGACGGTGATGGTCCAGCCCTTCTCCTTGAAGGTCTTCTTCATGCCTTCCGAGATGGTTTTCGAATAGGCGTTGTCGGAGGAGATGATGGCGACCTTCTTGGTCGGCAAGGTGATCTTGCCGTCGGCCGCGAGTTTTTCGACGAACAGGGTGACGTCGGTGTTGTAGGCGTCGAAGGACGGCGTCAGCGACCAGCAGCACATGTACTTGTCGGGGTCCGGCGCGATGATGTCCTTGGTCTGCTGCGAGGTGGCGGCCAGCATGTAGGGCATCTCGGCCTCGGCCATGTTGTCGATCTCGAAATTGGTCAGGCTGGCGTAGCCGGTCAGCATGAATTGCACGCCGGGATCGCCGAGCAGGCGCTCGACCGCGCTGGTGACGTTGCCGGCGGACTGATCCTTGACGTCGCCGACCACCAGTTCGAACGTGTTACCGGCAACGCCGCCGGCCGCATTCGCCTCGTCGATCGCCATCTGCACGCCGCGCTGGAATTCCTGGCCGTCCGCCGCGGCGGGTCCGGTGATCGGCGCGAGCAGGCCGATTTTGACGACCTCGGCGAAGGCGGGCGCGCTCGCCGTGGCAAAGGCGCCGATCAGCGCGGTGCTGATCAGCATATGGCGGATTCTGTTGGCTGCGGATTTGGATTTCATCGTGCCGTTCCCTGTTTTCCTCCCGTTCATCGGGAGTTGGATAATTGACAATCTACGCATAATTGTTCTTATTTGAAAAGGAATTTTCAACGCAACCTGACTGGGAAGTCGGTTCCCGCCCAAGGTGGCGCTTTGCTGCGCATCTGCATTAAAACAAGGCATTCCCGACGGAGCAAACCATGACGATCTCGCAGAAGACCCTTGAAACGACCCACGGCAAGATCGCCCTTCGCGAGACCGGCGGCAAAGGCACCGCCGTGATGCTGATCCACGGCAACTCGTCCTCCAGCGCGGTCTTCCGCAACCAGCTCGAGAGCCCGCTGGGCGAGCGCTACCATTTAATCGCACCCGATCTGCCGGGGCACGGGGCATCAGGCGACGCGATCGATCCGGAGCGCTCCTACAGCATGGAAGGTTATGCCGATGCCATGACCGAAGTGCTCGGGCTGCTCGGCGTGGACAAGGCGATCGTCTTCGGCTGGTCGCTCGGCGGCCATATTGGATTGGAAATGATCGACCGATTTCCGGGCCTGCTCGGCTTGATGATCACCGGCACTCCGCCGGTCTCACCCGAGGAGGTCGGCAACGGCTTCAAGTCGAGCCCGCATATGCACCTTGCCGGGCAGGAAGCCTTCACTGCCGCCGATGTCGAGGCCTATGCGCGCAGCACCTGCGGCGAGCCGTTCGAGCCCTTCCTCCTCGACACGGTCGCGCGCACCGACGGACGGGCGCGGCGGCTGATGTTCGAGAAATTCGCGGCTGGCACCGGCCGCAACCAGCGCGAGATCGTCGCCGGCAAGACGCCGCCGATCGCCGTTCTCAACGGCATGGACGAGCCTTTCGTCAACACCGATTTCGTTGCCGCGGTGAAGTTTTCCAACCTCTGGGAAGGCAAGGCTCATCTGCTCGACAGGTCAGGCCATGCGCCGTTCTGGGATTCACCGGATCGTTTTGACCCGATCTTCGCCCGCTTCCTGGCAAGCGTGGATCAGGCATAGATCAGCCGGAAGGCCGACGCCACCGACCGGTCGCCATCAACCAGGATTGGGCTCCGAGAAAAACCTCGCAGAGGCGCAAGCCTTGCTGGCCGACTTGCACTGAGATGGATGTGCCGATATCGCCATTTGCACGGGCGGCTCGCTCATGATCCAGGGCGGCGATAGAGTCCAGGGCCGTCGCCTTGCAGTTGGAGCGCCGAATGACCGTACTCACACGCCGCCGGCTTTTGAAAACCGCCGCCGTCGCCGGCGTCAGCGGCGTCGGGCTTTCCGCCATCGGCCGGCTCGGTAGCTGGGCAGCCGCCGCGCCCGAACCGGTGGTGCTGCAGACGGCCAAAATCCAGACGAAGCTGATGGACGGCGGCCTGACCAGGGATGTACTGACCTATGGCAATGCCGGGATGCCGCCGGTGCTCAGGATGAAAAAGGGCGAGCCTTTCGCCGCACGCCTTGTCAACGCCATCGACGACCCGACGACCATCCACTGGCACGGCATTCGCGTGCCGAACAAGATGGATGGCGTGCCCTTCCTGGTCCAACCCTACGTCTACACCGGCGACCATTTCGACTACGCCTTCACGCCGCCCGACGCCGGCACTTTCTGGTATCACCCGCATTGCAACACGCTGGAGCAAATGGGCCACGGCCTGACCGGTGTGATCGTGGTCGAAAACCCCGGCGATCCGAAATTCGACGCAGAGTTCGTCCTCAATCTGCGCGACTGGCGCCTTGGCGACGACGCCCAGTTCATCGACCAGTTTCGGCCGCGTGATGCCGCGAGAACCGGCACCTACGGCACGGTGCGGACCGCGAACTGGCTCGACCAGCCGCAATATGATGCACCGGCGGGTGGGCTGGTGCGGCTGCGCGTCGCCATCACCGACGTCACCCGCATCTATGCCTTCCGCGTCGACGGGGCCGAGGCGACCGTCATGGCGCTCGACGGCAATCCGGTGCCTGAGCGTTTTTCGCCCGATGCCTTGCTGCTTGGACCGGGACAGCGCATGGAACTCGCCATCCGCATGCCCGACGACGAGGGCGCGATCGTCAGCCTGCGGGATGTCAGGGGCACCAAGCCCAAGATCCTCGCCAACCTGCGCGCGACCGGCGGCTCGCTCAAACGGGACGTTCGTGACATTGCTCCGCTCGAGGTCAATCCGGTGAAGGAAGTGGATCTCACCGCTGCCCAGCATATTTCCCTGGCCCTCAGCGCCACGGCCGAAAACGTCCCGAGCGACAGCATCTGCGGTTCGCTCGGCTACAGTTTCTGGGCCATCAACAAGGTGCCGTGGCCGGGTGATACGCCGGATCCGACGGCACCGCTCGCTGAATTGAAGCTGGGCAAGAGCTATGTCATCGACATGGAGAACCTGACGCCGCAATCGCATCCCATGCATTTGCACGGCATGAGCTTCAAGGTGCTGTCGTCCTCGACGCGCCAGGTTCAGCCGCTGATTTCGGACACCTATCTCATCCAGCCGAACGAGAAGGTTCAGCTTGGCTTCGTCGCCGACAATCCCGGCGACTGGCTGCTGCACTGCCACATCATCGAGCACCAGAAATCGGGAATGACGAGCTATGTCAGGGTGGTGTGAAGCCACATCAGGCGGTTTCGTTGGCAAGGGAGGGCGGTTCCCTGCTATTGCCGCCTCTAGATCACGAACCATGGACGCGCCAGCATGACCAATGTCGCCCTGACCGGGCTTGCCCGCGATCTCGCCAGGCGTGCCGCCGAGGGTCGGCCGGTGCGCATCGGTGTCATCGGCTCGGGCGAAATGGGCACCGATCTGGTCACCCAAGGCATGCTGATGCCTGGCATTTCGGTTTGCGCGATCTCGACCCGGCGCCCGCACACGGCGCGCGAGGCCATCCGCATAGCCTATGGCGATGAAGCCATGGCGGTTGAAGCAAACACCGCGTCCAAGGTGACCGCCGCGATCGAAGCGGGAAAAATCGCCATCACCTCCAACGAGATGCTGGTGACCAATCCGCTGATCGAAATCGTCATCGACGCCACCGGCAAGCCCGGTGTCGCTGCCGATTTCTGCCTGTCAGCGATGGAGCACGGCAAGCATCTGGTGATGATGAATGTCGAGGCCGACGTCACCATCGGCTGCTACCTCAAACAGCAGGCCGACAGGCTTGGCGTCGTCTATTCGGTCGGCGCCGGCGACGAGCCGTCGAGCTGCATGGAGCTGATCGAGTTCGCCTCCGCGCTGGGCCTGACCATCATCTCGGCCGGCAAGGGCAAGAACAACCCGCTCAACCACGATGCGGTGCCTGACGACTATCGCGATGAAGCGATCCGCCGCAACATGAACCCGCGCATGCTGGTCGAGTTCGTCGATGGCTCCAAGACCATGGTCGAGATGTGCGCCATCGCCAACGCCACCGGTCTGGTCCCGGACGTGCCCGGCATGCACGGCCCGAAAGCCGACCGCGACGACCTCGTCAAGGTACTCATACCACGCGAGGATGGCGGGTTGCTGTTGAAGAAAGGCGTCGTCGACTACACGATCGGCAAGGGCGTCGCGCCCGGTGTCTTCGTCATCGTCGAAGCGACGCATCCGCGCATCCTCGAGCGCATGGACGATCTTCATATCGGCCACGGCCCCTATTACAGCCTGTTCCGGCCGTACCATTTGACCTCGCTGGAAGTGCCGCTGACCGCCGCCCGCATCGTGCTCTTCGGCAAGCCCGACATGGTGCCGCTGCCCCGGCCGGTCGCCGAAGTGTGCGCGGTCGCCAAGCGCGATCTCGCGGCCGGAGAAGCCTTCGATGCGATCGGCGAGACCTGCTACCGCTCCTGGACCATGACCGTCGGCGAAGCCCGTGCCCAGCGCGCCGTCCCGGTCGGCCTGCTCGAGGGCGGCAAGGTGCTGAAGCCGGTCAGGAAAGGCGAATTGCTGACCGCCGACAACGCCGCGCCCGACCACACGACGAGGCTGTTCGCCTTGCGCCGGCTGCAGGACGAGATGCTGTACGGTGGCGCTGAACTGAATCAAGAAACAGGCCGCACGCTCCTGTCAGAACGATTGGCTGCAATCGCTGGCAATCTCAGGACCAAAGGTAGCGAGGGTGGCCGGCTGTGAACAAGGCTGAGATCGACGACATGTGGGGCAATCCCTGATGTCGAGCATCGGCGACGTTCGACGGGCGGCTTACTTCCCCAACTCGATCGACCGCAGCCGCGCTGCCTCCACCGCCTGCGTCAGCAAATTGGTCAGCCGGTCCTCGCCCATCAGCACGGCAAGCGCCGCGGCTGTCGTGCCGTTCGGGCTGGTCACCTGTTGGCGCAGCAGGCCGGGTTCCTCGCCGCTCTCGGCCGCGAGCGAGGCGGCGCCATAGACGGTCTGCATGGCGAGCAGCTTGGCGGTCGCCGTCGGCAGGCCGGCCTTCTCGGCGGCGACGGTCAGCGCTTCGATGAAGTGGAAGATGTAGGCCGGCCCCGATCCCGAGACGGCGGTCACCGCATCCATCAGTCCCTCGTCGTCGATGGTGGCCACTTCGCCGCTTGCTGAAAGCAGATCGGCGACGAAGCGCTTTGTATCGTCAGAGACGAGCGGATTGGAAAACACCACCATCATGCCCTTGCCGATCGCCGCGGGCGTGTTCGGCATGCAGCGCACGATCGGTGCGCGGTTGCCCAGGATTTCCTCGAAAGTGGCGGAGGGCGTCCCGGCGGCGATGCTGACGAAGGTCGTGCGGCCATCGCCGAAACGTTTGTAGGCGGCGGTGACGTCGCGGATCACCTGGGGCTTCACCGCGATGACGACGAGATCAGGCACGGCATCGGCGGGAACAGCGCCGGCATCCGCCGCGGTGCCGCAGCCCAGTGCGGCGGCGCGGTTGCGCAGGTCGGCATTGGGCTCGACCACGAAAACCGCCGAAGGTGCAAGCTTGCCGGATTTCAGCCAGCCCGAGAGCATGGCGTAACCCATATTGCCGCAGCCGGCGAGAACAAGCCTGATAGTCATCGAAAGCCCTCCGAAGCAAGGCCCTGACATAGACGCTCGCGGTTCTCTGGGGAAGCGCCTGTCAGGCCGGGCGGGAGGCGTTGCGCACTGCGATCGGCCGCAACGACACCTGCCTCAGGCCAAGCACGCCGAGCACGAAGAACAGCCAGACCGGGTCGCCGCGATGGAAGAAGAAGCTTTCGAGGAAAGCGTTGAGCGCCGTGAACAGGACCACCATCATGAAGAAGTCGCCGAGGAAGATGTTTTCCTTGCGCAGCGGGATGCGCATGTAGTCGCGCAATGGCGCGATGAGGAAGGTGTAGACCGCCACGCAAAGCGCCGGAATGCCCATCAGCACGGCGATGTCGAGATAGCCGTCATGGCCGTGCACGATGGTTCGGATGTCCCAGGGACGGTCGAAGGGCTGGTCCTGGTTGAGCAGCAGCGGTGTGCCCCAGAAGCTTTCATAGCCGTAGCCGGTCCATGGCTTCTTCGCCAGCATCGAGCCGGCGAACTCCCATAGCGTCGTGCGCCCAGTATAGGTGAGATCGGGAAAATAGATCGCCGCCAAATGTTTGACCGGCGGCAGGAAGACGATGCCCAGCGTGCCGACCGCCGTGGCGACGATCGCCAGCGCAAACAGGATCGGCGTCCCGAGCCGCATGCCTATCAGGCTCGGGAACATCACGATCAGGATCGAGAACGGCACCAGGCCGGCGGTGGTCTTGGACCCGGTGTGCAGCATGAAGATCATCGCCGCGCAAAAGATTGCCGCACCCCACCAGCGCTGCCCGCGCCGGTAGAGATAGAGGCCCGCGAAGCTGAAGCAGGCCATGATCGGGCCAGCGATGTTCTTGTGAGTGAACACGCCGCGCCACAGGCCCGCGTGCTCGGGCTCTTGTGAATCGGCGGTGTGCATCGCCTCGTGCGGAAAAACGATGAGGCCGAGATAGGAAAGGCCCATGACCACGACAGCGGTGAAGATGATGACCTTGGAAATGGCTTCGGCATCGCGCGGCAGCACCAGGATCGTTGCCATGGTCAGGATGCCGATCATGGTGAAGGACGCGGCGCGCATGGCCGAAGGCGGGTCCGTCGCCAGCACCACCGAGAGGAAAAAGAAGCCCAGCATCAGCATCCAGGACGGGCTGAGCAGCGAGCGAACGATGCGCGGATCGGCGAAAGCCATCAGCGAGAAGATCGAAATTCCGCCGAGCGCTCCGAAGCCGAGCTGGTTGACGATGTCGCCGCCGTCACCGGTGAGCTCGGCGCCGGCTGGCTGGAACGGACGGAACGACACCATGATGACGGTGAACAGCAATGCGGCGATCGCGGTCGCCACGCCGTCACGCGTGAACGCGGCGCTGAGCGGCGCGCGCTCAGTTTTTCTCGGGCTGGCGATACTGCTCATTGGCATATCCAAATTCGGCCAGCACGCGGCCGAGCGCCACATGAATGGGATAGATGGCGATCGCCGGCGATCCTGTCCGCGCCAGCCGGATCAGGCCGCGAAACGGCGAGGCGGCAAGCAGCGCCAGGCTCTTCGCAAACACCTTGGCTCCGGCCATCGGCGTGCCGGCACGTTTCTTCTTCTCGACCAGCGTCGAGATGACGCCGTTGCGCAGGCTGCGCGCACGGATCCAGTCGGCTTCGACACGCCGCGCCGGGACGATCTCCCGCACTTCCGCTTCGGCGCACCACCCCAGCACGAAGCCTCTCTGCGCCGACCGGCTGAGGAAATCGGAATCGCCGCCACCCATGAAATTGAATTTGAGATCGAGGAAGGGCGGCCCCATGGCGGTAAGCACGTCGCGCCCGACCAGAAGATTGCCGGACGAATAGAGCGCCGGCACCCGGCCGGTCTCCCGGTAGGGAGGTGCAAAGACCGGATGTTCGGCCCATCGCGCATGGGAAGGATCGGCAAAGACAGGCACTTGCGGGCCGCCGACGATATCGGCGCGGAGCGTTTCGGCTGCTCGGCACATCCGTTCCAGCCATTGCGGCTCGGCGATCTCGTCATCGTCGATGACCAGCAAATGCCTGAAGTTCGGAAAGTGCAGGATCGCCGTCTGCCATCCCGCATTGTAGGCGCTGCAATTGCCGCGCTCATGCGCAATGATGACCATGCCCGGTATCTCGCCGCGCTCGAACAGTGGCAGCACTGCCTTGGCGCCTTCACGCGCCTCGGCCTCGTTTTCCATCACGATGACGGCAAAGCGCCTGCCGGTCCGCTGCGCCCGCAGCGATGCCAGCGTTTCCAGCACCTGTTCGGGCCGCTTGAAGGTCGGCAAGGTGACGACCGCTTCGACGGCCTCGACATCAAGCCGGGGAGACCGTCCTGCGATCGATACCGAACCGTCCGATGGCAAAGGGATCATCCGTGTCCAGCCGCCTAGTGAGTTGGGTTCTGGTAGCATCACGGTGATAAGGTTTCGTTAATCACCTTGCACGGAGAAGCCCGCCGGCTATGGGCTTTCGGCCGTTGATCGTGCTCGCTTAATCAAGGGTTCACCGCGCTTTGCTACCGGCTACACCACAGGATAGGTGAGATGCATCTGCTGTTCGCCACATCGATCGTGCCCGATGGCGCTCCCGCCTCCGGTTACGAGATCGCCAACGCTGCAATCATCGCCGCCTTGCGGCGCGCTGGCGCGCGCGTCACGGTCATCGGCTTCATTTGGCCGGGGAGGGCCGCGGCCGATCCGCAAAACACCGTCGTGCTGGGTGCCGTCGACGTGCGCACCGAAAATGCCTCCGCACTGCAAAAGCTGGCCTGGGTCGGCAAGGCGATGCTTTCGGGTCTTACCTTCGCGTCGGTCAAGTTGCGGGCGGTGTCCGACAGCGATGTTCTTGCCGCCATCGAACGCGCCGGCCCCTTCGACGGCTATGTACTGAACTCCGTGCAGTTCGCCGGCGCTTTCGAAAAGCTCTTCGAAGACCGGCCTTCGATCTTCGTCGCCCACAATGTCGAGCATCTTTCGGCACGGGAAAATGCCGCTGCCGTCACCGGCATCTTCCAGCGCCTGTTGTTTCGCCGCGAGGCAAGCCTGCTCGAGGTCGTGGAAGAGCGTCTCTGCCGCCAAGCGCGCTTCGTCTTCACGCTGGCCGAGGAAGATCGTGCAGCCCTTGGTGTTGCCTCCGATGACCGCTCGGCGGTGCTTCCGCTGGTAACCGGCGCCAAGGCCCGGAAAGGCCCGCGCCACATCGACTGTGACGCGGCGCTGATCGGCACCTGGACCTGGCAGCCGAATCGCATCGGCCTCGACTGGTTCCTGGATAGGGTGGTGCCGCATCTGCGGCCCGATTTCCGCATAAGGATCGCCGGCAGCATGCCGTCGGGCGTCACCTCGGCGCATCCCGGTGTCGAATTCGTCGGCCGCGTGCCCGATGCCCAGGCCTTCGTGCGCGCCGCCGCCGTCATCCCGCTGGTCAGCATCGCCGGCAGCGGCGTGCAGCTGAAGACCATCGAGACCTTCGAACTCGGCCTGCCTTCGGTCGCCACCAGCCGCTCGCTGCGCGGTATCGGCCATCGGCCCGCCAATTGTATCGTCACCGACGATCCGGCCAGCTTCGCCAGGGCGCTGGAAGCTGCCGCAGCCGACATCCGCGACGTCGACGGCAGCGCGTTCCATCGCGAGCAAATCAGGGCGCTCGATGCTGCCATCCGGCTCGGCCTCGAAAAAATCGGAGTGGTCAGGCAGGAGGCGTTTGCATGAACATGCACACCGCCCGCGCCGCGTCCGGGCTCGACACGTTGAAGACGATCCTCGGAATCTCGGTGCTCGCCATCCGCTGGGATGATGCGATCGCCCTGCTGAACCGGCTGATCTCCGAGCGGCGCTTCACCAAGGTCAGTTTTCTCAACGCCCACAATGCCAACATCGCCTATACCGACCCTGTCTTTGCCGAGGCGCTCGACGATTTCCTCATCCTGCCGGATGGCATCGGCGTCGATCTTGCCGCGAAGCTGCTCTACGGCGCGCCGTTTCCGGACAATCTCAACGGCACCGATTTCGTGCCGGCCTTCCTGCGGGCATCGACGAAGCCGCTGACCGTCGGTCTGCTTGGTGCCACGCGTGTCAACGCCGAGGCGGCGTCGGTCAAGCTGGCGGCCCTTGCCACGCAGCACCGCTTCGTGGTCATTCACGACGGCTATTTCTCCGCCGCGCAGGAACCGGAGATCATCGGCCGGATCGCAAGGCTGCGGCCTGATATGCTGCTGGTCGCCATGGGGGTGCCGCGCCAGGAATTGTGGATCGAACGCCATATCGACGAACGCCATTGCACGCTGCCGATCGCGGTCGGCGCGCTGCTCGATTTCCTGAGCGGCTCGGTGCCGCGAGCACCAATGTGGATGCGCCGCCTGAGGCTGGAATGGCTGTTCCGGTTGGCGGTCGAACCGGGCCGGCTCTGGCGCCGCTACGTGGTCGGCAATCCCTTGTTCCTATGGCGGGTCGTCAAGCAGAAATGGTCGGGCGGCCGGGCTGTCGCGGATGCACCAGGAGAGCTCCGTTGAACAAGCGGTTCGTCCCAGATCCCCTTGCCGGCTCGGGCCTGTTGCCGAAGACGCCGACGGCGGCGGTGGTAACGGCAAGCTACGCGCCGGATTTCGAGCGTTGCCGCCTGTTGTGCGAAACGCTTGACCGGCATGTCTCGGGCGCCGCGCACCACTACATCCTGGTCGAACATCGCGACGTCGCGCTTTTCCGCCAGTTGCAGACCAGCCGGCGCACGGTCGTCGATGAACGGGACCTGCTGCCGCGCTGGCTGCGCGCTTTCGACGATCCACTCAGTCTGTTTCGCCGGCGCGTCTGGCTCAGCCTGAAAACGCAGCCGCTGCGCGGCTGGCACGTGCAGCAACTGCGCCGCATCGCGATATCGGCCCACGCCAGGGAAGACGTGCTGGTCTTCTGCGATTCCGACGTTGCGTTCCTCAGGCCTTTCGACTGCAGCGCCTTCTGGCGCGACGGCAAGGCGCGGCTGTTCCGCCGCGACGGCGTGCTTGCCGATGACGTGCTTGCCGATGACGGGCATGACGAGCACCGCATCTGGTCGCGCAATGCCGGCTCGGCGCTCGGCATCGGTTTGCCCAGAACGTCGGCCCACGACTATATCTCGACACTGATCGCCTGGCGCCGCGACACCGTGCTGGCCATGTGCGGCCGGATCGAGAAGGTCCATGGCCGCGACTGGGTCGAGGTCATCGGCTCGGCGCGCCAATTCTCCGAATGCATGATCTATGGCCGCTACGTCGACGATCTGCTCGACGGCGCCGGCCACTTTCACGGTTCGCAAGAGTTCTGCCGCGTCCACTGGACGGGCGAGGCGCTGTCGGACGACGAATTCCGCCGCTTCGTTGCCGGCATGGCGCCGGAGCAGGTGGCGATCGGCATGCAATCCTTCATCGGTACCGACATCGACCGCATCCGCCGCCTGATCGGGCTGGCTGAGGCATGATCCGGAAGAATAGGAACCGGATGCCCTATACCGGCTTTGCCGGCCTGCGCAGCGCCGAATAGGTCAGCAGCATCGACGCCAGATAGAGCAGCAGGAAGACGACGTTGAGCGACAGCACCAACTTCGGCGTGTCGGAGATGGTGGTCAGCACATAAGTCAGCAGCAGCGCCTTCAGAGCGGCGAGCAGGCCGAGATTGAGCGCCCGCACCAGCGTCTGGCCGCGCGCGAACAGAAGCTCGGCCTGGTATTCGACCAGATTGCGCAGTCCCGGAACGCAGATCGCCAGCGCCACCAGCGGGGCGGCTTCGGAGACGTTCCTGCCGAGCGCGTTGGGGAAGAAGTGCAGCACGATGCCGAGCGTCAGCAGCGCAAGCGTCGAGACCGCGAACACACCGCCCTCGATGCCGCTCTTGACCGCCAGCCGTGACAACAGTTCGGGCGCGCGCATCATGCGCTGCACCAGCATCATCGAGAAGGTACGGATCGGGATCGCCGTCAGGTCGACCAGCCGCATGATGATGGCATAGATACCGGCCAGATGCGGCCCGCCGATCGCCAGCACCAGAAGCTTGTCGAACTCCATCTGCAGGTAGAACAGCACCTCGGCGCCGGCCACGTAGACGGAATCGGCGAGCCGCCTGAGATAGAGCTCGATGCGCAGCCGCAGCCGCTGGCGCGGATAGAACCAGCCGAAAGCCAGAAGCAG
This sequence comes from Mesorhizobium sp. B263B2A, assembly GCF_020165775.1. Classification (NCBI taxonomy): domain Bacteria; kingdom Pseudomonadati; phylum Pseudomonadota; class Alphaproteobacteria; order Hyphomicrobiales; family Phyllobacteriaceae; genus Mesorhizobium; species Mesorhizobium sp. B263B2A. The sequence continues at coordinate 126,271 of NZ_JAIUIU010000010.1, forward strand.
CGAGGCGGCATTGGCGCCGATATAGAACCACGACCATACCCAGACGCTGTGCTGCGCTGAGATCATGAAAAGCACCGCGCCAAGCGCCCGCAGCGCCGTGGTCAGGATCGCCAGCAGGGCGGCGCGGCCGAACTTCCCCAGCCCGTTGTTGACGATCAGCGCCACCTCGACCGGCCGCCACAGCAGCGCTTCGGCGAACACGATCGCCGAAAACACCGGCAGCGGCACGGTGTTGGCGAAGAAGATCAGGTAGACGCCGAATGAGGCTGCCGCCAGCAGCGGCAGCGAGATGATGCCGAGCAGCAGGAAGCCGGCGGTGAAGGTGCCGATCAGGTTGGGCCGGATGGTGGCGGTGCGGTAGAGCGCCGAAATGAAGCCGAAGGCCAGGAGCCGCGACAGCATCACCCCGGCGGCGGACGCTGTGGCGAACATGCCGAATTCGGAGATGGACAGCGTGTTGGCAAGCGCGATGAAATAGGCCAGCGAAAACACCAGCCGACCGCCGGCGCCGCTGATCGCCGAAAAATAGTCGCGGACCAGCCCCCGTCGTTCGGCCACGAAAGTGCCGATCCGGGCGAGGGGCCGCCTTTGCGGTATGTCGCTGGCCTCAGTCATGCGTCAAGGAAATGCATAGGTGGGAAAGCTTAACGTGCCGTTCTGAGGCTTTTGGGTGCGTTGGGAAAATTGTGCCGCCGGGCGGAGAAACGGCATGCCGGGCGGGCAAAATTAACGTTTTGTTTTCCATGCCTGTTTAGCGTGGCTTAACGAATGGCCAACGCCGTTCTGCAAGCCTCCAAGGGTAAAGCTCCAGGACAATGGCTGACAGGGAAAACCGCGAGGACTGGAAGCGTGAGCGTTCGCTGCTGGCGCTCGGCCAGGCCGTGCGCGGTGAGGATGATTCCGACGCATCCCTGGTCTCGATAGGGGACCGGGCCGATCCGTCATGGCGCGAGGATGCCGCCACGCGCCATCGTCTTGCCCGTTCACGGCGTCAGGCCCGTACGGATCCAACCTCGTCTGCCGACGTCGGAGCCGGGCGGTTCCGGCCGGACGAACAGCCGGAAGCGGCTGCACGGGATGACACCTGGCGCGGGCAGGACGACTATGGCGCCAGCGATCCGCCGCGCGCAAGGATGGCTGCCGAGGAGGTTTCCGCCAGCGCCCGCTCTCATGACAGGTCCGGATCCCGCCGGGATGGCGAAGCGGATGCATCCTTTGGCCATCGCGGCGACGATCAGCAATGGAAGCCGCTGATCGATCCAATGCAGGTGGTGCGCGGCGTCGCCAGGTCGAAGCTGCTGATCATTACGACGACGATACTGGGTGCCGGGCTCGGCATCGCCATAGCGCTGTCGACGCCGAAGAAATATGAAGCCACGGCCGAACTCATCGTCGATCCGCGCGACCTCAAGCTCACCGACCGCGATCTCACCCAGAATGTGGTCGCTTCCGACGCCACGCTCGCCATCGTCGAAAACCAGGTCCGGGTGCTGACCTCGGGCACGGTGCTGAACAAGGTCGTCGACAAGCTCAACCTGGTGAACGATCCCGAGTTCAATGGCGAAGGGTCCGGCGGCCTCGGCATCAGGTCGCTCATCCATTCGATCCTGTCGCGCGAGGATGGCCCGGGCAGTGTCGACGAGGTGCGTCGCCGTGCGCTCGCCGTCGGCAATCTGGCCGAAAGCCTTTCGGTCGAGCGCGGCGGCAAGACCTTCGTCATCACCGTCAGCGCGACCACGCAGAATGGCGAGAAATCCGCCCTCATCGCCAACACGATGACGGATGTCTTTTTGCAGACCTTCGGTCAGATCCAGTCCGATACGGCCGGCCGCGCGACGGACGAACTGACGGCAAGGCTCGATGAGCTGCGCAAGGGCGTCGAGGCGGCCGAGCGCAAGGTCGAGGATTTCAGGGCCACGCACGATCTTGTCGACGCGCAGGGCCATCTGATCAGCGACGACGAAATGCTGAAGCTCAACGAACAGCTCTCGGTCGCCCGCGCCCGCACGCTGGAGCTCAATGCAAGGGCGGCTTCGGCGCGCTCGGTCGACGTCAATTCGGTGCTCTCCGGCACCTTGCCGGAAGAGATCAACTCCAACACGATGAGCGACCTGCGCTCGCAATATGCAACACTCAAACAGGAAGCCGACCGCGCCGCCATCCGGCTCGGGCCGCGCCATCCTGAACTCCAGGCCCTCGACGCACAGATCGCTGGCGCCCGCGACCGCATCGCCGGTGAGTTGCGCCGCATCGCGTCCTCGCTGCAGGTCGACCTGAAACGCGCCGTCCAGCTCGAACAGGATCTCTCTTCGCGCCTTGCCCAGCTCAAGGTCCGCAGCGGCGACGTCAACAACGACCTGGTGTCGATGCGTGAACTGGAGCGTGAAGCCACCGCCAAGCGCTCCGTCTACGAACAGTTCCTGCTGCGCGCCAAGGAGACCGGCGAGCAGAAGGACATCAACACCGCCAACATGAACGTCATCTCCAAGGCCTTTGCGCCGCTCGAGGCGACAGGCCCGTCGCGGGCCGTGACGGCGCTCGCCGGCTTGCTTCTGGGCTTTGCCGCCGGCATTGGTCTCGGCGCCATGCGCGGCGCCTATGAAAGCTTGCGCGAGACAGCGACATCACGCTCGCGCCGCGACCGCAAGGCGCCTCTCGAAGACCAGGCGTTCCGCGCACCCCCTCCGCCTGCGCCGCCAATGCCGGCAGTGCCCATGCCCCCGGCACCGCCTCCTCCCCCTCCGCCTGCCTCGCCGCCGCCTGCGCCTATTGCGCGGGCCGAAGCCGTTGCCGAAGAACGTCCGGGGCGGATCGGCGCACTGATGGCGAAGCTGCGCAACGCCATGTCCAGCAAGCCATCCGCCGCGGACGACGACAACTCCAGCGAGTTCGCCGCCTTTGGCGAAAATGCGTGGCCGGCGGATGCCGCCATGCCTTCTCGCTATCCGAAACCGAATTCCGGCTTCATGCCGCCGCCGGGCGCGACGGCCTATCCCCGGCCGCCTTTTCAGCCAGGCTTCGACGCCGCCTATTCAGGGTCGATGGGCCCGCCGTCGCGGTCGCCCGTGATGCCGCCGCAGGCGAACTATCCGGCGCCCCCCTTGCCGTCCTATCCCCCGGTGCAGCCGGCGGGCCATCCGCAGATGCAGCCGTGGCAGCCGCCGGCGGGCTCTCCCTACGCCCAGGCCATGGCGCCCTATGCAGGACATATGCCCTATCCGCAACCGCAGCCGCAGGCCTATCCGGCCCAGCCATCGGCGGAGCCTCGTTCGCAGGTCGAGGAAAGCGCCGAACAGGCGCCGATCGAGGAAATTCGCGCCAGCCTGCGCGAATTCCGCGAAGCGGTCCGCGAACTCACCGAGAGCCGCGCCCGCCGCCGCTACTTCTGAGCCATACGAAAGTCGCTGGTGCCGAACAAAACCGTGCCGGTTTCGAGTAAACGGCATGAGACGGCGCTTTGACGGGATTGCGTGCTTGAATTTTCGTGAGAATGCCGCGCTTGCGCAAGTCGCCAAAGGCATGCCTTTGGAACTTGATCCAGGATTTGAGCGAAACGGTATTGAGGGTAGTCGTCCATGGCCGAAGTGATTGACGGAAAGAGCGTTGCCGAAGACGTGGTGCGGACAGTCAAGGCGCTGACCGCCGAGCTGGTCGCCAAGGGCAGGGCCAAGCCCGGCCTTGCCGTGGTCATCGTCGGCGAGGATCCGGCCAGCCAGGTCTATGTCGCCTCCAAATCCCGCACCGCCAAGGAATGCGGCTTTCATTCGCTCCAGCACACGCTGCCGGCGGACACGTCCCAGGACGCGCTGCTGAAGATCATCGGCGAGCTCAATGCCGATCCGGCGGTCAACGGCATCCTGGTGCAGCTTCCGCTGCCCGGCCATATCGACGCCGGCAAGGTCATCCAGGCCATCTCGCCACAAAAGGACGTTGATGGCTTCCATTTCATCAATGTCGGCAAGCTCGGCACCGGTGAGCTCGACACCGCCTTCGTTCCCTGCACGCCCGCCGGGTCGATGCTCCTGATCGAGCGCGTGCGCGGCAAGGATCTGTCGGGCCTCAACGCCGTTGTCGTCGGCCGTTCCAACATCGTAGGCAAGCCGATGGCCAATCTCCTGCTTGCCGCCAACTGCACAGTCACCGTCGCCCACAGCCGCACCAAGGATCTGCCGGCGCTGGCCCGCACGGCCGACATTCTTGTCGCCGCCGTTGGCCGACCGGAAATGATCAGGGGTGATTGGGTGAAACCCGGCGCCACCGTCATCGATGTCGGCATCAACCGCATTCCAGCGCCCGAGAAGGGCGAGGGCAAGTCCCGCCTCGTCGGCGATGTCGCCTATGCCGAGGCGGCCAAGGAAGCAGGCGCCATCACCCCGGTACCCGGCGGTGTCGGGCCGATGACCATTGCCATGCTGATGGCCAATACGTTAGCTTCGGCCTACCTTGCGGCCGGATTGAAACGGCCCTCCTTCTGAGCCCGGGTTGTCCCTGAAAGCCACAGCTTTGCCGAACCCCTCTGTTTCCCAGGAACGGCCGGTCACGAATGATCCCGTTCAAGGTGGCCGGCAGTTTGCCTTCCTGCTGGTCGACAAGTTTTCCATGTTCTCGCTGGCCGCCGCGATCGACACGTTCCGGTCGGCGAACCGTCTGCTCGGCCGCGATTTCTACGGCTGGACCACGGTATCGGCCGATGGCGATCCGGTGATGGCTTCCAACGGTCTGCCGCTCAAGATCGACTACAGCGTCGCCGACCTGCCGCCGGTCGACATCCTCTTCGTCTCGGTCGGCCTGACCACGGAATTTCCCGGCAAGAGCAAGGTTCTGGCTGCCCTGCGCAGCTGGGGCCGGCGCGGCAACGCGCTTGGCGCGCTCTCGGTCGGATCCTATTTGCTGGCCGAGGCCGGCCAGCTCGACGGCTATCGTTGCACCATCCATTGGGAAAACCGCGCCGGCTTCGTCGAGCGTTTTCCCGACATCAACTGCACCGGCAACGTCTTCGAGATCGACCGCAAGCGCTACACCTGCGCCGGCGGCACCACCTCGATCGACCTGATGCTGGAGATCGTGCGCGGCGATTTCGGCTCGAACCTCGCCAATGGCGTCGCCAACCAGTTCCAGCATGAGCGCATCCGCTCGGCCGGCGACCGCCAGCGCGTCGGACCGGAGCGCGATCTCACCGGCAAGTCGGAGAAGCTCAGGCGCATCGTCGAGCTGATGGCCGACCATCTCGACGAGCCGCTCTCGGCGGTACAGCTCGCCAAGTCGGCCGGCCTGTCCGTGCGCCAGGTGGAGCGCCTTTTCCTGCGCCATCTCAACGTCACGCCCGGCCGCTACTACATGCGGCTGCGTCTGGAACGGGCGCGCGAATTGCTGCGCCAGACCAACATGCCGATCCTCGATGTGGCGATCGCGACCGGCTTCACCTCGCATTCCTATTTTGCCCAGAGCTATCGGCTGCAGTTCGGCCGTCCGCCTTCTGAAGAGCGCCGGACGACTTACTGAGCTGCTCCACGCTACAGCGTGGCCAAGACTCCAGAGGCCTGAAGGACAGGGCCGCGTCCGGGCTTGTGTACTAAGGAGGGCTCAAATAGCTTCGGCCGGCGAACGGGGTGGATCAATCAGGAGATTTCGATGGCGGGACTTGCACGGAGCGTCGCTGCGGCGATCCTCCTTTTGTCGATGACGACGTTCGGCTTTGCCGCCAACAAGGTCCTCATCATTCTCGACGCTTCCGGGTCGATGTGGGCCCAGATCGACGGCAAGCCGAAGCTCGAAATTGCCCGCGAATCGCTCAGGACCGTGCTGCAATCGGTTCCCGCCGACGATGAGATCGGCTTCATGGCCTATGGTCATCGCGAGAAAGGCAGCTGCGACGACATCCAACTGATCGTGCCGCCTCAGGCTGGCTCGGCGAGCGCCATCACGGATGCCGCGGACAGTCTGAAATTCCTCGGCAAGACGCCGCTGACGGCAGCCGTCAAGCAGGCGGCCGAAGCGCTGAAATACACCGAGGACAAGGCGACGGTCGTCCTCATCACCGATGGGCTCGAGACCTGCGGCGGCGACCCCTGTGCGCTTGGCAAGGAACTCGAAGCGTCCGGTGTCGATTTCACGGCCGACGTCGTCGGCTTCGGCCTGACCGCCGACGAAGGCAGGCAGATAGCCTGCCTCGCCGACAACACCGGCGGCAAATACATCCAGGCCTCCGACGAGAAGGCGCTGCAGGAAGCTTTGGCCGAAACCGTCGCCGCCACGGCGCCGGCGCCCGCACCCGAACCTGCGCCCACTCCGGCACCCGAGCCGAAAGCAGCCGAGGTCGACTTCAATCTCATCCCGACGGCGCTGCTGAAGGATGGTGGCCCGGCGCCGAAGTCCGACGTCTACTATGAAATCTTCAAGGATGATGCCAAGGGGGCCAGCGGCGAGCATGTCGATTCCGGCTACAGCGTCGTCAAGTTCCATCTTGCTGCCGGCAATTACATCGTCGTCGCCACCAGCGGTGCCGCCAGGGCGGAGCAGAAGGTTTCGCTGACCGCGGAGAAGGCAACGGACGTAGCGCTCAATCTGAACGCCGCGGAGCTCTCCATCCACGCCCGTCCGGCGCCTGAGGCCGATGTCGACCGAAATGCGCAGATCAGCATCGCCTATCCCGGCGGCACGTCGGACAGCAACTATGGCGAGGTCAAATTCGTCGTTCCGGCCGGCGAGACCAAGGTCACCGTGAAGCTGGGGGCTGGCGAGGCGAGCGAGACCTTGCAACTCGCCGCCGGCCAGGTCGTCGACAAGGACATCATCGTCGGTGTCGGCAAGGCCAAGGCCAATGCCTTCTACACCCAGGGCGGTGAGAAGGCCGGAACCGATGTGGGTTGGAAGGTGTACAAGGCCGCCAAGAAGCTCGACGGCACTCGCGATCAGGTGACTTACGCCTACGGCCCCGACAGCCAGTTCGATTTGCCGCCGGGCGATTATGTCATGGGCGTCGATGTGCAGGCCGCGACCGCCGAACAGCCTTTCAGCGTGACGGTCGGACAGATGACCGATGTCAACGTGACGCTGAACGCGGGCGTGCTGTCCGTCGACGCGCCAGGTGCTGACGGCTTCAAGATTTTTGAGGCCAAGAAAGACATCCAGGGCGAGCGCAAAGAGGTGACCTACGCCTATGGAGAAAAGATGCAGACCACGCTGGCGGCGGGCGACTACGTGCTCGTGACCAATTTCACCACCGACAAGGCCGACAAGGAGACACCCTTCACCGTCAAGGCCGGCGAGCGGGCCGAGCTTAAAGTCCAGTAAATATCCATCCAGACAATAAGAAAGGGCGGCCTCGTGCCGCCCTTTTCATTGCCAGTCTGAAAGAGGGGATGGTCTGAAACAAGGGACAGTCTGAAAGAAGATCAGGCAGTTCCAAATGCGCTGGCGCCGTGGTCGGCGCGTCCGACCAGTTGCCGGAAACCGGCGAAAAGTTCGCGGCCGAAGCCGAACTCGTTGCCGATGAGATCGGCTTCGACGGTGCGGCGCAGCGCGAACTCCGTCCCCGGCACCAGCACCTCCAGCGTGCCTGCATCGGCGTCGAGGCGGATGACGTCGCCGTCGTGGATCCTGGCGATAGGACCGTCCTCGACGGCTTCCGGCGTCACATGGATCGCCGCCGGCACCTTGCCGGAAGCGCCCGACATGCGCCCGTCGGTGACCAGTGCGACGCGCTGGCCGCGATCCTGCAGGATGCCGAGCACGGTGGTCAGCTTGTGCAGTTCCGGCATGCCGTTGGCCTTCGGCCCCTGGAAGCGGATGACGGCGATGAAGTCGCCTGTCAGCGTGCCGGCCTTGAACGCGTCGTTCAGCCCCTGCTGGCTGTCGAACACCTTGGCCGGCGCCTCGATGAGGCGCCGCTCCGGCTTGACGGCGGACGTCTTGATGACGGCATGGCCGAGATTGCCCGCCAGCACCTTCAGGCCGCCGGTCGGCTGGAAGGCCTTGCTGAACGGCGCCAGCACCTTCTCGTCGCCACTCTGGAGCGGGACTGCCTCGCGCACCACGGAACCATCAGCGCCGAGCTTTGCCTCGACCGCATAGGGCCGCAGGCCTTCGCCCCAGACCGTCTGCACATCTTCGTGCAGGATGCCTTCGTCGAGCAGTTCGCGGATCAGGAAGCCGAGCCCTCCGGCGGCGTGGAAATGGTTCACGTCGGCAAGCCCGTTCGGATAGACGCGAGCCAGGAGCGGTACGGCTTCCGAGAGGTCGGAAATGTCCTGCCAGGTAATGGCGATGCCGGCCGCCGCCGCCATGGCGATCAGGTGGATGGTGTGGTTGGTCGAGCCACCGGTGGCATGCAGGCCGACGACGCCGTTGACGATAGAGCGCTCGTCGATCATGCGCCCGACGGGCGTATAGGCATTGCCGAGCGCGGTGATCGCCAGCGCCCGCTTCGTCGCCTCGCGGGTCAACGCCTCGCGCAGCGGCGTCCCGGGATTGACGAAGGAAGCACCCGGCGTGTGCAGGCCCATGATCTCCATCAGCATCTGGTTGGAGTTGGCCGTGCCGTAGAAGGTGCAGGTGCCTGGCCCGTGGTATGATTTGGACTCGGCTTCCAAAAGTTCGGCGCGACCCGCCTTGCCCTCGGCATAGAGTTGGCGGACTTTGGCCTTCTCATCGTTGGGCAGGCCTGTCGTCATCGGACCGGCCGGAATGAACACCGCCGGCAGGTGGCCGAAGGTCAACGCCGCGATCACCAGTCCCGGCACGATCTTGTCGCAGACGCCGAGATAGACGGCGGCGTCGAACATGTTGTGCGACAGGCCGATCGCGGCGGCCATGGCGATGACGTCGCGCGAAAACAGCGACAGCTCCATGCCCGGCTGGCCCTGCGTGACGCCATCGCACATCGCCGGCACGCCTCCGGCCACCTGGGCGATGCCGCCTGCTTCACGCGCGGCCTCCTTGATCAGGGCGGGGAAGGTTTCGAAAGGCTGATGCGCCGATAGCATGTCGTTGTAGGAGGTGATGATGCCGAGGTTCGGCACCTTGTCGGCGCCGAGCGCCAGCTTCTCCGAAGGGCTGCAGACGGCGAAGCCATGGGCAAGGTTGCCGCAGGACAGCACCGACCGGTTGGCGGTCTGGTTCGAGGCTTTGGCGATGCGGCCGAGATAACGCTCGCGTCCTGGCTTCGAGCGTTGGCGGATGCGCTCGGTGATGGCTTCGATATCGCGTCTTGCGGTCATGGTCGGTCCTTTCGAGCCCCGGAGAACGTCCTCCCACTGTTTGCCGGGGCTGCTTTTCGTGAAATCAAGGTGCCCAGAACACCTCTACTGGTATGGGTGCTGCTTCGAGCACTTTGCGAATGGGCTTTTTCGCACCCGGTCCCATCGCATCCTCGAAGGCGGTGCGCTTGTCCTCGCCCTCGATATGCAGCGCAATGAAGCCGGCGGCAATTATGCGCGCCATCGATAGCGTCAGCCGCGGCTCGCCGCCGCTTGGCGCGTGCACCGGCAGCACGATCCTCTGCGAGGCGGGATCGAGCAAGGCAGGCAGATTGTCGGCATCGGGAAAGAACGAAGCGGTGTGGCCGTCGCTGCCCATGCCGAGCACCACGACGTCGAGCGGCCAGGCCAGTGCCTTGAGTGCCGTATCGTCGGATCCTGCCGCCGTCTCGATGCTTGTGGCCTCGTGATACAGCGGCACGAAGCGCGCCGCGGCCGCTGCATTCTGGAGCAGGTTGGCGGCGACCAGCCCGGCATTCGAGCGCGGTGAGGAGGCCGGCACGAACCTTTCGTCGACCAGTGTCACCGTCACCTTGTTCCAGGCAATGGGAATTGCCGACAGCGCGGCGAAGAACTTCGCTGGCGTGGTGCCGCCGGAAACGGCAAGCAGGGCGGTGCCGCGCTCGTCGATGGCCTTGGTCAGGCGCGCCGTGACATGGCCGGCAAGGGCTGCCGCCAAGTCCTGGCGCCCGGCAAAGCCGTTCCAGTTGTAGCTGGCGCCGTTCAATTGCTCTCGTGCCATGTCCGCCCGTCACGTTCGATCAGCGCTATCGAGGCCGACGGCCCCCATGTGCCTGCCGTGTAGCCCTGCGCTTCCTGCCTGGCGCCTTCCCAGGCATTCTGGATCGGGTCGATCCATTTCCATGCCGCCTCGACCTCGTCGCGGCGCATGAACAGCGTTTGGTTGCCACGGATGACGTCCATGATCAGCCGCTCATAGGCGTCCGGCGCGCGGCCGTCGAAGGACTGCGCGAAGCTCATGTCGAGCGAGATCTGGCGCAGCCGCATGCCGCCGGGGCCAGGATCCTTGATCATGATGAACTGCTTGACGCCTTCGTCGGGCTGTAGCCGGATGACCAGCTGGTTGGCGAAGATCGGCCCCGCGGTGTCGCCGAAGATCGAATGCGGAATCGGCTTGAATTCGATGACGATTTCCGAAACCCGGGTCGCCAGCCGCTTGCCGGTCCGCAGGTAGAACGGAACGCCCGCCCAGCGCCAGGTGCCGATCTCGGCCTTGATGGCGACGAAGGTCTCGGTGTTGCTGTCATGGGCGAGCTCCTCGACATAGCCCTTGACGGCTCCGCTGGCCGAGGCGCCGGCGCGGTACTGGCCGCGCACGGTGTGTTTCGGTGCCTCGTTGCCGTTGATGCGTTTCAGCGCCCTGAGCACCTTCAGCTTCTCGTCGCGTACGGCGTCTGCGTCCATCGACGACGGCGCCTCCATGGCGACGAGGCACAACAGCTGCAGCATGTGGTTCTGCACCATGTCGCGCAGTGCGCCGGCCTTGTCGTAGTAAGTGACGCGGTCTTCCAGGCCGACAGTCTCGGCCACGGTGATCTGGACGTGGTCGATATGGGCGGAGTTCCACAGCGGCTCGTAGAGCGCGTTGGCAAAGCGCAGCGCCATCAGGTTCTGCACCGTCTCCTTGCCGAGATAGTGGTCGATGCGGAAGATCTGGCTTTCGTGGAAGTCGTCGCCGACCAGGTCGTTGAGCGCCTGCGCCGAGGCCAGGTCGCGGCCGATCGGCTTCTCCAGCACGATGCGCGAGTTCGGCGTGATCAGATCATGCTCTTTGAGCTTGTGCGAGATATCGCCGAACAGTGCCGGCGCCACGGCCAGGTAGAAGGCACGGATGCGGTCGCTTTCGCCGATCGCCTTCTTCAGCTTGTCGAAGCCGGCTCCGCTCGTCGCATCCGCCGAGACGTAGGAAAGCCGCGCCAGGAAAGTCTTCAATTCCTTGGGGTCGATGTCGGCCGGCTTGACGTGGTCGGAGATAGCCTGCTTGGCGAAGGCCTGGAATTCGTCGTCGCTCATTTTCGAGCGCGACGTGCCGATGATGCGTGTCGGCTCGGAGAACTGATGGTCGCGCTGGCGGTAGTAGAGCGACGGCAGAAGCTTGCGTTCCGACAGGTCGCCGGTGCCGCCGAAAATGATGAAGTCGAAAGGGTCGACGGGGATGATCTGGCTGGTCATGGTCTGTCCGCTCTGACGCCGCTAACGAGTACGCGGCTGATATATTCTAATCGATTTAAATTTTCCAGTGCCACGGTGTCACATCGAGGACCAATCGCTGGACATTGATTGGGTCCATGTGTGCGCTTGACACTTGGCGCCACCCGGAGGCTTGTCGGTGATCGAAGACTCCGGACGCTTCGCAGTTGCAGCATAGAGCGTGAATGTGACGAAAGCTAAGGGAGAAATCTGCGCCGTATCCGTCGGCGTGCGGGCCTCGGCGGCGAGCAGCGCTTTCGTGCAAGGGGCGGGATGAACTCAAGGAGCGGGAAAAGCATGCGTCTGGAGAACAAGGTTGCCGTCATCACCGGTGCGGCGTCGGGCTTTGGCGAAGGCATTGCAAGGCGCTTCGCCGAAGAAGGCGCCAGGGTCGTCGTTGCCGATCTCAACGCCAAGGGCGCGGAACGTGTCGCCGGCGAAATCGGCGAGATGGCGATCTGGACGCAGACCGACGTTTCCCTGCGTTCCGAATTCGACGAGATGATCTACGCCGCCAAAAGCGCTTTCGGCCGCATCGACATCATGGTCAACAATGCCGGCTTTACGCACCGCAATGGCGATTTGCTCAAGGTCGACGAGGCGACCTTCGACCTGATCACGGCAGTCAACATGAAGGCCATCTACCATGCGGCCCTTGCCGTCGTGCCGATCATGGAGCGGCAAGGCGGCGGGGTGATCCTGACCACGGCCTCCACCGCCGGCCTGCGGCCACGGCCAGGTCTCACCTGGTACAATGCATCGAAAGGTTGGGCGATCACCGCCACCAAGTCGATGGCGGTGGAACTGGCGTCCAAGAACATTCGCGTCAATTGCTTGTGCCCGGTCGCCGGCGAGACCGGCATGCTGGAGAAATTCATGGGCGCCGACACGCCCGAGATCCGCGAGAAATTCCGCGCCTCGATCCCGCTCGGCCGGCTGTCGACGCCGCTCGATATTGCCAATGCGGCGCTATGGCTGGCTTCGGACGAAGCCGCCTTCATCACCGGAGTGGCGCTGGAGGTCGATGGCGGGCGCTGCATCTGAAGCACCATGTCAGGCGCAATCGCCGGCTTGACCGTGCCTCGGGCTTCGACTTGACTTGAGGTTGCGGGGCCTGGAGTTCTTCCAGGGGCGCCCGGGGGCCGCTGGTGCGATGAAGTCGAAATTGCGGAAAATTCTCGAAGACCTGCGGTGGCGCGTAAGCGCCTCCAGGGCCAGACGTGCCCGGGCGAAAAGCAAGGCGACCTTCATCGGCGTCACCGGCAGTTCGGGAAAATCGACCGTGACGGCGCTGCTTGGGCACATATTGGCCGCCCATCGGCCGACCTATGCGCGCGTGCTGGCCAACACCTTCAACTCGCTGGTCAGCACGCTCTACAAACGCATGACGCAAGCGGGCGAGGTCGACTATGTTGTTTTCGAAGCAGGCGCGTCCGGCATCGACACGATCAGGCCAATGGCGGAAATGCTGCAGCCGCATGTGGCCGTCGTCACCATGGTTCGTCTGGAGCACGTTGCCAGGTTCAGGACGCTCGAAAACGTCGCCGTCGAAAAACGTGCGATGGTCTCGGCGTTACGGCCAGACGGCCTTGCTGTCCTCAATGCCGACGATCCTTATGTTGCCGACATGGCTGCCGGCGCCGGATGCCGCGTCGTCACCTTCGGCATGGCTGAGACGGCCGACTATCGTGTGACCGACATCCGCGCCGCCTATCCAGATCGGCTGACGTTTTCAATCCATTGGCGGAGAGGGCTGCTGCAGCTCGAGACGCCTTTTCCAGCCGAACATTTCTGGCTGCCGACCGTTGCCGCCGTTGCGACAGCGCTTGAACTCGGTGTCCCCCCGGACAAGGTTGCCGCCCAGGTGGCAACGTTCCAGCCGGTCGTAAATCGCTGTGCCGTGCTGGTCACCGAAGGCGGCCCGCAATTCATCCTCGATGCCGCTAAGGCACCCTGGCACTCGATCAATCTTGCCCTGGACATGATGGCCAAGGCCACTTCCAGTCGCAAGCGCATCGTGCTCGGCCAGATTTCGGATTACGCCGGCTCCACCAAGAAATATGCCTTTGCCTATCAAACCGCGCGGGGAATCGTCGATCAGGTGATCTATACGGGAGACAACGCACATCGCTCGCGTGCCAGTCAGACCGATCGCGACTGCGGCCGGTTTGTCGAGCTTCGGACGGCGAAGGAAGTCTCCGACCATATCAAGCGAACGGCTGTGCCCGGCGAACTGATACTCGTCAAAAGCTCATCCAACCTTCACCTCGAACGCATCGCGCTTGCCTGGACGCATGATGTCAAATGTTGGGTTCCGGTCTGCGGCAAGTCGGAGGGCTGCCACACCTGCGGTCTATATGAATTGCCTTACGAGCAGCATCGTGCCCATGTCATGCGACGCCGGCGCGCCAAGGTGTGGCGGCAATTCCGCGGCCTGTTGGGTGGCGGGTCGTCGTAGGGTCTCGAAAGCGAGGCCGGTGCCAGACGCGCAGGCAAGTTACGCGCCGGGCTTGATATAGCTTTTATACACCCAGCCGGTCTTGCCGTTGTAGACGATCTGGCACCATTGCTTGCAGCTCATCACCTGCACCGACGTCTTGGCTGGCACCGTGACGATAGCGGCGGCATGCTTCTTCGGACCGCTGCGCATGGTCACGGCTCTCAGGACGCGTCCAGTGCCAGCGGCCGCGACTTTCCGTGGCTTTGCCGTGGCTTGACCATTGTCGTCCTGTTGGTCCGGTGCCAGCGGTTTTACCGTCGGGATAGCCGCGGTTTGCGCGCCATCGGGATTGCTGCCACTTGCCCCCGCGGGCGGCGCGGCAACTTTGGCAAGTTCGGCGGCGGCATCGCTATCGGCCGCCGGTTGCGCGAACGCCGCCGTGGTGGCCGGCTTGTCCGGCGCCTCCTCGGCCTTGCTTGTCCCTTGGCCGGCTGAAGCGGGAGCTGGTGCGGCTTTTGTCTGCGAGCCGGTCCAGCGAGGATCGTTGGCAGCGAGTGCGGGAATGGCGGCCTGGGCGACAGCCTTGGCCGAAGAGGCCTCATTGGCCTTGCGCTCCGCCTGCGGCACTGTTGCCGCCGCGGCTACCGTGGTCCCGGCCGGGACGATCTTGGTCGTCTTCACCGGAATGCTTGGAATGCTCTGCTCCTGGCTGGCGGCGGCTTGCCTCTCGCTGGCCGGCAATGCCAGCCAGAGCGCCACCGCGGCCACGCCAAGCAACGCGGCAGTGCCGACCGCGGCAATCACCAAATGTGAATTCGAACGGACTTCCTGCCAGAAGGACGGGCGCATGTCATAGCCGAACTGCATGGCAAAGCGCCGACGTTCCGGAGCACCGAAACTGAAGGGCTCTCTCAATCTCGCCACCTCCATAAGCGGGCCGAGGTTCTTTCGATCGTGCCGCAAGTTCGGCATTTGATCGGCATCGGTCCCAAAATCAACACGGGCAGGCGCCCGCAGCAACCCCCGAACAATCACCCAGAAGAGGCACCTTTCGCCCGCGATTGTGGCATCAGTGCGCCATTATAGAAGATTCTGCGCCTTTGCCGGCAATTGCGCAATGTGTCGCCCGGGCAACAAATGTTACAGTGAATATTACAATATTACATGAGACCGTGATGGCGATGGCATCGCGGCTGGCCTGATCCGGCCCAATGCATGTCGCCCAGAAGTGACCTCGGTTTTGGGACAACGACATGCATAAAATACCTGAAACGCGTGGCGCTTCATGCAATGTCGCCCAAAAGTGTCTACGGTTTTGGGATAACGACATGAATAAAGGATCTGAAGCGCGTCGCGCTTCAGATCCTGTCCCGCAACGCGAACCAGTTGAGCGCCAGGAATAGCAGCGGTGTACGGAAGCGGCGACCGCCGGGAAATGGCGGAATTTTCAGGTCCTCGATCAGCTTCAACCGGGAGCGATTGCCGGCGACGGTTTCGGCATAGAGCTTGCCGAAGAAGTTCGACAGCATGACGCCATGGCCGGAATAGCCGCCGGCCGAGATCACATTCGGCATCACTTCGCGCACGAACGGCTTTCTCGGCACCGTAATGCCGACGTAGCCGCCCCAGCCATGCGTGATCTCGACATCGCCCAGCGCCGGATAGAGTTCCGCGATCTGGCGGCGGATATGAATGTGGATGTCCTTGGGATCGTTGACGCCATAGACCTCGCGTCCGCCGAACAGCAGCCGGCCATCCCTCGACTTGCGGAAATAGCGCACGACGAAGCGGGAATCATCGACCGACTCGCCGCCGGGCAGCACCGTAGATCCCGCGCCAAGTGGCACGGTGGCACCGATGAACGAGCCGATCGGCATGATGTGCGCCGCACTCACCGGTTCGAGCGTTCCGCCATAGGCGTTGACCGCGATCAGGCACTTTTGCGCCGTCACGGTGCCACTTGGTGTCGAAACCTTGACCTTGCCGCCATCGGAAATGATGCCGGTCGATGGCGTCCCCTCGAACAGCTGCGCGCCGGCCTGTGCCGCCACCCGCGCCGTGCCGATCACCAGCGTCATCGGATGGATGTGGCCGGTACCGGTGTCGCGGGTGCCGCCGAAATAGGCGGTCGAGCCCAGCCGCTCCGCTGTTTCCGTCTTATCCATGAAGGAAATATGCGGGTAGGAGAAACGGCTGGCCATGATCTCGGCATGCGCCTTGTAGCCGTCGACGTAACGCTGCTTGTGCGCCACCGAGAGCTGGCCTGGCATGTAGTCGATATCGATCTGGTTGGTGGCGGCGAATTCGATGAGATGCGCCTTCGCCTCCTCGGCGAGATCGAACAGCGCCTTGGCTCGCGACAATCCGTATTCCGCCTCCATATCCTCGGCCCAGGCACGCTGGCCGGTACCGAGCTGGCCGCCATTGCGCCCGGACGCGCCATCGCCGAAACGGCAGGCATCGATCAAGACGACATTGGTTCCCGCCTTGGCGAGATGCGTTGCCGCCGACAGGCCGGTGAACCCGCCGCCGACGATGACAACATCGCAGCTCCGGTCGCCATCGAGCACAGGATACTCAGGCCGAGGGCCGGCCGTGTCTTCATACCAGGAGCGGCCAGGAGAAATTGGGGATTGGTAAGGCATGGTACGGCGAAGACTCAGGGATATGGAAGGGGCAGAAGAGCGAATAGCGAATAGCGAATAGCGAATAGAAATAATACCGGTTCCTCCCTATTCCCTATTCGCTATTCGCTATTCGCTATTCGCTACTCGCTACTCGCTATTCGCTATTCGCTTCCTCACACATTCAGCAACAGATACTCCCGCTCCCACGGGCTGATCACTTCCATGAAGGTCTCGAATTCGGCCCGCTTGATCGCCGCATAGGTCGCGGCGAAGGATTTGCCCAGCAGCGCGCAGAGTTCTTCGTCGCCCTCAAACAGGTCGACGGCTTCAAGCAGGCTGCGCGGCAGGTCGATCTCGTGCGCATTGGCGGTCGTCAGCACCGGAGGCTCGGCCTTGATCTTCCTGGTGATGCCGATCAGCCCGCAGGCAAGCGAGGCCGCCAGCGCCAGATAGGGGTTGGCGTCGGAGGACGGGATGCGGTTTTCGACACGCCGCGCCGCCGGATCGGAACGCGGCACGCGGAACGCCGTGGTGCGGTTGTCATAGCCCCATTTGTTGTTGACCGGAGCCGAGGCCGCCTGTGTCAGCCGGCGGTAGGAATTGACATAGGGCGCGAACATCACCAGCGCGTTCGGCACGTGCTTCTGCATGCCGCCGATGAAATGGAAAAACGCCTCGGTTTCCGAGCCGTCCTCGGCCGAAAAGATGTTCTTGCCCGTCTTCTTGTCGATGATCG
Source organism: Mesorhizobium sp. B263B2A (assembly GCF_020165775.1). Lineage (NCBI taxonomy): Bacteria > Pseudomonadati > Pseudomonadota > Alphaproteobacteria > Hyphomicrobiales > Phyllobacteriaceae > Mesorhizobium > Mesorhizobium sp. B263B2A. The sequence continues at coordinate 143,542 of NZ_JAIUIU010000010.1, forward strand.
ACTGGTGGATATGCATGGCCGAACCCGGCTGACCCTGGATCGGCTTGGCCATGAAGGTGGCATAGATCTCGTGTTTCAGCGCCGCCTCGCGGATCGTGCGCTTGAACATGAACACCTGGTCGGCAAGCTCGATCGGGTCGCCGTGGCGCAGATTGATCTCGAGCTGGCCGGCGCCCTCTTCATGGATGAGCGTGTCGATCTCCAGGCCCTGGCTTTCGGAGAAATGGTAGATGTCGTCGATCAGTTCATCGAACTCGTTGACGCCGGCGATCGAATAGCCGGCGCCGCCGCCGATCGCGCGACCCGAGCGGCCGACCGGCGGGGTCAGCGGATAGTCCGGATCCGGATTCTTGCGCACCAGGTAGAATTCGATCTCGGGCGCCACCACCGGCTTCAGCCCCAGCCTGTCGTAGGCTGCGAGCACGCGCTTCAAGACATTGCGCGGCGTGAATTCGACCGAACGGCCGTCCTGATGGACGAGGTCGCAGATGACGGCGGCGGTCGGGTCTTCCTCCCAGGGCACCACAGTCAGCGTCGACAGGTCCGGCATCAGCTTGAGATCGCCGTCGTCCTCGGGATAATGGAAGCCGTTGCCGTCCTCGGGATAGCCACCGGAAATCGTCGTCATGAAGACGGCCGAAGGCAGCGCCAGCGAGGTGTTGGAGGTGAATTTCTTCGACGGCATCATCTTGCCGCGCGCGACGCCGGCCTGGTCAGGCGTGATGCATTCGATATCCTCGATGCCGCGCCATTCCAGCCATTCGCTGACTTCCTTCCAGTTCTTCACGCCGCGCAGGTTTTTCACGAAAGCAGGCGTGCGCGCCCGTCCTCCGCGGCTCGACGGACGGACTTCCTTTTTTGCAGGCGGCATCATTCACCAGATGGAGTTGCGGATTTCGGAGTATAGCCGTGCCCGGCTACCGAAGGGAAGGGGAGCCACTGCCGGCATTTGGCTTCGCGGTTGAAAATCGCCCGCGGGTCGGCTTACGTTAGGGGCGTTCTGCACAGAAGAAATCGGCGATGCGAACCAGTAGCGAAGTGACGACGATAGGCTTCGACGCCGACGATACGCTTTGGCAGAACGAGCAGTTCTTCCGCATGACCGAAAAACGCTTCGCCGCCATGCTTGCCGATCATGCCGAGGAGAAACAGATCTCGGCGCGACTGCTGGAGGCCGAACGGCGCAACCTTGCCGTTTACGGTTTCGGCATCAAGGGATTTACGCTGTCGATGATCGAAACGGCGATCGAGGTCACCGACGGGCGGGTGCCGGCTTCGGTCATAGCGGAGATTCTCGATGCCGGCCGCGAGATGCTGAGCCACCCGATCGAGCCCTTGCCGCACGCGCGTGAGACGGTGGAGAAACTCGCCGGCGCCTACCGCTTGGTGCTGATCACCAAGGGCGATCTCTTCGACCAGGAGCGCAAGCTGGCCGGATCGGGCCTCGGCGACCTGTTCGACGCGGTCGAGATCGTCAGCGACAAGAATGCCGCGACCTATGCGCGCCTCTTCAGCCGCCATGGTGACGGTCCCGCAAAGAGCATGATGGTCGGCAATTCATTGAAGTCGGATGTGGTGCCGGCCATCGAGGCCGGCGGTTGGGGCGTGCATGTGCCGCACGAACTGACCTGGGTGCTCGACCATGTCGAGGCGCCGGTCGCCGAGCCGCGGTTCCTGCAGATATCCGATCTCGGGCAATTGCCCGAACTTGTTCAGGGCATCACGAAACGAGGTTGATCGCTGCTTCCACCAGCCAGGTCTCTCGCGGTTCCGGACTGAAAACCGCTTCCCCGACTTGCTTTAGCGGCTGACCAGGCGATCGATCACCGGTTGCAGCCGTTCAGGTGTGATCGGCTTGGTCACAATCGCATCGATGATACTCGACAAGCCCAGGCTTTCCGCGGTGCCATTATTGGTCGAAAGCAGGATCACGGGAGGGAACGATTTCCCCGAAGCGCGCCGCAACGTTTCGATGCCGGACATCAGATTGTCGCAGTCCTTGTTGTCGGGGCCGCCGTCCAGCACGATCGCGCCGGGGACCAGCAAGCGCAAGGTCCGCGCCGCCATGTCGGGTGATTCCGAGATTGGTCGGAGCCCGGAGCGCTCGACAATCTTCGACACCACCACGCGATTGATCGGCGATTTTCCGACGACCAGCACCTTCGAGGGATCGTGGATCGTCTCGCTGCTTGAACCTCGGGTCCCCGGATTCAGATGTCTTCCGGTCTCGCCCTCACGATTCACAGGGCACCCAAGTCGGCCAAGAAGCTCGCTCCCGTTTCAATGCAGAGTTGAAATCCGAGCGACAATTGGCGTGAGATCGCCCCCGTGTCAAGTTGAAATAAAAAGGCTCCCGAGAGCACCTGGTACGACAGTGGAGTCAAGCAACAGTACTGTACTGCCCTGTCCACTGCTTGGTCGCATGAAAATAAAATTCACCTGCGCATATGCTGCGCAGGTGAAGGGCCGGTTGCAACGATTTCCGGTCAGCCCGGTCAGCCATGGCTCTGCTGCGTGACGATCACCGGGATCAGCAGATCGCCCCAATTGCCGTCGCCGCCATGGTGCCTGGCCGAACGCACGAGCTCCACCGAGACACCTGCCTCGACCGCCTTCATCACCGACTGGTTCAGCCTGTGCAGGTCGTTGGCCAGCATGCGGATCGTCGCCTGCTGGTCGACGCTCATCGTGGTGGACTGCTCTTCCGCCCGTTCCTTGACGCGGCTTATCGATGCCATTGGTCTTCTCCTGTGTCCGAAGCCCTGTCGGGCGTTTCCTCTGTTGGTCGTCTTTTCGTGGACTTATTCCGCAGCCGGCTTGAACTGCGCGTGCTCCGTCGATTCATGCATGGCGGTGGTCGACGACTGGCCGCCGGTGATCGCCATCGACACGGCGTCGAAATAGCCGGTGCCGACCTCGCGCTGGTGCTTGGTCGCGGTGTAGCCGTTGGCTTCCGCGGCGAACTCGGCTTCCTGCAACTCGGAATAGGCAGCCATCTGCCGCGCCTTGTAGCCGCGTGCCAGTTCGAACATGCCATAGTTGAGCTGGTGGAAGCCGGCGAGCGTGATGAACTGGAACTTGTAGCCCATGGCGCCGAGCTCCTTCTGGAACCTGGCGATCGTTGCGTCGTCGAGGTTCTTCTTCCAGTTGAACGACGGCGAGCAATTGTAGGCGAGCAGCTTGTCAGGGTGATGCTTGCGCACGCCCTCGGCGAATTTCCTGGCCTGCGCCAGATCCGGCTTGGACGTCTCGCACCAGATCAGGTCCGCGTGAGGCGCATAGGCGACGGCGCGGGCGATGCAGGGCTCGATGCCATTGCGCACATGATAGAAACCTTCAACCGTGCGCCCCGCGCCATAGTCGACGAAAGGCTGGTCGCGTTCGTCGATGTCGGAGGTCAGCAGCTTCGCGGCTTCCGCATCGGTGCGGGCGACAACCAGCGTCGGCGTGCCCATCACGTCAGCCGCCAGGCGTGCGGCGTTGAGGTTGCGGATGTGCGCGGCGGTCGGGATCAGCACCTTGCCGCCGAGATGGCCGCACTTCTTTTCCGACGCCAGCTGGTCCTCGTAGTGCACGCCGGCGGCGCCCGCCTCGATGAATGCCTTCATGATCTCGAACGCGTTGAGCGGTCCGCCGAAGCCGGCTTCCGCATCGGCGACAATAGGCGCGAACCAGGTCTCGACCGAAAGCCCGTTGCCCTCTGAGGTCTCGATCTGGTCGGCGCGCTGCAGTGTGCGGTTGATGCGCTTGACCAGCTCGGGCGCCGCATTGGCCGGATAGAGCGACTGGTCCGGATACATGGCGGACGCCGTGTTGGCGTCGGCGGCAACCTGCCAGCCCGACAGGTAGATCGCCTTCAGCCCGGCGCGCACCTGCTGCATCGCCTGGTTGCCGGACATGGCGCCGAGCGCGTTGACGAAATCCTCCTCATGGATGAGCTTCCACAGCCGGTTGGCACCCATTTCGGCGAGACTCTGGCGGATCTGCACCGAACCGCGCAACCGCTTCACATCCCCCGGCGAATAGGGACGTTCGATCCCGTCGAAACGGCCTTCCGGCGCCGATGGAACGAGGTTGTAAAAATCAGTCATGGGATACTCCGAAGGATTGCTGCGCTATGGCCGGCGGCCACTCATTGGCTTGCTGGAATGTGACTGAATTTACATTGCGGCGCGGAATGAGCCAGTTAAATCAACAAACATGCCGGGATATAAGGGAAAACTTGTGTTGTGTTTGACAGAGAGTCGCTGTAAATTTGTCAAGATTGTAAAGAAACCGGCAGCGTGATTGCCAAAAAAGTGTGTAAATTCCTGTCAAGGATAGCCGATGGCTGACCAGAAGATCTTCGCCGGGCCGCGCATCCGCCGCATCCGCAACGCCAAGGGCTTGACCCAGACGGCGATGGCCGAGGGGCTCGGCATCTCGCCGTCCTATCTCAACCTGATCGAGCGCAACCAGCGGCCGCTGACGGTGCAGCTGATCCTGAAACTGGCGTCCGTCTATAAGGTCGATCCGCATGAGTTGCAGGGCGAGGCAAGGGGGTCTGTCGCTGCCCTGAAGGAAGTGTTCACCGATCCGCTGCTGGTCGGCGAGTTGCCTGGAGATCAGGAGCTGATCGAGCTTGCGGAGGCGGCGCCCAATGCGTCCGCCGCGGTGATAAAGCTGTTTCGCGCCTATCGCGAGCAGGCCGAGCGGCTGTCCGATCTCAACGAGCTTCTCGCCCGCGAGGGGCGGGCGACGGCGCTTTCCGGCGCCCGCCTGCCGATCGACGAGGTACATGAGACCTTCGAGCGGCGGCCGAACCATTTTTCGGCACTCGAGGAGGAAGCCGAGGCTTTTACGTCAGTGCTCGATCCCGGCGACGACCTGTTCGGCGCGCTGAAAGCCTGGCTGAAGCGCGAATACGGCATCGTCGTCAAGGTGCTGCCGGTTGCCACCATGCCGAACTGGCGCCGCCGTTACGATCGCCACTCGCAGCGGCTGTTCCTGTCGGAGCGGCTATCGCCGTTCGACCAGCTGCGCGAAGTGGCGATGGAAGCCTGCCTGATCCGCATGACGGTCGCGGTCGCCGGCGAGATCCAGGCGCTCAAGCTGAGCACGGACGAAGCCCGTCGTCTCGCCCGCTTCGAACTCGGCCGCTATGCGGCGCATGCGCTGATGATGCCCTATCAGGCCTTCTACGCCGCCGCCGTTCGCGCCCGCTACGACATCGATGTCCTGCGTTCGCGCTTCGGCGTCTCCTTCGAGCAGGCGGCGAACCGGCTGACCATGCTGCAGCGGTCGGGCGCCCCGGGGGTGCCCTTCTTCATGCTGGAGGTCGACAATGCCGGCAACCGCTTCCGCAAGGCCGGCAGCCAGGGTTTTCCGCACAGCCGCTTCGGCGGCGGCTGCCCCAAGCTGCCCGTGCATGTCGCCTTCTCCCAGCCCGGCCAGGTCTTCGTCGAAGCGGTGGAAATGCCCGACGGCGCCGAGTTCCTCTGCATCGCCCGCACGCTGGAAGGGCCGCAGGGCGCGTTCTCCGAACGACCGCGCCGCACCGCGATGCTGCTCGGCTGCGACATCGGCTTTCGCGACGACATCGTCTATGGCGCGGCACTGCCCGGCGCGGCGTCCGCCGGAAAGTCCGGACCAGGTGCCATTGCGGCGACGCCGGTCGGGCCCGCCTGCCGGCTTTGCGAACGCGTCGGCTGCCTGGCGCGTGCCGAGCCGCCGGTGACGCGTCCGCTCGGCCTCGACGAGATGGTAACCGGCCTGAGCGCCTTCGACTTCCAGTAACGCGGCAGCAAAGGTGCCACAATCGTCGCCGGTGTCTGGATCACCCGCGGCTCAAGTCTTTGCGCTACGCGAACAGAGCAGTTTTTTGTCGTCCCTTGCGCATCGTCCCGTCCACAAAAGCTCGACAGTCGCGCCCATGACAGACGCAGCATCATCGCCCGGCCTTGTTAACCCGACAGCCTCGCCGCGCGAGGAACGGGTCGGTATGCTTTTGGTCTTCCTGTCGGCGCTGATGTGGAGTTTCGGCGGCACCATCGCCCGCTTCATCACCGTCGGCGACAGCTGGACGGTCATCTTCTGGCGCTCCGTCTGGGCCGCCGCCTTCCTGCTCTCCTTCATGGCCTGGCGTGACGGCTGGCGCGGCATGCTGAGATCGTTTCGCGACATGGGCCTGCCCGGTCTCGCCGTGGGGTTCTGCTTCGCCATCGCGTCGACATCCTTCGTCGTGGCACTCGCCTACACGACTGTTGCCAACATCCTCTTGATGCAGGCTGGCGTGCCGCTTCTGGCGGCGCTGTTTGCCTGGGTGCTGTTTCGCGAACGGGTGACTGTGGTGACCTGGGTGGCGATCGCCGCCGTCATCACCGGCGTTGCCATAATGGTGTCGGAATCGCTCGATGGCGCCGTTTCGCCCATGGGGGACGGGCTGGCGCTGCTGATCGCATTCATGTTCTCGATCGCAACCGTCATCACCCGGCGGTTCTCCAGCGTGCGCATGACGCCTGCGACCTGTCTCGGCACGATCCTGGCTGCCGGCTTGGCGGCGTCGCAGGCGTCGACCTTCGCGGTGTCGGCCAGCGACATGGGCTTCCTCTTCGCCTTCGGCGTCGTCAATCTCGGCATTGGCCTCGCTTTCTTCGCCACCGGCGCGCGCCTGGTCCCGGCGGCCATCGCGGCGCTGCTCGGCACGTTCGAGCCGATTCTCGGACCGATATGGGTCTGGCTCATCCATTCCGAGGTGCCGTCCGGGCGCACCATCGTCGGCGGCGCGGTGGTGGTCACGGCGCTGCTTGTCCATATCGGGCTAGAGTTCAAGCGCCAGGCACGGCCGCAGCGGGCAGGCGTCACCGGGGTGCCGTCGCCTAATTGATGCCGGCCCGAAGCTTTGCCATTGACAACGTCGCTGCCGCCCGGGCAGGCTGGGAATACGGCAACAACAAGACAGGCGTATCTTGCCAAGTCTCCCCGGCGGCCCGATCGAGACCGGACCACATTCCTGTATTTCTGTCCGCGCGGCGGCGAAAGCTTCTGACGGCGCCGTAATTCCTTCCAGTCCAGGACAGCCGGACGGCCGCAGGCGGCGCGCCGATTGGTGCTTGTTGTCCCCTGGAAAGCTCAACACCCTGACGAAAATGCCCGGCCGCGCGCATGCCGCGACGAGCCGGCGACGGAACACTCACCAAAGGAGAATAGCATGATCCGCAAAGCGCTCTGGCTTTCGGCGACCTCGGTATTTCTGACCCTCTTCACCGCCGGCGGTCACGCCGCGGACCGCGTCGTCAACGTCTTCAACTGGTCGGACTACATCGACAGTTCGATCATCGACGACTTCACCAAGAAGACCGGCATCAAGGTGGTTTACGACACCTTCGATTCCAACGAGATCCTGGAAACCAAGCTGCTCGCTGGCGGCAGCGGCTACGACGTCGTCGTGCCGAGCGGCAATTTCCTGGCTCGCCAGATCCAGGCCGGTGTGTTCCAGAAGCTCGACAAGTCGAAGCTGCCGAACATCTCCAACATGTGGGACACGGTTTCGGAGCGCACAGCCAAATACGACCCCGGCAACGAATACTCGGTCAATTACATGTGGGGCACCGTCGGCATCGGCTACAACATCAAGAAAGTGCAGGCGGCACTCGGCACCGACAAGATCGACAGCTGGGATACGTTCTTCAATCCGGACAGCCTCGCCAAGTTGAAGGACTGCGGCGTCTATGTGCTGGATTCACCAGCCGACATCATTCCGGCGGCGCTGAAATATCTCGGTCTGGACCCGAACAGCACCTCGCCCGAGGACATCGCCAAGGCCGAGGACGCGCTGATGAAAGTGCGGCCCTTCATCAGGAAGTTCCATTCTTCCGAATACATCAACGCACTCGCCAATGGCGACATTTGCCTGGCGGTCGGCTGGTCGGGTGACGTATTCCAGGCACGCAACCGCGCGGTCGAGGCCAAGCAGGGCGTGGAAATCGGCTATTCGGTGCCGAAGGAAGGTGCCCAGATGTGGTTCGATCAGATGGCGATTCCGGCCGATGCGCCGCATACCGCCGAGGCACTCGAATTCATCAACTACATGATGACGCCGGAAGTGATCGCCAAATCGTCGAACTATGTGCTCTACGCAAACGGCAACAAGGCGTCGCAGCAATTCGTCGACAAGTCTCTTCTGGACGACCCGTCGGTCTATCCTGACGCGGCGACGTTGCAGAAGCTCTACACTGTCCAGCCGTACGATCCCAAGACCCAGCGCATCATCACGCGCAGCTGGACCAAGATCGTCACCGGCCAGTAAGCAATCCGACACGACCCCGGCAGCCAACTGCCGGGGTCGATTTTCTTTGGGGACTCAGGACAGACGGAGTGGGGATATGAAATCGCTTGGCAGCATCCGCAGGGATTTCGCGCCATGGAACGACCCGAACGCCAAGCCATACATCCAGTTCGAGAACGTCACCAAGAAGTTCGGTGACTTCACCGCCGTCAACAATCTGTCGCTGACCATATTCGAGCGCGAATTCTTCGCGCTGCTGGGCGCCTCCGGCTGTGGAAAGTCGACGCTGCTCAGGATGCTTGCCGGCTTCGAGGAACCGACGGCGGGACGCATCCTGCTCGATGGCCAGGATTTGCGCGGCATTCCGCCCTATCGCCGGCCGGTCAACATGATGTTCCAGTCCTATGCCCTGTTCCCGCATATGACGGTGGAAAACAACATCGCCTTCGGCCTCAAGCAGGAAGGCATGGCCAAGCCCGATATCGAAAAGCGCGTCGCCGACATGCTGAAGCTGGTCAAGCTCGAGCAGTTCGCCAAGCGCAAGCCGCACCAACTCTCCGGTGGCCAGCGCCAGCGCGTCGCCCTTGCCCGCTCTGTCGCCAAGCGCCCGAAGGTGCTGCTGCTGGACGAGCCGCTCGGCGCGCTCGACAAGAAGCTGCGCGAGGAAACCCAGTTCGAACTGATGGACCTGCAGCAGGAACTCGGCCTCACCTTCGTCGTCGTCACCCACGACCAGGAAGAGGCGATGACCATGGCCGATCGCATCGCCATCATGGACAAGGGCGAAGTCATGCAGGTTGCGACACCGGCGGAAGTCTATGAGGCTCCGGCATCGCGCTTCGTCGCCCATTTCGTCGGCAACGTGAACATGTTCGAGGGCAAGGTTGCCGAACAGTCAGCCAACACGACGCGCATCACCGGCCCAAGCGGAGCCCAGATCGTCGTCGAGAATGGTGGCGCGGCTGCAAAGGCCAATGCCGACATCGTCTTCGCCATCAGGCCGGAGAAGATCAGGGTCTCGTCGAAGAAGCCGGCAGATGCCGTCAACGCTCTGGAGGGCGAAGTCTACGACATCGCTTATCTCGGCGACATGACCGTCTATCACGTCAGGCTGGACGACGGGCAGATCATCAGGGCAAGCGCCTTGAACGCGGTGCGCGTGACCGAGGATCCGCTGACCTGGAACGACCGCGCCTGGGTGTCTTTCCGACCCGACGCCGGCGTCGTGCTGGCGCGGTAGGGGGCTGATATGTCCAACATCGCTGTCACCGACGCCGCCGTGCCATCGGTCGCCGACAAGCCGTTCCTGGCGCGGCTGGGCGCCGGCTTCGTCAACCGCCTCGTCATCATCGTCCCCTATCTCTGGCTGCTGTTCTTCTTCCTCGTCCCCTTCGTCATCGTCTTCAAGATTTCACTGTCGCAGACAGCGATCGCCATGCCGCCCTACACGCCGGTGCTGGGCTTCAAGGACGGCGTGTCAGGCTTCTTCGCCGGGTTTCGCGATCTCAACTTCGACAACTATGTCTGGCTGACGCAGGATGCGCTCTATTTCAAAGCCTACGTCACCAGCCTGATCATCGCCGCCATTTCGACCGTGCTCACGCTGCTGGTCGGCTACCCCATCGCCTACGGCATGGCGCGCGCGCCGGCCACCATCCGCCCGACCTTGCTGATGCTGGTGATCCTGCCGTTCTGGACGTCGTTCCTGATCCGGGTCTATGCCTGGATCGGCATCCTGAAACCCGAGGGACTGCTCAACCAGCTGCTTTTGTCGCTGCACATCATCAACCAGCCGCTGGTCATCCTCAACACCTACACGGCGATCTTCATCGGCATCGTCTATTCCTACCTGCCGTTCATGGTGCTGCCGCTCTATTCGTCTTTGGAAAAGATGGATTATTCGCTGATCGAGGCGGCCAAGGATCTCGGCTGCCCGCCGACCGCCGCTTTCTGGAAGATCACCTTCCCGCTATCCCTGCCGGGCGTCATTGCCGGTTGCCTTTTGGTATTCATCCCGGCCGTCGGCGAGTTCGTCATCCCCGACCTGCTCGGCGGTTCGCAGACGCTGATGATCGGCAAGACCTTGTGGAACGAGTTCTTCGCCAATCGTGACTGGCCGGTCTCTTCGGCCGTGGCCGTCATCCTCCTGCTTCTGCTGACCGTTCCGATCATGCTCTTCCAGCAGGCACAGGCGAAGGCGCAGGAGCAGGACAAATGAACACCACCTGGAGCCGCTTCAACGTCACCTCGATCGTGCTGGGCTTTGCCTTCCTGTACCTGCCGATCGTGCTGCTCATCGTCTTCTCCTTCAACGAGTCCAAGCTCGTCACCGTCTGGGGCGGCTTCTCGACCAGATGGTATGTGTCGCTGTTCCACAATCAGGGCCTGATGGACGCCACCTGGGTCACGGCGCGCGTCGGCGTCATTTCGGCCACGGTGGCGACCGTGCTCGGCACGTTGGCGGCGCTCACCCTGACGCGTTACACCCGGTTCAGGGGCAGGGTGCTGTTTTCCGGCATGGTCTTCGCCCCGCTCGTCATGCCGGAAGTCATCACCGGCCTGTCGCTGCTGCTGCTCTTCGTCGCCGTCGGTCTCGACCGTGGCTTCCTGACCGTGACGCTCGCTCATATCACGCTGACCATGTGCTTCGTGGCGGTCGTCGTTCAGTCGCGCCTGGTTTCCTTCGACCGTTCGCTGGAGGAAGCAGCGATGGATCTTGGTGCAACGCCGACGAAGACCTTTTTCCAGATCACGCTGCCGGTCATCATGCCGGCGATCGTGTCCGGCTGGATGCTGGCTTTTACGCTGTCGCTCGACGATCTGGTCATCGCCAGCTTCACCTCCGGGCCGGGCGCCACCACGCTGCCGATGAAGATCTACAGCCAGGTCCGTCTCGGCGTGACGCCGGAAATCAACGCGGCCTGCACCATCCTGATCGCTGTGGTCGCGATCGGCGTCATCATCGCCTCGATCGCCAACAAACGGCGTGAGGTGCAGCGCCAGCTGGATGAACAGGCCGCCCAGCGCGGTTAGCTGCGCGGTGGATGTTCGGGTGGGGCCTACTCGCCCGAAACGCCGCGGCTTATCGGCGAAATGAACGGCGTGCTCCATGTCCCGCCGACGAAGAAGGACGACTGGTTGGGGCCTTGCTGGCCATTCGCCTGCGTGGCGGCCTGGTCCGGCTGGATGACGCCGCCGGACAGTGCCAGCCCGCGCCCGGCGTAGGAGGCGATCCCGGAAAGCCAGATCTTGTATTTCGCCGAATTGGCCTCGGCCTTGTCCAGCCTTGCCACGCCTCTCGAAATGGTTGCCTTCACTTCGGCGCCGTCGATCGGCAATGTCCCGTCCGAAACGTCATCGAGTGCAAAGAAGCCGCCTTGTTCGGTATGCTTGAGGAAGGCCGGCAGGTTGAACTTGCTGAGCGCGCCGGGGCCGAAGGTCGCCGAGACCGAGCCATCGGCATTTTCAAAGATCGAATCCCAGGTCCTGCCCGGTCCCTTGAGGATGACCGAAACCGTACCCGTGCCTACCGGCACCAGCCGGGTCATCCCGGCAGCCGTAGCGAACGCACCGCCGTCGACATCGGATGCGAGCAGCCGGATTTCGACCTGGGTGCCCTCGGGCTTGCGGTCGAAACGAAGGCTGGTCTGGATGTTGCCGCCAAAGGCCGAGGCGTCGGAGATGTCGAAGACGGAAAGGCCATCCTTGACCTGGGCGGTGGCGGCGACATCGGCAAGCTGGATGGCACCCGCCGTGGCATGCGCCGCCGACAGCCTGAGATCGAGGTTGATCCGATCGGCAAAACTTGTCTCGACGTCACCTGGTCCGGCTCCGCTTGCCGGTCCCAGCGGCGTGAAGGCGGACAGAAACGACCTGAGGTCGAGTGTGTCGAAGGCAAGCGTGCCCGAAATCACCGGCTGCGCGTCGCCAAGCGACAGGTCCAGCGCGCCCATACCTGGATTGTTGTCCAGCGCCAGTGCGGTGTTCTCGAACTTGATGCGCCCGGCCGACGCGGTGACCTTGCTCGAAATGCTGACCGAGCCGATCGCCGCGCTCGGCGCGATGCCAGCCTGCGTCCATTCCAGCACGCGACGCAGCGAGGGAGCCGCGAACTTCACCTGGCCGTCGAAATAGGCGTTCTCGGACATGCTGGCCGTGCCGTCGAAGGAGAAAGTGGCGGGCGCAGCCTTCAATGACAGGGCAAGCGGTGCCATGCCGCCGGCAAACAGCACCAGCGGCTTTGCCGAGGCGGCGTCCACGGTCACGCTTTCGCCGCGCCAGATTCCGGTTGCCGACAGCGTCGCATTGCTGTTCATCGCCGCCCAGGTCGCCTGGCCGCTGAGGCTGCTCAGGATCTCCACGTCCTTGCCGTTGACGGATGCCACCATGCGGCCGTCCCTGAACTCCACCGTGCCGAACGTGTCGGTCGGCAGCTTGTCGAGATCGGGCTTGGCGGGATCGGCACTGACCACGCCGCGCGCCGCGTCGATGGAGCGCGCGATGCGGCCGCCGGTCGGCGCCGTCGGCAGGAACAGGCCGTCCGCCGACCGCTGCACCCGGATCGTCGGCCGCACCAGCCGTGCCGTGGAAAACTCCACATCGCCGCGCAATGCCGCCATGGCCGAGAGGTCGACCTCGACCCGTTCGGCCTCGACGACCGGCGGCGCATCGGTGTCCGTCCACTTCGACAGCGTCACATCGGTCAGGATCGCGCGGAAATTCGGCCAGACCTCGATGCGCGGCGAGCCATCGATGGCGACGCGAAAGCCGCTCCACGCGCTCATTTCCCAAGCGATGCGGTCGCGCACGATGCGCGTCGAGGCGATCAGCGGCAGGGCGGCGACCACGAGAGCGATGACGATTACGGCAGCGCCGATCGCCCATACTCCGCGGCGGATGAAGGATGACGGCATATCGCCCTGTATGCTTCCGTTCCGACAAAAATCGTCCAGTCGTCACTACGACTTAGGGCTGAGGCATTTCAAGTCTTTATGGCCCGGCGATGGCATTTGCGCACACTTGCCCGCATCGGCCGAACAAAATCTTGCTCTGCTGCGCTGCGATATGCATAAGCGGTGACGACCTTGGGAGGATCGATCATGGCCGCCGAAGTACCGCTCTGGACCCCGACACAAGACCAGATTGATGCCGCGCCCTTGACCGCTTTCATGAAGGCCGCGGAGGCGAAAGCCGGCGCAGCGTTTCCTTCCTATTCCGAGCTTCACCGCTGGTCGGTCGAGGACCGCGAGGCATTCTGGAGCCTGGTGTGGGATTTTTCCGGCATTGTCGGCGAAAAGGGCGAGCGCGCCTTGGTCGATGGCGACAAGATGCCCGGCGCATCGTTCTTTCCCGATGCCACACTGAACTTCGCCGAGAACCTGTTGAAGAAGACCGGCGCTGGCGAGGCAATCGTGTTTCGTGGCGAGGACAAGGTCGAACGGCGGCTGTCCTGGAGTGAACTGCATGGCCTGGTCTCGCGCCTGCAGCAGCTTTTCCTGTCGCTCAAGGTGAAGAAGGGCGACCGCATTGCCGCGATGATGCCCAACATGCCGGAGACCATTGCCGCCATGCTGGCCACGGCCTCGATCGGTGCCGTCTGGTCTTCCTGCTCCCCCGATTTCGGCGAGCAGGGCGTGCTCGACCGCTTCGGCCAGATCGAACCTGTCGTCTTCATCGCGCCCGACGGCTATTGGTACAATGGCAAGGCGATCGGGGTCGCCGACAAGATCGCGGCGGTCGCGGCCAGGCTCGGTACCGTCCGCAAGGTCCTGGTCGTCGACTACCTCGGCACCTCTGCCGATGTGGCCGCGACCATCGACAAGGCCGTGGCGATGGAAGAGGCGCTCTCGCCCTTCGCCGTCAAGCCCGTCACCTTCGAGCCGCTGCCGTTTTCGCATCCGCTCTACATCCTGTTTTCGTCCGGAACCACCGGCGTTCCCAAATGCATCGTCCATTCGGCCGGCGGTACGCTGATCCAGCATGTCAAGGAACACCGGCTGCATGCCGGCCTCATCGACGGCGATCGCTTCTTCTATTTCACCACCTGCGGCTGGATGATGTGGAATTGGCTGGTGTCGGGCCTCGCTTCGGGCGCGACGCTGCTGCTCTATGACGGCTCGCCCTTCTACCCCGACGGCAACACGCTGTTCGATTTCGCCGATGCCGAGAAGATGACCTTCTTCGGCACCTCGGCCAAGTTCATCGATTCGGTGCGCAAGGCTGGTCTCAAGCCAATCCGCAGCCATGATCTGTCGACGGTGCGGGCGATCTCCTCCACCGGTTCGCCGCTCTCGCCCGAGGATTTCCGCTTCGTCTATGACGGCATCAAGAAGGACGTCCATCTCGCCTCGGTTTCCGGCGGTACCGACATCGTCTCCTGTTTCGTGCTAGGCGTGCCGATCGAGCCGGTCTGGAGCGGCGAGATCCAGGGGCCTGGCCTTGGTCTGGCCGTCGATGTCTGGGACGACGACGGCAGGCCGGTCCGTCAGGAGAAGGGTGAACTGGTCTGCACCAAGGCTTTTCCGGCGATGCCGATCGGCTTCTGGAACGATCCCGAGGGCAAGAAATACCGGGCCGCCTATTTCGAGCGTTTCGACAATGTCTGGTGCCATGGCGACTTTGCCGAATGGACCGTCCATGGCGGCATGATCATCCACGGCCGCTCGGACGCCACGCTCAACCCGGGCGGCGTGCGGATCGGAACGGCGGAGATCTACAACCAGGTCGAGCAGATGCCGGAGATCCTGGAGGCACTGTGCATCGGCCAGGATTTCGACAATGACGTGCGGGTCGTGCTGTTCGTGCGCCTTGCAGCCGGCGTGCAGCTCGACGAGGAACTCGAAAAACGCATCCGCGCCAAGATCCGCAGTGGCGCAAGCCCGCGCCACGTGCCGGCCAGGATCGTCGCGGTGTCGGACATTCCCCGCACCAAGTCTGGCAAGATCACCGAGCTCGCGGTACGCGACGTGGTCCACGGCCGCGTCATCAAGAACAAGGAAGCGCTCGCCAATCCAGAGGCGCTGGAGTTGTTCCGCGACCTGCCGCAGCTGGCCGAGTGACCACAAGCGGCATGGTTAACCAAATATGTCGCGCGAATTTACCTAGATTTCACGAGTGGTACACATTCGTAAATTTTCCGCGGCGCCGGTAAGGACTTGTTAAGGCCCGGCGTCGATAGTCGCATGTAACTTGAGGGAGAAATCCCGTTCCTCAGCCCCCGGAGGATCTGAATTCGCTCAAGCCCCCGTTGTGACAGCAATTCCATCTCTAAGGCGTCCTTTGGGCGCCTTTTCTTTTTGCCGGAATTGGCTGCTGGCTGCCCGACCTTCTGGCTGCCCAACCTGTTATTCCGCGAGCACCCTGGTCGAGGGGAACGCGACCTCGACAAGCGTTCCTTCTCCCGGCGTCGAATTGATGGTGAACCGGGCGCGGTTCGCCTCCACCATGGCCTTGGTCAGCGGCAGGCCAAGTCCGGTGCCGTCGCCACGCCCGCGCTTCAGGGCGTTGATCTGCTTGAACGGCTTCAATGCCTGCTCGATCTCGGCCTGGCTCATGCCGATGCCTGTGTCGCGCACCCGCATGACGACATCGCCCGAGGTCTCATAGGCGGTCGAGACGATCACCTGGCCGCCCGCCTGGGTATAGCGGATGGCATTGGACAGGATGTTGAGCGCGATCTGGCGCACGCTGCGCAAATCGGCCACCACTTCCGGCAGCCGCGAGGCGAAGCTGGAGCGGATGATGACGCGCTCGCGGTTGGCCTGCGGCTGCATCATCGCCACCGTCTCGGCCAGCGTGTCGTTAAGCGACACCGCCTCATAGGCCATCTCCTGCTGGCCGGCCTCGATCTTGGAGATGTCGAGCAGGTCGTTGACGAGGTCCAGCACATGGTTGCCCGAGCGGTTGATGTCGCGCAAATAGTCGCGGTAGCGGTCATTGGCGACAGGCCCGAACTTCTCGTCGACCATCAGCTCGGAAAAGCCGATGATTGCGTTGAGCGGCGTGCGAATCTCGTGGCTGATGCGGGCGAGGAAATCGGTCTTCTGCGAGGAGGCGCGTTCGGCCACCGCACGCGCCTGGGTGAGATCCTCCTCCGCCCGCTTCCACTGCGTGATGTCGCGCACCACGGCGCAGAAGCCGCTGTCGTTGGGCAGCCGGCCGATGGTCATGAACAGCGGGATGAAGCGACCCTGCGCCTCGCGCCCGATGACCTCGCGGCCGTCATTCAGGACGCTCGCCACGCCCGGTTCGGACAGTCCGGTGAGATAGTCGCGCGCCGCCCGCTGGCTTTCGATGGCAAACAGCGATGCGAACGGTTTGCCGGTCACCTCGTCGCTGTCGAAACCGAACAGCGCTTCGGCCGGGCGGCTGATCGAGCGGATGGTGCCGTCAGTGCCGATCAGCACGACGCCGTCGGTGGCGGTATCGATGATGGTGCGCATTTCGGCGATGCGCGCCTTGAGTTCGGAAATGTCGGGCTGTGTAGGCTCATCACCGACCACATGCAGAGCTACAGGCGTCTCATCCTCGCCGGAACGGCGCACGACCAGCATCAGTGCCTTGCCGTCGCGCCAGGGAACGGAGCGCAGGATGGCGTCGATCGGAAATTCCTGCCCATCGCGCGTCTTCAGCCGCAGCGCCCGGTCGCTGCCGTCGGAGACGCCGTCCTCGGCGTAGGGGTCGGCAAACAGCGCGCCCAGGCCGCCGGCATCCTCGAGATCGTCCAGCGCGGCGTAGCCGGTCAGGTTCAGGAATTCCTCATTCGCGTAGTGCAGCTGGTCGCCCGAATGAATGAGCAGCGGCACCGGCAGCTTGCCGAGCAGCAAGGTGTCCGGAGCCTTGCTTTCGTCGCCGACGGAAAATGCAGACGGCGTGAACCCTTCGGTCTTGAGCGGTGGCACCTGCAGGCGCGGCCGCTCGGCGCGGGCCTCTGCCCCGTCACTGGCCGCCTGCTCGTCGGGCGCGGCGCCTTCCTCGCTGCCGGCCCAATCCTCATTGTCCTCGGCATCGCGAAAATCGGCTGATGTCATGCTGTCGTCGTCGACAGGCTCATGCGTCATGTCTGCGCCAATCGGTTCGGCGTCCGTCGCGGGCTCGGTGCTCTCCGGTTCCGCCGCTGCCGGTTCGGAGACGGCAGGCTCGTCATTGTCCGCGACGGGGCCGGGTTCGCTCTGGTCGGCATAGTCGAGCAGCGAGCCGGTTGCGCCGCGCGAGGTGTCGTCTTCCGCACGAACTGCTTCGTCCACGCCGTCTTCGTCCACGCCGTCGAGCCGCGCAAGATCCGCTTCGTCCTCGGCATCGACTTCGGTCTCGGAGGGCTCGGCCAGGGCCGCGTCGCCTTGGGGCTCTGTCGTCGGGTGTTCGCCGGCATCCTTCGGCTCTTCGGGCGGCGTTGCGGTGTCTGCCTCCGAAACCTCGCCGGTCGCATCGGCTGGAGCGTCCGCCTTCACGGTCGGCGCCTGTGCTTCCGCCACGGGTTCAGCGGGTGCTCCTGCCGCCGGCTCCGCGGGGTGGCTTTCGACGCCGGGCTTTTCAGCCTCCGGCGGCTCGGCCGTCGAACTGTCCTTCTTCAGCCGTTCGCCGATCTCGCGAAACGCACTGCGTTCCAGGGTCGACAACCCCTTGTCATTGACCGGCTGCCGGTGTTCAGCCAGCCGGATCACCTTGTCGGCAAAGCGCCGCTCCGGTTTCGGCACGATGGTCAGCGCCGGTACCTCGCCCTTGAACGGATCCGCCTTCGGTTCGCCGGCTTTCGGCTCTTCGGCGGCAGGTTCGACAGCTTCTGGTGCCGCCGGAGCCTTGCCGTTGGGCATAAGTGCCATGCCGATCGCTTCGGGATCGACGACGGCGTCGCTGGGGCGGGCAACGCCGAAGCCGCGGAAGCCTTCGAAAGCGCGGCTGCGGCCATAGACAGGCAAAGCCGCGAGGTCGACGGGGATCTTCAGGTCGGTGCCGACGACCGGCCACAGCGCGGTGCGGCCGGACCAGGTGTCGCGCCGCTCCAAAAGGCCGGCGATCTCGCCGGACGCATCGAGGCCGAAGGCCGCCGCGACATCCCTGAAGCGCCGGCCGATCACATCGGCGGCCGGCTGGCCGACGATATCGGCGAACTCCGGTGACAGCGCGCTGAATTTACCTTCGGCGTCGGTGCGCCAGACGAAACGCATCGGCGCCGCCGAGCGGTCTATCGTCCTGGCAGCCGGGGTTGCGGTCGGGACAGTCGGGGAGGTTGCCTGGATGCCATCCGCTCCGCTTTTTTCGACGGCAGCGTCAGCGGCGGTCTGACCAGGCACGGTTTCCGGGTCGGGCGTCGCGGGCGCTGGCCGCCCATCGTCCTCGTCGGCATTGAAGTACCAGTGGTCGTGCTGCGACGGCGCTCCGCCTGTCGGCGGCTGGTCGCTGTTTGCCGCGACCGGTGTCTGCCCGGCCGTTTCCGCGCTCTCCCGCGCTGCCGGTTCCACGATGTCTTCAGCGGCGGCTCCGGCACCGCCGGGTTCTTGGCCCACCGTCTCTGCCTGCGGCTCTGCCGCCGGCTCGTTGTCGAGCTCGGGTTGGGATTGCACGGCGGCGCCAGCGGCCACTCCGTCGGAGCGGTCGTCCGCCGGCGCTCCTTCGGTGGCGCCGCTCTCCTCGAGCTGATTCTCGTCGATCACCACCAGGAGATGACGCTCCGGCGTCAGCCGGGCGAGGCCGGCCGGGTAGGATGTCTTGCCGCCCGGAACGAGGCGCTTGACGATGCGCTCGCTCTCGGCAGCCACGTCGGCCACCAGGGCCGCGAGCGTCTCGGGCTGGATGCCGAGCGCCGCAAAGCCCTCGGACGCTGCCTCGACCTTGCCTTCGGCATCGATGAAGGCAATGAAATGACCGTCTTCGGTAAACCCACTGATCGCCCGGTTGGCGATTTCGGCGGCACTGCGCGAACCCGTCTGGGCCGCCGGCACCGCCAGCATGATCGCCTTCTCGTCATCGGGCAGCGTCACGGCGCTGGCAAGGAAGCCGGCGGCGCGGCTGGTCATTCCGGTTGCCAGCCGGACCGTGATGGCGCGGTCGCTGCCGATCTCGGGAAAGCCGCTGGTCGCCATGATCTGGCGGCGGGCGATCAGCGGCAGCCGCGCCGACGCGCCGATGATGGCTTCGATGTCGGGATAGCCGAACGCGGCGGCACCCGGCCCATTGGCCCAGATCACCTGTTCCAGATCCACCGACAGGATCGCGATCGCGTCGCCGGCGGCAAACCGCTGGCGGACCGCGTCGAGCACGGCGACATCGAGGAAGGAGTATTCGGACGGCATGCGCTTGGCGAATCCTCACGGAGCGGCGAAATTTGCAGTTAACGCTTTGTTAATAAAAGCCGGAGGCGCGAAGGTCCACAAGCCAGAACGTGCAAAGGCTGGAATTTGGGCTTTTGGTTAACGGCGGAAAACATTTTTTTGTGCAGTGCAACAAAGATATTGCAATGCACAAAAATTGCCTTTATATTGCCATCATACATGAACGAGACGGCTTTCTGTCAAAGCCGCTGCCGCTGAAAAGGATGGAAAATGTCCAGGACCAAGACCGCCGAGACGATCGAAAACGTTGAATTCCCGAGCTTCGACGCTTCCAAGGCCACCGACCAGATCCGCGCTTTCGCCGAAAAGGGCGTTGAGCAGTCGAAAGAGGCCTATGCCAAGCTGAAGACCGGCGCCGAGGAGACCCAGAAGGCTCTGGAGTCGACCTACGAGACCGCCAAGACTGTTTCCGGCGACCTGTCGCTCAAGACCATCGCGGCGCTGCGCGCCAATGCCGAAGCCGGCTTCTCGCATCTCGAAGCCCTGATCGGCGCCAAGTCGCTGTCGGAAGTCGTGGAGCTGCAGACCGCTTTCCTGCGCAAGCGCGTCGAGATGACCGTCGAGCAGGCCAAGGACTTCCAGGCTGTTGCCTCCAAGGCGGCCGAAGACGTCTCCAAGCCGATCAAGACCGCCTTCGAGAAGGCCGTGAAGGACATTAAGGCTGCCTAATATTTGCGCTTGGTTGGAAGATGCAACAAAAGGTCGCGTTTTCTTCAAGCCAATAAAGCGTATGATGACAGCTATCAACGAATACCCGGCGAGTGGAACCTCCTCCCTCTGCTTCCCGGGGTGACCAGCCAGCACCTCCTCCCGCTGGCTCGTAACAGGAAAAGGCCGGCACCTCCTCCCGCCGGCCTTTTTCTTTGCCCGGCGAAACCAGCGTCGTTGCGGCGAGATGTGGGCAACTGCCCTTTGCTTTCCAAAAGCCTTGAATTAGAATCCATAAGCCCGTAAGGACGCATCGCCGAACGACAGAGCAGATCGCCGGGACTTCCCACCTCGATCTGCTCAGGGCAAACGTGCCGTTGTAGCTCAGATGGTTAGAGCGCCGGATTGTGGATCCGGAGGTCGCTGGTTCGATCCCAGCCAACGGTACCATCGGCTCTCCCCTTAAGTAATTGAATTTGTTAAAGAATTTAGTGGTTTTGGTGATCGGCCTTGCGGCGATTCTCGATTTTGTGTTACATATTGTGTTACCTATTGTGATACAAATGGGGTCTCAAGAGGCGTGGGAAGGCGACGCGAAGCAGAGGATCCTGACCGCTTCTTGCAACTGAGGGGCGATCATTTCCATTACTACCGACGGGTGCCCAGAGAGGTCAGGGACCTCGACGAGCGCGGCGTGTTCGTGCGCCGTGCCCTCGACACGACTGACCGCATAAAGGCGCGCACCGCCAGAGATCTCCACGAGGCAGCTGACAACGCTTTGTGGGCTTCGTTGATGTTGGGTGAGAATCCACAGGCGGCGCGCGTCCGATATCGCCAGGCCATCAAGCGTGCCGAGTCGCTGGGATTCATCTATCGACCACTCGCCGAGATCCTGGTCGCCGAGCCGCTTGATACGATTCTGCAGCGCGTTGAGAGCACAATAGGCGAGCCTGCCAAATCACCATCTGTCGACGCGGTCGGCGGCGCAGTCTCCCGTCCTGACGACAAGATATCGGAAGCGCTGAATTTGTATTTCAACGAGATTGCTCGCGACGAAATCCGCACGAAAAGCCCTGACCAAAAGAAGCGCTGGAAGGCAAAACGCGAAATGAGCGTTGATGTGTTTATCGGCTTGGTCGGCGACAAGGCGATGAGCGAGATCACGCGCGATGACGCGCGAGTGGTGCACAAATACTGGCTGGACCGAATTGCACCCGAAAAAGGCAAAGCGGACCGTTCCGCATCGACAGGCAACCGAAACATGGGCAACCTTAGAACCCTCTACGCCGACTACTTTCGCCACCTCGGTTTCCCCGAACAGAAAAACCCGTTTGCCGATCTGTCATTCACCGACAGGTCGAAGCGCAGTCGGCCGCCGTTCCCCACCGACTGGATTCGCGACAAGATATTTGCGCCTGGCGCGCTTGCGGCACTTAATGAGGAGGCGCGAGGAATCGTGCTTGCCTTCGCTGAGACCGGGGCCCGGCCGAGCGAACTTGCGAACTTGCATGAGGGTGTCATCCACGTTGATCATGAGGTGCCGCATATTTCAGTCGAGCCCCGCGACGATCCTGACGATCCACGAGAGATCAAGACCGCCTCGTCGGTGCGCAAGGTGCCGTTGGTCGGTGTGGCGCTTGAGGTGTTCAAGAAGCATCCCAAAGGCTTCCCACGGTACAAGGATCGTGAGGCGTCGCTGTCAGCCCTGCTCAACAAGCACTTCAAGAGCCATAAATTGTTCCCGACCGATAGTCACAGCGTCTATTCACTGCGCCATTCATTCGAAGATCGCATGAAGAATGGTAGGCTGGACGAGGAGCTTCGGCGCATGCTGATGGGCCACACGATCGACCGTCCGAAATACGGCGAGGGCGGCGACATGAAGATGTGGCAAGAGGAACTTATGAAGATCGTTCTGCCGTTCGATCCAGCGATCGTTTGACACGATGGCGCACTGCGGCGAGGCGCTCCTCCTTCGCTTGAAGATCCTGCAGGGCGCGCTCCAAATGCTCGTATAGCGGGAGCCATGCCTCACCATGGTCGCCTCTCGCCACGATGATCTCGGCGACGCGGTCGAGCGCTCGCTCAATCCGCTGCGTAGTGATTGGTGGAAGCGTGCGCGAATATCGCCTCACGGCTTCGCCTTTCGGCAGGGCCAGGAATGTACCATGCCATATGCGTAGGCGGACTTTCCTGGTGCAGTGAAGGGCTTGCATTCGGCTCAGGCTTTAATCGGCGGCTGCGGCGTGCAAATGGGAAAGGCTCTCTACCCGTCGGGGTCAGTAGCGGGAGCGCGCTACCGCCTTTCCCCCCACGCGTCGAGCTGCCAATTCAGGCTTCGATGCTACGGCTGAACGGGCCGAGCTTATGCGGTGCGACGGCGTTACCTGATCGACCGCAAGCGAGCATTTGCCGGTGAAGGCTGACAGCGAAAGCAATCCGACGGCGGCTTCAAATATTCAGGTTGAACTGCGGGTATGCCGTCGGCAACCGGGGGCATTCCGAAAAACGCTGCGAAGTGAAAGTCTCACCCAAGATACGGATGAGGCAAGAGACATCTGACTGAGCGGGTTGCTGCTCGCAGGAAGCCGTCCCTGCAGTCTGCGCTTGGATGGTTTCGTTTCCATGGCGCGAGGTGCGCTGTTCCCCACTCGTTGTCGTCGAATGCCGCAGCAAAGTGCCTTGCGACTGGGAGGAGACCTGGAATGAACGACATCAAATTCACGTCCGGCCTGAGCGTGGTGGCAGATGCCCATGTCGCCTTTCGCGGCACGCCCTTCGCCGAACGGACGGCGCCACTGAACCAGAACGCACTCTGGATGCGCTGGGACAGGAACATGGTCGTCGATTGCTACTCGGATATGGTCGAGGAACTGGCGGCTATCCGCAACAGGGTGGCCATGGGCGACATGTCACCACTGTCGAAATATGTCATTGCCGGTCCGGATGCCGAGAGGATGATGGATGCGCTCATCCCGCGCGACATCAAGAAGCTGCAGGTCGGCCAGATCTACTATGCACCGTGGTGCGACGAGAACGGCCATGTCGTCGGCGACGGTCTGGTTTTCCGCATGGACGAAACCACCTTCCGCGTTTCCGCCGATCCCGGCCTTTCCTGGTGGAAGCAGCATGCCGAAGGCCTCGACGTCCGTGTCACCGACATATCCGATAGCTACGGCATCCTCACCTTGCAGGGACCGCGTTCCCGCGAAGTGCTGGAGGCTGTCACCCAGTCCGTGCAGGAATTGCCGTTCTCTCGCTTGGCCATCGTCACAATTGCCGGCAGACGGGTCGAGATCCTGCGCCAGGGTTTTACCGGCGAGCATGGCTATGAATTGTGGGTCAAGGCGGATGACGGCGCCGCCGTGTGGGACGCAGTCGAGGCGGCAGGCAAGCCTTTTGGCATCCTTCCTGCCGGCGCCTGGGCGCTCGACGTAGCACGTCTCGAAGCCGGGCTGCTGATCGTTGGCTACGACTATACAAGTGCCGGCCCAGACCATGGCGGCGCCAGCATTCAGGCAGCTGGAAAGTATCGTGCGTCGCCCTTCGACCTCGGCCTGGGCCGGCTGGTCGACTTTCGCAAGGCCGATTTCATCGGCAAGGCGGCGCTGCAGCGCATGTCGAACACGGGTGACCGTCGCCAGCTCGTCGGGCTCGACATCGACTGGTCGCAAGCCCTCGACGGCAAGGGGCTTGAGAGCAATGCGCCCGGAAATCTGCGGCGCGTGCAGTGGTATCCGCTGAAAGCCTTTCGCGGCGGGAAGGAAGTTGGGCACGCCAGCAGCGTCGCCTGGTCACCTTCGACCGGCAGGATGATCGGCTTCGGCCATCTGCGGCGTGAGGCCGCCGAGACCGGCACCGAGCTCACGCTGAAGTGGAACAAGGATGGCGTGGCGGCCGATGTCAGGGCGCGTGTCGTGGGGCTGCCGTTCCTGTCGCTCAAACGCGCCGCCAACGGTTAGCGAAACGCTGTTTCAGAACTGAGAGTCCTGTCGTTGCATCCTCCCGTGACGACAAGCCGGGCAGCTGGTCTGCCCGGCTCCCATTGCCGCGGCCTACGGTGCCGCGAAATCGTGAAGCTGGTCGGGAGAGACCTGGAAAGATCATGAACGACATGCGCCAAGAGCTTATCCAGACGCGAGGTTCGGCTACATTTGCGTTCGACGCGGAGGTGTCGATCGAACTGGCACCGGCGCAGGCACGCACCTTTGCGCCACCAGCCGACTGCTTCCCGCTTGGCTCGCGCGTCTTTCTTACTCACCTTCCCGGCAAGCCCGAGGCTTTGCAAATCGAAGCAGCGCGCCGGATCAAGGAGTTGGGCTTTGTGCCGGTGCCACATCTGGGCGCGCGGAACTTCAATTCGGAGCAGGACTATATCAATCTTGTCACCGCCCACAGTCGAAACGGGATAAGCGAAGCGCTCTTTCTTGGCGGCAATCCGGCTCTCTTTCCGGGGCCGTTGGGAGAGGCAACCCAGTTGCTCGCCCATCCCGTGGTCAAAGACAGTGCGATACGAACCGCCTTCGTCGCCGGCTATCCGGAAGGGCATCCAAGCATCGTCGAAGCCGTGCTGACGGACGCATTGCGGCGCAAGCTCGACATCTGTGCCGAGCGGTCGCTGGAAGCCAGGGTCGTATCGCAATTCGCCTTCGATGGCGACACGATCGCCGCCTGGGCGAGCAGTCTGCATACGGCGCATCCCGGGCTGCCGGTTCATGTTGGTCTGGCCGGTGTGACCAGCCTTACCAAACTCATCCGGTTCGCCATGATGTGCGGTGTCGGCCCTTCGATCGCGGCGCTGCGGCGTTCCGCCAGCGGCCTCTTCAACATCGTGGCCGACCGGAACCCAGCCGAGATTTTACAAACCATGGCGGCAAGCTACCCGGCGCCGACCGCGCCACTACACCTCCATTTCTTCCCATTCGGCGGATGGGAAAAGACGCTTGCTTGGTTCGCCGATTATCGCGAGGCGTGCTGGCCGCGGGTTAACGAACGATGAATTGTGCAGCGCTTCGACTGTCTTTCATTCTGACGCTGTCCTGCGAAGACCAGGCCGGGATCGTGGCGGCAGTGACGACCGAACTCGCCAACCTTGGCACGAACATTGCTGAAAGCAGCCAGCATTGGGACAGGGCCTCGAACCGTTTCTTCATGCGCATTGCCTTTTCGGCGCCCGCCTGGGTGTCTGCCGATGCCATCACCAAGGGACTTGCGCCTGTGGTGGATCGCTTCGGCCTGAGCAGCCGCCTGCTTGAGCGGAGCCGTCGGCCGAAAATCGTCATCATGGTCTCGAAATTTGACCATGCATTGCTTCACCTCATCTACCAGATCCGTGTTGGCTGGCTCGAAGCCGAGGTCGCAGCGATCATCTCCAACCACGAAGACAGCCCCGAAACTGCGGCATGGGCTGGCATTCCTTACCACGTCTTGCCCATCTCGAAGGAGAACAAGCAGGAACAGGAAGGCCGGATGCTGGCGGTGATCGAGGACGTCGGCGCCGACCTCGTCGTCCTGGCTCGCTACATGCAAGTGTATTCCGACGACCTCGCGGGGCGCCTGTTCGGCAAGGTCATCAACATCCACCATTCGTTCCTGCCAAGCTTCAAGGGCGCGCGGCCGTATCACCAGGCTTTCGAGCACGGAGTGAAGCTGATCGGCGCCACGGCTCACTATGTGACCGCCCAACTCGACGAGGGGCCGATCATCGAGCAGGAAACCGAGCGGGTAACGCATTCCATGAGCGTCGAGGATTTTATCGCGGCCGGCCGTGACATCGAAAGCCGCGTTCTGGCGCGTGCCATCAAACGGCACCTCGAAGCCCGCGTGATGATCAACGGACGAAAAACGGTTGTGTTCGCGTAAGGCGGTAACACCGACCCGTGTGTGGCGATGCTCATATCAACAGGAGAACCAGATCATGAAAAATGGAACGGCGCATCTCTTTATCCCGGGTCCGACCAACATTCCCGACGCTGTGCGGCGGGCCATGAACGTGCCGATGCAGGATATGCGCGCCCCGGATTTTCCGGAACTGGTCCTGCCTTTGTTTCACGACCTGAAGCGGATATTCAAGACCGAGACCGGCAGTGTCTTCATCTTTCCCGGCTCGGGCACCGGTGCCTGGGAAGCGGCGATCTCCAACACGCTCAATCGTGGCGACCGGGTGCTGATGTCGCGTTTCGGCCAGTTCTCGCACCTGTGGGTCGATATGGCCGAGCGCCTTGGACTTGAGGTCGATTGCATTGATGTCGAATGGGGTGAGGGGGTTCCGCTCGACGCCTATCGGCAACGGCTGGGCGACGACAAGGGCAGCAAGATCAAGGCGGTATTCGCCACCCACAACGAGACCGCGACCGGCGTGACGTCCGACGTCGCCGGCGTGCGTGCCGCGCTCGACGAAACGGCTCACGATGCGCTGCTATTCGTCGACGGCGTCAGCTCGATCGGCTCGATCGATTTCCGGATGGACGAATGGGGCGTCGACCTTGCCATCACCGGTTCGCAGAAAGGGCTGATGCTGCCTGCCGGTCTCGGCATCCTGGCGGTGAGCGCCAAGGCTCTGGAAGCGCACAAGCAGTCGCGCATGGAGCGTTGCTATTTCAGCTTCGAGGATATGCAGGCTTCGTCCAAGACCGGCTTCTTCCCCTATACGCCGCCAACGCAGTTGCTGCTTGGCCTGAGAGCCAGCCTCGACCTTATCTTTGCCGAGGGACTGGAGCAGATTTTTGCCCGGCACCACCGGCTCGCCGAAGGTGTGCGCCGCGGCGTGCATGCGTGGGGACTAAAGCTCTGCGCCAACGAGGAAAAATGGTGGTCGGATACGGTTTCGGCGATCGTCGTCCCCGAGGATGTCGATGCCAGACAGGTCATCGCCAACGGATATTCCAGATATCGCACATCCTTCGGCGCGGGCCTCAGCAAGGTGGCTGGCCGCGTGTTCCGCATCGGCCATCTCGGCGACCTCAACGAGGTCATGTGCCTCGCCGCCCTGGCCTCGGCGGAAATGTCATTACGCGACGCCGGAGCCCGAATCGAGGCCGGCTCCGGTGTTGCCGCTGCGCAGGAATGGTACCGCGCCGAGATCGGCCGGACCCTGCAGCCGCGGCACGAACGCGCGGCTTGAGAGGATCGTAGCCATGAGCAAACCGAAGGTAATCGTTACCCGGCGCTGGCCGCATGACGTCGAACAGCGCCTTGGCGACCATTTCCATGTCACGCTGAATGAAGCCGATCGGCCCTATGAGCAACAAGAGCTTCGCCAGGCCCTGCTGCTTGCCGATGCCGTGCTGCCGACCGTAACCGACCGGCTTGGCGCGGATCTCTTTGCAGGCGGAGTCAGGGCAAGAATACTTGGCAATTTCGGTGTCGGCTTCAACCACATCGACATTGCCGCTGCCAGCGCAGCAGGGCTGATCGTCACCAACACGCCCGCCGTGTTGACCGATGCCACCGCCGATCTCGCCATGACGCTGCTTTTGATGTGCGCGCGCCGTGCCGGAGAGGGCGAGCGCGAGCTGCGCTCCGACAAATGGACCGGTTGGCGGCCGACGCATCTCTGCGGCACCCAGGTCAGCGGCAAGACCGTCGGCATCATCGGCATGGGAAGGATCGGCCAGGCCATGGCCAGGCGCTGTCACTTCGGCTTCGGCATGGAGGTCGTCTTCTTCGACAGCCAGCCGGTTCCCCACCCCGGCATGCCGGCGCGGCAGCTGGCGACTGTGGACGAGGTGCTGGCGGCCTCGGATTTCGTGTCGCTGCATTGTCCGGGCGGTGGCGAAAACACCCGCCTCATCAACGAACATCGTCTTGCCCGCATGAAGAAATCAGCCTTCCTGATCAACACCGCGCGTGGCGATGTGGTGGATGAGGACGCACTGGTCCAGGCGCTGCGTGAGCGTCGGATTACTGGTGCCGGGCTCGACGTGTTCGAGACGGAGCCGTCCGTGCCGCGCGCCTTGACGGAGCGTGAAGATGTCGTGCTGCTGCCCCATCTGGGTAGCGCCACCAGCGAAACGCGCATCGCAATGGGCATGCGGGTGATCGACAATCTGTCGGCCTTCTTCGAAGGCCGCACCCCGCCCGACGCGGTGAACTAGCTCCCCGTTTCAATTCCAACACCAGGCAATGGCGACGCCGAAAACCGTGTCCGCCTTTTGCCGCCAGGAGACGAGCAGAATGACCGGCTTTTTCCAGAGGAACCTCAAGCTCCAGGATGCGGTGGTCGCCGATGCGATTGCACGCGAGATGGGCCGGCAGCGGTCCGAAATCGAGCTGATCGCATCCGAAAATATCGTTTCGCCGGCTGTGCTGGAGGCACAAGGCTCGGTGATGACCAACAAATATGCCGAGGGCTATCCGGGGCACCGCTACTACGGCGGCTGCCAATATGTCGATCTGGCCGAAGCGGCTGCCATCGACAGGGCCTGCCGGCTGTTTGGCGCGGCGCACGCCAATGTGCAGCCGCATTCCGGCGCCCAGGCCAATGGCGCGGTGATGCTCGCCATGCTGAAGCCGAGCGACACCTTCATGGGTCTGTCGCTCGCCGCCGGCGGGCATCTGACGCACGGTGCCCGGCCGACACTGTCGGGAAAATGGTTCAACGCCGTGCAATACGGCGTGCGCCAGAGCGACTGCCTTATCGACTATGAGGAGCTGGAGGCCAAGGCGCGGGAAACACGGCCAAAGCTGATTATCGCGGGTGGATCGGCCTATCCGCGCATCATCGACTTCAAGCGCATCCGGGCGATCGCCGATGCCGTCGGCGCGCTGATGATGGTCGACATGGCGCATTTCGCCGGCCTGGTCGCCGGCGGCGTGCATCCCAACCCGGTGGAGGTCGCCGATATCGTCACCACCACGACGCACAAGACGCTGCGCGGCCCGCGCGGCGGCATGATCCTGACCAACAACCAGGACATCGCCAAGAAGCTGAATTCGGCGGTGTTCCCTGGCCTGCAGGGAGGCCCGCTGATGCATGTCATTGCTGCCAAGGCCGTTGCCCTGGGTGAAGCCTTGGAGGACGGGTTCAAGACCTATGCCCGGCAGATGGTGGCGAATGCCAGAAAGCTGGCCGCGACGCTTGGCGAGCGCGGATTCGACATTGTCTCCGGCGGAACCGATACGCATCTGCTGCTGGTCGACCTGCGCGGCAAGGGCCTGTCCGGCAAGGACGCGGAGGAGGCGTTGGGCAGGGCAGGGCTGACCTGCAACAAGAACGGCATTCCTTTCGATCCGGCGCCGCCTGCCGTCACCTCCGGTATACGGCTGGGCACACCGGCCGCCACCACGCGCGGTTTCGGCGAGGGCGAGTTTGCCCGTGTCGGCAATCTCATAGCCGACGTGCTGGATGCGGTCGGAACGCAATGGGGCGCCGAACAGGAGAAGGCGGCTCGGCGGTCGGTCGAGGAGCTTTGCGAGGCATTCCCGATCTACGAGCCCAGACCCGGTTGACCGTCCGGGGAGCGCGCCACAGGCAGATACATGGCTGCCGCGGATGAGTTTGAGTTTTGGGCGACGGCTCCCCTAGAGGATACAGCTCTAGCCCTGTTCGATAAGGCAGCGGCGACCATTAAACCGTCGCGTTACACGGTGCGCTTAAGGACCGGCTCAGACATTGCGCTCCTCTGCAAGGCCACAAACGATGACGGCTTGCTGACAGCTTTCCAGAAGCATTTTCAGAAGGTGGCCTAGATGTGTAGCCTCAGCAGGTTGTCCCGGCTATGGCGAGGCGACTGATCGACATTTTGGACTTTAAGCTGCTGTGCGGGCGACGCAATTTGTATCGGTGGAGTCATACCGACAGTTCGGCCGCGCGGTGGTCCGAGGTCGGATAGCTATGGCATAGGCCCATTACTTTTTTGCGTGGTCTGGATGAACCGCTTGGCCTTGCCGTTGGTCTTGGGCTCTTGGCACCCGATGCGGCCAACAGGACAGTTCGCGCAGCGTCTATTTCGGGGCGAAGACCGACTGCCTACGTCGAGGCATTCAATACTCTTATCCTGTTCTTGTTGAAGGTCTCAGCAGGATGCTAGTTCTCGTCGCAACGTGTGTGGGAGTATGGAAAATGGGTGAAGCGAAAAAGCGTTCGGCGCAACGGTCAGAAAACGAGAAGCTCATAAAGCCGCTCAGCGAGGCCCGCTTTAACTTGCTCTCGATCGGAGTCCGGATGGCCGTCAGTCGTCTGTTGTCGGGCGAAATCTCGTACTGGGCGGATCATGAAGAGAGAATCCTTGGACTGATCAGTATCGACTTTACCGATGAGGACTTCGTTTGGATGATACTCGCACGAGACCGGATCGGGCGGTTTAGGTGTTGCAGAGTAGAAGCCAGTATCAAAAGCGAACCTCTAGCGACAGAGATGATGCTCCAAGAAATGGCAAGGCTGGTGAAGGAGGGAATTCCCGCCGATTTCGGTTGGCAGGGGGATGAGCCGAACGCGCCTTTCGACCTTCTTAGTGTTAACCATGGCGAAAAACTGCACCCTTACTTCGAGGTATTGAACGATGCTGGCCATATGCCTGCTCGCGCAGCACTAAAAGAGATCGGGCCATGGCTCGCGCCTTCCGATCCGCACTTCGTCAAAGAATTTCAGACTACGGCGTTCGATCAGAGAATTTGGGAACTCTATCTGTGGGCGGCCTTCAGAGAACTTGGTTTCGACGTTACGCAACCCGAAGCACCAGATTTTTCATGCCGCGCACCAGGAATTGCTTTCACTGTCGAAGCTACAGCAGTCTCTCCATCCAATGCGGGGCCACTGGCGGTGCATCCCGAGCCGACAACACCAGAAGAGCAGGCAGAGTTCTTGAAGAACTACATGCCGATGAAATTCGGCTCGAGCCTGACCAGTAAGCTCAACAAAAAGAACGCTGCGGGAGAGCCCTACTGGGACCGTTCTGAAACTCGGGGGAAGCCTTTCATCATCGCTGTCGCGGACTTCCATAAACCGGCTGACTTAGAAAAGCTGGGTTCGATGACCTACAGCCATTCAGCGCTTTGGCCATATCTGTACGGCAAGCGTGTGGTGTTCGAGGTGAAAGAAGAGGGCGGCGGCGGATATTGGCGCATGGTGAAAGGTGACGAGCACATATATGGCGGTAAGACCGTTCCAACAGGCTTCTTTGACCTACCAGGCGCAGAGAACGTATCAGCTGTGCTTTTCTCGAATGCGGGCACCTTGCCGAAATTCAACCGTATGGGGCTCCGCGCAGGCTTTGTACCCGACAAACACATGTATTTTCGTCACGGTTACCGATACGATCCGTCACCTGATGCATATGTCGGTATCCCTTTTCAGGAAGATGTTTTATCCCCAGATTATGAGGAATACTGGTCGGACGAACTGCAAATATTTCACAACCCGAATGCTCGCAATCCGATTTCGCCAGATACTTTCGGCGGGATCACACAGTATTATTTCGAAAATGACGATCTTCACACGATAACACCACATAACGCCGTCATAGCTTCCTTCACGTCAGTGCTTCGGATTGTTGGAGATGAGGAGTTCGGGTCATGAAAGTGGTTCTGATGTCTCGTATTGCGATTTCACATTGGGAGGCGGTCCCGCCCTTCTCGTGGAGATCAAGGTTCCCACCGCTGCGGCGAACCCTCGAGAAGACAATTAGCCTACCGTAGGGTCAAAGACCTCCTTCAGCGATAGATCGTACCTTCCTTTATCCCGATTACTCAGAGCAGGAAAATATGCTGAGTGCCACGCACATCGAGCTGCTAACGCCGGGGGGGATGGCAAGAGCCCGCACGATCGTCATCAACAGCCATTCTTGGTTCGTGCATGTCAGCGGCCTCGATCGCCTTGCCGGGCTTAAGGCCTCCGGTATCGAGCCGCGCAACCCTGGCGCAACAATTGATGCAGTAATCGCAGCGGCCCTAGGTGATGGTTCGGGTGCAATCGTCTGTCTCCGGCCAATCTTCGCGTTCAACACGCGTCCCAACAGGGACTACCCTCAAATGCTTCTGTCCATCAGTAACTCGGACCTACCTCAGCGCATAGGCATAGACTGGTCTTACCCAGGCAGCTGGAATTTGGTTGACGTTAAACAGCGGGAAGCACCAGAGATGCGGATCGACGTGATCTTTGCCCACGTGGTGCAACAGTCTGGCTCTATCGCCTCATACGATTTAATACCCGCCGAAGTGGTGAGGGTGTGGGCAAAAGGTACGCCCGAAAACGATCCTTCGAAATGGCCGAGTTTGTTGCAGATTGCTGCAGCCGATGTCTCCATTTTGCCGTGACCGATACGGTTGGGAAGGAAACTCAGGATGAAAGAGGGCCGCTTGGCCTCGCCAATCCGAGGACCTAACTAACCTTGGATGGTAGTGGCGCGGCGAGTTCTGCCGGCTTTGTTGCGAAAATTTTCCCTGGTGATGTTGCTTCTGCGCCGAATTGCATCTGCTGAATTCCAGCCTATCCAGCTGATTCGCATGTGATCATAGGGTGGCGCCTCGCTTCGATTGGCCACCACTTTGAAAACCGGCGTCTGCATGGCGACCGAATATACTGAGGAAAGAGATCGCCATTCCAAGAGGAATTTCTGTCGTGGATTCCCATGCCATTGTTGCGTTCCCGCCAGTCGTGGGAAGGACCGTTCTGCACTTATTGATGCCGCCATCTATGGGGTCGTACGTCTCTTCATTCCGCTATTCCATATCGCTTCCAGCCATGTTCGCCTACAGTCGGGCTGTCGGTCAGAAAGGCGTCACCGACTTACTATTTCGACGGCTCATTGAGATGCGTTAAAATTTGACCAGACCGCACTGGATCGATCCTGTCGGCCTCTTCGAGTGCCCAACGTTGCCATGCTTCCAGCACTGAGGGATCGATATCAGCCGAACCATCATCGATCGCGCGACGGACGCGCTCAACAAGCGCGCGAATGTCTTCGGCTTGACGTAGAAGCTCGCCGCTGTTCCGCAGATTTTGCAGGCGCTTTTGGTTGAGTTGAATCAGCCATTCCTGGCGCTGTTTCTCCTTTTCAATCCGCTCCCGCTCTGCACGCTCCTTGGCTTCCCGCAGACTAAGGCGAAACTTTTTCTCGCCCGCCACGATGATTGCAGCCGCGATCTCAGCGATCTTTGACTCAAGCTTGGCGTCACCGTCATCCTGCCAAGAAACTGTATTCTTGCGGTCAAAACCCGGATCGATCCGCAGCGCTAGCGGGGTTGATGCTGGCAGGTCTGGCGCCGGCCGGAGGTACCCGTGCTGACGCAGGGTGCGGTGGCTGCCGACTATTCCTATGTCCAAACCAAGATAGGTGTCCCCGATGGCTGCTCGCGCGTGAATTTCTCCATCGTGCTCGTAGGCATCGCCGTCATGGCCGCGCTTGCTGAGTGCCGCAAACAGCGCATTGAAGATTTTCAGCCGGCGCTTGCCTAGTGGATTGTCGAACTTGGGTTCGTCAAAGGTCCACTCGCGTTCTGCATTTTTATCGCGCCGGCGCCGCTCCTGCTTGAGTATTTGAACGAGCCCTTTGTGAGGTCTGTCCAACGACTGAGGGACAGAAACTTTGCCAATCGCCTTCAATTCCTGTGCGTGGAGTTCGTCGAGGTCTTCTGGAACCAGAGCGGATGCAAATGGCCCATTAGATGCAAGAGGGGCTGCAATCGGCAGAACCTTTTTGAAGCGCGCGTCGACACTTGCTCGGCCCATTTCACCGGGGCGCCGCGGTGGCGCCTTCGGTAGTGCTGGCACTCTCTTTCCGGCACGTATTTTGTTCCAATAGCCTTGCGGTGGTGACGCAATTCCACATCGCGTCAGCAGTTTCTTCAGTCCGACGTCGGACAGTTCGAGCTTCGCCGCCAAGTCCCGCATTGGCGCAGACCAGGCGAACGCAATCAGATCGTCTGGCAACACAAGAATGTCTTTCTGCCACACGTCGGCTTACCTCCATGTTGTTCAGCCAGGTTGCTTTTGGCACGTCTTCGCAGTGTCGATGTGACAGGCCGGCCACTCGCTCCCGAGGTCAATTCCGGCGTTTTCAACGTGCCCTCGATTGCATCAGGAATGCGCTTCCAGCATCAAGGCGACTGCAGATCGAGCTCAGCTGAAACTCCAGTCTCCGCAGGTATCAGCGCTATGCTTCGAGATCATCTGCTTCTTTTCGTAGATCTTCGGCCAATAGAGGGTCTGCCGGACCTTGCCTCGCGGTGGAGCGATGGTTTGGTATTATCGAGGGAAGGCTGCGAAACCCGACCGAGGACGATGGCAAGATAAAAGGGCGCACATTGCGCGACGGTCGGTTGGTTGTTTTTGCTGGCGTTTTCGCCATTTCTCGCACATTGCGAGCCATTGCTTCAATGTGCGATTTTATAATAACTTATTGATCTGGTGTGAGAATCTACAAGGTGCGAAGCGCATCAGCTGGCTATACTGGGTTCGCCTCTTGTCTTTCAAACGTCTGCACCGGGCCGGAAGCTGGCGGTCCAATTCGGGCACGAATAGCCCTGAAAGGTGTCTTTCAGCTCGCGTCCCCATCTCGGGGCAGGCCCGTTGCTGGTCGCGACTACAAGGTGGATGGCGAGGGCACCTTGCCGCCCTCGCGGATTGGAAGCGCGGTGATCAGGGACCGCGCAGTTCACCCCACGTTGCTCGGTTGGCATTCGTCGGTAAGGATGCGCTCGTTCGGATCGATCGGCCCCAGGTTCTTCACCACCTTGAAACGACCATTCTGTGCCTGGGCGATGTACATGTTCATCCGCACATGGTGCTGGCTGGGGACCATTTCGGCCGGTCCACCCGGTCCCTCGCTGATGCGGGCGTGATCGAGCGCCCGGACGACCGCGTCCCGCTCGGCACTCCCGGCTTCCTTCACCGCCGCTTCCCACATCTTGATCGCCCGGTAGTGCCCGGTGCATCCGCTGCCCGCGGTCAGGGTAGCCCCACCGGGGAACCGTTCACCGTAGCGGCGCAACAGCGCGCGGCCGAACGGCTCGTCGAGTTCCTGGTAGTAGTCGAGGCAGCTGTAGAGGCCTTCAATCTGATCGGACGGCACCAGATTGAAGAAATTCTCGTCGAAGTAGGTGCAGACGATCTTGCCGCCGCGTTTGCCGAAACCGGCCTTGTGCAACTCTTCGAGGAACGGCGTCAGGCCCGGCGGGACGAGGGTGTTGAAAACCACGTCGGTGCCGCTCGCCATGATCTGCTGCACCGTCCGGCGAAAATCGACCGTGTCCAGCGGAAAATACTCCTCGCCGACGATCTCGCCGCCATTGGCGCGCACCGCCCGGCTCGCGGCCTTGTTCAGCAAATGCGGCCAGATGTAATCGGCCGACGGCAAATAGAACCGCTTCGCGCCGGTGCTGTTCATGAGCCATGGTATCAGCGGCTCGACCTGCTGGGCGGGTACGGGCCCGGTGCAGAAGATCAGGGGATCGTTTTCCTGTCCCTCATACTGCTCGGTGTAGATGTAG
Organism: Mesorhizobium sp. B263B2A; assembly: GCF_020165775.1. Taxonomy (NCBI): domain Bacteria; kingdom Pseudomonadati; phylum Pseudomonadota; class Alphaproteobacteria; order Hyphomicrobiales; family Phyllobacteriaceae; genus Mesorhizobium; species Mesorhizobium sp. B263B2A. The sequence goes on from NZ_JAIUIU010000010.1 coordinate 179,215, forward strand.
AGCGTCCTGCCCCGGGTGACCGCCTCGCTCTTGATGGCCAGGCGGGTCGAACTGTAAATGCCGCCGACGACCACGTCGACCTTGTCGACGTCGACTAGTTTCGCGGCCTTTGCCTTGGCAACGCTGTCTGTGGTCTCGCCATCCTCGATGACGAGTTCCACCGGCCGGCCGAGCAAGCCGCCTTTGGCATTGATGTCGTCGACGAGCATGGTCGTGAGATTGGCGTTGGCGATGCCCATGAAGGACAACGGGCCGGTGAGTTCGGCGATGAGGCCGATCTTGATAGGTTTCGGATCCATCTGATTTCTCCGATGCTTGGGTTTCGTCTTCTGGCGTTCGTCGGGGGCGCCGACGCCGATGGCAGGCGGCGCGCAGGGTTGACCTCAGGCCTCGTAGTGGCCGAGCAGCAATGCCGCCTGCGGCTTGCCGACATGGCCGGCTTCCTGCAGGATCGCGGGGACCTCCGGATCCGACACGAAGTTCTTCCAACCCTCGGCGTCCCAGTCGAAGATCGCCCAGACGCGGTCAGGTTCGCTCGGGTCGCGGAACACGGTTGCGCCATTCGAGCCGTGCAGCCGACGCTTGTCGGCGCCCTTGGTCGAAAAGATACGGATGAAGTGGTCGACGTCCGCCACCTTGGTCGTTGCGAGAAGCATCTGATTTCCTCCTGTCGGTCGCGGCCACCATTGGTCCGTCGACAGGATCACGATGCGCGTGCCGGAGCGGGCGCGCATGGGGTGGATTCCCTATGCCGGCATTTCGCCCGGCCGGACAAGGCCGTGCTCGACCGCATAGAGCGCGGCACCGGCGCGGGTGGCCACGCCGATCTTGGAGTAGACGCTCTGGATGTGGTGGTCGGCGGTCTTGGGCGAGATATCGAGCTTGCGAGCCGTCTCCTTCACCGTAAGGCCGGCGGCGATCAGGCGCAGCACCTCGATCTCGCGCCGCGTCATGCCGGCTAGCGCCTGCGGCAAAGCCCGGCGAGACTGCTGCCCGGCGAAGGACAATACGGCCTCGGCAGCGTCGGGGCAGATACAGCCGTCACGAATAGCTGCACGCAACTGCGTCGCCGCCGCCTCGCTGGACAGTGCGTTGCGGTGCGGACGTTCCTCCCGCGACGTCTGAAAGGCCTCGGCGGGGGGGGGGATCCTGGCCGCCGGAGATAGGTCGGAACCGCTGACCTTACGGTGATATCCCGAACCGTCTAGGCGCTCGTGATGGCGCAGCACGAGCGCGCCCATAGCATCGCCATCGTGGCCGAAGGAAGCCAGCGCCCGCTCACCGTAATAAGCGTGCAGCTGCGCCGCGTCGCGCTCGCGCACCGACAGCGGGCCATTGCGCATCCAGGTCGCCACCGGCACTACGAGTTCGCCGATATCATGGATGCAGCCCGACCAGCGCAGCGCGCGCACATCAGTCCCGGGCAACCCGATCCGTTCACCCGCACCCGCGGCCAGTTCCGATACCATCCGCGAATGGCCTTGCGTAAACGGCATGCGCATGTCGATCATGTCGGCGATGGAAAGGAACGCCTCATCGCAAGCGGCCTCATCCAGCGTCACCGGCGGATCGGGCTCCAGCGCCAAGATCGTCTCGCGGTCGACCGTCGCACCGATGCCTTCCATCAGGCCCGCCGCATTGGCCGAGACGAGCCGGGCCAGATCCGCTTCGTAGGGGCCGTCGGCGCGGCTGGCGATGGTTCGGGCCATCCCGTCGATACCGACTGCTTCGCTGAGCGCGATGGCATCCTGCGCCAGCGTGATCAGACATCCTCGCCGCTCAAGCCGCGCGGCAGGCCCTTGCCATCCCAGCGTTCGTAGATCTGGCCAAGATTGCGCCTTATGTTCTCGGACAGGCCAAGCCGCTCTCCGATCCGTTGCGCTACCTCGCAATGCGCGGTGAGCACCGGGCGGGCCACCGCGAGCGCCTGCGACATGGCGGCCTCGATCGCCCTAGCCTGCGCGTCAGGGGCTAGATCATAGTAGACCCGCTTGAAGGCCTGCACGAAAACCCTGCCCAGCTCCGCACGGTTGCCCATGTCGAGACCGACAAGGTCCTGGCGGAGCGCGATTTCGTCGCCGAAGGTAGCTGACAGCAGGTCTGTATCGGCATTGCAGCCGACATAACGCAGCATAGATTGGTGATATGCGTTACGGCGAACCTCGTCGGAAAGGCCCGAAAGCGTGGCGATCCGCATCGCAAGCACGCAGGATTTCAGCGCAAAATCGCGAGAATGGCCCGTGGCGAGGTCCGAAGCATAGGCCAGGACCATCATGAAGTCTGCCCGGCGGATCGAGACGTTTGTCATCCCCCACCTCCCAGTAAGCCCCATGCTAGCCCCGTGTGTCGTCAGTACCTAGGGGAACAATCTCAAGCCGGATTAGATCCTAAAGAAAGAGATGGTCCTGTTTGGGACCGTATCCGGACTGTCCGCTTTCGGAAAGCGCTTGGCGTTAAGGTGCCCGCTTCCGTGAAGCGAAGGGGCCGGTTGAGAAGCATCGACGCTGCCCCCTAACTCTTGCTACGCACCCCTCTTTCATTAGAGCCAATCCTGCGCCATCATCCCCGCTGCTTGGAGCTCGCGGCGAACCACGCAGCTCATACATGCGAGGCCCTTCTATCGATTACCCGTCATAATTCGACGCATTCTTCCACTGCGCGTCAAAACAGCAAAAACCTGACTAATAACCTCTACCCCCTAATTGCTCGAATCTATTTATTCGTGCACGTTGCTATGGCTGGTGAAGGGGCGCACCAAGCGCTTCATACATTTAGTTTTTGTGTGCACCGCACATGAGGGGATACTCTTGTCTTCAATCGGATGGATTGATTTCGACGAAAAGGAGCGCGACCGGGCGAACGCCCTGATGCAGCTCTTCACCGAGCATGAGGCAAGGGACGAGCTGGGGCTGGGCGCGATCCGGGATTCAATTGCCGATCACCTCTTCCCCGGCACCAGCACCGTTCAAACTCGCCTCCGTTACATGCTGTTCGTGCCTTGGATCTTCTCCCGGCTTCCTCGGCATCGCAGCTCCATCGAGGTGCTTGATCAGATGCGGTCCGATCAGCTCAAGCTTCGTAATGCCCTGGTCGCGGGCAAGGAGAGCAATGGCGTCATCGGCGTGAATGCCGGCCGCGAATTGAAGAGGCCGCCGGCCAGCGTCTATTGGGCTGGATTGGAAAATTGGGGCATCCGGTTGTTCCCCGGATCCATCGACTCCTATGCCGCTTCGCTGCCGTCCTGGCCGAAAGAGTCCAGCAGGGACCACGCCGAAGACGACTATGATGCGAACAGTTCCAGGCTAGCGCTGTGGCATCCGCAGCTTCCCGCGGCGCCAAAGGGCCTCTTCGAAAACACGAGCTTTGCACTGAGCGATGAGGAAGCCGAATTCATCGTGGACCGCCTCAACGCCAGCAATCCCGATAGCTTGCTGACCTTCCTCGCTCGGAAGGGCGGCAATGCTCGGGCCGGCTACATCTGGGCACATCCGCACGTCTCCGAATTCCCGGCCCGCATGCGCCGGCTCGTCGAGCACGCCTCGATCTTCTCGGAGGCCATGTACGGTGCTGCCCTTCACTACAATCTGCAGCTCAGCCAGCTCCGGGGCAAGGAGGACTGGGTCGAGGACTACAAGTCGGGCATCGCGAAGTGGCAGCAGGACCTTGATCTTGCCCGGTTGAAGCACTGGTCGCTGGAAGACTTCTGGGACGAGATCCGCCACCCCGCGCATCGGGTGCTCGAACCGGCGCGACGGTTCGTAACCGATTGGACCGACCTGCTCAAGATCAGTGGCGGCCTCAAGCGAAACAAGGCCAAGGGGCTGGCATTGGTGAAGGAGCGAGAGCGGCGCCTCAAGAAGGGACTGTCGCGCTTTACCAACCAGGCAGCACTGAGCCGCTGGAAGGGGGCGTCCGGCGCCTACCGCCTCCAGTTCCGCTGGTCGCAAGCGAGCCGTCATCTGCAGGACCTTGCCCGTGGCTAGGTCGACGTTGGATCCGGAAACGCGGCTTCTCTACGGCGATAGCCTGAAGGCTCCCCCGGGCTACGAGTTCGATTGCGGGGTGGCCACAACCTTCTCGATGGATTTCGAGACTGCCTTGGCAACCTCGGTCAGCATTGCCTTCTTGGTGTCTAAGAACCGAGACGATGTCCTGAGCGACCACGTCGCACTGCTCGAAGCCGTTGAACGCACCGCTAAAAGACTTGTCGTCTACGCCGATGCCGGGCAGATCCATGCCGACAGGGGCGAGGGATCACGCCTGACCTCACTCCTTGAGAAGACCATCGTTGAAGTGAAGTCGCCGGGCGATGGCAGCTTCCATCCCAAGTTGTGGGCAATGCGCTTCAAGCCGCTCGACCACGACGATCCAATTAAAATGCGCTTGCTGATCCTGTCGCGCAACCTGACGCGCGATAGATCCTGGGACGCTGCGCTGTCGCTCGATGGGACGGTCCTATCGAGGCCCTCCGCTGGCAACAGGCCACTGTACGATCTGCTTAAACAATTGCCAAGCATGGCCGTTGGATCGATGGACGACGCGCGGCGACGCATGACCTTGGCAATGGCCGACGAACTCAGATACGCCGAATGGGACATGCCTCCGGGCTGCGACGCCTTAGATTTACACGTCAATGGCATTGGAGCCGGGGGCTGGAAGCCAGCCAAGAGCAGGAGCATCGCCGTGATGTCCCCATTCATTGACGAAGAGGCCCTGGAGCATCTGGCTGCCTTGGCACCGCGCGCGGCTAAGAAACTGATCAGCAGGCCCGACCAGCTTGCCTGCATCCCTAAGGCGACGTTGGGCAAGTTCAAGCAGGTCCTGGTGCTCGACGAAATGGCAGAAGGCGACGATGGCGAGGAGCCTCTGCCGAATGAGCAGCAGGGCCTTCACGCCAAAATCTTCGTTCAGGAAGAAGGCCGACGTACGACGCTCACTCTGGGGTCGGGCAACGCCACCCGTACCGCCCTTCTCAACAAACGGGGACAGTCGACTCGGAACGTGGAGGTTTTCGCGAGCCTCCATGGTCAGAAGTCCAAGCTCGGCTCCATCGACGACATCCTGGGCGACCAGGGCTTCGGTAGGATGTTGAGGGCATTCGAGCCGGACGAGGTCGAAGCGACTGCAGCCCAAGAGGTCGCTGCCGAGCAGCGCCTTCTTGATGCACGAAGAACTCTGGCACGCGGAGTACTGTCGCTTCGCTGCGAAGCGCTGCAGGACGATACCAAGCGTTGGCGGCTGTGGCTGATCCCGAGTGACGGTTTGCAGCTTGAAGAGCTCGGTCGGATTCGCGCGTGGCCGATCACTCTTGGAGAGGGTCACGCCAAGGACGTGCTTGACGGCATCCGAACCGACTCTCCCATCGATCTCGGTTCGGTCCCGCTGGTTGACCTCACCCGCTTCATCGCGATGGAGATCACTGATCTCGCAACGGGTCGCAGCGAGATCTTCAGCACGGGTCTCGACGTCGAGGGCATGCCGGAGGAGCGCGATCTTGCCATCCTCAATTGGGTCGTCGACAGCCGACAAAAGTTCATGGCTTACCTTCGGCTCCTTCTGGCGTCCTTCATCGAACATCCACTGCCACCGCCCAACAAGACGAACGGCAACTCCAAGGGGGATTGGGGATCCGGCGCAGATGACGAGCCAATCCTTGAAGATCTCATGCGTGCCCTTTGCGCTGGTGACGGGCGCCTCGGCGCCGTCGATAGGCTCGTGACCCGGATGGAAGCCAGCGCCAAGGACGGCACCGACGACCGCCTCCCACCGCACTTCAAGGAACTCTGGCGGGTGTTCCGCACGGTCTTGGAGACTCAAGATGCGCGGTGAGCCTTTCGATGCGTCGTTGTCGCTGGCACAGCTCAAGCACTTCCAACGCAGAACGGTTGACTACGTCTTCGACCGTTTGCACGGGTCCGACCAAGTGCGCCAATTCCTAGTTGCCGACGAGGTCGGCCTTGGCAAGACGATGGTCGCCCGCGGTATCGTCGCCAAGACCATCGAGATGCTCTGGCCCAAAGCGAAGCGCATCGACATCGTCTACATCTGCTCCAATCAGTCGATTGCGGCACAGAACCTCAACCGGCTGAACGTGATGGGCAAGGAAGCGATGGCCCTGCCCACGCGCATCACGTTGATGCCGCTGCGGATGCGCGAGAAGAACACAATCAACGCGAACGGCGTGAACTTCATCAGCCTCACGCCCGGCACGACCTTCAACCTGCATTCGTCGAACGGCGTGATGGAAGAGCGCGCGCTGCTGCTGCGATTACTCGAACCGTTGGCGCCACTGGCCTCGCTAAAGAACGCTTTGCAGGTGGGCGCTAGCCGAAAGAATTGGAACTGGCAGGTCAGCCAGATGACCCTGGACGGCATCGACAAGACGACCGTCCATCGCTTCCAGTCCGCCGTCTCGAAGAACAAAGTGCTCATGGCCGAATTGGGCGAGGTGTGCGAGCTCTTCAGCACGTACCGGAAGAAAAACCCGAAGCCATCCAATTGGGCGCGCACGTCCCTGGTCGCCAAACTGAGAAAGACGCTCTCGCACGCTTGCGTAATGGCGTTACAACCAGACTTGATCATCCTCGACGAATTTCAGCGTTTCCGCGAGCTGCTATCGGGCGAGGACGATGCCGCCGAGCTGGCGCGCGCCCTCTTCGAGTATGGCGATCAGGAAACGGGTGCCCGCACCCTGCTGCTCTCGGCCACCCCATACAAGATGCTGACGCTGTCCGCGGACTCGCCCGATGACGGCGACCATTACAAGGACTTCCTTAAGACGATCGGCTTCCTGCACGGTCGTGATCGCGCCTCCGCGGTCGCTGATGAACTCGACCTGGAGATGCGCCAGTTTCGACGCTTCCTCCAGCAGTTGCCGGCGGCGACCAAGCAAGCGAAGAAGGCTCGTAAGGGCATCGAAGCTCGCCTCAAGAAGGTGATGAGCCGCACCGAAAGGGTCGACAGCACCATCGAGAGGGACTCGATGCTGAGCGAGCCACAGATGGAAGCGAAGGTAGCCGCGGAGGATCTTCGTCAAGCGATGGTGGCGGCGCAGGTCGCGCGAAGCGCTGGGGCGCCGGAGATCATCGAATACTGGAAGTCCGCGCCCTACCTGCTGAACTTCATGCGCGACTACAAACTTAAGAAGTTGCTTAAGGACGCGGTGGCGAAGCCCAACCCCGCTCTTGTCGCAGCAGTTGCCGAGGCGGAAGCGTTGGCACTGCGGACGGACGACATCGAGAAGTACCAGCCAGTGGAGCCGGGTAATGCCCGGCTGAGAGCACTGATGTCGGACCTGTTCGACGCCAAGCTTGATCAGCACCTCTGGATCACCCCGTCGCTCCCCTACTATGGGGAAGCGGCCAAGGCGCCGCCGCTGACCAAGGCGTTGGTCTTCTCCGCTTGGCAGATGGTCCCGGACGCGCTCGCAGCCCTCATCTCCTACGAAGCCGAACGACGTATGGGCGCTGCGGAAACAAAGCTGGCCTATTCCGACGCAGCGAAACGCCGGCCTTTGCAGTTTCGGCTGGATGCCAACAATCGGCCGGCCACGCTGCGCACGCTCAACCTCATCTATCCCTCCCCTCTGCTGGCCGAACTGGGCGACCCATTTGCGGTTTTTGCGGCCGCTGCCAAACGGCCCTCCATCGAGGAGATGCGGACCGCATTGCGCAACAAGCTCGCCGAACGTCTTGCTGGGCTTCCCAAGGCCAAGGATGGCGAAACCTTGAGCGCGCGAGACTGGGAATGGTCGACGGCAGCGTTGCTGGACGTCGCGGCTGGCAATAGGGCATCGGAATGGCTGCGGAGCGGAGCCTTCGCCTCGACCGGCAATGAAGCAGGTTTCCGAGACCACGTCGCCGTGCTGATCTCCGCAAAAGGTATCGGAGAAGACGGCAGCGAAACTGCATTGGAATTGCTCGTGGATGTTGCGCTGGGAAGCCCCGCGGTGTGCGCGGTCCGCGCCATTCGACGCATTGCGCCCGAACTTGCCTGGGATGCCCCAGAGCTTCTGGAGGCCGCGGCCCACGTGGCGTGGGGTTTCAGGACCCTGTTCAACCAGCACGAGACCGTGGCGCTGCTACGCCAGGAGAGCGATGAGCATTATTGGCGCAGCGTTCTCGCCCATTCCGCAGCACACAATCTCCAATCCGTTCTCGACGAATACGCCCATTACCTCGTAGAAGGCGAAGGGTTGGTCGCCAAGTCGCCGACCGAGCGCGCCAAAGGAGTGGCAGAGGCCATGGTCAGGGCGCTGTCCATTCGCCCATCTCAGATCGAGGTCGACGACGTCAGGGCCGAGAACGGGCGCATTGTCTTCAGAAAGCCAATCAAGATGCGCGGTCGGTTTGCGATGCGCCTGGCCGAGCTCAAGGATGAGGAAGGTGGTGCCGTTCGGCTGTCAACGGTCCGCGAAGCCTTTAACTCGCCCTTCAGGCCATTCGTCCTTGCCACGACCTCGATCGGCCAGGAGGGTTTGGACTTCCATCCGTATTGCCACCGGGTCTATCACTGGAACTTGCCAGGCAACCCGGTCGATCTGGAGCAGCGCGAAGGGCGGGTCCACCGCTTCAAGGGCCACGCCATTCGCCTGAACGTCGCCGAGGCACACGCTCACGCAGTTCGACAAGGCCGAAAGCCCCCTGCAGACCCCTGGGCCGCCATGTTCGCCGCAGCACGACGCGCTACCAAAAGCCGCGACGAGCTCATTCCATATTGGATTTTTGAGGGCTCGACTAAGGTAGAGCGGCGCGTGCCGCTGATACCATTGAGCCGAGAGGAGAAGCGGCTCCAATGGCTGAAACGAAGCCTGACGGTCTACCGACTGGCGTTTGGGCAGCCAAGACAGGACGATCTCCTGGCCCACCTTGTCCGGCTGGTCGGCAATGGCTTCGATGCAAGCGAGTTCGATGAACTTCAGATCAGATTGCGGCCTTAGCATGAAGCTTCGAAACAACCTTCAGCACGAGCCACAAGCCTGGTCGAATGCCGGTTGGAGACAGGCCGCACCCATCAGATACGCGTTCACATGGCCCATTCGGCCATCCGGTGATCGGCGATGGACCGCCTTCGAGCTTAGGCGTTTCGCCTGACGACGCTGGGGAGCAATCCCCTCTGGTAACCGCCGCTGCCTACTTATCTGCTCTATGTCCAGTTCGGGCCGTGAGCCGTCTGTCGGCTTATGGGACCAACATCAGATAGTTGCCATTCTGATGTCGACCTCCATTGCAGTCGTTCCAAGGTCATTGGCGGCTTCCCGAAAGCCGTCGCTCCTTGTTTCCGAACTATCCGCGTGGCGGGCTAGCGCCGCGTAGGAGCGACGGCAGATGAAACGGCTGAGTGTAGGTGTTGCCAGGCCGCGGATGCTTGGCTTCGAGCGTCATCATGACGAATTCCACCGCCCGCTCGGAGAGCGCGAGCCGTTCGGCCGAAAACGCGTTGGAGTCGTCCGGCTCCAGATCGTTCTTCTCGTTTTGCAGATGCACCCGGTTCCGAATCCGCCTGAGAAGGTCAAGGTCGTCGTAAAACGTCGATCCGGGTTCATCGAACAGGTCGTGCTTCCGGCAACTCGCGATGAGGGTCTCCAGCTTGTCGATCTGTTGGCCGCGGATGTAGGTGATGATATTCGCCGGCATACCCATTACGCCTTCATGCGTGAACCATTTGACCCGCTTGTGGAGGTCGTAGAGCAGGGCCTCGATGATCGCCACGTTCAGGATGATCATCGGCTTTTGGAGGTAGCGTTTCCGGGCGGGGTTCGCTTCTTCCCGTAGCGTACGCAATGTACGGACTACGTCGAGGCTGTGCCCGACATTGTCGGCCAGCTTGAAATCGCCGATGAAGGAACTCGGGCGGTCGACCGCGTTGTTGTCTCCGTGCGGGCCAAGACGCCCTGTAGGTGACAACTCTATACCTTAGCCCTGTTCAGATCACGCAGACGGGATCGTTAGTGGCAGCATTATGTGGGAGCCCTCCGCATTGCAGCCATTCCCGCTATCCACCCTGTCGAGCCGTTCCGGGGCACAGCGGGCGCGCGCGGTGAACGGTCGGGATCCGACCCTCTCTTGGCCATCTGCGATCTGCTCGTAAGCATGAGCCAAAAGTTGCCGCTTTGGGGTTGATCGTCGTGAGGGCGTAGCCGTCGGCGTAAGCGCGCAGATAGCGGTGGGCTATTTCGTCACGGTCTCAGAGTCATCTACTATGAATTTGGCCCGGGCATATAGCTCATCGAACGTCACTACTTCGGGCCAGCGGAGCGAGCGACGGAACAACTCGAACGACCGAAACTTATCTTTGTTGGCGCCGTTCGGGCTATCGAGTTCTCCAAGGTTGCCAATGACCAGAAATGAGCGGGGCTGAAACTGAAAAAGGGTCTCTCCGGTCAAGTCGCCCGTCTCGGAATGGGTGGGCCGAAACACTTCCGTTAGGTCTTCCAGCGCTCGTTGGACCGTAACCTGTATCTGTGAGACTGCGCCTGCAAGCTCGAAGCTCGGGGCAAAGACGCCGGGTCGATAGCTCCTTACGAGGTCGGTTTCGGAGGTCTTGATTTCTACGAAGCACAGCGAGTTGATGGCGGCGACGGTCTTCATGAGCCCGTCCACCTCCTTGCCCCGGCCGGTGATGTTGTATCCGGCGACCTTGGACTTCAGCGTCTGGCCGTCCAGCTTGCTCATCGGGATGTATGAGAGACCGTAGCCAAATATCCATGGGTTCCGCTCAAAGAAGGCCTGCCACGCGTCCTCCATGCGCCCGTTGGCCGCCACCTTCTGGCTCTCGCGGAATTCATCGTCATCAAGCATCCGCTTGAAGTAGGCCAACTCTTTCTTGCGACGGGCGAGGCTGTAGATTTCCTGAGCCTGCACATCGGTTTCAAGCACCGCATTTAGGAGCTTGGGATCTTCCACCAGGGCCTTGGCAATCTGGCGACGATCGAACGACGACTGGACCTGGGCGCGGTCGGGCAGTTTGCCGCCATCCTCGCCCACAAAAATCATCGTCTCGCAGGCCTTAATGAATGTCAGCAGCTCATCGATCTCTTTCCCGTACAGCGGGAAGGTATCGACAGCGTAGGGCATGTCCTTGCTGTTCCATTTCTGGAAGGTCAAGGTGCTGATCTTGCTGCTGTCCTCGTGCAGTGTCGCCTTGAACTGGTAGCGCTCGGCATTGCTCCTGCGCAGGACGACCTCTTTGCCTTCCCTCACTGCGATGATCCCCCCTTTGCCCTCAACCACCCGATACATGAACCTTTTAGGAGGTATGTCCTTCTCACCGATTTGGGTGATGCGCTTTGAGTAATAGGTGGTCTGGGGCAATCGGCCCCAGAAGTAGGTCTCATCGCTGTCCGACATCGGCTTCCTGACACGCAAATGTACGCGCCCAATCTACTCGGATCATTCTCCAGAGTCTTGGTCTACGACATATTCCACAGGTGCGCCCTTACGTCAGAAACCATGCCGTCAGCTCAAACACGATAAGGACCAGAGGTCTCTTGCGTGCTTGGCACTATGATTTCCAAGCAGCTGCCATTAGCATACGCGAACATCGTACGCCCTCGATCGCCCGGCAAGAGGGGCTGCTCTTTCGCGATTGTTTCCTGAGGTCATGGCTGACGAGGAGGCAGACGCCGAAGCTCTTGCAGCATAGGCAAGTGCCGTGTTCTCCCATCGCCTTGGTGTGGCTCCCCTCCGTTCTAGCCGGTCTGCCTCCGGTCAAGTTTTCGTCGGGAACGGGTGCGGGTTCAAGTCACGGACAGAAACCACCGATGCCGACACTCGTTAATGGTCGCGATTTGAAAAATCTAGCCGTATTGAAAGCATCTTGGAAGAATACTAACGATGCAATACCTAACCTTTTCCCATCAATGGCTTTATTTTGTGCTTTCTGATTTCGTTCTATATGGGTATAATTGCTGTCTGAATTTCAGACGACTCTGGCGAATGCAGTACACTATATCGCTAGGAACAAGGAGTTTTCCTCGTATTACCTAGTGACTTTCCGCGCAAGCTTCGACCGAGCCCCGTGCGCCTGCGGTTTGCCTACAATTCTTGCGTAGAATAAATCGCTTGCAAGTGGCGCCAAAAAGAACTGTATATTGATTTCTATCGGATTGGCGGGGGCTGCGACAAAGACGATGGGCACTATAGTGGACGCCGTGCGGTCGTGGCGGCGGCGCATTCAATGCATGCGTAGCCGCAGCACAAAGCACATCCCATTCTTGGCTGTGACATGTTTTGTTTTGACTGCCTGCGGAATTCATCCACTCCCCGACGATGTGACAGGGCTGTCGACATACAACATTGTCCGCCAGATACGGTGCGAGACTCGGCAAGCAGTGATTGACTCGCTCTTTACCTACCTGACCAGCGAGGCAAACCACGACGCCGGGAAAGTTGACGACCGTTCACGACAGATCGGCCTATCGTTCCAGCAACTGTACAACACGAATCCCCAAACCATACGTCAGTTCAAACCAGACGCGCTCTCTGGGTTCTCGAAAGTTGTAATAGGGCTGCTGTGGAGCACCGGCATCGCCTACAATTTTGACCTCAACATGGTTATAGTGAACAACGTCGATCCGTCGATGAAAATTCTTCGAACGCTTCCACAGTCAGGATTCTCGCTGGGACTTCAAGGAAGTTTTGATAGGCAACGAGGTAACGAACGATCATTTACAGTGACGGACAATTTCGGAAATCTAATCAATAAAACGGATGCCAGATACTGCAAGGACAAGATCGTCGAAGCCAATGTAGTTTATCCCATAGCGGGCAAGGTTGGCATGGAACGCGCAGTGGATGACTTCCTCGTGCTTGCGCTTTTTGGAAACCTTGCTGGAAGCGACAGCAAGGACGTTACCGCAGTAAAAGGTCCGCCAACAATGGTTGACCAACTCGAATTCAAAACGACCGTCAGCGGCACTGTGAACCCTTCGGTGACGTTCTCACCAGGTGGTCCTGATTTTCATATCTCCGAGGCGGCTTTGGGAGTTACAAATTCGCGAACTGATACTCATAAGCTGACTGTCGGCCTTTATCTCGACACTTCTGGTGTAAAGCAAATCGAGAAAGCGCGGGCGGATATCTTCTTGGGCCTGATTACGGCGGCTGGTGGGCCGGCCGAGCAAGGCGCTGCCACAGCGGTAGATCAGTTCCTGAAGCAAAAGATTTTCCGGGGTGAGAACTGAACGGAACATCAGAGGGGACCAATATGGCGAAGGTACCGAAGAGCCGGCGAGCGGCAGGCGGGTCTGCCGGCGACGGCAAAAGGGCGGGCGGCCGTCGTGGCCCAGTTCGGGTGGGGCTTTATGGACTGGGCCATCTACTGAAGGCTATCGACGCCGCCGGCAAGGATGTTCAGGGCCAGTTTCAGGGAGCGCTCGGCAATCAAGATGTGACCGTCACTTTGTCCCCTACGCTCGCGGCTAAAATAAAAGAATTCGTGACGCAGAATGGGATCGCGGCTCCACCCAAGACAACTGGTCTAAAGGCGGCCGCTCGAAATCACGACAACTGTGATCCGCGGACCGATCCGTGGTGCATAGATATTTAGCCATATGTAAATAAGCACCTTTTGCGACGCGGCTGGTGTTCTGGTGCGAATACCCAGTTCAAACGAGCAGCAATGCGCTGCCGGGAGTTTAGTAGGGGAAAAATACCATGGGCAAAGGAATCTCCCTCCATGTCGGATTGAATGCCGTCGACCCCAAGCACTACCAGGGATGGTCAGGGGAATTGGCGGCTTGTGAGATGGATGCCAACGACATGGCAATGATCGCCGAGGCGTCTGGATTTGGGGCCACTGTTTTGCTGACCGAAGGAGCATCAAGACAAGCCGTGACGAATGTTCTGGAGAACGCCGCGGCGGCACTTGAGGCGGGCGACATTTTCTTCCTGACCTATTCGGGTCACGGTGGCCAAGTGCCGGATACCGACGGTGATGAGCCTGACGGGCTCGATGAAACCTGGTGCCTGTTCGATGGCGAGTTCGTCGACGACGAAATTTACTACTTCATTGGCCGGTTTGCTGCAGGCGTTCGACTGTTGATCCTGTCAGACAGTTGCCACAGCGGCTCCGTGATCAAAGACATGGCCCTGATGCAAGCCATCGGCGACACCACCAAAAAAGATCCTACGCGCTATCGCGCCATGCCGCCCGAGGTCGCCCAACGAACCTATCTGGCCAATCGAGCCTTCTATGATGGCATTGGAAATGACCCGCGCTTCCGGAACAGCCGAGCGGACGTGAAGGCCTCCGCGTTGCTGATTTCTGGCTGCCAGGACAATCAGCTGTCTGCTGACGGCGCGTTCAACGGACGCTTCACGGGAACGCTGAAGTTAGTCTGGAACGGTGGCAAGTTTGACGGGGACTATCAAAAATTCCATAGCGCAATTGTCAGAAGAATGCCGAGAGACCAGACGCCCAACTATTTTTTCGTCGGTGAACCCAATCCGGCCTTTGAGCTGGAGCGGCCATTCACGATCAACCCCAGATAGGGGCGGGAAACTCATGGGCCGGACGGTTTATGCGGTCCTGGTAGGCATCGATGACTACCCCGCGCCCGTTCCCGGCTTGAGGGGATGTGTCAATGACATCGATGCGATCGCCGCCCTGCTTCAAAATTTTGGGCAGACGGGAGCATTTGCCATCGATGCGCAGCTGCTGAAAAATGATCAGGCAACTCGCTCGAACGTCATAAGCGGTTTTCGTGACCATCTTGGCAAGGCAGGCCCGGACGATGTGGCGCTCTTCTATTTTAGTGGCCATGGGTCACAGGAGAACGCCCCGGTTGAGTTCTGGAATATCGAGCCCGACCATCTCAACGAGACGCTGGTTTGCTTCGACAGCAGAAGCAGCGGCAACTGGGACCTCGCCGACAAAGAGCTGGCCGTCCTGATCGCCGAAATTGCAGGCCGCGCCCCGCATTTTCTATGCGTCCTTGACTGTTGTCATTCGGGAAGTGGAACGCGCGCGGCGCTGGAAGAAGGATTGGCAATCCGGCGAGCACCGACAGATCGACGAGAACGCCCGATCGCGGCATTCCTGAACGGCTCGCTTCTGACAAAAGCCGGTAACGACAAAGCGACCTCCGACACCAATTGGGTTGTAATGCCCGAGGGCCGGCATGTGCTGCTGGCTGCCTGCCGCTCCAGTGAGACAGCCAAGGAGGTCAACGACGATGGCAGACCGCACGGTGCATTCACCGCGGCACTGCTTGCGGCCCTGCGACAGACACGCGGATCGATCAGCTACCGAGACTTGATGAAGCGTGCCGAAGCCCAACTCCGCATGCGCGTGGCTCAGCAAGTGCCGCAGATCGAGAGCAGCGATCCCCAAGATCTGCAGCTGTTTTTCCTCGACGGCGCGGTTCATCAAGGCCGAGCCACTTTTACGATGAGCTTCGATGGTGGCCTGCAATGGATCATCGATGGCGGGGCGATTCACGGCATCGCCCCGCCTCAAGGCTCGCAAACCACCAGTTTTGCGATTTTCCCGCTCGATGCCGATCCTACGGCATGGCGGTCGCTCGATGCGGCTGTGGCGCTGGCCGATGTGCACGACGTGAGACCAGAACTCAGTTGCGTCGACATCCGGCCCTCCGGCCATGGCGACCTCGATCGCAATCTGACATATCGCGCGATCTTGGTCGCGACGCCTTTGCCGGCCAAACTGGTCTATCTTTCTGGCGAAGAGTCCGCACTCCAGCTTGTCAGAGAAGCATTGGGTCGTGCCGGCGATGCAGGCAGCGCTTCGCTTCTGGTCCAGGAGGCAAGGACGGAAGACACCGCCAACTTCCGCGTGCTTGCGACCACGGCCGGCTATCAGATCAGCCGGTCCTCTGCCGACCGTCCATTAGTTGCGGAAATAGAGGGCGCCAATGCCGATGGAGCGGCCCTTGTGGTCGAGCGTCTCGAACATGTGGCGCGTTGGCAGGCTGTGTCTTCCCTGAGCAACCTCGACAGCCATCTGGGCGAAGCGCCGGTGACAATTTCGATGCGTTTGCCGGTTGCGGACGGCAGGGCCAACGCCTGGAATGAAGTTGATCCGCGCGCTGAAAGCCGCCTCTACTACACCCGGTCCGCCAATGGCAAATGGCGTGCACCTCGGCTTCGCCTGACGCTGACGAATTCGAGCGATTTCGACTTGTACTGCGCGCTGCTGTGGCTCGGTGAAGACTATTCGGTGAGCTCAAACCTGTTCCCCACCGGTGCTCAGCTTGTTCCCTCAGGAGAGTCGCTTGCTGTGGCAGGTGGACGAGATCTTTGCATGACCATCCCAGACGCGAAATGGCAGACGGGCCGGACCGAACTGACGGATCAGCTCAAGCTGATCGTCAGCCGGGAGCAGTTCGACGCAACGTTGTTCAATCAAGGCGCCATTGAAACCTATACCCGTACGCGCAGCCTGAACCGAGAGTTCGAGCGTCCGCGATCGATGCTCGAGCGTCTGGCCAAACGTGTTTACTATCGCGACATCTCTGCCCAACCGGATGGTGACGAGAAGCTTGGGGATTGGGCCACAAGCGATATGGCCTTAACGGTGGTGCGGCCGCTCGAAGCAGCACAGGTTCCCCAAGCTGGTGAACAGGTCGAGCTCGGCTCCGGGGTAATGCTCTTGGGTCACCCCGCCTTCGAAGCGCAGGTGAGCCTCGTCTCGACAACCGAGGTTGGACGCTCCCTGGGTGCCTTGGGAACGCCGGCAATTTTCCGCGACGATCCGGTAACGTCGCAGCCGTTCCTGTTCGAGACTGCGCGCGGAACCGATCCCGGCCTCGGAGCGCTGCAACTCAGCGGCATTGAGAATGCGGCATCGGTGACGACCGAAGCACCGTTGCGTTTTCGAGTGGCAACCAGTCTTGCACCGGGCGAGCATGTGCTTCCCTACGCTTGGGACGGCGAATTCTACCTGCCGCTTGGGATTGGCCGACCGGTCGACGGTGCGCTGGAGATCGAACTCAGGCAAATTCCCGTGTTCAGCACAGCCGCAGACGTCGAGCGGGGGATCGTCAGTTCGCTTCGCATTCTGTTTCAAAAGATCGTCAGCCCATACCTTGCTGTCGGATACGACTACCCGCACCTTGCCGCCGTTAGCTTCAACGCCAAGGATCAACCTGTCTACGAAACGGACGTGACCCTGGCGCGCGGCAAGGTCGGTCAGGCGCAGAGGATCCTGCTCTACGTTCATGGCATCCTCGGGGACACCTTGGGTATGACGGCAGCCTCGAAGGCGAAGGTTGCGATGCCCGGCTTGGTATCGAAACGCATCGCCGACGATTATGATTTGGTACTCGCATTCGACTATGAGAACATCAATACCAGCATCAAGGATAATGCGCGCAGCATGAAAAGCCGCCTTGAAGCGGTGGGGTTGGGCGTCGATCACGGCAAGATGCTGCACGTTGCCGCGCATTCTATGGGTGGACTGGTCACACGCTGGTTCATTGAAAAGGAAGGCGGCAATCGGGTCGTGCAGCATTTGGTCATGCTGGGCACACCAAACGGAGGGTCGCCCTGGCCAACGATCCAGAACTGGGCAAATGCCGCGCTAGCCATTGGGCTGAATGGCTTGAGCAGTGTTGCATGGCCGCTGCAACTCTTGGGCGATCTTGCAGCGGCAGCCGAAAGGGTTGACGTCGCTCTCGACGAAATGGCACCAGGCTCGCCATTTCTGACCGAGCTGGGGCAAAGCGACGATCCTCGAACGCCCTATTCGCTTTTGATAGGCAACACCTCGATTATTCCCGCTGCAGTTGCAAACGGCACATTGCGGTCCCTGCTAGAGCGGCTATCGCCACAGCATGTCCTGCACGACGTGACGGCGCTGGCCTTCCTGAATAAGCCCAACGACATCGCAGTAGCCGTCGCCAGCGCAAGGGCACTCCCGGAACCCCGCAACCCCGCATTGCTCGCCTTTGAGGTCGCTTGCGATCACCTAACATTTTTTACAACGGAGGCTGGGCGTGCAGCGCTGATGCAAGCCCTCCTACCAAGATGAGCCCGGTCGAGAGGATCGAGGGTTTCAGAAAGAACCTAGCCATTCTCGTGGCGATCGATAACTACGCAAGCGTGCCGACCCTCAAGACACCTATCGGCGACGCTGCGGATCTGGCGAGGGTGCTGCACGATAGCCATGGGTTCGACACGGAAATCGTCACGGACGCCAATGCTACCTTCGACAAGCTGACGGAGCTGCTAGCGAGCTTGCCGGACCGGATAGGGAGCAACGACCGAGTTCTGTTCTATTTTGCAGGCCATGGCATCGCGTTATCCAGCGATGAAGGCCCGAAAGGCTATATTCTCCCTCAAGATGCCGACCGCGATTTGACTGATCGCTATCTGTCTATGGTCGATCTGAACAAGGCTTTGTCGGCGCTTCCGTGCCGGCACATGCTAGTCATTCTCGACTGCTGTTTTGCCGGCGCGTTCCGCTGGGCCGCGACACGGGACATTGTGATCGCTCCGGGAGATCTGCGCCAGGAGCGCTATCAGTGGTTCATCGAGGGGGCGGCCTGGCAAGCGATCGCGTCCGCCGCCCACGATCAGAAGGCAATGGATGTTGCATCCGAGCAGCCGCTGGGGCTCAGAGTTCAAAATGCCGAACATTCTCCCTTTGCCGGTGCGCTGATCAAAGGGCTGGAGGGTGCAGCCGACCTGCATCGGGCAGATCAGGACAAGGGCGACGGCGTGATTACAGCGACGGAGCTTTTTCTATATCTGGAAGACAAACTTATGCCGCCAGCGGGCGGTGGCCGGCCAAGGCAGGATCCCATTCTTTGGCCGCTGCAGAAACACGGCAAGGGTGAGTTCGTTTTCCTGGTCCCAGGCCAAAAGCTCGACCTTCCGCCCGCCCCACCTCTCGATCCGGATGCAAACCCATGGCGCGGACTGAGGGTTTACGACACTGCGCAGTCGGATTTGTTCTTCGGCCGTCGCAAAGCCAGTGACGCCCTGTTTGCACGCGTCCTGCGGGAACGCTTCATAGTCGTTACCGGCGCCTCCGGACTCGGCAAATCAAGCTTAGTTCGCGCCGGCCTGTTGCCGCGGCTTGACGCGTCCCAGTTTCATTCGATCGTCGTCCGGCCTGGCCCGATGCCTTTCGCGAGTCTCGCCGCGGGGCTTCGCAATGCCGCGCTCACGCAAATGCCTTTGATCGACGAACAGACGTTGAAGTCAGACCGGCTGGCCTTGGCCAACTGGGTTAAGGCCCAGCCGGGCGACTATGAGATTTTGCTCGTCGTCGATCAGGTCGAAGAATTGATAACCATGGGCCGCGAAGACAAGAAATATCTCGACCTGATCGCAGCTGCACTTGATAAAGCCGGCGAGCGGCTTCGCGTGGTGTTCACGCTGCGCTCGGAATTCGAGCCGCAATTCGCGCAATCGGCCTTGAAGGATCGCTGGCCCGCCGCTCGCTATCTGATCCCGGCAATGACACAGGACGAGTTACAGCGGGTAGTAGAAGGCCCGGCTAGTGTCAAAGTAATGCGATTCGAATCGGAAGCGCTGGTCGACCAACTCGTCAATGACGTCGTGCAGATGCCTGGCGCGCTGCCGATGTTGTCGTTCGCGCTGAGCGAGATGTACGCCCATTACCTGAAACGGTCGAGCGATGACAGGACGCTGACCAGTGAAGATTACGATGCACTCGGAGGCGGCGTAACCGGATCTCTTCGGGTGCGCGCCAACCAGATCGTCGACGAGATCGGCGAGTCGACGGCACGCCGCATCCTGGAGCGCTTCGTATCTATCGAGGCTGGCGCTTTTGCTCGACGGCGGGTGTTGAAGCGCGAGCTTGAGGTAGCAAGCGCGGCGGAAAACACCTGCATCGAAAAAGCTCTGAAGCGTCTCGACGAAACACGCCTGACTGTCACCGACAGTGTCAACGGCGACACCTATCTGGAACTGGCGCACGATGCGCTGATCCTCGGTTGGGACCGGCTGCTCAACTGGGTCCGCGAGGATGCGAAACGTATCGCCGCGCTAAGGCTATTAACGCCAAACGCCGAGGAATGGGCGACCTCGCCACAGAAAAAAACGGGCCTATTGTGGTCGGATGCTGCCCGGGTTGCGACCGTGAAAGAATTGCGGGCTGCGAGTACCCCTGGGCTTAACGGGATAGAAAGCAGATTTGCCGAATCGAGCGTCAGACGGGCCAGGCGAAATTCGATCTTGAGATCGATCACGGTATCCGCACTGGTCTTTCTCCTTGGAGCTGCGGTGATTGCTGCAAAATATGCTCAAACGCAAACCACAGTTGCGCTCGGACGGCTAAATACCGCCATTGAAGAAGCCGCCGGGCGCATGCTGCAGCTCGGCGAAACAAAACTTGCCTACGACCCGGCTGTCTCTATTCGCCTAGCTGAAGCCGCAGATCGTCTGGATCCAAATCTTTCGACAAATGAGCTTCGCGGTCTTTATGTGCGCGCAGCCTACAAAAATCCGGTCTGGGCGCGTCTCCCACCCGATCGGGTCGACAAAAATGCCACGACGCTATTCCCTCCGGTATACGAGCAGTCGGAGCAGCCTTTTGCCGCCAACTTGGATATCTCATATGTCCTGATGCGTCATCCCACCGATGAAACAGAACTTGCTCTTTATGACGTTGCGCAGTCGACCATTGTCGCGAATCTCAGCTTGAAGTCGGCGACACTCTTGGACGACGAGCCCTATGCGAGGCAGCTCGTAGCCTTGCTGAAACAAAATCCGGGCAACCGCCCACGTCTCGAAATTTTTGATCTGAGTCCCGCAGGATTGGCGAGCCCCAGCGTCACAGTAGACGACGGGATGGTTTACAGCTGCGCAAATGGTGCTTGGCCATGTGTGGTTGGCAAGGCCGACGGCACGGTTCTGATTTTTTCGCGCGACAATTCCGGGGCCATTGATTCTCGCGAAATTGGCATATGGCCTGGCCTGACCCGCATCAAGTTACATCCAACCGGCGAATCCTTTTTTCTGACTACAGCAGCCAAGCAGGTAATATGGGTCGGGGGCCTCAAGTCTCCAGCAGGCATCATTCAGCGAAACCTCAACCTGGCGGTTGGCAACTGGTACATCTACAAGGAAGAATTTCCCTGGATTGTGTGGGGACCTGCCCCAAACCAATTGGTAGCTTTGGAAATCGTGGCTTCGGATTCAGCGTCGCAATCGGCCGGAAAAGCGATCCTTACCGCAGTCAACGCTTTGAGCGGTCGAACGCAGATATTGCGGGAGGCTGTGTGGGAAGACAGCGGCATTGGGCGACAGGCATTGGCCTCGGACCTCCATGGGAATCGTATTGTGTGGGTCCGTAGCCAGGAACAAAGGGGCATGGCACCAGAGGTGTTTACGTTGCGCTGGCCGGATAGCTCGAATGACGTGGCGGATGGGGGCAAAGTCGTTGAGGCGCTCCAAGGTCGCGAAAGCGGATTGCTTTTTGGAGATTTGCCGGCGACCGCGATGGCGAATGTCCAGACCATCGCTGTTTCTCCGAATGGCCGTTTCGCCGTCGTTGCCAACGACGTGCGGGGCACGTCGGGTGATCAGGAGGGACGTGGGACGTTAGAGAGCTGGAACCTGACGCTTCTCCCCGACAACAACCCCGATGGGTCATCGCTAATCGTTTCCAGTCAAGCGCATGCAGTCAGGATCGCGTATGCGGCCGATTCAAGTCGGATCGCTGTTCTGGATGCGCTCGGCACCGTCAGCGTGTTTCGGGTTCGGACGGCTGGGCCGCCAAGCCTGAGCATAGGACTAAGAATACCTGAGGCCCTTTATGATCGCCTTGCTCCTGGTGTTCGTTCTGTGGGCGAGGACCGCCGATACTGGCTCGTCCGATATGGCGAAAGCGATCACCGTCTATACGATCTCGCCACAGGCAACGAAACTCGCTTGGAACAGCTTTTGCCAGGAGAGCGAATCTTGGCCGCCGCGTTTTTTGGCAATGAATTGAACATTGCAACAAGCAAAAGAATTGCGCGTTTCAAAGACGGAATGCTGCTGCAGACGAGAATGTTGGAATCGCCGGCGGAGAACGCCTCCATTGCCGAAACGACACTGTCCGTGCGAACGGCGAACAGGATCATACTCTTCGATCGTACGACCCTCCTGACGATCGGGTGGACTGATAACGGTCAGGCATCTCTTGAGATACCTGACAATGAACTCGACTCTTACGGACCTGTATCATTGGCCCAATTGCCGGACTATTACTCGCAAGAAAACAAAATCCGGGCATTTCAGGTTCATCAGGGCCGTCTGGAGGCGTGGGAGGCGACGGCGCAACCAACCCCCGGACCTCTAAAATTTGTGCGGATGTGGAGCAAAGAGCTGCCGGTTCGCGGCTGGAGCTCCCTGCGCCGGTTGCACAACCCGAACGTTGTCTTGATGCTAAGTGGCGCAAACGATCCGGACGTCACACCTGTTCTTTGGCAACTAGACGGTATCTCCGGTGAAATTCAACAACGCTACATTCTTCCAGAAGCCGCGCTGGCTCCTGGACGGAAGATTTTCGAAATCTTCGATGTCATGCCGTTGAAGGATAATCGTATTGGCATCGTATTTCGCTTTTCCCCATCCGCAGTGGCGGTTGGGACGTGGTCCCGCGACGGTGGTCGTGCTGTTAGTTGGCATGAGCACGTCTCGGATTCAGACCTAGTAGATGCACGCGCCGATTCGTCCAACAGTATCCTTATGACATTCCGGCATTACTCTGACGATGACGGCCAAAGGGTCTATTCACTTTTCGATCCAGCCTCTGACCAAACGGTTTGGTCGGGCAAACTCGATGAAGTTCTTGTTGCGCCCTACCTGCAACGCATCTCCGACAGATGGGTCGTCGCGAACGACACCTCGTGGCGAAAGGTAGAGCGACTTGTGTTGACCGGCGGCGGAAAGATGGCTGACGAGATTACGACAGTTCGGCTCCCGGCAGAGGAAGTTGCTCGGATTGAAAAGCTGACCGCTGAGGACGCTCAACCTGGCTTTTTCTGCTGGCTGACGAACTGCAATCCAGCCACGCGAGCAAACGCGGGTCAGTAAATCGCAGCCCACCAACCGCTCAAAAGACTTCACTACCGCAGCCGACTTGGGTCGCCACAAATGTGGTATCCATCTCCAAAATGGAACGATCGCTTTCGTCGCTCACTTCGATGCGGAAATGCAGCGGCTCCAGCAGAACGCCGCGCAGATTGCGTGTTTGGCCAATGAACTTGGCTGGAGGCGAACGCTACATCATCCTTCTCGCCACGGGTACACCATATGCGTAGCAATGTTCAGGGTGCTCCGGCTTAGCGCCAACGAAGTGGCGTTCCGTATTTTCGCGTTGACTTTCCTTGCACCGAGGGTCTCTGGGTCAACGGGCGCGTTCCATACTATTGGTTCACCAGGCTTCGCAGAGCGCGCATTCGCTACGACGGCTGACCAACAACCCCGTCTGGATTCTTACGTCACATCGGTCCCGGCCTGACGCAAATTGGAGCCAGCAAGCTTTTGTCATTGAGCGCTGTCACGCTTTGTGTCCAACTCCAATCCTCAGTTGCTGCTTTTTCTACTAGAGCACAGGCGATGGCAGCGAGCACCGAAGGATCAACGGTATCCAAAATGATGCGCCCGTTGACCGTGCCGGCTCCGAGCCTTCCCTTGCCGTCCAGCGCCAAAGCTCGGGAGGCCCATGCTTGCTTGTTTGAGAAGACGAGCGGCTCCCCGCCTAGGTAACGCAGGTCCCATACTAGCACGCCGCCATCCGAATCGGTGGCCGCAAGTAAATTTCCAGATGGGGAGAAGGCCAGCTTCATTACTGCGCTCAGCATTGGCAATTCTTTCGTTACGCTCACTTCAGAGGTCTTGCGGAGAAGATAAACCGTCGATCCTGCCCCAACCGCAACCGAGCCTGACGTCGTATCTACGGCGAGCGACATCACCGGATTGCCGAACTGAATCGGAGCCCTTGACTGGCCCGTCCCGTTCCGCCTCCAAAACCTGAGCATTCCGTCCTCCCCTCCAGAAACGATGTCCGTGTCCCAGGGAGAGAAGCCCACCGCGCGTGTCGTAACGCCAATTCCGTTCGAATCGATCTGACGGCTATGGCCCGAAGCCATGTCAATCAGTTCTAAGCGGGAATCGTCGACTGAAACGGCAAGGGTGTTGCCGATTGAATCCACGGCAAGGGACCATCCCACGCCGCTTGTCCCTGGGCGAACAATGCGTGCTTTGTAAGTAGCTAAGTCCCAGTCCCGAACAACGCTGTAGGGATCGATTGTGATGACATGCGAAGCGTCGGGCGGGACATACGCTGACATGACGTGCACTGGTTGTGGGATTGGAGGGAGCTCATACGCGTTGGCGCCAGAAATATCCCACATCCGCAAAGCGTTCGGGACCTCTTGTAGCACCCCCGCAATCAAGAGATTATCTTTTCGCGCGAACGCTAGGTACGACAGGGTCTCCGACTGGCCGCCATCGGGACGGTCCCGCATCAGGATTGCTTGGGAGAGGTGCAGCACATCCGCAGCCTCCAGAAGGGCCAATGTCCCAAAATCTGCCACGAGCAATGAGTGGCGTTTCTCAAGCGAGGCAAGGACTTGCAATCCGTCTCCACCGAGATCGCTTTCCTCTCCTCGGGAGGCGATATACTGGGTTGCACCATGGCTCTGTGTCGAGATCAGGAGGCTGGCTGGGTCGGATACTGAGACGATCCCAACGACGGCACTCGCCCTTGAGGGTAGCACTTTGCGCATCGTCTGAGGACGACCCTGATCGCATTCGTGCACTGAACCATCGAGAGCTCCCACAACAGGATCACGAGAAGTCGCGTCGATCGTAATTGTCGAAATCTCGCCGCTGTCGGGAAGGCGGCAGACCTCGAAAGCCTTGTTCGGATTGCTTCTAGCGATGAATAATACCTTGTCACCGCCGCCGACGTAGAACCCATCTGGTACGGACACAATCGTCGTGACGCGTGGTAACTTCAGGTCTGACGGCCATTTCTGGTCGAGTCTCTCTGGGTTGGCGAAAGCAGGAGTGGTTGCCTCGTTCGCGATCCATTCGACGATCCCACCCTGCGCGTCGCCCACCAAGAGTGCGGAGCCGTCGCTCGAAAAAGCAACAGCTGTCGGTTCTACCTGCTTCTCGTCAAACAGCGTCTCAATATGTTCAAATGCGCTGCCGGTGCGCAAGTATATTTTGCCGCTCCTTGCCGCGCTCGCAATCATCGTGCCGGATGGGTGGATGTCCGCCGCCACGGTCTCTTCGCCCTCGATACGGGCAAGACTAAACGTTCTGCGCTGTTCGATGTCTAGGAAAGCTAAGCCGCCATCTCTATCGACAAGTACGGCGCGGCGTTCAGCGGAGTCACTCCGGGCGGAGACGACCGACAAGTCGGCAGCCTCAACGCTCCTTAGATGGAAGGGTTGAGATAGAATCTGCCGGAAGACATCCGCAACCTCGAGCATGCCAACCCCTTTGGCCCGTCTGCTGAGTTCGAAGGCCTCTTCGGCAATCAGTATTGATGCTTGGTTGTACTGCGGGGCATCGCGCAATGCGCGCTGAGCGAGAGCTCGGATCGTGGCGGCCTGCCTCTGATATTCTCTCTGCTGGTCGGTCACCCATGCCACGAAAACTAGGACTGCAATCAGCAGAGCGGCTGCAATGGCCCCGGAAGCCACACCAATTCTGCGCAATCGTGCACTTCTGCGCGCCTCCTTGCTGACCTCGATCAGCTTTATCTGATCCGGCGTCGGCAGGCGCATCCCTGAAAGGCCGAGTTCCACCAGCTCCAGGTCGCGTTCGCCCAGTGGTCGGAGGACGTCCGGGCTCGAAACCCGGAGGGCCTCGAGGGTGGAGACGTCAACAGGCCTAACGCGCCCTTCGAGGATGCGGCGTGCGCGCTGCCCTGGGGATTGCGATTCCTCGAACCTGCTGCGCACATATGAGGCGATGACGTCATGCGCCAACCGGTTCGCCGGCTGTCCCGCGTGGGTGCAGGCCACGAGAAAATATAATCCGCTTAATTTTCGAACAAGGCTGACGATCGAAGAACCGAAGTTGGCCACTAGGTCCGTCTCCGTACGGTCGCGAGCCGTGCCGTTGGCATTCGTGAAGTACTCCAAGAGGTCGAGCGCGAGCCCGGTGCCGACGGCCTCTGGCATTTCTTGTCGAAGTCGCTCGATCTGCTCGTCGAAAAAATCGTGGAGGAAACGCTGCCTGTCGACTAGGTCTCTGAAGAGGTCGACGGATAAATGCCTTTCACCCGTTGGCGTCTGGGGTGCGTCATCCCACATCCGAGACAATTGAACCTGTAGGAGCGGAGTGACATTCGACACCTCATGGCTGAGCACATATTCGGCCATACGGTGGGGCAAAGCGGGATCAATCGAGAGCTTGTAAGCGCTGCGTAGACGCTCGGTGCGTGTGGCACTCATGACTATGTCGACCACGCCGTGGCGCGAAAGGTCAGGAATGGAGAAGATTTCGAATGGAATTGAACGACGGATAAGACCCGCTTCGATGTCCGCGAGATATTCCTTGCGGAACGCGAGGATCAGGCGTCCCCGCGGACGATCGCGCGGGGCGCCGAAAAGTTCCGCCAAAGCATCAAGAAATGACGGCAGGGATCCACTCTGCCTTTCATCTGCACCGGCCAGTGCCCGATCCAACTGATCCAGCACCGCGAACAAGGGTCCTGCCTCTTGCTCTGCAGTCCGCCAGGCTTCCTCCAAAGTTATGCGGGACGTTGCCCCCAGAGCGCTCGTCAGGGAGGCCTCGATTCCCAGCCCCGCATCGCACACGACAAATCGAGCCGAAAACGCCCTTAGTCGTGGCAAGAGACCTGCTTGAAGCAGGGAGGACTTGCCGGCCCCAGATTGACCTGTGACCAACATGATCTGCGCTCGATCTGGACCGGCTAACCAGTCATAGAGGTATCTTATCTCGTCCGCGCGACCCGAAAACAGCTCGGCATGCTCTTCCCCGTAGCTTTGCAGATTTCGAAATGGCCTCTCGGGCAATTCTCTAGGCACTGGCTGCGGGAGCGAAAACAATGGATCTCCGACCGCCACCGGGAGGCTCCAGTTGGCTGCTTCAGCCGCCCCGGGTCGTAGATGAAGGCTCCATGGCCATCGGTCAGCGCTCCACTCGACCTGATCGGGATGGTACAGATCCCGAGGGTCGGCGCCGTGATCCGTTTTGACGGCTGCCACTGCCTCGGCGAACGCGGTGCCGATCGAGGCACCGTTTCCAAAATTCCTGTAAAAACGGGTAGCAAAGTCTGTTGCAGTCCTGTCGGCAACTGCCCGATCCGTGGCAATAACCGCGTCTACGCCTGCGAGCAGCAAATCTTCGACATGCATCCTTGTCGAGCATCCATTGAGAAAGACTAGGCGCAAGCTCTGCTGCTGACCCAGATACTCTGCGAGGCCCCTACGATCAGCCGTTCGCAATCCCCCTTCGGCTGACCTCAACAGAAGCTGGAACGAGTTCGCGTGACCTGCATAGTGGAACACCGCGACGAGCCCCCTATTCGCAGGGTCTGCAAACAAATCGAAAATCATTGAAGCCGTCGCTTGGCGTACTTCGAAAAATTTGCAGAGCTCCAGCGATTCGGCTCTTCGCATCGCATCGGCCAACGCCTCGCTCTCGGCCTCAAGGTTGCGCAAGTAGGTGTGTCCAACTTCGTCGTCATTGGCAAAAAAGAGCAGGACGCGCGGCAACTCTCGGGTTGGCCGTGCCGCCACCGCGTCAATTGGCAAAGGAACTAGCTTGGAGGATGTTGGGGGCATCGGTCCGACACGTTGAAATCGCCAAGAGTCTCCGAAGGATATGCCCTTCGCTTTTGGAGGCAACCGACTGGAGTTGTGCCTGTGGCAAGCTATCTCAACTCGGTCGAAAGCCACAAGAGCGCGCAGATCGCTCACTGATCGGGGGCGGGAGCCCGCTCCTGTCGCGCGTGTTTTCTTAGGTCGCGACCGACAAGGGTGCCGACGCGAAGGGTGGAGCGGTGCGGGCAGGAATTATTTCGAGCTCAACCAAGAGTACTCACACCTGGCAGGTCTCCATTGGCGCTCCGAATATAGCTCCTACTGCAAGTTCGACGACATGGCCTGCTGCCGGTTTCGTGGACACCGAGATAAGGTGTTTAACGGAACTGGAGAGTTGGAATGCAGAGAAGAAAATTCAGCCGCGAGTTCAAGCTTGAGGCGGTGAGATTGATCAAGGATCGGGGCGTTGCGGTGGCCCAGGCTGCCCGCGACCTCGATCTCCACGAGAATGTGCTGCGCAAGTGGGTGCGCGAGCTCTCGTCCGATCCGCAGCATGCGTTTCCCGGTCATGGGCAAATGAAACCGGAGCAGCAGGAGATTGACCGGCTGCGCAAGGAAGTGGCGAAGCTGAAGGAGGAGCGCGACATCCTAAAAAAGGCCGCAGCCTACTTCGCGAGGGAAGTGACATGAGGTTCGCTTTCATCGCAGGCACCGGAGCATCTGGCCGGTGGCATGGCTGTGCGACGCGCTGGATGTCTCTCGCTCGGGCTTCCATGCTTGGCTCAACCGCAGCCCCAGCGCTCGCTCCCGCCATGACGAGATCCTCGTTTCCAGGATCGACCATAGCTTCAAGAGCAGCGACCGAACCTATGGCGCCCGTCGCGTCTGGCACGACGTGCTGGCTGAGGGGCTGTCCTGCGGCCTGCATCGCGTCGAGAGGCTGATGCGGGAGAACGGTCTGCGTGCCAGGCCTCGGCGCCGAGGACTCCCGAAGGATATTGGCGAGCGAGCGGTTGTGTCGGACAACCTCCTTGACCGCGCTTTCGAGGCCTCGGCGCCG
Source organism: Mesorhizobium sp. B263B2A (assembly GCF_020165775.1). NCBI lineage: Bacteria > Pseudomonadati > Pseudomonadota > Alphaproteobacteria > Hyphomicrobiales > Phyllobacteriaceae > Mesorhizobium > Mesorhizobium sp. B263B2A. The sequence goes on from NZ_JAIUIU010000010.1 coordinate 208,002, forward strand.
AACCAGAAATGGGTCGCCGACTTCACCTATATCTGGACCGCCGAAGGATGGCTCTACGTTGCCGCCGTGGTCGACCTGTTCTCCAGGCGGGTCGTCGGCTGGGCGATGAAGGCCGAGATGACAGCGCAACTCGTCACCGACGCCCTCATCATGGCGATCTGGCGCCGGGCAAGCCCGACAGCCTGCTGCATCATTCCGACCAGGGATCGCAATACACAAGCGAGCAGTTCCAGCGCCTGATGGCCGATCACGGCATTACGTGTTCGATGAGCCGGTCGGGCAACGTCTGGGACAATGCTGCGATGGAGAGCTTCTTCTCGTCGTTGAAAACCGAGCGGACAGCCCGCAAGGTCTACAGGACGAGAGATGCCGCCAGGGCGGATGTGTTCGACGATATCGAGCGCTTCTACAACCCTCGGCGGAGGCACTCGACGCTGGGCTATCTGAGCCCCGTGGAGTTCGAGGAACAAGCTATGCTAGCTTAACCTGGTGTCCGAAAAACCGGCAGCAGGCCAGTCTTTATTCATCAAGCTCAGACTTCGATCTCTGCGGATCGCCTGATGGTCGTTTCAGCAAATCTGCGACATCCACGCCCAGCACCTCAGCCAACCGGTCAACGACATCGATGCTCGGGTTGTACACTTTGCGTTCCAACGCACTGATGTAGGTGCGATCAATCCCAGCTTGGTGGGCAAGCTCTTCCTGTGACAGGCCTCTGGCCCGCCGCAAGGCTCTTAGGTTTTGAGCAAACACTTCTCGGATTTCCATGAATTCGAGAACAGCGCCTTGCAGAGTATTTCACCACGGAGTATTCTCGACAAACGTTCGGAGAGCCGGGTTCTGTGATTGGTTTTGGACCCGCTCAGCGGGAGTGCCCACGGAAGGAGACCATGCTGTGCCAGCGAAAAAGCCGATTGTTCTCGCCGCAAGCCGCAACGAGCCAGAATTGCAACCCGCATCCTTACGCGATCCCGCACTGGTTCTTTTGAGTGATTGGCGAATGGCTCGGTACGTCTCCATGCTGCTATGCCGCGTGCAGCAGCGGCTGGAGAGCCAAATCATGGTCAACCCCGGAATTCAGGTATTGACTGCAGATTCACAGACGCGGGTTCGAAACCAAACTGTGCGTACTCTCGGTGATCCACGGGAGTATGTGGTTGCGCGGGAGGCCGAGGTCTTTGCGATGACTGAAGCTCTAAAACTTCAAGATTCGATCCCCGAAGTCGCGGCTACGTCGCTCGTCGGCGTCATCGCTAAGTTAGAAATGATCGTCGGGGCTGATCGAGATATTGGTGACCCTACGGACTTTCCTTGGCCGCACATAGCTTCCGTACTGCGTGACTTAAAGGCGATCGCGGGAGGTTTGCCGATTGGTGGCCGGAGCCGGGAAATGACGCGAAGCGACGTTGCCAAGCATTGGGGGGCGGCGGTCAAGTTGGTCGCGGCGCTAAGAGAGGAAGGCGCGGCCGAGTACCGTGATGACGTCGCGGTCTCCTGACACGCCGAAATCGCACCGCGCAAGTCATTGCACGCTGTGACCCTACGACATGAACTTCGTGCTTTTCTTCGCCATCCGGACGCCTCTGATAGCAGGTCGATCCACCATTGGGAGAGCGACCGCGCGATGGCAGAGGAAACCAGGACCGGCCCACAGGAGTTGGTTCCGGCGAACGACAACGGCGATCCCGCCAGCCCTGGGGGTCGCGCAGAAAACATGGCGGCCAGGCTGGATCGGGTCGTGCTGGATATTGCCCGGCTGATCGGCCGGCAGCTGGCGCGGGAGGCATTCGAGGCGGGGCTGGTGGCCAACGACAATCGGCCGGGCCGCCGAGAGGGAGAGGCCAGGGAGCCGGATGGCAAACCCTCTGGGAACAGGAGAGAGGATCCGCCGCCATGACCCGTGTTGCACTCTATGCCCGCTATTCGTCCGACAACCAACGGGAAGCCTCCATCGAGGACCAACTGCGACTTTGCCGAGAACACTCATTTAAAGAGAGATGGACTGTCGTTGGGACATATGTCGATGCTGCCATCTCAGGTGCAAGCATCGTCCGTCGACCAGACATTCAGCGGCTCCTGAGTGATGCTCAAAGCGGGCAGTTCGAGATCGTTCTTGCCGAGGCGCTTGATCGCCTCTCACGCGACCAGGAAGATGTGGCTGGTCTCTTCAAACGGCTGCGCTTCGCCGGCGTCAACCTCGTCACCCTCTCCGAGGGTGCAGTCGACGAACTTCATGTGGGCCTCAAGGGAACGATGAACGCGCTCTTCTTGCGTGACCTTGCGGTTAAGATCAGGCGCGGACAAGGCGGACGAATATTGAATGGCTATGCGGCTGGTGGCCTTTCCTATGGCTATCGCGTGGTCAAACAGCTCGATGAAAGCGGCGAACCGATCCGCGGTCTGCGCGAGATCGATGAGAATCAAGCTCAGGTCGTGCGCAGAATCTTTCAGGAGTTCGCGGTTGGTCGATCAGCGCGTGCGATAGCTGCTGACCTCAATAAAGAAGGTATCCCATCGCCCTTTGGTGGCGCTTGGGGCGCCTCGACGATCAACGGCAATCTTAAGCGAAGAAGCGGCTTCCTTTACAACGAAATCTATATCGGGCTGCTCGTTTTCAACCGTATCAAGATGGTGAAGGATCCAGAAACCGGCAAGCGCATCTCGCGGCCGAACCCGCCCGAAACGTGGCAGGTCATGGAGGTCTCGCATCTGCGCATCGTGGATGATGCGCTATGGGAAGCAGCCCAAGCTCGCAAGAAGCTGTATGGAGGTGCGAAGCTCCATCATCGCCGACGGCCGAAACATATGTTCTCAGGGCTCGTACGGTGCGGCTGCTGTGGCGCTTCCTATACCGTGAAGAATCAAGACCAACTGGCCTGTGCTGCGCATCGTGAGAAAGGGACCTGCACCAACAGCAGGACGATCCGCGTTGGCGACCTTGAAAAGCGTGTGCTTGCTGGCGTCCAGCGGCGATTGCTGGCGCCAGATGCCATTGCGGGCTTCCTTGCCGAATATCACGCCGAGCAAAAGCGGCTGAATGCGATGAACCGCCAACGGAATAAGGAAGCTGAGAAGCGGCTCATCGGCATCGACAGGCAGATCGCCAATATCGTCGATGCCATTGCCGACGGTGTCTCGACGGCCAGCATGAGATCGAAGTTGCTGGACCTCGAGAGCGAGAAGGAAAGTCTAGCGCGAGAGCTTCAAGCCATGGCAGCCGCTGAAAGCATCGTGGAGTTTCACCCGGCGGCGATCGAGGCTTATCGTCGGAAAGTGTCAGAACTCCAGCGGGCGCTGCAATCCGACGAAAGCGAGCGTCACGAGGCAGCGAGGATTGTCCGTTCGCTAGTTGCGAAGATCGAGATCATTCCGACCGAGGGCAGGGGGCAGATTGAGCTCAAGGTCCACGGTGCGCTGGCGGAGCTCCTCAACCTGGCAAACCGGAAACCAGGAGAGGCGCCTAACGCTGTATTGATGGTAGCGGGAGGGCGCTACCATCTCGTATCCATTCAAAAATTGGCCTACGCGGCTTCATCGCAATATCGGGCGCCGCTGTCCCGGCGAGGGACTAACCGATGGTGTCGAAGATCTCCTGGCTCCGGCATCGCAACATCACCGTTCCGTCCCGTCATTTTGGCCCATGCAACCGCATCTTGCGCGTGACGATGGTTACTCGCGTGCAACGCATTCTATGCGTATCCGACTTAACGCCGGAATGCCTGCGACACACGCGTGCGCCGAAGCCATCCAGTAGCGTGCAAAAACGACGGCTTGGCCAGTATAGTCATCCCACAGGGATGAGATGAATGCCGACCAGTGCGGATAGGTGTTGAAGCGGCAGGGTGGCGAAGATTGGCAACGTTGCGAAATCAGCCGCGTCCTTTTCGGTTTCGCATTGCCTTTGTACGGGTATGCTTTTAGTCGAGAGGTAGTCGAGAGGCTCACAATGGGGCGAAAGAAAAAAGACCCGCAAGTTCGATTCTTTACGGCCGATGGTGTTGAGGTGGATACCATCCTCGATTTGGCTGGCCCTCACAAGGATGAGCTCGTAAAGCGAATTGTTGAGGCGCTGGCGCGAGACGCGGCGAGGCGGGATTTTCTCGCCGAGCGTGGCGTTGATGGATTGGCGAACCGGCCGCTGAAACCTTAAGCCTCTTTTGAAAATCCCGTCCGTCCGGGCCAACCAATTTCATGTGGATGAAGAGTGTTCAGCCCAGCGCAAGGGAGTGGGTAGCAGGACGCCGAGGTGTCGATGCTGTGCGAGGATGGTGCCCTGGCTTCGACACTCGCCTGCGGCCGGTTAGTTCGCCGAGAATGTGCTACATATTGTGATACCTTTTGTGATACAAATTTGGCTTTTGAACGAAAAAAATAGAATAAAAACAATAACTTGGTGAGGGTGTCGATCCCAGCCAACGGTACCATCGGAACTATCAAATAAGTGATTGAATTTGCTGGATAATTTCAATTATCTGGTCGTCGATCCCGCTTCATTTCACTCATTTGTGTTACCTATTGTGCTACTTGTCAGGAGTTTTGAATGAAGCGGTTGTCGGCCTGTTTGTAAAGTTTCTCCGCTAGTTGATGGCACTTGTCTCACGTAGCTCAACCCTCCCGATTTCGAAAGACCGTGCATCGACGCGTGCGGTAATCGGCGGCAACGACGTGCAATTAGGCGATCTGTTCCTCGGCTACAGACTCAAAGCTGCCGCACGAAACCTAAAATTCTCTGATTATCCTCGTGCGTGGCGGACCTGCGTGGGTTGGCGTGCTTGCACATGCAGGGCTCAACCCGAAGCGAACTCAGAGAGTTCGTCGACCGCTTCACTGATACCGTGCGCGGCTGCACGCTCGAGCCAAAGGCGACCGGCGGCCGGGTCGTACTCCCCGGCGAGACCTTTGGAGAGATAACGACCAAGCATAAGTTGGGCTTGGCTATGCCCACGTCCAGCAGCGGCAGCGTACCATCTCTGCGCTGCCGTCTGGTCGACCGACAGGCCGTGGCCGGCTCCGTACAGCGCGCCAAGCGCAAACATCGCCCCGGCGTGACCGTCGACGGCGGCCCGCTCAAACAGCTGAATCGCAGCCGTTGGTTCACGCGTGCCTCCACGCCCGTTGAGCAGCATCTCGGCAAGCGCCACCCGCGCGTCGAGCACACCGGCTTCGGCCGCCCGCGCAAACCACACACGGGCCTGCGTTGGGTCGGCCGCCACGCCGCGTCCATCCTGGAGGAGGCGGGCATACATGTATTGCGCCTCGGCGACGCCCTCGGCCGCGCGCCTGAGCCAGTGCGCCGCTTGCCCCTCGTCCTGACGGACGCCGACGCCCTTGGCGAAACAGAGCCCAAGGTTGAATGCCGCGATGAGGTCGCCCGATGACGCGGCTGCCTCGAACCATCCGGCAACGCTTGCACCGTCATCCGTCTCGCCGGCTCCACCGAGGACAAGATTGGCGAGGTCGATCTGCGCCTCCTGATTGCCGCCATTCGCGGAAGCGCGCAGCCAGCGTGCTCCCTCTTCGACGTCCTCGGCCACGCCGTTTCCCGTCAGGTAGAGGGAGGCCAAAGCGCGGGCGGCGGCCTGGTGGCCCGCTTCGGCTGCCCGCCGATACCAGTTTGCGGCTTCTGCAAAATCCGGCCGCTGCGTCTTCACATAGCGATCGCCCAGGAGATAGGCTGCCTCGACATTGCCAGCCAAGGCGGCACGCCGCAGCCAAGCTTCTCCGGCAGCGATCTCTTGGTCTACGAGTGCGCCGTCAATCAGTGCTAATCCCAACCGGAACTGAGCTGAGGGAAGCCCCTTCTCCGCGGCGGCCTGATAAAGTCTCGCGGCTGCAGCCATGTCGCGTGTCACGCCGAGCCCGTTCTCGCTCAAGACCGCGAGAAGATAGATCGCGGTCGGCAGGCCAGCATCGGCCGCGCGTCTGACCTCGCTTGCGATCCTGGCCCGATCTTCTTGCCTGCCGCGCCGGGCCAGCGACAGGGCAAGGCCCAGACATCCCTCGGCGCAGCCGGCGGAAGCCGAATTCTCGTACCAGCCATGCGCTGCATCCGCATTGCGCAACGGTTCTGGGCCGCTGGTCAGGATGTAACCGAGGATCGCCTGTCCCGTGGCCGAGCCCGCCTCGGCCGCCTTCGTGGCAAAGCCGAACGCAGCCGTGAAGTTCGGTTCGCCCGCAGAATCCCGTTTGAACAAGTGCTCCGATCCGGCGCCCTCGCCGTCGGTTTCCGCCGTCACTAGCCCGGTGACGTAGAGTGCGGCGAGGAGCGCCTGGGCATCGGCGTTCCCGTGGTTGGCTGCCCGCAGCAGCCATCGCGCGCCTTCCATGCGGCTCGGCGGCACACCCGAGCCTTCGAGATAGCAACGCGCGACCCGGTACTCGGCGTCGGCGATCCCCGCGCGCGCCGCTGTGGCCATGAGCGGAAAGGCTTCAGCGGCCTTGCCGCTGTCAGAGAGCTGGATCGCCCGGCGCAACGCCGCCGCCGGGAAGGCCAGTCCAGTCAGCCGATCCAGGATTGTCATCGATCCGAGCCCCTGATTCCTCCAGTGCCCTATGGCTCCCGCATCGCCTCCTGGCCGATCGGGAGCATCACACCGAGAATGTACTTGAGTATCGTGCGCCGGCCGACCTTGACGTCGGCGGTCACCGGCATGCCGGGGCTGACGGCGAAACCGGCAGGCACGCCGTGGAGGGCGATCTGGTCGATGGAAATCCGCGTGCGATAGAACGGCTCGGAGTCGGAAGGCAGCATGGCCAGCGAGCTGTTCGGATCGCGCGCTTGTTCCTGTGCCGAGAAGGAATCAGGGCTGAGTGCCCGCACGGTGCCGTGGGCGAGGCCGTATTGCGAATAGGGGAAGGTGTCGAACTTGATGACCACGGGGTCGCCGACATGCACAAAACCACTGCTCCTGCCAACGATGTTTGTTTCGATCTCGAGTGGCGCGTCGGCCGGCACCAGCGTGATGAAGCGTTCCCCTGACTGCATGACCGAGCCGACGGAGACCTTTGCCACCGATTGAACGATGGCGTCCGATTGGCTCTTCAATTCGACCAGCTGTTTGCGAAGCTTTGCCTTGTTGAGGAGTTCGCGGGCGTCGGAGATCCGCGAGCTCGCCTCCGACAGACTCTGCGAGACTTCAGCTCGCCAGCCCTGAATATAGCCGTCGCGCTCGGCGGCCACCGCTGCTTGCTGGCGCTTGGCGGCTTCCGCGGTCTGCTCGGCATTGCCAAGCGCCCGGGACATTTCCGCCCGGTTGTCCTCGGCAAGGAGCGTATTGAGGCGGCTTCCTACCTGCCTTGCCTCGAGCTGCTTACGCATCTGTTCAATCGAGTCGGCGACCGTGAGCCGCTGCCGATAGCCGTCGGCATCCGATTGCGATCGCGAAATCACCGAGCTGAGTTCGTCACGCTGGCGTTCGAAATTCTCCACCTTGGCGTCGTAGACCGCCTTGCGTTGCTCGAATATAGACACCTGCAGGGTCCAACTCGGGTCAAGGCCGTTGTAGGTGAACGCTTGACCGCTGGCCTCGGCCTTCAACCGCGCCACCTCGGCTTCAAGCGTCGAGACCTGCATCGCCAGTGCCGCCAGATCGGCGGAGGCAAAGGTCGCATCGAGGCGGGCAAGCAATTGGCCGGCCTGGACGCGCTGTCCCTCCCGCACCTCGATCGAGCGGACAATCGCCGTCTCCAGCGGTTGCACGACGATGTTGGGAGATTGCGAGACCACCAGCCCTCTGGTCGTTACGACCTGGTCGACCGGTATCAGCCCCGCCAGGGCGATCAGCGCGATGACCAGGCTAGAAACGATCCAGACGATGCCGCGCGCCGCCCGCGGAATGGGAGCATTGGCGACAGCCGTCGACGGCCACTGGAACTCGAGTATGGCCGGCGTCGTCGGATCCCTCGTTTCCATCCGATGCCACCGGGCGGGGAGGGCCGTGAGAGAGGTGCTGCTACCCATGATTACCGGACCTGATGCGAATATGAGCCGCGCGACATGGTCAAACCAACCGCGGCGGAACGGCGACCGGGCGGCCGTGGCGGCCGTCGAGGTGCCGGTTCTGCTGCGACCACAGCTGGCGATAGAGCGCGCATCGTTCGAGCAGGGTCGCGTGCGGCGCGACGTCGAGAACCTTGCCCTGATCCATGACCAGGATGTTGTCGCACTCGGTCAACGAGGAGAGCCGGTGCGAAACGATGATCATCGTGCGTCCGCTGGCGATGCGCATGAGGTTGGCGCTCACCACCGCCTCGCTCTCCGGGTCGAGTGCGCTGGTCGCTTCGTCAAGGATGAGGATGGTCGGATCGTGTATGAGGGCGCGCGCGATCGCCAGTCGCTGCTTTTGGCCGCCTGACAGGTTAGGCGAACCTTCCTCGATGTAGGTGTCGTAGCCATTCGGCATCCGCTCGATGAATTCCTGGGCGCCGGCGAGATGCGCCGCGCGCATGGCGTCGGAAAGCGTCAGGCCCGGGCGCCCGGCGATGATGTTGTCGCGGATCGACCCGCGGAACAGAAAATTGTCCTGGAGAACCACACCGAGACCCTGGCGAAGATGGCGCAGGTTGATTTCCTTGAGGTCGACGCCATCGAGCTTGAGGAAACCACTGTAGTCGCGGTTTATCCCCTGCAGGAGGCGCGCAATCGTCGATTTTCCCGACCCGCTGCGGCCGACAATGCCAAACATGGTGCCGGCTGGAATGTGGAAGCTGACCCGATCGAGCGCCGGTGTCTTGGTAGCGATATAGCTGAAGGTCAGGTCGCTGAACGCGACCTCGCCGACGAGCCTGGGTCTCAGGCCGGCTGAATTCGAACTGCTCTCCAGCGGCCGGTTTAGGACGGACGCTGCCTCGCCGATCGCCGCACCGACCTCCTCGTAGTCTTCGACCAGTCGCGCCAGGCCAACCAGTGGCTGCGCCACGCGCTGGGCGATCATCATGAAGGCGAACAGGCCGCCGACCATGTAGCCCGTGCGGTCGTTCATCGCGAGATAGGCGCCGATCAGCATGGTGCCGAGCACCATCACACGTTCGATCGGCGTGACCAGGGTCTGCGGCCAGCTTGCCAGCTGTCCGAAGGCGAGGCGCGCCTTTCCGGATTCCGCCACCCGCTCGTCCCAGAGCGCCTTGCGCTGGGGCTCGAGACCGAGCGCCTTAACCGTCTTGATGCCGACGACTGTCTCGCCCAGCGCCGCCGACTTCCAGGTCTCGGCCTCGACCACCCGCTGGTATCTGCGGCGCAGCGGCTTGAGGAAGGCGAGGATGATCAGCATGATCACCACCGCGCAGGCCAGCACGATCCAGGCGAGGGAGGCGTTGATGTAGAACATGACCGGCACCAGCACGCAGAGCGTGATCATATCCAGGAACGTGCTGAGCAGTTTTCCGGTCAGGAACTCGCGGATACGATAGACTTGGGCGAGGTGATACATCGTCTCGCCGGCCGGATGCCGCTCGAAATAGTCGAGCGGCAGGCGCAGGAGCCGGCTGAAGACGTGCAGTTGCAGCTTGGTGTCCAGACGGGCGCCGACGACATTGATGATCAGTCGCCGCGCATGGCCAAGCAGTGTCTCGTAGGCGAACACCACGGCGATCACCGCCGACAGCAGCACCAATGTCGAGATGCTGTTGAACTGCAGCACCTTGTTGACCACCGTCATGACGATGAGCGGCGGCAGGATGGTAAGGACGCTCAGCGTGAACGAGGCGATGGTGATATCGCGCAGGGCGTGACTCTCGAGCCGCACCAGTTCGGCGAGCCAGCGAAGGGTGAAGGGCGCGTCCGCCGCGACATAGGACCGGGCGGCGCGCAGCAACAGCGCCTCGCCCGTCCACACCTGCGACAGCCGCAACTCGTCGATGGCGGTGGCTTCACCATCGTCGGGTGCATCCACACTTTTGAGGAAGACGATGTTTCGCTCGGCGCTCGCCCCGGTAAGGAGAGCCGCGCCGCCATCATTGAACAACAGGACGACCGGTCCGGCTTCCTGGAAACGCAAAAGGTGAGACCAGCGGATGCGCACGGCGCGTGACCACATGCCGGCGTCCTGCGCCCACTGCGACAGGTCGGCAGCGGCCGGAACCGCGCTCGCGGACCTGAATTCGTTCGGATCGAGCTCGACACCGTGATAGCGGGCGGCCCGCAGCATCGCCTTGAGGCGTAGCGCGATCTTGTCGAATTCGGCGGGGCCGCCAGGAATCCGCCCCACTTCGCTCACAGCCCCACCTTTGCCGGTCGTGTCGGCTTCGATGCCGGCGTCGATCGGGACCGGTTGGTTTTCGGCATTCAGAGGGATGTTCACCATGGACGTGCCTTCCGGCAGGCGAGCGGACTCGACAATGCCCGGGCCGAAGTGCCTCTGCCGAGGTTTTCGATCATGCCGCCATTATACTCCGAATTGATCGGCCGCGCGACTCTCATGCCAATCCGTGTCCCGGCATGTCTAACGCGCGAACCTCGCTCTCCCGCGACGTTCGCGCGTTTCCCTTCGGTGGTCTGTCGCCAGGATTCTTGCTCACTCATGCGGCTTCAGAAGATCCTTCAGGGTCGCCTTGGCGGTGTGGTCGGTACTGGCATAGCCGGTACCGTGCTTGGTCACATCCAAGGTCTGGTCCGTACTCGCGCCCGACGGCTTGTTCAGGTTCTGACCAAATCCCTTGATCGTATTGAGGATATTCAGGAGATCGGTCGTCACCGAACCGGCCGCCAGGCCGATCAGGTGGCGTAGCGACGGCAGGCCGCCGCTGCCATTGCCGGTCGAGCCCGACTGCAGGAATTGCCCGGTGTCCTTCAAGCCGAGCGAGTCGGACGTGACCTTGGTGGTCGTTTGGGTCGTCGTTGCCAGGGTTGTGGTCGAAGCGACAACCGAGTCGTGATGACCGCTCGAGGGTCCAGTCGGACCGATTGGGCCGGTCGGACCCGTCGCGCCCTTCGGCCCGGTATCGCCTTTGGGCCCGGTTGCTCCGGTCGAGCCCGTGGCGCCGGTTGCACCCGTGGCGCCCTTGGGCCCGGTCGCTCCGGTCGAACCGGTCGCTCCGGTCGAACCTGTTGCGCCAGTCGCACCCGTGGCGCCCTTGGGCCCGGTATCGCCCTTGGGCCCGGTCGCTCCGGTCGAGCCCGTGGCGCCGGTTGCACCCGTGGCGCCCTTCGGTCCGGTGTCGCCCTTCGGTCCGGTTGCTCCGGTCGAGCCCGTGGCGCCAGTCGCACCCGTGGCGCCCTTGGGCCCGGTATCGCCCTTCGGCCCGGTCGCTCCGGTTGAACCTGTTGCGCCAGTAGCACCCGTGGCGCCCTTGGGTCCGGTATCGCCCTTCGGTCCGGTGTCGCCCTTCGGCCCGGTCGAGCCCGTAGCACCCGTGGCACCAGTAGAGCCCGTTGCTCCGGTACTGCCAGTTGAACCTGTGGCACCGGTTGCTCCGGTCGCGCCCGTATCGCCGGTGGCACCTGTGGCGCCGGTTGCTCCGGTTGAACCCGTGGCGCCTGTATCGCCGGTTACACCTGTGGCACCGGTTGCTCCAGTCGAACCTGTTGCACCCGTATCGCCAGTCGCACCGGTGGCTCCGGTCGCCCCAGTCGAGCCGGTGGCACCCGTATCGCCAGTGGCACCTGTGGCACCGGTAGCACCAGTCGAACCGGTGGCACCCGTATCGCCGGTCGCACCTGTGGCTCCGGTTGCTCCGGTCGAACCCGTGGCGCCCGTATCGCCTGTGGCACCGGTTGCTCCGGTCGAGCCGGTGGC
>NZ_JAIUIU010000011.1:0-196128 GCF_020165775.1 Mesorhizobium sp. B263B2A
GGCGCGGCCCCCCCCCCGGGCCTGCGGCCGGACCCTCCCCTCGAGGGGGAGGGGGACGACGCCGCGACTTGGCTCATAGTAGCCGGCTTTTGGAACTTCGACCGGTTCGACAGTCGTCACATCCTGCCCAGCCAGCCCCGCCAGCCTCCGCACCAGCGCACTCATATTGGCCGGGCCGCCCTCGCGGAAATAGCCGAGCAGGCTATCCAACTCCTCGCGCGGCAGCGTTGAGGCTTCGATGAGGCGGAGATCCTCGTCGTGGCTCTCACCGGGCAGCAGCGCCAGTTTAATGCCGTGCGCGCGGGCGGTCGCGGCGAGCTGGTCGCAGCCGTAGCGCCACCAGTCGTGGCCGCCGAGGATGCGCACGAGGATAATCTTGGCATGGCGGGCGACGCTGTCGACCCAGAGGTCGACGGACATGGGATGACGCAGGTCGCGCAGTGCGGCGAGCCGCATCGAGGGCAAGCGGCCAGCGTCGGCCTTCCACGCCGCCGCAAGTCCGGCCAGATCGCTGTCGGTGAAGGACAGCGCCACGATATCCGCCGGCGTCTGCCGCAGGTCGACCGGCTCGGCGAGATCGTCGAGCGAGGCGGAAGTCGTGGTGAGGATGTGCATCGCGGCCCGCGTCCGAGATCAGCCGGCGAGTATACGTTCGATCGCCGGGCGGTTCAGCCCCTTGAGACCGATGACGACGAGGCGCGAACGACGATCGTCCTCGGCCGTCCAGGCGCGGTCATAGTAATGATTGACGCGCGGGCCGACCGCCTGCAGCAAGAGCCGCATCGGCTTGCCGCCGACCTCGACGAAACCTTTGACGCGCAGCACGTTTTCCTGCTCGGCGGCGTTGGCGACGCGTTTTGCCAGTTCGTCGGGATTGGCGATCGAGGGAATGTCGACGATGAAGGTGTCGAAGTCGTCATGCTCGTGGTCGAACGCGCCGTCATGATGGGATTTGCGGTTCTCGATGTCGTCCTCGACGGCGAGGCCGAGGCCGAGCAGCACGGAGGGATCGACCTTGCCATGCGAGGTCGGCACGATCTTCACGGCGCGGGCGGAGTGTTCGTTGATGATGGCGTTGGCGCGGGCTGAGCCTGCGGCGTCCATCAGGTCGCTCTTCGACAGGATGATCAGGTCGGCGCAGGCGATCTGGTCCTCGAACACTTCCTCGACCGGGTCGTCATGGTCGAGGCTCTCATCCTGAGCGCGCTGCGCCTGCAGCGCGTCCATGTCGTTGGCGACGCGGCCTTCGGCCAGCGCCGGGCCATCGACCACGGCGATGACGCCGTCGACCGTGACGCGGCTTTTCACCGTCGGCCACTGGAAGGCCTGGACCAGCGGCTTGGGCAGAGCCAGGCCCGAAGTCTCGATCAGGATGTGGTCGACCTTCGGCGTCAGCGCCAGGATCTGGTCGAGCGCCGGCACGAAATCGTCGGCGACGGTGCAGCAGATGCAGCCATTGGCCAGTTCGACGATGTTTTCCTCCGGGCAGGTGTCGATGCCGCAGCCCTTCAAAATCTCGCCGTCGATGCCGATGTCGCCGAACTCGTTGACGATGATGGCAATGCGTTTGCCGCCGGCGTTTTCCAGGAGATGGCGGACCAGTGTCGTCTTGCCCGCGCCGAGAAAGCCGGTGACGACGGTGCAGGGAACGCGAGAAAGGTTGGCGGACGAATCTGGAGCAATCATGGTCAGTCCTTCAGCATGTCGAGGGGAGGGATGCGGGCAACGAGGCCACGCTTGAGGCTATCGGGCCGGCCACGCCACGGAATGAGGCCGTCGGTCGAGGTGGCGAACAGCTTTGCGCCGGCGACAAGGTCGGCGCCGCTGGCCGTGGTCAGGTCGCCGAAGACATAGCTCCAGCAGCCGTCGCGCAGGATGGCGGCGCTCAGCCGGCGCTTGCAATTGCCGAGGCATTCGACGGTACGGACGCGGATATCTTCGCCCGAGGCGGCGTTGCGCGTATCCTCAGCCAGCAGTTCGCCGGCGCGGGGATGGGCGTCGGAGCCGGTTTCGTCACGGCACGAGGCACAGATGATCACGGTGACGCCGGACAAGGCATCGCTGTGGGCGGACGAATTGTCCGCTGTGCCAGCCGAAAAACTGCTGTTCTGGTCCAAAAACCGGGCTCCTTGCCCGGAAACCCGCCGGGCGATCGGATTATGTTGTCGCAGACGGCAGGTCTCCTGGCTCGCGGGTCATCGCCTTGGTTAGCCGCCTTCCCGGGAATTCCCAGTGGCTTTCGGCCTTGGCTCGTCGCTTACAGTTGCGGGGACAGCCGCGGATTTGAGATTTTTCATCCCGCACCGCATTCCCTCTTAGCCCCTCTCTTTGAAGAGAAGGGACCGTCTGGAGCGGATTTAGGCTGTTGCGGGCAGGACTGTCAACGCGGGCCTACGACATGGCGATGTCGGCAAGTGACTGTCCGAGGTCGCCAGCGGGCGTCACTTCCATGCGCTCAAGCCCGAGCCAGCCCTGCATTTGCTTCAATTCCTCGAAAAGCTGGGCGGCGGTTTCCGCTGGCGCCTTGGGCTCGGCATAGGCCGCGTGGACGCGTAGCACACTCGCCGGCCGATCGGCCTTGAGGTCGACGCGCGCCACGATCCTGTCGCCGAGCAGGAAGGGTAGGACGTAGTAGCCATATTGGCGCTTTTCGGCCGGCGTGTAGATCTCGATGCGGTAGTGAAAATCGAACAGCCGTTCCGAGCGCGAGCGTTCGAAGACCACAGGATCGAACGGGGCCAGCAAGGCACGGGCGTCGATTTTCCTGGGCAGACGGGCATCCTTGTGCAGGTAAGCGGGCTTATCCCAGCCTTCGACGCGCACAGGCAGCAGCTCACCGAGTTCGACCAATTCCTCCGGGCGGCCCTTCATGTCGGCGGGGGACAGGCGGAAATAGTCGCGCAAATCGCCTGATGTCGCCACGCCATGGGCGCGGGCGGAGATGCGCAGCAATTCGCGGTGCGCGTCCTCGGCGGCCGGTACGGGCAGATCGAGGATCGCCTGCGGCAGCACGCGCTCGGGCAGGTCATAGAAGCGCTCGAATCCGCGGCGGTGCGCCGTGGTGATGCGCCCGGCCCAGAACAGCCATTCGAAGGCATGCTTGGCATGGCTCCAGCCCCACCAGCCGCCCGAGCCTTTCTGGCCTTCCAACGCGGAAGCGGCGATCGGGCCGCGCGCGACGACCTCTCGGTAAATCTCTTCTATATAGGCGGCGTGCTCACGGCCCCATTTGGCCAGCCCCAAATACATCTCTTTGCCTTGCTCGGCGCGCTGCATGCGCCAGCGCATCAGCGGCCAGGTCTCCACCGGCAGGAAGGAGGCCTCGTGCGCCCAGTATTCGAACACCGTGCGCTTGCGGGTGACGGCGGCGTTGTCGAGCAGAGCGAGCGGGTAGGGGCCAAGGCGCGAATAGAGCGGCATATAATGCGCGCGCACCACCGCGCTTACGGAATCGATCTGCAGCAGGCCGGTGCGCGACAGAACGCGGGCGAAATGACGGCGGTCGGGCGTGCCATTGGGGCGGGGGTCGAGAAAGCCTTGAGCGGCGAGCGCGATGCGCCGGGCGGTGGCAAGCGAGATTTTTTCCTTCATTCGGATGCGACTCTTGTAACTCGTTGACGTCGTTTGATGGGTGATTCCTGCCCATGCTAGCAGGGTTTTGGCGGCATCCATGTCAGGAGAGAAAAGTGGAGTAAAAAGAGAAGGAAATCAAACAGGAGCGTATCGGACCAGTTTCTCCGTATATGCCGTCCAGCACCGCCTTTTGAACAAGGTTTGACTTGCTTCGCTGGAAGTGCTGCGCTAACCCTCGCCGCGTTGCAGCATAGGCCCCTTAAAACGGTTCAGCGGTTAAACTGTCACGCTTCCGCATTAAGGTCCGGTGCTGTAATCAAAATGGATTGGCGCCAACGGAAAGCCGCTGCATGAACGCACTTCTCAGTTCGTACCTGCCCATCGTCCTGTTCATCGGCGTGGCGCTGGTCGTCGGCCTGGCGCTGCTGGCCGCACCGTTCCTGGTGGCGTACCGCAACCCCGATCCCGAAAAGCTTTCCGCCTACGAGTGCGGTTTCAACTCGTTCGACGATGCCCGCATGAAATTCGACATCCGCTTCTACCTGGTGTCGATCCTGTTCATCATCTTCGATCTGGAAGTGGCCTTCCTGTTTCCCTGGGCGGTGTCCTTCTCGAAGATCGGCATGCTCGGTTTCTGGTCGATGATGGTGTTTTTGGCAGTGCTGACCATCGGCTTTGCCTATGAATGGAAAAAAGGAGCGCTGGAATGGGATTGAACGACAGTTCAGGCACCCTCGTCGCGCCGAAGCCCAAGGGTATCATCGATCCCAACACCGGCAAGCCGGTGGGACAGGACGATCCCTTCTTCCTCGAAATCAACAACGAGCTTGCCGACAAGGGTTTCCTGGTCACCTCGACCGAGGCGCTGATCACCTGGGCGCGCAGCGGCTCGCTGATGTTCATGACCTTCGGTCTGGCGTGCTGCGCGGTCGAGATGATCCATACCTCGATGCCGCGTTATGACTCGGAGCGGTTCGGCGTCGCGCCGCGCGCGTCGCCGCGCCAGTCCGACATCATGATCGTCGCCGGCACGCTGACCAACAAGATGGCGCCGGCGCTGCGCAAGGTCTACGACCAGATGCCGGAGCCACGCTACGTCATATCGATGGGCTCGTGCGCCAATGGCGGCGGCTACTACCACTATTCCTATTCGGTGGTGCGCGGCTGCGACCGTGTCGTGCCGGTGGACATCTATGTGCCCGGCTGCCCGCCGAGCGCCGAAGCCCTGCTCTACGGCATTCTTCTGCTGCAGAAGAAGATCCGCCGCACCGGCACGATCGAACGGTAAATTCATGGCCGCATCCCTTAGCGAACTGTCGACCTATCTCGGCGAGAAGCTGCCTGGCCGCTTCAGTGACGCGGTGCTTGCCTATGGCGAGCTTACCGTTCACGTCGAGCCGCAAAACCTGGTCGAGGTGGTAACCTTCCTTCGCGACGACGCACGCTGCCAGTTCATTTCTATCATCGATGTCTGCGGTGCCGATTATCCGTCGCGGGCCAAGCGCTTCGACGTCGTCTATCATCTATTGTCGCCGAGGCAGAATGTGCGCATCCGCGTCAAGGTGCAGGCCGACGAGGAGACGATGGTGCCGTCGATCACCGGCGTCTTTCCTGGTGCCGACTGGTTCGAGCGCGAGACCTACGATCTCTATGGCGTGCTGTTCTCGGGCCATCCCGATCTGCGCCGCCTGTTGACCGACTACGGCTTCGAAGGCCATCCGCTGCGCAAGGATTTCCCGCTGACCGGTTTTGTCGAAGTGCGTTACGACGACGAAGCCAAGCGCGTCATCTACGAGCCGGTCGAGCTCAAGCAAGAATTCCGCAATTTCGATTTTTTGTCCCCGTGGGAAGGTACGGACTACGTGCTGCCGGGTGACGAGAAGGCAAAGCAGTAAATGGCTGAAACCTCCGTCCGCAATTTCAACATCAACTTTGGACCGCAACACCCTGCGGCGCACGGCGTTTTGCGCCTTGTTCTCGAACTCGACGGCGAAGTCGTCGATCGCGTCGATCCGCATATCGGGCTCCTGCATCGCGGCACGGAAAAGCTGATCGAGGCCAAGACCTATCTGCAGGCGGTGCCTTATCTCGACCGGCTCGATTATTGCGCGCCGATGAACCAGGAGCATGCCTTTGCGCTGGCCGCCGAGCGCCTGCTTGGCATCGAAGTGCCGAGGCGCGGCCAGTTGATCCGCGTGCTCTACTGCGAAATCGGCCGCATCATGTCGCATATCCTCAATGTGACGACGCAGGCCATGGACGTCGGCGCGCTGACGCCGCCGCTGTGGGGCTTCGTCGAGCGCGAAAAGCTGATGGTGTTCTATGAGCGCGCTTCCGGCTCGCGCATGCATGCCGCCTATTTCCGTCCCGGCGGCGTCCACCAGGACCTGCCGCGCCAGCTGGTCGAGGATATCGGCAAGTGGATCGACCCGTTCCTGAAGTCGCTTGACGATCTCGACAAGCTGCTGACCGGCAACCGCATCTTCAAGCAGCGCAATGTCGATATCGGCATTGTTTCGCTGGCCGATGCCTGGGCCTGGGGTTTTTCGGGCGTCATGGTGCGCGGCTCGGGCTCGCCTTGGGACCTGCGCAAGTCGCAGCCCTACGAATGCTATTCGGAAATGGATTTCGACATTCCGATCGGCAAGAACGGCGACTGTTTCGACCGTTACCTGGTGCGCATGGAAGAGATGCGGCAGTCCGCGAAGATCATGCGCCAGTGTGTCGATCTCCTGCTCGGCAAGGAAAGCACCGGACCGGTGTCGAACCTCGACGGCAAGGTGGTGCCGCCGAAGCGCCAGGCGATGAAGCGCTCGATGGAAGCGCTCATCCACCACTTCAAGCTCTACACCGAGGGCTATCGCGTGCCGGCCGGCGAAGTCTATGCGGCCGTCGAGGCGCCGAAGGGCGAGTTCGGCGTCTACCTGGTCTCCGACGGCACCAACAAGCCCTATCGCTGCAAGCTGCGCGCGCCCGGCTTCGCGCATCTGCAGGCCATGGATTTCCTGTGCCGCGGCCACATGCTGGCCGACGTCACCGCCGTTCTTGGCTCCCTCGACATCGTGTTTGGTGAGGTCGATCGCTAAATGTCAGTCCGCCGTCTCGCAGAAGCCAGCGTCCAGCCAGCCTCCTTCGCCTTCAACCGGGCGAATGCGGCCGTAGCGAAGCAATGGATCAAGAAATACCCGAAGGGCCGCGAGCAGTCGGCGATCATCCCGCTTCTGATGATAGCGCAGGAGCAGGAAGGCTGGGTCACCAAGGCGGCGATCGAGACGATTTCGGACATGCTCGGCATGCCGCGTATCCGCGGTCTCGAGGTCGCGACCTTCTACACGCAATACCAGCTCAATCCCGTTGGCACGCGCGCGCACATCCAGGTCTGCGGCACCACGCCCTGCATGCTGCGCGGCTCGGAAGCGCTGATGGATGTCTGCCGCTCGAAAATCCATCACGACCAGTTCCACACCAACGACAAGGGCACCTTGTCGTGGGAGGAGGTCGAGTGCCTCGGCGCCTGCGTCAACGCACCGATGGTCATGGTCTTCAAAGACACGTTCGAGGATTTGACGCCGGAACGGCTGGCCGAAATCATCGACCTCTATGACGCGGGCAAGGGCGCCTCGGTGGCGCCGGGGCCGCAGAACGGCCGCACCGGCTCGGAACCGGCCACCGGCCTCACCACGCTGAAGAACGAAAAGGCGATCCTCAAGTCGACCCGCGACCGGGAAGCCAGGGAAGCAGCCAAGGCCGCCAAGGCGGCGCCCGACGCGATCATCGCGGCGTCGGTTCCGGCACCCGCCACCGCCCCTGTCGCGCCGTCCAATGCCAGCAAGCCGAAGACCGATGCGCCCGAGACCAGCCCGGCGTTGAAGACACCCTCGAAGGCCAAGGTGGCGCCGGCGGCGGAGAAGGCGGCGAGCGTTTCGGCGCCGCGGCATTCGGCCGTCAATGCGAACAAGGCGGCCCCCGAGGTCGAGAAGGTTTCCAAGCAGCGCAGCGGGCCGATCGCCAAGGCCGAGCCGGCCTCCGCCTTCAAGGCGCCGGAGGCCAAGGTGCCCGTGGCAAAACCGGCAAAACCATCGCTTGAGGACAAGAACCGTCCGGCCGGCATCGACAGGCCGGCCGCGGTCGACGATCTCAAGCTGATCTCCGGCGTCGGCCCCAAGATCGAAGGCATCCTGCATACGCTGGGCATCTTCACCTTCGCGCAGGTCGCGTCGTGGAAGAAGGCCGAGCGCGAGTGGGTCGACGGCTATCTTTCCTTCCAAGGTCGCATCGACCGCGACGACTGGGTCAAGCAGGCCAAGGCGCTCGCCAAGGGCGGTGTCGCCGAATACATCCGCGTTTTCGGCAAGAAGCCGGTCTGAGGGACGAAAAATGCTTCAGGACAAAGACCGCATCTTCAACAACATCTACGGCCTGTTCGACAAGTCGCTGGCCGGCGCGATGGCGCGCGGCGCCTGGGACAACACGCCCGGCATCATCGCCAAGGGGCGCGAGTGGATCGTCAACGAGATGAAGGCGTCGGGCCTGCGCGGCCGTGGCGGCGCCGGCTTCCCGACCGGCTTGAAATGGTCGTTCATGCCCAAGCAGAGCGACGGCCGGCCGAGCTACCTCGTCGTCAATGCCGACGAATCCGAACCCGGCACCTGCAAGGACCGAGACATCTTGCGCAACGATCCGCACACGCTGGTCGAGGGCTCCTTCATCGCCGGCTTCGCCATGGGGGCGGTCGCCGCCTACATCTATGTGCGCGGTGAGTTCATCCGCGAGCGCGAGGCGCTGCAGCGCGCCATCGACGAGGCCTATGAGGCCAAGCTGATCGGCAAGAACAATACGTCGGGCTACGATTTCGACATCTACATGCACCACGGCGCCGGCGCCTATATCTGCGGCGAGGAGACAGCACTCCTCGAAAGCCTCGAAGGCAAGAAGGGCCAGCCCAGGCTGAAGCCGCCATTCCCGGCCAATGTCGGCCTCTATGGCTGTCCGACCACCGTCAACAATGTCGAGTCGATCGCGGTGGCGCCGACCATCCTGCGCCGCGGCGCGGCCTGGTTCTCGTCCTTCGGCCGGCCCAACAACGTCGGCACCAAGCTGTTCTGCATCTCAGGCCACGTCAACAATCCGTGCACCGTCGAAGAGGCGATGTCGATCCCGTTCCGCGAGCTGATCGAGACGCATTGCGGCGGTATTCGCGGCGGCTGGGACAATCTCTTGGCGGTCATCCCGGGCGGCGCCTCGGTGCCGCTGGTGCCGGCCGAGCAGATCATCGACACGCCGATGGATTTCGATGCGCTGCGCGACCTGAAGTCCGGTCTCGGCACGGCGGCCGTCATCGTCATGGACAAGTCGACCGATGTGGTGAAAGCGATCGCGCGGTTGTCCTATTTCTACAAGCATGAGAGCTGCGGCCAGTGCACGCCGTGCCGCGAAGGCACCGGCTGGATGTGGCGGGTGATGGAGCGGCTGGTGCGCGGCGAGGCGCAGAAGCGCGAGATCGACATGCTGCTCGACGTCACCAAGCAGGTCGAGGGCCACACGATCTGTGCGCTGGGCGACGCGGCGGCGTGGCCGATCCAGGGCCTGATGCGGCATTTCCGCGGCGAGGTGGAGCGCCGCATCGACGAGTTTTCGCGCAACGCGCACCGGGCTGAGCCCGTGATGGTGGCTGCGGAATAAATTTGTGACCGCGGGCGAAAGCCCGGGACGAGACGAACGGGGCGGGGCGAACGAAGAAACGACCAGGAGAACTTTCTATGGCGCCGTATTCGTACCCATTGATGCCCAATTTGGACCAGATCGAGAAGATGAACCAGGACCTGACCAGGATGATGCCGAAGGAGATGGCCAGTGCCGTCAACCTTTTCGCGCATCCTGTCGCGGGTGCCGCTGCGATGTCGGCCTTGAGCCTCGGGCTCGCCAACCACGCGTTCGGCGTCTGGCTGGGCGCGCTTTCGGGAGCCGCCGAGGCATCACAGCGCCTCATGCAGCCGCTGATCGAGGATTTCGAGGCGCGCGTCGAAGGATTCGAGGACGCGAACTCTTCGTCCACCAAGGCGCGGGCGACGGCGAAGACCATGATTGCCGAGGCGCAGTCCTTCGCGCAGGAAGTCACCGACATTGCCGCCAAGGAAGCCGCCACCACGGCGCCGGTGGCCAGTGCCGGCCCGGCAACGGGCGACGTCCCCGACGCATTGTTGCCCGAGGATTTCCGCCAGCCCAAGGCCATGGACAAGCCGGCGAAGCCCTCGGACTTAAAAGCGATATCGGGCATCGGGCCGAAGCTCGAGAAAGTTCTGAACGGGCTCGGCATCTGGACGTATGCCCAGATCGCGGCCTGGTCGCCGCAGGAGATCGCCTGGGTCGACGACTATCTGTCGTTCAACGGCCGCATCGGCCGTGACGATTGGACTGCCCAGGCAACTGTGCTGTCCGCGAAGAAGTGAATGAAATGTCGGGCGCTGCGTCTGTCGCGCCCGGGAAATTAGATTGCGGGAAATCCGCAGGGGTTTGAGGCGAATGGCAAAGCTCAAGGTCGACGGGAAAGAGATCACTGTACCCGACCACTATACGCTGCTGCAGGCGGCGGAAGACGCGGGCGCGGAAGTGCCGCGCTTCTGCTTCCACGAGCGGCTGTCGATCGCTGGCAACTGCCGTATGTGCCTGATCGAGGTCAAGGGCGGGCCGCCCAAGCCGCAGGCCTCCTGCGCCATGGGCGTGCGCGACCTGCGCCCGGGCCCCAATGGCGAGCCGCCGGAGATCTTCACCAACACGCCGATGGTCAAGAAGGCCCGGGAAGGCGTGATGGAGTTCCTGCTGATCAACCATCCGCTCGACTGCCCGATCTGCGACCAGGGCGGCGAATGCGACCTGCAGGACCAGGCGATGGCCTTCGGCGTCGATTCCTCGCGCTATCACGAGAACAAACGCGCGGTCGAAGACAAATATATCGGCCCGCTGGTCAAGACGGTGATGAACCGCTGCATCCACTGCACGCGCTGCGTCCGCTTCACCACCGAAGTCGCCGGCATTTCCGAACTCGGCCTGATCGGCCGTGGCGAGGATGCCGAGATCACCACCTATCTCGAAAGCGCGATGACATCGGAGCTGCAGGGCAATGTCATCGATCTCTGCCCCGTCGGCGCGCTGACGTCCAAGCCGTTCGCCTTCCAGGCGCGGCCGTGGGAGCTGACCAAGACCGAATCCATCGATGTGATGGATGCCGTCGGCTCGGCGATCCGAGTCGATAGCAGAGGCCGCGAGGTGATGCGCATCCTGCCGCGCGTCAACGAGCAGGTGAACGAGGAGTGGATCTCCGACAAGACCCGCTTCATCTGGGACGGCCTGCGCACGCAGCGTCTCGACCGGCCCTATGTGCGAAAAGACGGAAAGCTGGTTCCGGCAAGCTGGGCCGACGCGTTCGCCGCTATCAAGGACGCTGTGTCGAAGACGACGCCCGAGAAGATCGGCGCCATCGCGGGCGATCTGGCCGCGGTCGAGGAAATCTACGCGCTGAAGCTGCTGATGGCTTCGCTCGGCTCCAGGAACACCGATTGCCGCCAGGATGGCGCCGCGCTCGACCCGGCGCTCGGCCGTGCCAGCTACATCTTCAACCCGACCATCGAAGGCATCGAGCAGGCCGATGCGGTGCTGATCATCGGCGCCAATCCGCGCTTCGAGGCCTCGGTGCTGAATGCCCGCATCCGTAAGCGCTGGCGGGTCGGCAATCTGCCGGTCGGCGTCATCGGCGATATCGGCGACACCCGCTACGAGTACGAACTGCTCGGTGCCGGTCCGGATTCGCTGAAGGATCTGGCTGACGGCAATGGCAAGTTCTTCCAGACGCTGAAGAAGGCCACGCACCCACTGATCATCATCGGCCAGGGCGCATTGGCACGCGCGGACGGTGCTGCCGTGCTCGGCCAGGCAGCCAAGCTCGCCACTGCGGTGAACGCCGCACGGGCCGACTGGAACGGCTTTGCCGTGCTGCACAATGCGGCTGGGCGCGTTGGCGGCCTGGATCTCGGCTTCGTGCCGGGCGAGGGCGGCAAGAACGTCGCCGGCATGCTCGGCGAGACGGACGTGCTGTTCCTGCTCGGCGCCGACGAGATCGACATGAGCAAGACCGGCGGCGCCTTCGTCGTCTATATCGGCACCCATGGCGACGCCGGCGCGCACCGCGCCAATGTCATCCTGCCGGCGGCCGCCTACACCGAAAAGTCGGGCACCTATGTCAACACGGAAGGGCGCGTGCAGCAGACCAACCGCGCCGGCTTCGCGCCGGGCGATGCGCGCGAGGACTGGGCGATCCTGCGGGCGCTGTCGGACGTGCTGGGCAAGAAGTTGCCGTTCGATTCGCTGCCGCAACTGCGCGCCAAGCTCTATGGCGAATACCCGCATCTGGCCCGCATCGACCAGGTCGCGGCCGGCAATGCCGAGGACATCGCCGGGGTGGCGAAGCTCGGCG
Organism: Mesorhizobium sp. B263B2A; assembly: GCF_020165775.1. NCBI lineage: Bacteria > Pseudomonadati > Pseudomonadota > Alphaproteobacteria > Hyphomicrobiales > Phyllobacteriaceae > Mesorhizobium > Mesorhizobium sp. B263B2A. Next base: position 12,044 of record NZ_JAIUIU010000011.1, read on the forward strand.
GGCGGCTGAACAAGGGCGCCTTCACCTCGCCGGTCAAGGATTTCTACCTGACCAACCCGATCGCGCGGGCGTCCGCCGTGATGGCGGAATGCTCGGCACTGGCCAAGAGCGGCTTCAAGCAGGCGGCGGAATAAGCATGGACACCTTCTTCTCCTTCTACGTGCTGCCGGCGCTGCTGATCCTGCTGAAATCAGTGGTGCTGATCGTCGTGCTGCTGATCTTCGTCGCCTACATCCTCTATGCTGACCGCAAGATCTGGGCAGCGGTGCAGTTGCGTCGCGGGCCGAACGTCGTCGGCCCCTGGGGCACGCTGCAGGCCTTCGCCGACCTGTTGAAGTTCGTCTTTAAGGAACCGGTCATCCCGTCAGGCGCCAACAAGGGCGTGTTCCTCCTGGCGCCGCTGGTGTCGGCGGTGCTGGCGATCTCGGCCTGGGCGGTCATTCCCGTCAGCCAGGGCTGGGCTATCGCCAACGTCAATGTCGGCATCCTCTATGTCTTCGCCATCTCCTCGCTCGAGGTCTATGGCGTGATCATGGGCGGCTGGGCGTCGAACTCGAAATATCCGTTCCTCGGCGCGCTGCGTTCGGCGGCGCAGATGGTGTCCTACGAAGTCTCGATCGGCTTCGTCATCGTCACCGTGCTGCTCACCGCCGGTTCGCTCAACCTCAGCGATATCGTGCTGTCGCAGCAAGGCGGGCTTGGCACGCGGCTTGGCCTGCCCAACACCTTCCTCGACTGGAACTGGCTGGCCCTGTTCCCGATGTTCATCATCTTCTTCATCTCGGCGCTGGCCGAGACGAACCGGCCGCCCTTCGACCTGGTCGAAGCCGAATCGGAGCTGGTCGCCGGCCACATGGTCGAATATTCGTCGACGCCGTTCCTGCTGTTCTTCCTGGGCGAGTATGTCGCCATCGTGCTGATGTGCGCGCTGGCCACCATCCTGTTCCTAGGCGGCTGGCTGCCGCCCTTCGACTTCGCGCCCTTCACCTGGGTGCCGGGCGTCATCTGGTTCGTGCTGAAAGTCTGTTTCGTGTTCTTCGGCATTTCCATGGTCAAGGCCTTCGTGCCGCGCTACCGCTACGACCAGCTGATGCGATTGGGCTGGAAGGTGTTCCTGCCGATTTCACTGTTCATGGTGGTCGCCACCGCCGCCTTCCTCAAGATCACGGGGTTTGCGTGATGTCCGCTTTGTCCCAAGCCGCAAAATCGCTGCTGCTGCAGGATTTCGTCAGCGCCTTCTTCCTGTCGATGCGCCAGTTCTTCGCGCCGAAGGAGACGATCAACTATCCGCACGAGAAGGGGCCGGTGAGCCCGCGCTTCCGTGGCGAGCATGCCTTGCGCCGCTATCCCAATGGCGAGGAACGCTGCATCGCCTGCAAGCTGTGCGAGGCGATCTGCCCGGCGCAGGCGATCACCATCGAGGCCGGCCCGCGCCGCAATGACGGCACGCGCCGCACGGTGCGCTACGACATCGACATGGTGAAGTGCATCTATTGCGGCTTCTGCCAGGAAGCCTGCCCGGTCGACGCCATCGTCGAGGGGCCGAATTTCGAATTCGCGACGGAGACGCGCGAGGAACTCTACTACGACAAGGACAGGCTGTTGGCGAATGGCGACCGGTGGGAGCGCGAACTGGCGCGCAACATCTCGCTGGACTCGCCCTACCGCTGATATCGACGCGTGGACGGGGCGAGGGGCCTCGTCCAAAGGATGATCCCGAAAAGTTGCGGACTTTTCGGACCAGATCATCCTCCGGATTAAAAGAGTGTCGCATGTTTCTGTCGATCGGGCCTTTCAACCCGATCGGAACATGCGATAGGACACAACGAAACTTGCGGCCGGAGGCGGCGGCAAAAATCGAACAGGACGGTTGTCCTGTTTCGGATAGGAACCCGGGGGATCCCCAATGCTGAGTGGACTAGAGGCGGCCTTTTTCTACCTCTTCGCCTTTGTCGCGGTGGCATCGGCGTTCATGGTCATTTCGTCGCGCAACCCCGTGCATTCGGTGCTGTTCCTGATCCTGACCTTCTTCAACGCCGCCGGCCTCTTCATGCTGACCGGCGCCGAGTTCCTGGCGATGATCCTGCTCGTCGTCTATGTCGGCGCGGTGATGGTGCTGTTCCTGTTCGTCGTCATGATGCTCGACGTCGACTTCGCCGAGATGAAGGAAGGCGCCTTGCAATACGCGCCGATCGGCGCTCTGGTCGGGCTGATCCTTGCGGCGGAACTGATCGTGGTGCTCGGCGGCTACACCTTCGCGCCGCAGCTCGCTTCGACGGTCGCCAAGCCGATTCCCGATCTCGCGGCGCGTTCGAACACAGCCGCGCTCGGCGACATCCTCTACACCGACTACCTCTACTACTTCCAGATTTCGGGCCTCATCCTGCTGGTTGCCATGATCGGCGCCATCGTGCTGACGCTGCGCCACAAGGAAGGGGTCAAGCGGCAGTCGATCGCAGCCCAGGTCGGCCGCACGCCGGCGACCGGCATGGAAATCCGCAAGGTCAAGTCGGGCGAAGGAGTCTGAGATGGTCGTTGGCATCGCACATTATCTGACCGTATCGGCGATCCTGTTCACGCTCGGCGTGTTCGGCATCTTCCTGAACCGCCGCAACATCATCGTCATCCTGATGTCGGTCGAGCTGATCCTGCTTGCAGTCAACATCAACTTCGTCGCCTTTTCGGCGGCGCTCGGCGATCTGGTCGGCCAGGTGTTCGCGCTGTTCGTGCTGACGGTCGCAGCGGCCGAAGCCGCCATCGGACTTGCCATTCTCGTCGTCTTCTTCCGCAACCGCGGCTCGATCGCGGTCGAAGACGTGAACATGATGAAGGGTTGACGGAACCACCATGTATCAGGCCATCGTCTTCCTTCCACTGCTCGGCTTTCTGATCGTCGGCCTGTTCGGCACGTCGCTCGGCGCCAAGGCTTCCGAATACATCACCTCCGGCTTCCTGGTGATTTCGGCCGTGCTGTCGTGGGTCGCCTTCTTCAGCGTCGGCTTCGGCCATGGCGAGGTGTTCACCGTGCCGGTGCTGCACTGGATCCAGTCCGGCGGCCTCGACGTATCCTGGGCGCTGCGCATCGATACGCTGACGGTGGTGATGCTGGTGGTGGTCAACACCGTCTCGGCGCTGGTTCACATCTATTCGATCGGCTACATGCACCACGATCCGAACCGGCCGCGCTTCTTCGCCTACCTGTCGCTGTTCACCTTCGCCATGCTGATGCTGGTGACCGCCGACAACCTCGTGCAGATGTTCTTCGGCTGGGAAGGGGTGGGGCTGGCGTCCTACCTGCTGATCGGCTTCTGGTACAAGAAGCCGTCGGCCAATGCCGCCGCCATCAAGGCCTTTGTCGTCAACCGCGTCGGCGATTTCGGTTTCGCGCTCGGCATCTTCGGCGTGTTCGTGCTGTTCGGCTCGGTCAACCTTGGCACCATCTTCGCCAATGCGGCGACCTTCGTCCCCGCTGAAGGCGCGCCGCAAGGAGCGGCCGTGCTCACCTTCCTCGGCCATGCGCTCGACAAGCAGGCGGCAATGACCGTCGTCTGCCTGCTCCTGTTCATGGGCGCCATGGGCAAGTCGGCGCAGGTGCCGCTGCACACCTGGCTGCCGGACGCCATGGAAGGCCCGACACCGGTCTCGGCGCTCATCCATGCCGCCACCATGGTGACGGCCGGCGTGTTCATGCTGGCGCGGCTGTCGCCGCTGTTCGAGCTGTCGCATTCGGCGCTGACGGTGGTGACCTTCATCGGCGCCTTCACCGCCTTCTTCGCGGCGACCGTCGGTCTCGTCCAGAACGACATCAAGCGGGTCATCGCCTATTCGACCTGTTCGCAGCTCGGCTACATGTTCGTGGCGCTCGGCGTCGGCGCCTATGGCGCCGCGATCTTCCACCTGTTCACACACGCCTTCTTCAAGGCGTTGCTGTTCCTCGGCTCCGGTTCGGTCATCCATGCCGTCTCCGACGAGCAGGACATGCGCAAGATGGGTGGCTTGAGAAAGCTGATCCCGACCACCTACTGGATGATGGTGATCGGCACGCTGGCGCTGACCGGCGTCGGCATCCCGGTGACCGTCATCGGCACCGCTGGCTTCTTCTCCAAGGACGCCATCATCGAGACCGCCTTTGCCAGCCACAATTCGGTCGCCGGCCTTGCCTTCGTGCTGCTGGTCATCGCCGCCGGCTTCACCTCCTTCTACTCCTGGCGGCTGATCTTCATGACCTTCCACGGCAAGCCGCGGGCGAGCCACGAGGTGATGCACCATGTCCATGAATCGCCGCCGGTGATGTTGGTGCCGCTGTTCATCCTGGCCGCCGGCGCGCTGTTTGCCGGCATCATCTTCCACAATTCCTTTATCGGCGAAGGCTATGCCGAGTTCTGGAAGGCGTCGCTGTTCACGCTGCCGGACAACAACATCCTGCACGAAATCCATGAGCTGCCGCTGTGGGTCGAGCTGTCGCCCTTCATCGCCATGCTGATCGGCTTGGCGCTGGCCTGGAAATTCTACATCCGCTCGCCGGAAATGCCCGTCAATCTGGCCGCCCAGCATCGCGGGCTCTACGCCTTCCTGCTCAACAAGTGGTACTTCGACGAGCTCTACGACTTCCTGTTCGTGCGGCCGGCCAAGCGCCTTGGTTCCTTCCTGTGGAAGACCGGCGATGGCACCATCATCGACGGGCTTGGGCCGGATGGCATTTCGGCGCGCGTCGTCGACGTCACCAACCGCGTCGTCAAGCTGCAGACCGGCTACCTCTATCACTATGCCTTCGCCATGCTGATCGGCGTTGCCGCATTCGTCACCTGGATGATGCTCTGATGACCGCCTGGCCAATCCTCTCGCTGGTCACCTTCCTGCCGCTGGTTGGTGTGCTGCTGATCCTGTTCATCAATGATGACAGCGAGAACGCACGTCGCAACATCCGCGCCATCGCGCTGTTGACGACGACGTTCACGTTCATCATCTCGCTGTTCATCTGGACCGGCTTCGACAATTCGCAGGCCGGCTTCCAATTCGTCGAGAAGGCCGCCTGGCTCGATTCCGGCATCTCCTACCATATGGGTGTCGACGGCATTTCCATGCTGTTCGTCATCCTGACGACGTTCCTGATGCCGCTTTGCATCCTGGCGTCGTGGGAATCGATCGAGAAGCGCGTCAAGGCCTACATGATCGCCTTCCTGCTGCTCGAGACGCTGATGATCGGCGTGTTCTGCGCGCTCGACATCGTGCTGTTCTACGTCTTCTTCGAAGCCGGCCTGATCCCGATGTTCATCATCATCGGCGTCTGGGGCGGCAAGCGGCGCGTCTACGCCTCGTTCAAGTTCTTCCTCTACACGCTCGCCGGCTCGGTGCTGATGCTGCTCGCTATCATGGCGATGTTCTATCAGTCCGGCACGACCGACATTCCGACCCTTCTGACCCACAGCTTCCCGGCCAACATGCAGACATGGCTATGGCTCGCCTTCTTCGCCTCCTTCGCGGTGAAGATGCCGATGTGGCCGGTGCACACCTGGCTGCCAGACGCGCATGTTGAGGCGCCGACGGCCGGCTCGGTCATCCTGGCCGCCATCCTCTTGAAGATGGGCGGGTACGGCTTCCTGCGCTTCTCCTTGCCGATGTTCCCGCTGGCGTCCGAGATGTTCGCGCCGCTGGTGTTCACGCTCTCCGTCGTCGCCATCATCTACACCTCGCTGGTGGCGCTGATGCAGGAGGACATGAAGAAACTGATCGCCTATTCGTCGGTCGCCCATATGGGCTTCGTCACCATGGGTATCTTCGCCATGAACCAGGAAGGCGTGCAGGGCGCGATCTTCCAGATGCTCAGCCACGGCCTCGTTTCGGGCGCGCTGTTCCTATGCGTCGGCGTTATCTACGACCGCATGCACACGCGTGAGATCGCCGCCTATGGCGGCCTCGTCAACAACATGCCGAAATACGCCACCGTATTCATGGTCTTCACCATGGCCAATGTCGGCCTGCCCGGCACGTCAGGCTTCGTTGGCGAGTTCCTGACCATGCTCGGCGTGTTCCGGGTCAACACCTGGGTCGCGTTCTTCGCCGCCACCGGCGTCATCCTGTCGGCCGCCTACGCGCTCTGGCTCTACCGCCGGGTGATCTTCGGCGCGCTGACCAAGGATAGCCTGAAGGGGCTGCTCGACCTGTCGCCGCGCGAGAAGGCCATCATATACCCGTTGGTGGTGCTGGTCATCTTCTTCGGCGTCTATCCCGCTCCCGTCTTCGACGCGACGGCCCAATCGGTCAAGTCGCTCGTCACCAATGTCACCGCATCCATCGGCGCCGCGCAGACCGCGGCGGCGAACTGACCAGAGGTTTTGCGAACCATGACGCCGGACCTTCTCTCCAGCCTGTCGCTCTCGACGCCCGAGCTGATCCTTGCCATCGGCGCGCTCGCGCTGCTGATGGTCGGGGCGTATTCGCGCGCCAACACCGCCAACACGGTGACCGGCCTTGCCGTCGCCGTGCTGGTGATATCCGGCGCCTGGCTGATCTTTTCCACGGGGCAGGGCAGCGCCTACGGCAACGCCTTCGTCCAGGATTCCTTCGCCCGCTTCATGAAGGTGCTGGCGCTGGTCGGCTCGGCGGTGACGCTGGTGATGTCGATGCGCTTTGCCAAGGCGGAGCGTTTCGACAAGTTCGAATATCCGGTGCTGATCCTGCTTTGCACCTTGGGCATGATGCTGATGATCTCGGCCAACGGCATGATCGGGCTCTATCTCGGCCTCGAACTGCAGTCGCTGGCGATCTACGTGCTGGCGGCGATCAACCGCGACAATCTGCGTTCGACCGAGGCGGGCCTGAAGTACTTCGTCCTGGGAGCGCTGTCGTCGGGCATGCTGCTCTATGGCATCTCGCTGGTCTACGGCTACACCGGCAACACCGGCTTCCAGGAGATCGCGACCGCACTCGGCGGCGGCGAGCGCCAGCTTGGCCTCGTCGTCGGGCTCGTCTTCGTGCTGGCCGGCCTTGCCTTCAAGATCTCGGCGGTGCCGTTCCACATGTGGACGCCGGACGTCTATGAGGGTGCGCCGACGCCGGTGACGGCCTTCCTCGCGGCAGCGCCGAAAATGGCGGCAATGGCGCTGATCGTGCGCGTCACCATGGGTGCGTTCAAGCCGATCGCCGCCGACTGGCAGCAGATCATCGTCTTCATCTCGATCGCCTCCATGGCGCTTGGCGCTTTCGCCGCCATCGGCCAGACCAACATCAAGCGGCTGATGGCCTATTCCTCGATCGGCCATATGGGTTACGCGCTGGTCGGCCTTGCCGCCAACAGCCAGGCCGGCGTGCGCGGGGTCGCCATCTACATGCTGATCTACCTGGTGATGACGCTCGGCACCTTCGCCTTCATTCTCGCCATGCGGCGCAAGGAAGGCAATGTCGAGCAGATCAGCGACCTGGCCGGCCTGTCGTCGACCAATCCGATCATGGCGACGATCCTGACCATCCTGATGTTCTCGCTGGCCGGCATCCCGCCGCTCGCCGGCTTCTGGGGGAAGTGGTATGTCTTCCTCGCCGCCATCAACGCCAACCTCTATGCGCTGGCGATCATCGGCGTGCTGGCCTCGGTGGTGGGCGCCTATTACTATCTGCGCATCATCAAGATCATGTGGTTCGACGAACCCGTCGGCGGTTTCGTGCCGATGGCCACGGAATTGCGCGTCGTGCTCGGCGTCTGCGGCGCCTTCGTGCTGTTTTACGTGCTGATCGGCGGGCCGATCGGCACCTATGCCGAAGCCGCCGCCAAGACGTTCTTCTAGACGGCATGGCATTTCGGCTGGCTCCAACCTCGGCGTCGGAAGGGTTCCGGCTCGAGGCGCATGACAGCGTCGGCTCCACCAATGCGCTGGCGTTGGACCATGCCCGGGCAGGCGATCCGGGCAGGCTGTGGGTCGTTTCCAAAAAGCAGGAAAGCGGGCGCGGGCGGCGTGGCCGCGTCTGGGCGACGCCGGAAGGCAATCTGGCGGCGACATTGCTCGTCCTCACCGGCGGCGAACTTCGCCTTGCCGCGACACTCGGCTTCGTTGCCGGCCTGGCGCTTGCCGATGCGCTCGACGCCGTGGTGCCGAAGGGCCGCATCGCCATCGGCCTCGACGGCGCCAGCCAGGGCCAAAACCGTTTCGAGCTGAAATGGCCGAACGATGTGCTGGCCTCCGGCGCCAAGCTTGCCGGCATCCTGCTGGAATCGGCCGTGCTTGACGGTGGGCGTTTCGCGGTCGCGGTCGGCATCGGCGTCAATGTTGTGGCGCATCCGCAGGATTTGCCGTATCCCGCGACATCGCTTCACGCATTGGGCGCGGCATGCGATGCCGAAACGCTGTTCCTGGCGCTGTCGGATGCCTGGAGCGAGAATGCCCGGCTTTGGGATGAAGGGCGCGGCCTTGCAGCCATTCGGCGGCGCTGGCTGGCACGCGCGGCGGGCCTTGGCGGTGAGGTTGCTGTCAGAATTGACGGTAATGTGGTGCGTGGCGTGTTCGAGACCATTGACGAGGACTGCCGTTTCGTGATCCGCGACGATGACGGGTCTGTTTTGACGATCGCCGCCGGCGATGTGCATTTCGGCGCGGTCGCATCCGCGCGGGTATAGTTTTGTTTTTACGCAATTCCGGTGGGAAAGCCGTTACACACTTTTGCTGGAATTGCTTCAACGGCTTGGCCTGAGGGCCAGGAAGGGAAAAATCATGGCGAAAGCGGAAAACGCCGAACTCGTCTTCGTGCCGCTCGGCGGCGTTGGCGAGATCGGCATGAACTTCGCCCTCTACGGCTATGGCCCGCCGAGCGCGCGCGAATGGATCATCATCGATGTCGGCGTCACCTTTCCCGATGCGGCGCATCCGGGCGTCGACCTGATCCTGCCCGACACGCGCTTCATCGAGGAGAACCTCGCCAACCTGCGCGGCATCATCATCACCCATGCGCATGAGGACCATTACGGCGCGCTGCTCGACACCTGGCCGAAGCTGAAGGCGCCGGTATGGATGACGCCGTTCAGTGCCGGGCTGCTGGAAGCCAAGCGGCAAGGCGAACAGGGCGCACCGAAGATTCCGCTGACGATCTATCGAGCGGGCGAGAAATTCACCGTCGGCCCGTTCGAGATCGAGGCCATTCCGGTCGCGCACTCGATTCCCGAGCCGATGTCGCTGGCGATCACCTCGCCGGCCGGCACCGTCATCCACACCGGCGACTGGAAGATCGACCCGGAACCGACGATCGGGCCGAAGACCGACGAAGCGCGCTTCCGTGCCTATGGCGACAAGGGCGTGCTGGCGCTGATCTGCGATTCGACCAACGCGCTGCGCGAAGGCGAGTCGCCTTCGGAAGTCGCCGTGGGCGAGGGTCTCAAGGGTGTCATCCAGGCCGCCAAGGGCCGCGTCGCCGTCACCACATTCTCCTCCAATGTCGGGCGCATCGTCTCCATCGCCAGAGCCGCACGCGATGCGGGCCGCCAGTGCCTGGTGCTTGGCCGCTCGCTGAAGCGCGTCATCGATGTGGCCGGCGAGCTCGGCTACATGGACGGCCTGCCGGAGTTCATCGCCGAGGAGGATTTTGGCTTCATCCCGCGCGAAAACCTGGTCATCATCTGCACCGGCAGCCAGGGCGAGCCGCTGGCCGCGCTTGCCAAGCTGTCGCGTGACGAGATGAAATCGGTGTCGCTGACGGCGGGCGACACGGTGGTGTTTTCCTCGCGCACCATTCCCGGCAACGAGAAGGCGATCCTCGAGATCAAGAACCGCCTCATCGATCTCGGCATCAAGATCATCGAGGACGGCGACGCGCTGGTGCATGTCTCGGGCCATCCCCGCCGCAGCGAACTGCGCAAGATGTATGAATGGGTGCGCCCGCAGATCGGCGTTCCCGTGCATGGCGAGGCCGCGCATCTGGTGGCGCAGGGATCGCTGATGTCGACCTCCGGCATCGGCCAGGTGGCGCAGGTGCGCGACGGCGACATGCTGCGGCTCGCTCCCGGTCCCGCCACGATCATCGACCAGGTGCCGTTCGGCCGCATCTACAAGGACGGCAATTTGATCGGCACCGACCAGGCGATGGGCATTCGCGATCGGCGCAAATTGTCGTTTGCCGGCCATGTCGCGGTCAATGTCGTGCTCGACGACAAATATGAACTGGCCGGCGATCCCGACCTGGTCGCCATCGGCGTCGCCGAGGCCGATGCGCGTGGCGAGACGCTGGAAGACCTGATGATCGATGCGGCCGTCGGCGCGGTGGATTCGATCCCCCGCCAGCGCCGAAAGGACCTCGACCTGGTGCAGGAGGCGGTACGGCGCGCGGTGCGCGGCGCCGCCAACGAGGCCTGGGGCAAGAAGCCGCTGGTGACGGTGTTCGTCACAAGGTGAGAATGGCAGCTACACGTTGAGTTGATAGCTGACCGGAAGCCAGCGAAAAGAACCGTTCGCCGATTCGATGTAACCCAGGCCTGGAAATGGCATGTGGTGGCCAGCGACCAGCAGGCGCTGATCCGCGGCCATCTTCAGCAGCCGCTTGCGCGTCTCGACCGCCTGTTGCTTGTCATCATCGAAATCGGCATGCCAATCCGGCTGCTGGACAGACACGACATAGTGCAGGAAGGCGTCGGACCAGATCAGCAATCGCTGGCCGCCGCTTTCGACGAGAAATGCCAGGAGGCCGGGGGAGTGACCGGCGGCGTCGATTGCAGTGACGCCGGGCAGCACCTCATCTCCGGGTGCTATGAATGTTGCCTGGTCGGCCAGCCCGGTGCAAATCTGCCTGAACAGATCACGGTTGGCCAATCTGGCCTCGCGGACCGCTGTTGCCTCGGTCCAGAAAGCGAATTCGGCCGCGCCGAACACATAGCGTGCCCGACGGAAAACGGGTTCGCCATTCCTGACGAGCCCGCCGATATGATCCGGGTGGCCGTGCGTGATGACCACCACATCAATGTCATCCGCCCCGAGCCCAAGGTCTTGCAAACAGTCGAGGAGTGAACTGTCCTCGTCTCCGCATCCGGTGTCGAAAAGGATCTTTTCGGAACCGGTGTCGACGAGCGTCGGGATGAAACAATGCTCGTATCGGTCCTGGTCGATGAAGTTCGAGGCCATGAGCTTGAGCGCCGCGCCTGGCGATTGTCCAGCTGCGAAGGCCGATGCGAGGTTGTCGCGGACATCGACGGCATCGAGCAAGGCGGCAACTTTGAATGACCCAAGATCGAAAGGAAAGATGCGGGCGCGGGCAGGGCGGATATCGGACATTGCCGTTTGTACTTTGCGGCTGGCGATCGGAACAGCCTCGATCGTGATTTCGAAGAATGATCATCGAAGTGCGACAGTGCGCGCCTCGTGAATGGCTATTGATATCGGTCGATTTGACGTATGACGCAGTCACTGGAAAGAGGAGTGATCGCTCGCACATGCTCGGACGGCTGAACCATGTCGCGCTCGCCGTGCCGGACCTGGCTGCGGCAATTGCTGCTTACCGCAACACGCTTGGCGCCGCAGTGAGCGAGCCGCAGGCGCTGCCGGAGCATGGCGTTACCGTGGTGTTCGTCGATGTCGGCAACACCAAGATCGAATTGCTGGAGCCGCTTGGCGAGGGCTCGCCGATCGCCGCGTTCCTGGTGAAGAACCCGTCCGGCGGCATGCATCATCTCTGCTACGAGGTCGACGATATCCTGGCCGCGCGTGACCAGCTCAAGGCCGCCGGCGCCCGCGTGCTCGGCGACGGCAATCCGAAGCTGGGTGCGCATGGCAAGCCGGTGCTGTTCCTGCACCCGAAGGATTTCTTCGGCGCGCTGATCGAACTGGAGCAATCATGAGCTGGGTTTCGTTCACCGCGCTGTTTTTCGCGACCTGGTGGGTGGTGCTGTTCGCTGTGCTGCCGTTCAGCGTGAGGACGCAGGACGATGATCACGACGTGACGCTGGGCACCGTGCCAAGCGCGCCGCGCGGGCCGCATATGCTGCGCGCCGTGATCCGCACGACCATCGCCACGGCGATCCTGATGGGCATTTTCTATGGCCTGACGCACGGGCTGGGATACAGCCTCAACGATATCCCGCACATCGTGCCGGATTTCGGCCAGACCCCAGCGAAGTAGATCGCCCGGCAAGGCTGCTTAGCCGACATCGGAGCGGTGCGGATGGGCTTGAAATGCCACCACGCCCCGCGCTGACGCTGGGTCATGTAAGCTGGCAACTCGCCGCTCTAACCAGATGATTGCACAAAAAAAATGCAAGGCACGAGGCCTTGCAATTAAACGCGTCCGATCTGTTTCCGGTTTCCGGCGGCAGCGAGTAACCGCGCCTAGATCGCATCCTCCCAAGACTTTGACCGCGTAGGAGAGCAGATTTGTCTCCGCCCTCTCGGTTATCGCGGGACATTAGCCTAAGCCGAATGAAAATGTCACGAAGAATTTTGCCTCGAAACAGGCATTCTCGTGCTGCACTGCACAATAGTATGGCATGCTTTGCTTTCGAAACGACCAGCAGTGTCCAAGGGAGCCTTTACGGCATGTTCTGCATTGACGCGCGCAAAGAATTGGAGGCCAAATCCGAAGTGGTTCGGCACGCTCGATTGCCAGCGCGGCCTGACCCGGGAACCAAGGGATTCCGGGCCGGAAGGCGCTGATGTGCGGCTATGGCCGGGTTTCCATTCCGCCATGAAATGGCTATGAAGCCGGGGCAAGCAAACCTGCGTCGCGCCGATTCTGGTGCGGCCGTTCTCATTCACGGACCAGTCCATGCGTTTGTCGCGCTATTTCCTGCCTATCCTCAAAGAAAATCCGCGCGAGGCCGAGATCGTCTCGCACCGGCTGATGCTGCGTGCCGGCATGATCCGCCAGCAGGGGCAGGGCAGTTTTTCCTGGCTGCCGCTCGGCAAGCGGGTGCTGGACAAGGTCTGCCAGATTATCCGCGAGGAGCAGAATCGCGCCGGTGCGATGGAAATCCTGATGCCGACCATCCAGTCGGCCGATTTGTGGCGCGAAAGCGGCCGCTATGACGATTACGGCAAGGAGATGCTGCGCATCAAGGACCGGCAGGACCGCGACATGCTCTACGGTCCGACCAATGAGGAAGTGGTCACCGAAATCGTCCGCGCCTACGTCAAGTCCTACAAGGACCTGCCGCTCAATCTCTACCACATCCAGTGGAAGTTTCGTGACGAGGTGCGGCCGCGCTTCGGCGTCATGCGCTCGCGCGAATTCCTGATGAAGGACGCCTATTCCTTCGACCTCGATTTCGAGGGCGCCAAGACGGCTTACAACAGGATGTTCGTGTCCTATCTCAGGACCTTCACGCGCATGGGCCTGCAAGCTATCCCGATGCGGGCCGATACCGGGCCGATCGGCGGCGATCTCAGCCACGAATTCATCATCCTGGCCGACACCGGCGAGAGCCAGGTCTATTGCGATCGCGATTATCTGTCGCTTCAGGTGCCCGGCGAAAACACCGACTTTGCCAATGACGGCGAGATCGCCGACATCGTCAAGACGTGGACGACGCCTTACGCCGCCACCGACGAGATGCATGACGAAGCGGCGTGGGACAAGCTCGGCGAAGCCGACCGTGTCTCGGCGCGGGGCATCGAGGTCGGCCATATCTTCCATTTCGGCGACAAATATTCCAAGCCCATGGGCGCCAAGGTGACCGGCCCCGACGGCAAGGATCATTTCGTCTCCGGCGGTTCCTACGGCATCGGCCCGTCACGGCTGGTCGCTGCGATCATCGAAGCCAGCCACGACGAGAACGGCATCATCTGGCCGGAAGCCGTGGCGCCGTTCGACATCGGCGTGATCAACATGAAGGCGGGCGATGCCGGCTGCGACCGCGTCTGCGACGAGCTTTATGCCGCCTTTGCCGACGCCGGCAAGGATGTGCTCTACGACGACACCGACCAGCGGCCGGGCGGCAAGTTCGCCACCGCCGACCTGATCGGCCTGCCATGGCAGGTGATCGTCGGGCCGCGTGGCGTCGCCGCCGGCGAGGTCGAAATCAAGAACCGCAAGACCGGCGAGCGCGAGACGCTGCCGATCGCTGAGGCGAAAAAACGCTTCGGTGCCGCCGCATGAGCGAGGCGGCCGCAGCAAGATCGGCGGGCGCCGGTCCCTTTTCCATCTTCGAACGCACGGTCGCATGGCGCTACCTGCGTTCGCGGCGCAAGGAGACGGTGATCTCGGTCATCGCCTCGATCTCCTTCCTCGGCATCATGCTGGGCGTCGCGACGCTGATCGTGGTGATGGCCGTGATGAACGGGTTCCGCGCCGAGCTGTTGACGCGGATTCTCGGCGTCAACGGCCATTTGATCGTGCAGCCAATCGATTCGCCGCTCGAGGATTACGCCCAGGTCGCCGGCCGCATCAACGAGGTGCCCGGCGTCAAATACGCCATCCCGCTGATCGACGGCCAGGTGCTGGCGCAAGGCAATGTCGGTGGCGGCACCGGTGCGCTGGTGCGTGGCATACGCGCCGAGGATCTCGGCAAGATCGCCATCGTCGCCAACAACATCAAACAGGGTTCGCTCGCCGATTTCGACAGCGGCGAGGGCGTCGCCATCGGCAAGCGCATGGCCGAGAATCTCGGCCTGACGCTGGGCGACACCATCACGCTGATCTCGCCCGATGGCGACGTGACGCCGATCGGCACGACGCCGCGCATGAAGGGTTACAAGATTTCGGCGATCTTCGAAGTCGGCATGTCGGAATATGATACCTCCATCGTCTACATGCCGTTCTCCGAGGCGCAGCTCTATTTCAACATGGACGGACGCGCGCAGACGATCGAGATCTATGTAGACAATCCCGACGATGTCGACGCGCTGAAACCGAAGGTGGAAGCGGCGGCGCAGCGGCCGATCGATATGGTCGACTGGCGCCAGCGCAACGAGACCTTCTTTTCCGCCCTGCAGGTCGAACGCAATGTCATGTTCATGATCCTGACGCTGATCGTGCTGGTGGCGGCCCTCAACATCATTTCGGGCCTGATCATGCTGGTGAAGGACAAGGGCCACGACATCGCCATCCTGCGCACCATGGGCGCCTCGCGCGGCGCCATCCTGCGCATCTTCCTGATGACAGGGGCTGCGATCGGCGTCACCGGCACGCTTGCCGGCGTGCTGCTCGGCGTCGTCATCTGCACCAATATCGAATCGATCCGCCAGTTCTTCTCCTGGATGACCGGCAAGGTGCTGTTCAACCCCGAGCTCTACTTCCTCAGCCAGCTGCCGGCAAAGATGGATCCGCGCGAGACGACCTATGTCATCATCATGGCGCTCGGCCTGTCCTTCCTGGCAACCGTGTTTCCGGCATGGCGGGCGGCTCGCCTCGATCCGGTCGAAGCCTTGAGGTACGAATAGTGGCCGAGGTCATTATCGAGCTGAAGAGCGTCGAGCGGCACTATGTCCAGGGGCCGCGTAAGCTCACCATCCTGAATGGCGCCGATTTTGCGCTGCGGCGCGGCGAGATGGTGGCGCTGGTGGCGCCTTCGGGCACCGGCAAGTCGACGCTGCTGCACACCGCCGGGCTGCTGGAACGCCCCGACGCCGGTGACGTCATCCTGTCCGGCCGGGCCTGCGGGCGGCTCTCCGACGACGAACGCACCTCGATCCGCCGCAACGATGTCGGCTTCGTCTACCAGTTCCATCATCTGCTGCCGGAGTTTTCCGCACTGGAAAACATCATGATGCCGCAACTGATCAAGGGGCTGAGCCGCAAGGAAGCGTCCGAGCGCGCCGCGCAGCTGCTCGACTACATGCAGATCGGCAAGCGCGCCTCGCACCGGCCGGCCGAGTTATCCGGCGGCGAGCAACAGCGAGTCGCCATCGCGCGCGCGGTCGCCAATGCGCCGCTGGTGTTGTTGGCCGACGAGCCGACCGGCAATCTCGATCCGGTTACCGCCTCTTACGTCTTCGAGGCGCTGGAGGCGCTGGTCCGGCAGTCGGGCCTCGCCGCGCTGATCGCCACCCACAATCACGAGCTGGCATCGCGCATGGACCGGCGCGTCACGCTGGCCGACGGCAAGGTGGTGCCGCTTTAGGGGCACCTCGCTGCAGGGGCGAGTCCACCCTGGACACCTCCAGCGAGAGTTTCCGCGGATATAGTTGTCGTCAGGGATTGTGATCTCTTCGAGAGTCGCTCGGGCTCAGAACCGCCAGTGAGCATTCAGTGCGATCAGGGTGGAAGAGATCGCGACCATCGCCAGGATGAGCAGCCAGGTTACAAAGTTGCGAGAGAGGCGCCACCGGCGGCCTTGTCTCATGCGCTTTCGCCAGCGATCGGCTTGATTGGCGCCTTTGTGTTGCCCCACGTCCATCACTCGGTAGTCGCACAGCTTAGCCACTATTGTCTCGACCGAGATTGAGCGCAAGCTGGCGTGCCTGTTGATAGGTGCCGCGCCGTCAACCTTTTCTTAACCCTGCCGATTTGATCGCTCGAAGATTCCGGCCGCGGGCGGATTCTGCTCGTTGACTTTGAAACAAAATTAGAACAAATTGCGAACATATCAACAACAGGAGAGAGTTATGACCGATCTGGTTCAGGATGTCGTCTCGCTGGTTTGCATGAGTGCGTTTCTCGTTTCCATGGCGATCTGGATCGGAGCCATGTGATTTGGCGGCTTGCGCCGCCGCAGTTCCGGCGGGCGCAACCCCCCCCCGCCGTTAAGCCTTTCTTGCCGCCGCGACGTTAGGGTTCTCCACCAAGGCAGGAGCAACGTCCAGGTGTCGCCCATCATCACCGCCATTCTGGTGGTCAGCAATCTCGGGCTGATCTTTCTCTTGATGACCGTGCCGCTTGGTTTGCGCACGGTCAGGTCCAGCCGCGTGGTTGCCATGGACCGGCAGCGCCTCTGGCAGGCGCTGTGGCCGCTCGGCAGCGATGCCGGCTGGTCCGGCGAGATCCTGTCGGCGCAAGCGCTGGACGGGGAGGGCGAGGCCCGCATCATGCTGTCATGGGAAGGCCGCGACGGCAAGCCGATCGAGCGCAGGTCGAAGCTCGAAGACGTCGTCGAAGGCAGCAGCTTCACGATGCGCGTCATCGAGGACACCGCTCTCGATGGCTCGTTCTGGAAGGATTATAGCGAGACCACGGATCTCGTTTCGGAAGGCGGCGGCACGCGGGTGACGCTCGGCCGGACCGACCGCTACCGTGGCGTCGCCTTCCTGGTGTTCCGTTATTTCGCCATGCGCCGCGAACTTTCCAAGCTGCAGCGCTGGGCGGTCACCGGGCAGTATCGCAAGGGCGGCTGGTTCGAGCATCCGCTGAGCCAGGTCGGTTTCGCCGTGCTGTCGGCACTGATCCTGTGGCCGTTCTTCGGGCTGCACCTCGGCGGGCTGGCGCTGGCCTCGATCCTGACGTCGGTCGTGGCCTTGCACGAACTCGGCCACATGGCGGCGTTCCGCCTGATGGGCCACCGCAAGGCGCGGATGATCTTCATCCCGCTGCTCGGCGGCATCGCCATTGGCGGCCGGCCCTACAACAGCCGTTTCGAGGTGGCCTTCGTGGCGCTGATGGGGGCGGGGTTCTCCGCCTTCCTGGTGCCGATCGTCATTGCCGCCAGCGTGTTTGCCGGCGGCGAGGGGCACAAGGCCGCCGCCGCGCTGCTGGCGGCACTGGCGGGTTGTGCTGCCCTGTTCAACATCGCCAATCTGGTGCCGGTGTGGAAGTTCGACGGCGGCCAGGTGCTGCGCCAGATCTGCCCGGGGTCGATCGTGCTGGCGCTGGCCTCGTTCTTCCTGCTGTCCGCCTTCCTGGCGCTCGGCCGGCAGGCTGGCTTCTCGTCAGGGTTCCTGATCGTCGCGGGAGCGGTCTTTTCGATCCTCAGCCTGCTGACGGTGGGCAGCGGGATAAAGCCGCGTCACGAACTGGAGCCGATCCGCATCGTCGACCGCTTCGCCATCGCCGGCGCGCTGCTGGCGGTATTCGTCATCCATGGCTGCGGTGTGTTATGGGCGTCGGCGCAGCTCATCTGAGCCGCCCCGGATTGAAAGGCTCAACCGGCCTTGCGGGCCGCTTTGACAGGCAACGCGATGGCCGGGCCGAAGACATCCTCGAAGGCGGATTTCAGCGCCAGATCGAGGTCGGCCATGCCAACGGGAAGGCCGAGGTCGACGAGGCTGGTGACGCCATGATCCTGGACGCCACACGGCACGATGCCGCTGAAATGGGAGAGCTCCGGCTCGACATTGATGGCGATGCCGTGAAAGCTCACCCAGCGCCGCAGCCGGATGCCGATGGCCGCGATCTTGTCTTCGGCCGGAGAGCCGTCCGGCAGTGCGGGGCGATCGGGCCGCACCACCCAGACGCCGACCCGATCCTCACGGCGTTCGCCGCGCACATTGAAGGCGGCGAGCGTGCCGATGATCCACTGTTCGAGCGCCGCGACGAAGGCGCGCACATCCTCGCGGCGCCGCTTCAGGTCGAGCATCACATAGGCAACCCGCTGGCCCGGCCCATGATAGGTGTATTCGCCGCCGCGTCCTGCCGAAAAGACCGGAAAGCGGTCAGGCTCGATCAGGTCCTCGATGCGGGCACTGGTGCCGGCGGTGTAGAGCGGCGGGTGTTCGACCAGCCAGACCATTTCGCCGGCGGCACCACTGCGGATCGCCTCGGCGCGCGCCTCCATGAAGGCAAGCGCGTCGGGATAGGCGGTGAGGCCGGGCTCGAGGCGCCATTCGACCGGCGCTGACCCGGGCAGGGGCAGGAATGACGTGGCGATCTGGCTGCGTTCTGTCATGGCGTGTCGCTTTTTGCCCATGCATACCATAGCCCAAGACCGCCTTGCACTTCCGGGCGACATGCATTTGCTTCCATATGGCCTCAAACGGGCAAAACGTCCAGTTCCGGCCCAGTTTTCCAATCCTGTGGACCGTTATGCCAATCGCTTGAGATTATTGCTCGCGGCGCACTTGTTTCGCCGGAAACGATTTGCTACACGCCGCGAGCCGGTCGGTTCCGGCTCCTACCACGTGCGGTCGTGGCGGAATTGGTAGACGCGCAGCGTTGAGGTCGCTGTGGGGCAACCCGTGGAAGTTCGAGTCTTCTCGACCGCACCATTTGGCTTTTGAGCCTTTGTAAAGCATTGATTACCCTACCATTTTTTCTGGGTGAGGGCCATCGGAAACTTGGGGAGGGCGTTGAGCGTTCTCTATTTTTTCTGACGCCTGCCGAGATAGCCGCTTGCGCTCTGCCTTCTGAGTGTAGAGCTTCGACATCATTCCGCCCTCCCAGCCGAACAGCGCATCAAGCTCTTTATCGGTCGCGCCAGCTTCCGCTGCCCTCGTCGCGCCAATCTTTCTCACGCCGTGGGCCGATCGCCTTTTGAGCCCAGCCCCATTGCAGGCGACCCGGAAATAATTCCCGAAGCTCTCCTTTGTCAGCGGCTTGCCGTTGCTCCCGACGATCAGCGCCAGATCTCCGGTAGGGCCGGTGGCCAGCGTCTTGGCCAGCACCGGCAGAATCGGGATGCTGACCTCCATCTTGAATTTGCTCTTCTCTGTCCGAATAGTGGCCACGCCGTCGCGGATGTGTTGCTTGCCGATCATGACGGCATCGCCCCGGCGCAGGCCGGTATAGAGCAGGACGTGCAGCCAGACCCGTTCCTTGGTCCCGGCTGGCCACCGCGCCTCAAACGCGTCCACGTCATCCTCAGACCATGCAATGAAGCCGTCACCTGCTTGGCGCTTGGGGTTCTTCACGCTCTCAGTCGGGTCAACCGCAACGAACTCGGCATCGAGCGCCCAGCGGAACAGGCCGCGCATCGCGTCGAGATAGTTCCGCGCCTGTGCCGGCGTCGAGGCGCGCGCTTCCCGGCCGTTGACGATCGACTTGCGCGAGATCGATTTGTAGGGGTGATGGCCAGCCTTGGCGACGACGCCTTTGAGGATGTTGTCCCGTTGCCGTCTGGTAGCCGCAGACAGGGCCGCGTAGGCGCCGCTGTCCTTGTAGCGAGTGATGAGCCATGCGAGGCTGCCGGCACCCGCCAGCGCCTTCCTTGGCGGCTCTATGGCGGCAAGAGCGGCCAGATATTTGGCGTCAAAGTCTGGGGCGTTCAAATCTGGGAGCCGAGTACGTTTCCCCTTGTCCTTTCGGAAATAGAAAACGACCTTGCCGTGGCGCGAGCGCTGACGGGCGACGAAGGGTGGCAGCTTCCTGGGCATACCCTCGGTCAAAGCTCGATATCCTTTCCGGGGTCAATTATCCGCTCTGGCTGTGCGTCAGCCTTGGGGATAAGGCGCACAACGACTTCTCCGATCTTGACTTCCGCGACATGGCCTGCCTTGGCGGCTCCACGGCACAGGACCGTGATCTGTCGTTCTGTCAGCGCCAGCGCCCTCGTCATTTTGTCGCTTCTCCAGAGGGAGGGGCGGCGCGGATAGCGGATTGGCACGTTATTAAGACAGCAACGACCGTACGAAATTCCTGTGCGGTCACCTCGCCGCAATGAAGGCTGAGATGGTCTCGGCGTTTCCATGGCTGAAGCAAAGCTTCGCACCGC
Source organism: Mesorhizobium sp. B263B2A (assembly GCF_020165775.1). Classification (NCBI taxonomy): domain Bacteria; kingdom Pseudomonadati; phylum Pseudomonadota; class Alphaproteobacteria; order Hyphomicrobiales; family Phyllobacteriaceae; genus Mesorhizobium; species Mesorhizobium sp. B263B2A. Next base: position 32,526 of record NZ_JAIUIU010000011.1, read on the forward strand.
TCGCGCTCGGCAACCAGAAGCGCCACCACATCCTTGTAAAGCCGTTCGCATGAAATGTCGTGCGCCAGGTATTCGCCGGCAAACCGGGTGGCGATCTGCTCGATGTCAGCAGGCGTCCCGCTCTTCACCGCCTTGCTGGGGGAGGGCTGGGTCATGGGCGCACCTGTTTCGGCTCGCGAACGGGTGCAGTGCGCTGGCGGCACCACGTCAGACCGTATTGCGACCAATCAGGCGCGGACTTGACGCCAGTCCAGAAGCGGACGAAGTACGACCGCGCCTGCTCCTTCGTGTCGAATATCTCGGGCGTCCACAGATTGCCCTGCGGGTTGAGAATGCCCCAGCCGTCACGACTGTTGGATAGCGGCTTGCGCGGGTCGCTCATGGTTCCCTCACGGAAGAGAGGGCAGCCTCGACCATGATGCGGTAAATTTCGGCGCATTCGTCTGTGCTGAGCGTGACCTTGCGCTTGCCGCTACCTGTTTCCAGATATCTATCCATCGGGATCGCGCGGATCGCGGCGTTCTGCATTTCCGGCGTAGACTCTTTCGGCACAAGCACCCAGCCGACCTTCACCGCCAGTTCTGGCGCTGCGGGGGTGGAAAGGACATAGCCGGCAGCGGTCAATGCATTGACGATATCGAACGTGCATTCGATGCGAAGCTCTTCGGACAAATCCAGCGCGTCGAAAATGACCTGACGCAGTGCGGCCTCTCCCTCCCGCTCGCCGATCTCGCGATACTTGGCTTGGAACGCTTCGACCATTTCGTCAGTGACAGTCGTCGCCTCTCCGCTCCCCGCTGCTATAGGGGTGCTGAATTCCTCGCAAAAGTTGGCAATGAGGTCGGCAAAACGGTGGAGCGCGCCACGCTTGAACGATATGTTCCAAGAGCGCGGGCCGTACTCCTCGCCGCCGGCTTCCTTCGCCAGCCGCTCGATAACGGCTTGGGTCAGCGTCTCTCCCCTGTTCATGGCTTGGTGCCTCCATTCGCGCGAAGGATTGCGGCCTCTGCGAGCGTGCAAAGCTCATGGCCTGGCATGTCCATTTCGATGCAGCGACGGCGCACTTCCTCTGCAAAGGCGAGAAGATCGGGAGCGGCGGCGATCAGGTGCGCATCGGCTTCGCGATTTTCGGACTGGATGCCATCGGGGCAGAGAGCCAGTTTCATGCTGCTGCCAGTGATCGGCAGGGAAACGTGCCACTCATCGTATTTGTGTTTGTAAAAGCACGACCACGGTCCCGGCGTATGCTTCGGCGCTTCAGTCATTCTTCCATCTCCTGTAATGTCCGGGGCTTCCGGGGCGCGATGCTTCATGGGGATGTCCTCGCGGCGTAGATGCGCTTTGGAGGGAGTGCAGCCTTGGACGATCGCTCGGGCTTGTCGGGTTTAGGGAATGCGGGGCCGCGCAGTTTGCCGGCGGGCTTGGTGATGCCCAGGTTGCGCGCTGTCTGCCGGTTGATCTTGGCGCGGACCGCGGCCTCGGCCTTCGTCTTGCGCTTGTGCGGCTCGCCAAGGACGGCGTGAAGGTTTTTCTCCCGGTTTTCACCGTGAAGCCAGAGCGGGACGATGTGGTCGAACTCGATCTTGTCGCCGGGCACAAACACATGGCCGGAGAGGGCGCACTTGTTGTCTTGGCGATCGAGGATGCGCAACTGGCACGACTTCGGCGGGCGGGCGTCGTCGTTCTTGCCGATCCACTCGGTCACGGTGCGGGCCATCAGCGCACCGCCTTCCGGCCACAGGACGCCGCCAGGCTCGAATTCGTCGCGGCCCGCAGATCGCCATCCAGATAGCGGAAGGCCCTATGCTTGCCCTTCCTGAACTGCTGCTGGGCTATGATGGCAGCCCGTCGGCGTTCAGCTATGCGCATGGCCCTTTCGGCTCGCTTGCCGTTCAGCCAGCGGAAGAATGGGGCGAGGGGGCTCATGGCGCACCTGCCGGCGCATAGTCTCGAATGTTGCGGGTCGGGCCTGTCCACTCGATATGAGCGGCAATGATCTTCCTGATGAAGGCCGAGACGTTTTCGTCCTCTTCGGCCGCTCGCTCGCGGATCAGGTCAAGGAACTCGGTCGGCCAGTCCATCTTCATAGACGAGAGGTGCGGATTGGTAGGCGACATCAGATCAGTCCCTCCAGGTATTTGCGCGCGGCCGGCGCTTGCAGTTCGCCCTTGACCACCTTGTCGGCGGTATCGAAGCACGCCTTCACGAAGTCGAGCCGCGCGGGTAGGGCTTCCTTCCAAGCGTTCTTGGCGAACTCGACATTGGACCGGCGCTGCTTGGCGTCGGGAACGCTAGGATCCACGGCCAGCGCCATGAACTTGTCGAGGCATTCGGCCATCAGGTTTCGGGTGATGAGATCGGAGGCCGGCAGCGCGGACTGACTATCAGCCGCTTCATGCTCGCCGGCCTCCGGGTCCGCCGCTTCAGCGGGTTCGATAGGATCGGCAGCGACGGCCTGGGCGTCGGGGGACGGGGGATCGCCGTCGCTGCCTTGACCGCCAATGCTGGAGACATCAGCGGGGTCTTCAATGGTTGTTTGCTGCTCGCTAGCAGAGGCGCCAGACATCGTTGCGGTCTCGCGGATGACATGGGCGCGGTCGAAGCCGCCATCGTCTGGTGAGGCTCCCTGTGCGCCCGCAAGACGTTCCTCCAGCGACTTGTCTGAATGCTCGGCAAGCTCGGCCGCCATGAGGTCGCGAGCTGCGGCGACCGATTTGAAGGTGTCCTTCAGCGCTTCCATGGTTTTCTGCCGGGCAGGGGGCAATCCCTTCCACCAGTCGGCCAGTGCTTGCGTGCCGAGATTGGCAGCGTTCAGGCCTGACAGGCGGTCTGCCTTGAATACCGGATCGATGGCCGCGCCCTTATCGGCCCACATGCGGACGGCGTTGCCGCTACCGACGGTGATCTGCTGGCCTTCCTGAAAGCCGGCGCGCAAGTCGTCGGGGCACTTCTGCAGGAAAGGAACATGGGTGCCTTCCTCCAGCATCATGGAAACCGTCATCTCGTAGATGAACGACTTCTCCTGCACGACGACAAAGCCCTGGTTGACGATTTCGGTCTTGCCGTTGGCGCCCTTGACCTGTGCGACCTTCTCCTTGACCCGGCAGCAGAAGATGAGATGCGCCTTGGTCTGGAGCAGTTCGTTCATGAGCCGCTTGTGGGCGCCCTTCGGCTTCTTCCAGCAGTGCAGGCCGGCGCGCTTGGATGATTCCTCGATCTCTTCAGCCTGCTCCAGAACACCACCGGTGCCTTCCCATTCGTGGGAAATGCTATCGATGACGATTGCCGTATAGCCGGCGTCCTGAAAGGAATTGATCGCCTCGACGTACCTGGCCGACGTGAAAGGTGGATCCATATCGATGACGTCGAAGCCACCGCCGACATCGGCGTAGAACCGTGACCGCTTGTTCTCGGTGTCGATGAAGCCGATCTTGCCTTCAGGTCCGACCAGACCGCGCGCATAGAGGATGGCGCTATAGGTCTTGCCTGAACCGGACGGCCCGGCGATCGAGGTCAAGGTGAACGTCTTCTCGCGAACCGCGCGCTCGATTTTCATGCTGCTTTTCCTTTGAGAGCGGGCAAGGTGGGATCGTTTTCGTTCCGATCCGACCACCACTGCGGCGCGGACCAAGTCCGCATGTTGTCGAGATAGGTCGGCCAGTCGTTGGCCTTCAGGCACTCGGCGAAGACGTTCAGCGCCCGTCGGTTCTGCCGCATGGCGGTATGGATATCGCCATTGTCGAGCGGTTTGATGTTGAAGGCGTAGGGATAACTGGTCTCGACGAACAGCAGCACCGATTCATTGACCTGGCGCTGGCCGACTTCCTCGAGACAGGTGATCGCCAAGGCCATCTGTTGCAGATAGCCATAGTTGATGATCGACCGACCGATAGCGACCTGCGAAGCATCGGCGCACGTCTTCAGGTCCGCAATGATGGTGTCTCGCGGAATGCTGTCCGGCCGCGACTTCACCCAGACACCGGTCTTGGCATCCTTGGTAATGATTGACCGCTCGATGCGACCGCGCAGCAGATCGACCGCAACCTGGTTCTTCGCCAGCCGCTCGGCCATGCCGTGGATGTCGGAGACCTGCGACTTCAGAAGGACGGTCTTGCCAGCCTTGCGGGCGCCGGCGAGCCATTCCTTGCAGACCGTCGCGTTGCCGTTCCACGCCTTCCACTTGCCCTCGTCGTCCTCGTACTTCTCGGGCCGGACCACATAGTCGTCTTGGAACCCGTCTTCGGAAAGCAACAGGGTATGAACCGCGCGGCCGAAGTCGAGCGATGGCGTCGACGCTTCATCTTCCGGCCGATCCGGGTTGAGATACGACGTCGCGAAATAGTGCAGCGGCGATCGGTTTTCGATTTCGCGCAGACCGCTGGAGGAAATGGACGGCCCGACGGTCAACTGCCCATGGTAGGCGTCCATAGGGATCTTGCGGTAGATGCCAGGCTCGCTGATGGGCTGGCCGTTCCAGTCGCGCTCGCCGCGGCGGCCTTGCACGATGTTGCCCGCCACGGCGCCGACGCTTTCGAACTTGTCTTCTGTGATGTCGACAGGGTCGCTCATAGTCCAAACTCCTCAGCCAACGGCAAATCATCAAAGCTCGGGCCGGTGTCGGTCCCGGTGAAGCAGTCCGCGCAGGTGTATTGCGCCGGCTGGATGCGAAATCCGAAAGCGAACATGCCGCCGTCAGCCGTGATGCGAAGGCCGCTGGTCGCGCCGCAATATTCGCAGATCAGTTGTTCTGGCTCCTCGATCAGATTGATCGCGGCGTTGAGCATGGTGAGGTGATGATCCATCAGGCGTCCTCGTCGGCGAATTCCTCGACGCCCCACATAAGTTTGTGCATCCGGCGAAGCTCGGCTTCCGGCGCGTCTTCCTCAGACCATGGTTCGCTGCCGAAATCGTCCGTGTAGGCGGTGAAGCGCCCGACAGTTGCGCCGCTTCGGCCCTCATCGATCCATGAGTATTCGAACGGCAATTCGCCGATATGCCAGAGCGCGAGAAGCCAGCCATAGGGAGTTGACCACGCGGTCTGGAAGGTCAGGGTGAGCGTGTCCTCAGTCGTCGCAATCGACTGATACTTCCCGCCTTCATCGATGCCGTAGGCGTTCCACTTGGTCGTCCAGTTTGCCCGGCACCAGTCGAGAGCATTGCCAGGAAACACCGCATGCTTGGTGCCGACGCTACCCTGCCAGATGTTGCTGGGGATCGGCAGAAGCGTCTCGAAGTTGATGGGCCCGTCATGACCACGCGCGAGAGCAAGGATCGCGCCCTGCTGGTCGGCGTCGACGTTCTTGAAGCGGATTTCAGTCAAGACATGGTTCGGCATTAGATTGTCCTCAACGTGGAAATTTGCTTGTCGAACTGTGCCTTGCGGGCGGTGACGTTGACCTCGGACCCGGACCAGTCCAGCCAGTCGCGCTCGGCCTCCAGCTTGGCGATCAGCCGCACCTTCTCGGCCGACGTCATCTGCATCAGCGAGGCAATAGCCTCATCATGCGCGGCCTGTGCCAGCGCAGCCTCAGACAGGCGGAACTCGATATCCTCGACGCAAGCCTTCAGCGCCTTGGCAAAGCACCAGTGGCGGTCCTGCGAGCCGATCCAGGCGATGTAGCTGGCAGGGCCTTCCTTCGTGATGGCGCGGGTTTCGTGGCCGAGGGTGACCGTGAAATATCCGCGGCTCGTCTCGACGAAGGATGCTGCTGGCTCGGGATGGCGGGCGCTGGCGTTCATCTGCGTTCCTTCTCGGTCTGCGGTGTGTTGGGGATGGGTGTCAGCCGGCGAGGGCAGCAGCCATCTGGCGATTTTTCCAGACGATGAGACGATCGATGTCGGTCTGCTCGACCAGACGATTGAACGTTGCGACATGCTGGGAAACTCCCCCGTCAACTTGAGGGGTGTAACCCACATGCAAAACCGTCCGTCTATGCTTGAATGTGCACCAAAAACCGGCCGCGTTTAGCTCCACCTGTGCTTCGGTAAGTGACTTGGCTTTCGGTGCGGCGTTCATCTTCAATCTCCGTTCCGGTCTGCGGTGTGTTCTTGGTTGCGTGAGAGGGGTTAGGCGGCGAGCCTGCGTTGATCTTGGATGTGTGTGATGGCCGCGCGACCCAGGAACAGGGCATAAGCTGGCGGGATGGCCTCGCTCAGTTCGTCAAGCGTCATCCAGTCAATGCCGAGCGCTTCGGATGCCGCCGGCTTGTGACCGCCTTCCCAAACGTCCTGCGTGCCACGTCCGCCGTGAGCAGCCGCGCGTTTCCTTGCGTGCCCGCCGTAGACGCCGATTACCGGCCGGTCGTCATGCGAGCATGGCGGCTGCTCGATGTAGAAGTTGCTTTCGAACAGGCGATGGCGCTGAGTGCGGCAACCCTGCGCACCAAGGCCGAACATAGAGCCGCAGAGCGTGATAGGATCGCGCATCGCCCGCTTGGCTTCCTCGACGTTCTCAATGACGAACGGGACGCCAGCCGGCATCCGGTCGCGGACCTGATCGATGAGCTGCGGCGCGCCCTTGGCACCGGGAGCATGGCGCAAGGCGCTGTAGCCTTGACACGGCGGGCTGGCCCAGATGAAATCAAACCCGTCGAGAGGATAGGTTAGCGCGTCGGCTTGAACGAAGCGGAACGGATATCTGGGCTGCGCCGCGATATCGACGCCGACAACATCGAAGCCGGCACGGTAGAGGCCCATTGCCGATCCGCCAGCCTTGCAGAACAAGTCGAGCGCCAGCATCAGATTGCCGCCTTCTCGCGAGCCATGCCCAGCGAAGGGCAGACAATCGGATCGCGCAGAACGCCGTAGACGTAGAACTCGCCGTCAATTTCCCAGATGGAAATCCGTCCGTGCTGTTCGATCAGGCTAGCCATTGTCGTCGTTCTCCAGATGCAAGGGGGTGGGGAGGTCAGGCGGCGGCGCTCATGGCTGCACCGGAGGATTTAGGCGCGGGCGCCAGAATTTCGGCTCGACCGGACCGTGATAGATGTCGTACCATTGCCGGTCAGCTATGCCCGGCTCGTACCAGCCCTCAACATTGATCCAATCATCGTTCTCGTCTTTGAGAGCCAACAAGACCAGCGTCTTGCCGTCCTTCGGGGCCTCGTTCATCGGCCTCCATCCGTTGAGGGCTGTCACTGCAAGGGTTGCCGCCTCCAAGGCGTTTGCTGACGCGTATATGAGCGCGACGAGCGTCCCCTTGTCAGTGCGGACACAAATGTCCCCATTTCCGGTTCCGTTGGCATCAGCCATGTCAACGACGAAGGTCACAGCGTCACCTTCGAAGCTGCGACCGGCAACCAGCGAAGAGCGCGCGGCGACCAGTAGAAGAATTTCGCGCCCGTCTGCTTTACCGTGAAGGTCTTGCCGTTGATGAGGGTGGTCATTTGCGTCGTCTCCAGGGCAGTGGGTGTCTGCTTTCTGGAGATGAACTTATCGGGAAAAAAACCGACTTGCAACATAAATCGGGATTAAGACCGAAAATTCTTTTGACACGCCAACCGCATCGGCGCAAAAGAAAACCCCGGTCGGAGAAATCCGCCGGGGCGCAGGCTGGTGTAATAAGTCGCCGCTTATGTATCAAACCCGAACGGGAGATGCAAGCGGTACACCCCCGGCGCAGCGGCGACCCGGTGCAATCCCGGAGCAGGTGAAGCCGCAAGCGTGGGTGTTTCAAGTCCGAAACACGCTGCCTGAAAAGTAGGACCGACTATCCGGAAGGACGTCGTAGGCCAGTCCCGTCCCGGCTCCATGCCTTCAGGACTTCGGCTTAAGAGCACCCCAACCTTATCGGTTCAGCCGGTAGGGTAGGGGTGTTCTTTGCCTAGAACCGCCCCTCACCATCCTTCAAAACCTCAAGAGACAGAGGATAAGTAGGTTCTAAGCCCTAACCCTTGATCGCCTGAACAAGAACTTCGATGGTCCGCTCTACGCTATCGATGAACCGAGCGCGCTCGTCATCGTCAAGCCGTTCCACCAGTGGCCGGAAAATCTCAGTCAGGCGAGCTGCGGGATCCTGATCGAATGTAAGCCGGAGCCTGGCCAGTATCTCGGCATTCATGCTTCTGGCACTGACCTTGCGAGCGCGCACCAGCGCCGCCTCGATCTCAGGCGTCAACCTCAGGTTAAATCTTGGCTGATCAGGTTGCGGCATCCCGGCCTTATGGCCGAAACAGCCGTCTCCCGAAATGGTGCCAAATTTCCGGAAAGTGTGCCATTGTCCCCACTATTCACAGGCGCACCATTACACTTAAACACATTCTGTTAATGCCTGAAAAATGGTCGTAAACGTACAATGGTGCCAAAATGGGACACCGCGTAAGTCAAAGCGGTGTTGACAAGGGGGAGAGGAAATTGTTCCTATTCGCAGTGCTCGGGGCTCGGGAATCCAGAAATGATCCACTACATGCCACTTGAGAAGACAAGGGGCGAAGCAACGCTGGAGAGGCTGAGGGCGCTCGCGGCCAACGCTTGGTCCTTGGATGATCCAGCAATTCGGATCGAGCGGGACGCGGCCTCAATCGCTAAGGAGATGGCGAAGCTTCACGGCGGGAAGTGGCGGGTTCAGATCGACCATCTGGCAGGGCTGGTCGCGGTTGTGAGGCAGCATTAGCCCGCTGGAAACCGTCGATCATCGAAAGCAGCACGCCAACATTTTCGGGCTTTAATCCATCGATTCGGTGAAGAACGGCGAGGATCTCGTCCGGGCTGCGCATTACGGACTGTTCCGGCCCGGTTCCTTCCATGAGCCACGACGCCGTTGTCTCGAGGACCGGCGCCAGCTTAACCAGCGTTCGGGTTGAAACACCTGCATCATCCTTGCCGTCGCGTATCGCCCGGCGCATGTCGCGGATCGCGCTATCGCTCAAGCCGGCCATGACCGCGGCTGCGGATTCCTTAAGTCCTACAGCGTTCAACCTGGATTCGATGCGGGCAAGAATGTCTTTCAGCATGGCGGGGATTTTTACCGATTTTCAGTTATCGACGCATTCGGGAAGAAAACCGTTGACACAATCGGGAAAAAGACCGAATAGTGTCGGCCATGAACCAGATCGCCGAACTGCTTTCCATCGTTGACGCATACATGACGGCGACCGGCCGGAAGGAAACGACGGTCAGCACGACGGTCTTCAACGACGGCAAAAAGCTCACCAGTCTGCGTGATGGAACCGCCGACATCGGCACGCGCCGGTACAACTCGGCCATCATGTGGTTCGCGGCCAACTGGCCGGACGGCGCGGTCTGGCCCGACGGCGTGGCGCGCCCGATGGTGGAGCAGGCCGCATGATCCGCGCCGAGGCTGTCGAACCGAAGCAAGAGCACACTCCGCCGGTCGGCGTGAAGTGGCACGAATGCGCCGACATCTTCCCATGGATCGAAGGCGAGGCATTCCGCGCCCTGGTCGAGGACGTCCGCAAGAACGGCGTCATCGAGCCGATCGTCTTCCTCGACGGCGCCATCCTCGACGGTCGCAACCGCTACATGGCGGCGCGTGAGCTCGGCATCGAATATCCCCGCGTCGAGTATGAAGGAGACGATCCGCTTGGGTTCGTCATCAGCCACAACCTCACCCGCCGGCACCTCGACGCCGGCCAGCGAGCCAAAGTGGCAGCCAGAATTGCCAATATGCAGTCCGGCGCGAGGACCGACATCGAACCAAGCGCAAATTTGCGTCAGGTTTCGATCGACGACGCTGCACGATTGATGAACGTTTCGCCGCGCTTGGTTGATACAGCGCGCAAGGTAGAGCGAGACGGTGCACCAGAGTTGGTAGCGGCGGTCGACGCGGGAAAGGTGAGTCTTTCTGCCGCCGCCGTCATCGCAAATCAAGATCACGACACGCAGCGCCGGCTCGTCACCGAGGACAAGTTGAGGCGCGCGGCTGCCGACCTGAAGAAGGCCGAGGCTGAAGCAAGGGAAGCCGAAAAGCTCCCAAAGGCCGAGCCGCTTACGGCCGAACAAAAGGCCGAACAGGTTCGGATCTTTGGCACTCAGGATGACCGAGCCGTCTCCGCTCTCATCGACGAGGTGGTGGAGAAGATCAATGCGCAGCCGTCGGCCGAAGATGCCGCGCATCGCATCCCGCCAGCCCTTCGGCATTCGGTTGATACGGCAGCGATCCGAACCGCAGCCGCGTGGCTGATCAACTTCTGCGAAATTTGGGAAAAGGAGCAAGCGCATGGGCTCGAAGCGGCTGAGTGACGTCGTCACCGACATTGTCGACAGCGTGTATGCCGGCGAGGTGATCAACGCCCGCCATGCCGCAGTTGAGAAATGGGACGACATCGACGATGACGGCCAATACCTCGCCGGCATTGAGGGGCTGGTCGCCAGGGTTTCCAGCAAGGCGCGGTCGCTATCTGCTGTATCGGCAACCAAGCATTCCGAAGCCCAGGCAGAGTTGCCGTTCCGGCTACCGTCGGTCGTCGCGATGGACACAGACGAAAGTGTCCTCATGCCGACGCGCGGTTTGAGCCGCAACCAGTTCGTGCGCGCCATCGAGATTCGCGAAAAGCAGATCAAGGACGACCAGGCCCGGTTGAGTGAGTGGAAAACCGCACTGAAGGCGGCCGACCGTTTCTGGCGCCGCAACCCTGACTGGACCTTCGGCGACTGCCTCGATGCTATCATGGGCATCGCGGCATGAAGCGCAAGGTGTCCATAGCCTTCGGCATCACACTGATCGCCTTCTGCGGTTTGGTCGGAACGCTTGCCATACTGCAAAGCAATTTCATCCTCGCCGGGATCAACGCGGCTCTGATCGTCGTCAACCTGTGCACGCTCTGGACGCTGGCGAGGCATACATGAACGCGCCATCAGCTCGCGGCCTCTTCCGCGCCACCGGCAAGAAGTCCAAGCCGGTCGTCCAGCGCAATCTCGACGGCAGCTATGAGCGCGTCGACGGCATGGAGAGGGAGAAGGAAGACTTCTATCCGACGCCACCTGAGCCGACACGCGCGCTCCTTCATGCTGAAATCGATCGGCTGCGCGACTTCGGCACCATATGGGAGCCAGCGGCCGGCGACGGCGCAATGGTCCGCGAGATGGAATCGGTCGGGCTGACTGTCCGCGCTTCCGATCTGGTCGACCGCGGCTGCGATGCCGACATCAGATCCTTCTACGATTTCCCGATAGCACCGGCCAAAGCCATCGTGACGAACCCGCCATTCAGCGAATGCGGCTGGGGCAACGGCAAGGCCCGCTGGCTGAAACATGCCATTGAGGGACTCGGCGTCGAGTACATGGCCTTGCTCATGAATTGGGGCTGGCCTGGCGCTGGCGGACTCGGCCCGTTCTATGCAGCCAACCCGCCGGCCCGAGTCTACCTGATGAGGTGGAAGATTGATTTCACCGGGCAGGGCGCACCGCCGATGCTCAATGCATGGTTCGTCTGGGACAAGGCGTGGCAGGGCGAAACCGTCCTTCGCATGCTGGACCGGAAGGACGCGCGGCAGGCCGAACTGTTTGAGGTCGCAGCATGACCCTCTGGCACGTCCTCCTGATTTATCTCGCGGCGTCGGTTCCGTCGTCGTTGCTGATTGGCCAAGCACTCCGTCGGCTGAACGCAGCCGAGCGACGTGAGCAATTGCGCGAGCGAGGGCTGCTGCCGTGAGAGCCGCCGGCGAAGTGAACCTGAAATGGTCAATGGCCGACGTCGACCGGGTCGCGCGGTTTTCCATATCTGGGATGTCCACTGATCAGATTTGCGCGGCGCTTGCCGGCACGCGGCTGGAATCTACACCGCAGGAAATCGACGGTCTGCTGGCTCAAATCCGGATGCCATGCCTCGGCTACTATCCGGAGTTTGCACACTCATGACCTGGCTCGCCACCCTGATATCGTTCCTAGCCGGCATTGCCGTTGAACGGACCCTGGCGCGCTATCGCGTCAGCCAGCCCATTGGTGCGGTCACGCGCAGCTTTGAATGGCCCGGCAAGCCCATGCGCATCATCGATGCCGAAATCCTTACCCCGGAAGCCATCAACGCGGCTGTGAGGGGTGACTGAGAATGGGCAATTTTCGTTCTCCGCTCGGGGCGGAAATTGCTGCCCCCCAAACTCAAAGACCAACTGGATCGACCTCTGAGCCTGCAAGCGTGGGGTTCGATCCATTGGACATTCCTTTTCTACCATTCGCCGGACCTTCCGGCTCAGTCGCTCTTGGTGACGGACACACCTTAGCGAAGAGGAAACCATCATGTCCGAACCAAGCCGGTACGGGTCAGTACCGAAACAGGGTGACCAGATGAGTACGAGCGTTGCGGCGAAGGAGGCGTTCGAGTTGTTGAACGCCGCCACGCAGAAAGAATGGCGCGGGTGGGGCGATACGCGCACCGCCGCGCGAGATCGAGCAGCAAAGAAAGCCGGGCTGACCCCGGCCCAGGCCGAGCGTCTGTGGAAGAACTGGCAGACGCTGAAGTTTCCGAACGGCGACGTCTACCGCCTGCTTCGGAACAAATACGGCCATCTCTGCGCATGGGTGGAAAACGCGGCGGACGCCATGGAGCGTGAACGCCGGGAAATCGAGGGAAAGAATGCGACTGATCAAAGCCATCCGTCGGTGGGTGGCAGAGTGGCGGGCGCTTCGCGCAGCCCGTCGGAACAGGAGATGAGATGAAGCTCAACGAGTTCAAAGCCTGGTTCGAAGGGTACACGGAAAGCATGGAAGGCACCCCGAGCAAGAAGCAGTGGGAGCGCATCAAGGAACAGGTTGCCGCCGTCGATGGCGTGGCTATCACGCCGACCAGCTACCCTGTCTACATCGATCGCTATGTGAGGCCATACTGGCACCCGACCTATTGGGCGACTACAAGCGGTGTCGGCCATGGCGTTACAAACAACGTCGCGCTTCTCTCCGGGCAAGCCCAGAATGCAGCCGACTACATGAGTGTCATCAACTCCGCCGGCCAGAACGGTGATGGCGGCACGGTTTTTGACAGCGCTACCGCCATGTATGCGGCCGGGAAGGCCGAAGCAGCGGCGAACTAGCAAAAACAACCCCAAAGCGGAGCAACTGACATGGTGAAAGCGGCGAAGAAAAGTGCAGCACCGGCCGGCGAGGGCCACAACAGCAGCGGCGATACCGCCGATCTCGACCGCAAGGTCTTGTTCCACATCAACCGGCAGAACTGGCTGAAGGCGCTGGCCGCGAAGAAAGCCGCCGATGCCGCGCTGAAGAATGTCTGCAAGGTCGTCAAGTCCGACCTCGGCGAGTTCGGCATGACCCAGATCAAAGACTATGAAAAGGCACAGACACCCGAGGGCAAGGCCGAGCTTCAGGCCAAGCAGGCGGCAACGCGGCAGGCGATGGCCTGGGCCGGTATCCCGGTCAATACGCAACTCGACATGCTGGTCGATCTCGCCCCGCTGGAGGAGCGCGCATATCAGGATGGCCTCGACGCCGGCCTTCGTGGCGACACGCTGTCCAATCCGTTCAACCCACTCTCCGCTGAAGGCCAAGCCTTCGAAAAGGGCTGGCACGATGGGCAAGGCGCTCTCTTTGCCGGCATCAAGAAGAAGGAAGAGGCTGCCAGCGATGAACTCATCCACGGCGACGGGCATGAAGACCCGTTCGGCGAGGAAGACGAACAGCGCGAAGCAGCGGAATAAGCGCACATGATCCGCCGCGAGGAGATCATAGGCGATTGCCGGCTTATCCTGGGTGACTGCCTGGAGGTGTTGCCGCTGCTGGGGGGGGGCATGGCCGTGGTCAGTGATCCTCCCTATGGCATCGCCTTCGCTCACGGCGGAAACGACAACAGCGGCATAGGCGGCGGGCGGTATGCGACCAAGTTCGCGAAGGTCGCCATCGAAGGCGATGACCGTCCATTTGATCCGCTTCCGCTGACATCGGTCGGTAGTGACTGCATCCTCTGGGGCGCAAACCATTTCGCCGATAGACTGCCGGCCTCATCCTCGTGGCTGATTTGGGACAAGCGAGCGGCGTCCGGTCACACCAACGATTTCGCCGACTGCGAAATGGCGTGGACCAACCTGCAGAACGTTGCGCGGGTCTTCCGTCACCATTGGGACGGGATGATGAAAGCCTCCGAGCGCGGCGTCTCCCGCGTTCATCCTACGCAAAAGCCGATTGTGCTCATGGAATGGTGCATCGGCATGGTCGACCAAGAAGCGACGATCCTTGACCCATACATGGGCTCCGGCACAACCGGCGTCGCCTGCGCCAAGCTCGGCCGCAAATTCATCGGTATTGAGATCGACGAGGACTACTTCAACATCGCCTGCGAGCGCATCCGCAAGGCCTATGCCCAGCCCGACATGTTCATTGAGCCCCGCGCTCCTGAGCCGAAGCAGGAGGCGCTGCTTTGACCCGCCCCACGCACAGCTTAGCCGGAGCCTTGGCGGTCTCCGGTATTCTCGCAGGGATCGTGCTGATCGGCCTGCACGGTAAGGCATACCCGCATCAGGCGCCGACCGGCTGGACCTTTGATTCCCGCTGCTGCGGCAACGGAGATTGTTACCCGGTCCAGACCGACGCCATCAAAGAGGGGCCTGACGGCTATCATATCCAGTCCACCGGCGAGGTGATCCCCTACCAGTCGACCAAGGTGCTGCCGTCGCCTGACGGGCTTCCCTATCGCTGCTCGACAGCCGGAAGCGTCATGGGCGTCACCTACTGCATCTATGTCAACAAGGGCGGGATGTAGCCGCATGCTGATCCTGGGATTGGACATTGCCACGGTTTCAGGTTTCGCCTGGTACGAGCCCGGCTCCTCGCTCTCGTCGATCAAGACCGGCCTCATCAAGGCTGTCGGCGACAATGCGGAGGAGAAAGCCGCATCCCTCGCAACGCAGATGGTGGCCATGTTCAAGCCCGGCCGCCCTGATTTCGTGGCCATCGAGCAGCCGATGCGCAACATCAAATCCTTCCGCAAGACCAAGACCGACCTCGCCGGCGTTATGGATGAGCAGACCGTCAACCCGAATGCGTTGCAGCTCGAGGGGCTGGTCTGCGCGGCGGTGGCGATCATCGCGGCCTATCGCATCCCATGGGAGTGCGTGCCGTCGACAACGTGGCGTAAGCATTTTCTCGGGATGGGGCGTTCGCCAGGATTCGATCGCCAGATGTGGAAGCGCGCGGCAATCGAGCGCTGCAGGGTGCTGAAGATCGACGTGAAGAACGCGGATGCCGCCGAAGCGGTTGGTATAGCAATGGCCGGCGAGGCTTGCCAGCGATTCAAGATGGCGAGGGCGGCCTGATGAACGCCATGGAGCGCAACTTCCGCGCTGCGCTGCCTGATGCCGTCGAGGCAGAGCAGGCCCTTCTAGGCGCCATCCTGAAGTCGAATGACACCTATTGGCGGGTTGCCGGCTTTCTGAAGCCCAATCACTTCCATGAAAAGCTGCATGGTGCGCTCTATGAAGTGATGGGCGCCATGATCGCCGAAGGGCGGCCGGCAAACCCGATCACGATGAAGCCCTATGTCGACGCGGAGGCCATGGTCGGCGAGCAAACGCTGTTCGGCTATCTCATCCGGTTGCTGTCAGAGGCGATCACGACGTCAGGCGCCTACGATTACGGGCGCGGCATCATCGAGATGTGGGCACGCCACCAGCTCATTGCCGCGGCGCACGATCTGGACGCGCTGGCCCGCAACATGCCGGTGGACATGACCCCTGAAAAGATCATCGGGTCGGTTGCCGACGAACTCACCCGCATAGCCAGGGAAGGCAACGAGCGCGCCGCCAGTGTCCAGTATGGTGTCATCCTGCCGAACGCAGTCACCAAGGCTGCCAAGTCGAGTGGTGACCTGTCGTCTCGCATTCCATGGTT
Organism: Mesorhizobium sp. B263B2A; assembly: GCF_020165775.1. NCBI lineage: Bacteria > Pseudomonadati > Pseudomonadota > Alphaproteobacteria > Hyphomicrobiales > Phyllobacteriaceae > Mesorhizobium > Mesorhizobium sp. B263B2A. The sequence goes on from NZ_JAIUIU010000011.1 coordinate 48,318, forward strand.
CCTGCCGGAGATCACATCGGCGCTGGGCGATATCCGCCGCGGCAACCTTGTCGGGCTCATGTCGGACAGTGGAGGAGGAAAAACATCATTCTCGCTCCAGCAATGCCGGTTTGCCGCCTCACAGGGCTTCAAGAGCGCGTTCTTCTCGATCGAGGTGACAGACGAGGAAGCAGCGCTCCAGGCCGCTGCACAGCAAGCGCATATCTCGCTGGGGCGTATCGACGCCTACACGCTCAACTCCAAGGAGTCCGGCGACCTCGAAAAGGAGATGATGACGTCGGCCGATCTGCCTTTCTACATCGTCGGCTTTGGCGAATGCACAATGTCGGATATCCGGGTGAAGGCCGAGGCCATGGTAAAAAGCCAGGGCCTGGACCTGATCATGATCGACCACGCCAAGATGATCAGCCTGCCGAATCCCAAGGATATCTTCGCCGACCGAGTGAACGCGCTCTATCGCGGCCTGAAGGCGCTGGCGAAAACGCTCAACGTGGCGATCGTCATCCTGATCCAGCGCAATGATGACTGGAAACGCCGCTGGCAGACCGGTGGCATCATCCGCCCGATGATGGGCGATGCCTACGGTGGATCCGGTGTGAAGCAAAACCTCGACGTCTGGTTTTCGCTCTACCGCCCCGAGCCGCTTTACAAGGAACTCATCCCGCAGACCCAAAAGCAGGAAAAGCGCGACGAGCTTATCCAGAAATACGACCGGTCACGCGGGAAAGCCCAAATCATCAACCACAAGCGGCGCCGCGGTGAGCCAGGCATATCGCCGGAGATCGGGTTCGAGGCGGAATTCACCATGTTCCACTCGCTCGCCCAGGATCAGCCGGAATCGTTCGAGGGGTTTTTCGCAGAATGAGCGAGCGCACCTCCCACCTCTACGGCCTCTTGTGTCCCTGCTGCACATCAAGCCGGCTGCGCACGATAGAGACGCGCCCGGCCTTAAACGGCATCAAGCGCCGTCGGGCATGCAAGGACTGCGGCAAGCGGCTGACAACGATGGAGGCCGTCCGTCTCGCACCCATTGAAACCACAAGCGGGAGGTCGGGATGATCGGAACCATGTGGAACGGCAAGGTGCTTCACGTCGTCGAAACAGGCACGTTGGTGAAAGACCCGAGCGGCCGGAAGCCAGCAATATCGATCGACGAGCAAACCGTCGCCATCGTCGGTGGCAGCCTCTACTGCACCGCGTCGACGGAGGCAAAGATCATCGCGAAAATAGACGCGATGAACGCGTGGGAAAAAGGCGAGCCGATCGCATGAGCAGCGACTTCCTGCCCGAATATACCGCTGTCCCGGTGCGAGGTGGATACCGCGGCAGCTATCGATTGTTTTGTGGCCAGCCCTTCCGGTTCATTCCCGGCTGCGAACCATATCCGACGGCAGGCAGGGCGCTTGAAGCGGCCAAGGAATATGTCCGAATCCGCCTCAACCCGCCTATCAGGTCGGAAATCACTGAGGCCAAAGACGTCCTAGGCCTCGCCTCCTGGCATCTCGAGAAAGCAGCACAGCGCGCGGCAGAGCAGGAACAGGCGCTGGGGGCGATCGTAATCCGAGGTCGAAGCGTCAAAATCGAAAGGAAGCGAGCATGAGAGCGCATCAACTTGGCGACGGACCTATCCAGAACGATTACCGCGACAAGATGAACGCGGTGATGGCTACGCTGGACGAGTTCATGAACGGCGACACCAAAGGCGCGGATCGCGAAGTCGGCATTGTGGTTCTCATGTTCCCGTTCGGAGCTACGGACGGTCGCTGCAACTTCATCTCAAACGGCGCCCAGAGGCAGGACATCGTCACCTTGTTCAAGGAGATGATCGCCCGCTTCGAAGGCCAGCCAGCAATGAAAGGTCGCGCATAATGGGCATGTTCAGCAGACACTATCACCGCCGCTGGAGCGATCACGACCACTACTTCGGCCCGTTCACCTACGCGCATGAAAAGCGCGGCCATTATCGGCCTCTAGCCATCGTGCTCGGCTCGGGCGATGACGAATACCCAGGTTGCGATCTCCGCCTGAGCGGGTTCGGCCACACCCTCATCCTGGCGCTGCCGCAAGTCCTGAAGCCGTGGCGCCGGAAGGTCGAGGCCAAAACATGGGACGCAGCCACAATCGAACGGCTCGGCCGCGATTGGTATTGGGACACCCACGAACGGGAATACGGCTTCACCTGCTCCGAAGGCCATCTGAGCGTCATGCTTGGACGCCAGACGAACGACAGCAGCACCGAACAGCGCTGGAGCAAGTTCCTGCCGTGGACGCAATGGCGGCACGTCCGCAAGAGCTTCTACGGGATCAACGGCGAGCACGTCGCGACACTGCCCAACACCGGCAAGAGCTACGTCGGCGATCCGGGCCGGTGGGAGCGCGAACGCGCGATTGAAAAGACAACCCCGACGGTCGTATTTGCGTTCGACGACTTCGACGGTGAGCGCCTGTCAGTCGCCACGATGATCGAGGAATGGGAGTGGAAGTTCGGAACAGGCTGGTTCAAATGGCTCTCCCTATTCCGCGCACCGAAGATACGCCGCTCACTCGACCTTCGCTTCTCCGGCGAGACCGGCGAGCGCAAAGGATCATGGAAGGGCGGTACGCTCGGCCATTCCATCGATATGCTTCCCGGCGAACTGCATGAGCCAGCGTTCCGTCGATACTGCATCAAGCAGAAGATGACGTTTGTCAGCGCGCATGAGGCCGCCTAATGCCAGCACCATCAAATTCAGACCGCATCACAGGCGAAACCCGCTACCGCACCGGCTGGTTCGGCAAGCTCATCCTCCAAGTCGAGGAAAACACTTCAGGGTATCTTTCGGTTGGCGGCTGTAATCCCCGCAGGGTCAACTCGACGCGTTGGCGCGATGCCAAAGCGCAAGACCTCCGCCTGATTGACTGGTACGAACGCTCGGCACGCGCCAAGGCTGAAGGTGCGGTTCCGCCTCCACCACCCGGTCGGGTTATGACAGGCTCGGGGAGGCCAGCCTAATGCGCGTCTTCGCCTATCGAGCCACAGCAGCAGGCATAGCCAGACGCGCCAGCGAGCGCGGACAGCCCATCGCGGCCATTGAGGCGGTGGAGGCGGAACGCGCTCCCACGGTCACGCCAAAGGCGAGCAACGTCATTCGCTTCCGCCGTCCGCCAGTCGCCCATGAGACGCGGCGCATGTCATCGGCCCAAGACTTCCGCCGGGCAAAGCACATGGCGTTCCTGGCAGGCCTCGATATCTCGACGCAGACGCCGGTCAAGGCACTGATCGACCGTGTAGCTGCATGGCACGGCTTCTCCCACGACGACATCATCAAGGATTGCCGCCAAAGGAAGTTGTATGAGGCCCGCCTGGATTGCGTGGTCGCGGTCAAGCAAGCGTATCCCGAAGCGACGCAGCCATGGCTTGGCAAGCGCTTCCACCGGGACAGCACGACGATGTTCTATGCCTTGCGAAAGCGAGGTCTCGCATGACGAGTTTATCCACAGAAAGTTGGTATAAAGGCCTTTCGACCCTGCAAAACCAAGGGGTTCCGGCCTATAAAAGACGAGCCGCCGGGTGCTTGCAACGCCACGACGGCTCTAACCAACCCGAACGGATGAGGTTCGTAATGGCTACGCCGACCCAAGCACGAGTGCGTGCGCTTTTCAACTATGACCCAGAGACAGGAATCCTGATCTGGAGATCACGGCCTCGGTCTGAGTTCAAGACCGAAGCTGCTTACCGGTCGTTTGTCGCAAACTGCGAAGGCAAAGAAGCGGGCCACGTCGATCCGCAGGGCTATCGGAAGGCATTTTTCGATGGCATCCTTACGCAGACGCACAAGATTGCATGGTTGATTGTCACCGGCGAATGGGTGGTCTACCCGGAAGCAGAGATCGACCACGACAATGGCGATCGGTCTGACAATCGCATCGAAAATCTGCGCAAGGCGACCAAGAGCCAGAACCAGCGCAACGCCGGCCAGCGTGTCAACAACACGTCTGGCGTCCATGGCGTCAATTGGAAGCCGCGAAATGATGGCTTCGAAGGACGATGGGTTGCCCGCATCTGGAACGGGCCGCGACACATCTACCTTGGGGTATTTGCCAGTCTGAGGGACGCGCAAATAGCGCGCAAGGCCGCAGAACGTGCGCTTGGCTATACCGGCACCGAGCGCGAGCCGAAGGACCACAAGGCGCATGCGCTGCAGAAGCGGAGCCAGGCATGATCGATCCGCGCGTCGTCGCTCTCTGTCTGGAATTCGGCATCGAGATCGTGCCGGCGAACCGCTATCCCGACATAGGCCAGACGCGCGCCGTGGCATCCATCCAGCGCATCATCGAACGCTTCGGCGAACACCACGCAAGGGCCGTCATGCGCACCCTGGCCGAGACGGCAAACAACAAGGCGCTGCTCGACGAATCCGGCCTATGGGCCGCCTCCGACCTGCTGCGCGTCTATGCCAAGGTCTACCATGAGCGGCCGACTGATTGGTTCGAGGTTTGGGATGCTGCACCCGTCGGCGAGCTCCAGTTCGTTGCACAGCAGTTGCGCGGCTTCGTCAAGATCAGACCAGCGCTGGCCGGCATGGTGCAGGAGAGGCTATATAAGCGGTTCGGACCATGGGCGAACCAGCCAGACCTTTATGATGACAGAAGGCAGGCGTAGGATGCGCCGGAGAGGACCAAAGCAATGCCAAATCATGTGACGACGCGATGCACAGTTACCGGGCCGACCGAGGACATAGCGGCTTTCCGCGCCTCAATGATCCGAACCGACGAGAAGGGGAAGACGTTTCTCGACTTCGAGCAGATCGTTCCGATGCCAGCATCTGCAGGCGAGGTCGTGGAAGACGGTCTGTCGCCTGATATCCTTGCCATCATGGCCCGGTCGAGCGGCATCGTGGAAATCTGGAATCGCCTGCGGAAGCATGACACCAATGGTCACTTGGGCGAATGGAAAGGCTATGTCGGTTTCGAGGATGGCGAGATCGAACAGCGCTTGGAGAACCTCTATCCTGGGTGCATAGACCGAGCCCGCAAGATGGCGCTCTGCATCGGCGAGACTGGCCATAAATCATGGTATGATTGGTCAATCGCCAATTGGGGCACTAAGTGGAACTCCTACGATTTCGATCTAGTCAGCGAAGACCCGTTCCAATTCACATTCCAGACGGCATGGAGTTTTCCGGAGCCTGTTTTCGTGGCGTTGGCCAAGCGCTATCCCGCGCTGCAGTTCGAGTGCCTATCGTTCGATGAGGGGTGGAACTTCGCGGCAACTGGTTTTTTCAACCCGCCGGACGGAAAGCCAGCATGGCAGACATGCGACGCCACGGAAGCGCTCTATGAGCAGGTCTATGGCGAGAAATACGAACGTGAGCCCGAAGAAGCGGAGAGCGCTTGATGGACATCGGATCGATTGCTGAGAAGTTCATCCGCGCCGCCGAGATCGAGCGCGCCAGCCATGAGCATGTCGGGCCCGTGCCGCTACGAGCGCAGCAACTGCCATACGTCCACGACCAGGCCGACAAGAACGGCTGGGGCAAGGCGCGGGAACAGCGCGTCATCAAGAAGGGGAAGCTCATCCAGGGCGACTGGCTGGACGAGCATGAAGACCCGTTGGCAGCCGAGCGCAAGGCGTTCTGGGAGCGCATCGGCTTCATGCCATCGGCGCATGAGCTTTCCGAACTGGAAGCGCTCTATGAATGGCTGCTTGGCGTAGGCAACGACAGCGAGCGCCGCGCGTTGCTTGCATGGGCTCGTTCCAAGGTCGGCGGCAAGTCATTCCGGCGCTGGTGTTTCAAGGTCGAGGGCATCCATCCAAACACAGGCCGCGCAAGAAAAGATCGGGCTTTGGCTCAAATTTCGGCCATTCTGGTTCGCAACGCATCGCAGCATAGCGGATCGCCCCAAATCCGCCTGTTGCAACCTACCCACGAAATCAGTGATATTTGTGCCACAATCACCGAAGATGCGGGAGAGCGAGACTGCCTCAATTCATGGATGGCAGACGGCGCCTTTTCCAAGATCCTCTCATCCGAGCATGACGATTTCAGTTGGGCTGCCAAGCGCAGCCAAGCCCGCCGCCAGCGAGAGCAGCAGCGCAGGAAGCAGCAACAGGTGGCCGCATGAGCGACCCTGAGATTTGCACTCGCTGCGGAAAGCCAATTGGCTATGTTGTCTGGGCCTATAACGTCGATGGTGGCGAAGAGCTTCGCTCCGACGGGTATTTCGAGGATGTGCCGCTTGGCCATCCGCGTCCATGGTCCCACTACGAATGCGAGGACATGAAGCCTCTCAAGCGCCATCTCCTGCCATGGGTATCCATCCTTGCGCAGCGCAGGAAGCAGGCGGCGTGATGGGCGACAAGTTCAAAGACGTCATCGCAAGGCATCCGCTCCCATGGCGGGTAACGGACGCTTACAAGGAATGGAACGTCTCTGGCGGCCATTCGGCAAATCCTCCCGCCATCGTCGACGCTCTCTACCAGGATGATCTAGACCGGGATGAGGTCGAATATTCCGTCATTGCGGAGAACGACAAGCACATCGTCGTCACCTCTTCGGAATGGCTCAATATGGATGTCGACGCCGCCGAATTCATGGTTGCTGCGGTAAACGGGACTGCGGCGTGATGGCCACGGCGATCAACCTGACAATCGACATCATAGGCTTCGCGGGTTTGATCGCATGCGCCCTGCTCATTGGATGGCTAGCATGGCAATGGGCCCTGGCTGCAGGTTCGCGGTAACAAGCCTGCTCCTCGCCATCCTGGCCCTCTCAGCATGTGCATCTCAGCAGCCGTGTAGGTTCGATACGTGGCTGGTGGATCCGGAGTGCAGGTAGTGGCTGACACCTCGAATTGGCGGATCGCTGGCCAGATACTTGGTTCCATGACGGGCAGATTTGCCAAAGGCGTCGTCTACGGCTTGGGGTTCGCAGTCGGTCTGGCAATCGCCAAGGCTGCTGGCTTCATCTGATGGTCAAGCAGATCGGCCAGCCACACAGGCAGGTAGACCTGCGCTCAGCCAAGCCGATAGCGAAGAAGGCCGACGCCGAACTGCTTACACCAGAGCATAGGGCATGGCGCACCGCGGTCCTGCAGCGCGCCGGCTACCGATGCCAGGCCATAGAGGACGGCAAGCGCTGCCATGTAAGCGCGCCAGCAAGGCTGTTCGCCGATCACATCGTCGAGCGCAAGGATGGCGGTGCTCCGCTCGATCCTCGCAATGGCCAATGCCTATGCGGATCGCATCATACCTTAAAAACTCATGCTGAGCGCGTCAAAAGGATGGCGATAAAGTACTGAGTTTGCTATAAAAAGCGGCTCGACCAAGTGCTGGAAACACGAGGCCGAGCCTAACCAAAACGATCGAGTGAGGATCGAAATGGCTTCCGCATTCATATGCGAGGAATGTCCTCGTGCGCTAGACTGTATCGTCTGCGTCAAACCGATCCAGGTTAAGCCCGGCACTGGTCGCCATCAGATCCTCTGTTCTGAGGAGTGTAGCCGCCAGCGGAGGAACCAGCTTAGTGCTGCGCGGATGCGGCGAAGCAGGCCGCCACCACGAGAGTGGGTATGTCGGCAGTGCTCGGCTCCCTATTCGGCGGTAGAGAGTAAAGCCAAGATATGTGCCGCTTGCGCGAATGCAAAAGCACAGAGGACTAGGGGTGAAAATAGCCGCGCAAGAAAGCAGTGCGTCTGTGAGCAGTGCGGCGGCGGCTTCACCCAAGGAAGCAGGAGCAGCAAGCAGACAGGAGTGAGGCAACGGTTCTGTTCGAACGGGTGCAGAGCGGACAGCATCCGCCATTGGCCAAGCCGATCTGTTTGGTTCGTATCCTGTGCTGGCTGCAACGCGCTATTCGCCTCAAGTGCAAAGAGCAGAAGGTACTGTCGGCCAGGCTGCGGCTCCACTGCGCTACCATCTACCAGGACATGCAAGGATTGTGCAGTCCCGATGACCGTTGAGGCGTGGGTGACCCGCTGTGACGGGTGCAAACGCAAGTCCAAGGTCAAAGCTAGGCGTCGCACCCGCGAACAAATGAGGATGTCCGGCCAGCTAGCCGCTTTACGGAAGGCCAGGAAGCTTCGCTTGAGAGGTGTGACGGTTGAGACGGTGAACCCCATAGCTGTGTTTGATCGGGACAAGTGGAGATGCCAACTATGCGGGGTAAAGACACCACGCAAGCTGCGCGGCAAGAACCAGCCGACATCGCCCGAGTTGGATCACATCCTTCCGCTCGCTGTTGGTGGTGAGCACTCGTATCGCAATACACAGTGCGCTTGCAGGTCGTGCAACCTCGCCAAGTCATCCAAGCCGCTCGGGCAGACGCGCCTGTTCGGATGATGGCGGGGGGAGGGGTAAATCGCTACCAGCCGACTGGGGGTCCATCCGCTCCGGGGCAATTGACACCCTTTTTTTCTGCGAAGGCAAATTTCACGATGGCTGCAACAAAATCACGCGGCCGGCCAGAATATGAGCCGACTGATGAGGAGCGCGAGAAAGTCCGCGTTCTCAAGGCTTCCAGCAGCATGACGAACGAGGCGATCTCGGAGGCGCTTGGCATATCGGTGCCGACGCTTCGGAAATACTTTTCAGCCGATCTGGAGGTCGGCGCGGCCAAGGTGACGGCCGAAATCATCATGGCCAGGTACAATTCTGCGAAGGCCGGCAATGTCGCGGCGCAGAACAAGTTCCTCGAAATGGCCGGCGCGCTGCCGCCAAGGCCGCATTCCCAGCCGAAGGCGGCTAAGCTCGGCAAGAAGGAAATCCTCGACGAGGAAGCGCAGGTATCGCGCGCTTCGCCTGGCTGGGGTGACGTCCTGCAATGACAGGATGGAATTTCGCGCAGCCTGACTGGTTCGCGCGGCTGAAATCGACAGGCCGGCTTGTCCCCGATCTGCCACTGTTCAACGCCAAGGCCGACAAGGCGGTCAGGATATTCGACAAGCTGCGGGTGCCCGACATCGCTGACCAGCCGGCATTTGCCGAGGCGGCCGGTGACTGGTTCCGCGACATTGTCCGCGTTGTGTTCGGCTCGCTCGATGATGCCGGCGTTCGGCACGTCCCGGAAGTCTTCTCGCTGGTGGCGAAGAAGAACTCGAAGACGACCAACGGCGCCGGGCTGATGCTCACCGCGCTCCTCGTCAATGAGGTGCCGCGCGGCGAATTCCTGTTCGTGGCGCCTACGCAAGAGATTGCCGACCTGGCCTTCCAACAGGCCGCCGGCATGATAGATGCGGATCCAGAGGGGTACCTTCAGAAGCGGTTCCACGTCATCGAGAACCGCAAGACGATCCGCGACCGGACGAACAAGGCCTTCGTCAAGGTGAAAACCTTCGACATGAAGGTGATGACAGGCGCGAAGCCGATCGGGGTGTTGATCGACGAACTCCACATCATGGGGCAGATGCATTTCGCTTCTCGGGTCATCGGCCAGATCCGCGGCGCTCTGCAATCGAAGAAGAACGCCTTCCTGCTGATCATCTCGACGCAAAGCGATGAGCCGCCGGCGGGAGTGTTTCGGGCCGAGTTGATGTATGCCCGCGGCGTCAGGGATGGCCGCATCCAGAATTCGCGGATGCTACCGATCATCTACGAGTTCCCGGAGGAGTTGCAGGTCGACCAGTCCAAGCCGTGGGCCGAGCCGGTCAACTGGCCGCTGGTGACGCCGAACCTGGGGCGCTCGCAGCATCTCGACACGATGATCTCGGGCTTTGCCGAGGCGAAGGAAAAGGGTGACGGCGAGGAACGCCGATGGGCTTCACAGCACCTCAACATCGAAATCGGCCTGGCGCTGCACAGCGACAGATGGGCAGGGGCAGACTTCTGGCTCGGCAATCCGAAGACTGGGGCCTCGAACGTCGACAAGACGTTGACGATGCAGGAGGTCATCCGGCGCTCGGAAGTGATCGTCATCGGGATAGACGGCGGCGGGCTGGACGACTTGCTCGGCCTGGCGGTGCTAGGGCGTGAGAAGGAAACCGGCAAGCTTCTGCTGTGGAACCATGCCTGGGCGCACGAGATCGTGAAGGAGCGGCGCAAGGAAATCGCGCCGAAGCTCGACGATCTGGAGCGCGCCGGCGAACTGACCTTTGTGAAACTGCCGGGTGAGGATGTCGATCATCTGGCCGACATGGTGTTCGAGGTCGAGGCGTCTGGAAAACTGGCCGAGGAAAACACGGTCGGCGTCGACAGTTTCGGCGTCGCCGCGATCACCAAGGCGCTGACCGGAGACGATGGTATCGACAAGGAACGCATCGTCGGCATCTCGCAAGGCTGGAAATTGAACGGCGCCATCAAGGATACCGAACGAGACTTGGCCGGCGGGAACATCATCCATCCCGGCCAGGCGCTCATGAACTTCGCCGTCGGCAACGCGAAGATCGTTCCGCGCGGCAATGCCATCTCGATCGACAAGCAGGTCTCCGGGTCGGCCAAGATCGATCCGCTGATGGCCACGCTTCACGCCAAGGTGCTGATGGGCTTGAGCCCGCAGACCAGCATTTCGGTGTTCGAACGCATGGCGCAAATGCCTGCTGAAGACCCGCAATCAGACGACATTGACCCGGCCATCCTTGCCGATACCCGGCATCCGCGGTGGCAAGAGATGCGCGAACGCTACGAGAAGCGGTTCGCCATGGCAGATGAGGACTACTGATGCTTGAAGGCTTCCGAAACAGCTTGGCGCAGGGGATTGCCATCCTCGCGCAGCGCGTTTCGACAGAGCCGCGCTATCCGGCTTCGCGCCGGGTTCCATCGGCCCCGCGCACGCTGGCTGGGGTCACGATTACGCCGGATACCGCCGTCACGATTTCGACGGTCTGGGCCTGCCTGCGCTTCATCTCGCAGACCGTCGCCGGCCTTCCCTGGCACGCCATGGCGAAGGTCAAGGGCGGATCGGAGATCCAGGACAAGAACCCGATCGACTGGCTGCTCTATTCCAGGCCGAATCCGGAGTGGTCATCGTTCCAGTTTCGCGAGACGTTGACGCATTGGGCGCTGCGCTGGGGCAATGGCTACGCCGAGATCGAGCGCGATACGCTTGGGCGCCCGTTTGCGCTCTGGCCGATCCATCCGGAGCGGGTGAAGGTCTGCCGCGATCCTAATACCGCCGTTCTTTATTACGAGGTCAGCAATGGCCCTGGCGGCGGTGCCGGAATCGAAATTGATGCGGCAGACATGTTCCATATCCGCGGCTTCGGTGAAGGCGTCGTCGGCGTCAACGTCATCGACTATGCGGCGCAATCGCTAGGCTGGGCGAAGGCGGCTCAGATTTTCGGTGCAGCCTATTTTGGCAACGGCGCGACGCCGACGGTGGTGGTCAAGAACAAGAAGGCACTCAGCGTCGACGGCCTGAAGGCGCAGCGCGCCGAGTTCGATAATCTCTTCAAGGGGCCATACCGCTCCAACAAAGCGGCATTTCTCGACAACGATGCCGACATCGAGACAATCAGCCTCAATGCTGCCGAGACGCAGTTGATCGAGGTGCATATGTACCTCGTCGAGGAAATCTGCCGCTGGTTCGGCGTGCCTCCGCACAAGGTCATGCATCTGGCGCGGGCGACCTTCTCCAACATTGAGCACCAGGCGATCGAGGTCGTCGTCGACTGCATCACGCCGTGGGCGAAGCGGTTCGAGGACGAGGGCAATTACAAGCTTTTCGGCCAGAACCGCCGCAACCTCTTCACGAAGATGAACATGAACGCTCTGCTGCGCGGCGACATGAAATCCCGCATGGAATTCTACAAGGGCATGGAGTTCGTCGGTGCCTACTCGCCGAACAAGATCCTGCAACTCGAAGACGAAAACACGCTCGGCCCGGATGGCGATATCCACGTCATGCAGCAGCAGATGGTGCCGCTCGAGTTCATTGCGAAAGGTCCGGTAACGCCCGCCGCTCCGGCTCCGGCCGCCGCCGACACGCCGGCACCCGATCAGGCAGCGACCAACGCCATGGACGACTTCAACCGCATTCTGGCATCTTCGGAGCCTGTTCATGGCTAAAACACCGATCCAGAACCGCGCGATCACGCCGCCGCCGCCGCCGGAAAAGCCGCAGACCAATCCTTTCGCGGACGTCTGGAATGGCATGAAGGGTCTGGCCGCGCGCCTCGTTGCGCTCGAGCAGCGACTGCCGCGCGATGGCCGTGACGGTCTTCCTGGCGTTGCCGGCGCGATCGGCCCGCAAGGAGACCGCGGCATTCAAGGTGAGCGTGGTGACATCGGTCCGCAGGGCATCATTGGTCCTATCGGTCTACAGGGTGATATTGGCCCAGCCGGTCCGCAGGGATTTGCCGGCGCCGCCGGCCTGCAGGGCGAAGTCGGCCCTGAAGGTCCACAGGGCAGCATCGGTCCCGCTGGCCCGCAAGGCGTTGCCGGTCTTGATGGCTCTCCTGGTGTTGTCGGCGAGCGCGGTCCTATTGGTCCGATCGGTGATCGTGGTGAGACCGGCCTTCAAGGCGAAGCCGGTCCACAGGGCATAGAAGGCCGCCAGGGCGAAGCTGGCCCAGAAGGGCAGATGGGGCCGGAAGGTCCGCGCGGCGCGCAGGGCGAGCGCGGAGACGCCGGGCGCGATGGCCGTGACGGTCTCGCCGGTCGTTCGATCATCTCCAGCAAGATCGATGACGAAAACCGTCTCGTCCTTGGCTACACCGACGGCTCGAACGAGATCGTCGGCATTATTATCGGCCCGCAGGGCGAAGCCGGCCCGATGGGCGTTCAAGGTCCGCAGGGTGATGTCGGCGAGGCTGGCCCGATGGGTCAGCAAGGCCCGGCGGGCGTGAAGGGTGAGCGCGGCGCCCGCGGCGAGGCTGGAGCGCAAGGCGATCAAGGCCCAGCCGGCACGTCCTACGAACTCACCGAATCTTCGCCGGCCAACCTTTCGGCTTCCGATTTGGGCCGGTTGCGCGTCGTTTCGCTGATCGATGAAAACGGCGTCGAGCGCCGGCTGCTCACTCTCGACTGAGGGACCATTCATGACCATCAAGAACCGCGCTGGCGCGAAAACGCCGGAAGGCTACCGCATGATCAATCGCGGCGCCGGCCGCGGTGAGGTATTCCTCTATGGCCCGATCGGCATGGATTTCTGGGGCGATGGCATCTCGGCCAAGGTGTTCGCCGATGACCTGAAGAAGCTCGGCAACGTCACGACGATCGACGTCCGCATCAATTCCGAAGGCGGCGACGTCTTCGACGGCAAGGCCATGTACACCTTGCTCAATGACCATGCTGCGAAGATCATCGTGCATATCGACGGTCTGGCCGCTTCGGCCGCATCCTTCATTGCCATGGCCGGTGACGAGATTGAGATCGCCGAGGGCGCCTTCGTGATGATCCACGATTGCACCGGCGGCTGCATGGGCCGCGCCGAGGACATGCGCTCCTATGCCAACCTGCTCGATGCCGCCAACGGCTCCGTGGTCGACGTCTATGTGGCGCGCACCGGCAACGATGCGACAACGATCAAGAAAATGATGAAGGACGAGACTTGGCTGAACGGCAAGGAAGCCGTCGCTGCCAAGTTCGCCGACCGCATGGTGGCCAATCTCAAGGTCGCGGCGTCAGCGGTGAAGCGTCCCGAAATGTTCAAGAATTTGCCGGTCTCGCTCCGTCCGAACCGCAATGCGGCAGAAGCCATGATGGCTGGTCTCCGCAAATAGAACCCGGCGGAAGCCGGCGCAGGCCCTCTTCAGCGCCTTGGGCAAGCATATCCCGGCGGCAATTCAGCCGCGCCTCCCACAACTCAGGAGAATACGATGACCAAGCACATTGTGCGGGCCCGCGATGGCTTGCTCAACGGCACTGCATATTTCGGCCCGATGTTCATGGATGCCAACGAAGCGTTGGTACGCCTCGAAAATCGCCGCACCGAACTTATGGAGGCCAATCAGGCACTGCTCGATGCGGCTGACGAGGCCGATATCGACGTTCCTGACGAAGACCTGGCGACGATCGCCGAGAACAAGGCCGCTATCCTGAAGCTTGACGGCCAGATCAGCGCCCGCATTCAGCCGGCGTCGCCCATCCAGGGCAATGGTCGCCGCTCCACGGCAGAACCGCAGAATGGCGCCAAGCCGGGTGGCCAGCGCCACGTACCGGCCCAGCCGCGCGCCGACAATCCGCGCCACGGCTTCCAGTCGTTTGGCACCTTCGCCCAGACGGTTCGTGCTTCCTACCGCGGCGTCGAGAATGATGACGTCACCCGGATGCGCAATATCGCCAACTCGACCACGACCTACGGCAACGAGGGCACCGGCGCCGACGGCGGCTTCCTCGTCCCCCCGGAATTCAGCCGGGAAATCTGGCAGAAGGTGATGGCGGAAGAGAACCTGCTGAACCGCTGCGCTCCGCTCGTCACCGATCGCAACTCAATGATGATCCCCAAGGACGAAACCACGCCGTGGCAGACCACCGGCGGCGTGCAGGTCTATTGGGAAGGCGAGGCTCAGGTTCCAGCCAACAGCAAGCCGACATTCGAAATGGGCTCGCTGCGCCTCTCCAAGCTGTTCGGCATCGTGCCGGTCAGCGATGAGTTGCTGGAAGATGCCTCCGGTCTGGAATCCTGGCTGCGCGCCAAGGCTCCGTCGAAGATGGCCGCGAAGATCAACACGGCGATCATCAACGGTACTGGCGTCGGCCAGCCACTCGGCATCATCCCTGGCGGCACCGCCGTCGGCAATTCGGTCGTGCAGGTCAGCAAGGCCACTTCGCAGCCGGCCGACACGCTCTGGATGGTCAACATCGAAGCCATGTATTCCCGCATGTACGCGCCGTGGCGCCGCAATGCGATCTGGCTGATCAACCAGGATCTGGAGCCGCAGTTCAACGGTATGGCGTTCCAGGCGAACGGTGCGTCTTCGCTGATCCCCGGCACGTCGGCGGTTCCCGCCTATATGCAGCCGGGCACGCTCGCGAACTCGCCCTATGGCACGCTCAAGGGTCGTCCAGTCGTTCCTGTCGAGGCGTGCGGAGCGCTCGGTGATCTCGGCGACATCATCTTCGTCGACCTCAACCAGTATTGGGCGCTGACGAAGGCTGGCGGCATGCAGACCGATACCTCGATCCATCTGTACTTCGACCAGGCCCTGACCGCGTTCCGGTTCATTTTCCGCGTCAACGGCCAACCGGCATGGTCGAGCACGATCACCCGGCAGAATGGCTCCGGCAACGAACTGTCCTGGGCGGTCACCCTCCAGGCTCGCTGATAGCGCCTTTGCTGGCCGGCCCGCTCCGGCCAGCATCCCCTCAACAGCGCCGGCATGGCGCCCAATTTTGAAAAGGCACGAAAATGTACAATCAGCACGCTGCGGAACAGTTCAACTTCTGCCAGGGCTCGCTGCCTGTGGCGATGAACACTGCCGCCAACACATGGGACGTCATCAGCCTGAAAGGCTATGGCGGCTGCCTGATCATCTTCTACAAGGCAGTCGGCACAGCCGGCGACGACCCGACCATCACTGTCTTGCAGGGTACCGACATCGCGTTCGGCACCAACAAGGCGCTGACGCTCACCCGCGTCGACAAGAAGCAGGCCGCCTCAAACCTTCTGGCGGTCGGCACCTATACGAAGTCGACCTCGGCCTCGGCCGCGACAAACGACACGTTCTCGACCAACACCTACACGAACTCGGATCTCGCCGAACAGGCGGCAATCGTGATCATCGATATCAAGCCGGAAATGCTCGATATCGCCAACGGCTACGATTGCATCCGCGTCTCGGTCGCCGACGTAGGCACCAACGCGCAGCTCGGCTGCGGCCTATACATGCTCTACGATCCGCGCGACCGCAAAGAGACGCTGATCTCCGCGATCGTCGACTGATCGTAGTCGCTTGAGACTGGCCCCGGCTCACGTAGCCGGGGCCTATTCCCCACCGGAGATCAGCACCCATGAAGATCAAGTTCACCGCCAGGCCACTTGGTGGCCGGCCGGAATACAAAATCGGCGACGAGGTCGAGTTCAACGGCCGGGTCGAAGAGGCCTATGCCCAGAAGTATATCGATCGCGGCTGGGCCGAAGACATTTCACCGAAGGTGTCGGTTGCCGAGGCTGAGACATCCGAAGCTGATGAGGCTGCGGCAGAGGCAGCCGCTGAAGCCGCCCGGCTGCAAGCCGAGGCCGACAAGCTCGCGGAACGTGCGGCGGTCGAGATCCCCGACGATTGGAGCAAACTGCCCTATGTCGATCAGCGGGCTCTTGCGGCGTCCCTGACCGACGAGACCGTCCGCAGCAAGGACGACATCGCCGCTGTCATCAACGCCGAACTGCAGCGCCGCGCAGCCGAATAGCCTTGACCTGCTGGCAGCCGGATCGGTCGCTTGAGGGGCAGACCGTCGTCCTGATCGGCGGCGGTCCCTCGCACGCGGCAATCGATCTTGCGCTGCTCAAGGGTCATCGCTTCGCGGCGATCAACAGCGGGTGCCGCAAGGTCCGTCCGATCGCGACCGACAAGGACATCCTATACTTCACCGACAATTCCTGGTGCGAACAGCATATCGACCTGATCGAGGATTGGCCCGGTCCGGTGATCTGTGCCAACCGGCACTCGAAAGGGCGGCTCGGTGATCGGGTCCGCTATATCGACGTGAACGCACTGGCCTCTCGGATCGGCGGTTTTGCTGAGCATGCGCAGGCCTCGAGTGGGCACATCATGACCTGCCTGGTGCAGGATATGGGCGGGGCTCGGGCGATCCTCTCCGGGTTCGAATGCCGGGCGGTCGATGGCCGCACCCATGGGCATGAGGATTATAACGGCCTGCACGACATGCCGGTGTTCGAAGGGCAATTCCTTCCCGGCTGGCGTGGGCTGGCGAAGGTTCTGACCATCGACGTAGTCAACGCGACGCCGGGCAGCGCGATCGACTGCTTTCCGTTTCGCTCGCTTGAGGATTGCCTGACATGGCGTCCGATGGGGAGCGCGCCTTATGACGGCTCGCCGATCAGGTCGCGCGAAACCGACTATCCCTTCCGCGAAAAGGTGGTCGTCTGGACGGGCAAGCCTGAACGTTTTTGGGGCGCTGCCGACGGCAACGACCTGCCGCTCTACCGCCCCTTAGAATGGATGCCGGCATGATCCATCCGCTGGCTGTGGTCGAAGGTGCAGAGATCGGTGAGGATGTCTCGATCTGGCAGTTCGCAAGCGTAATCCGCGGCGCCAGGATAGGCGACGGGACCAATATCGGCCCCTACAGCAAGATCGATGGCGCCGTGATCGGCCGGAATTGCCGCATCCAAGACCATTGCTCGATCAATCCCGGCGTCGTGATCGGCGATTATGTGTTTGTTGGGCCCGGCGCGATCTTCTGCAACGACATGTGGCCGGATGCCACGCACAACGGGATCGATCACGAGGCGGTCGCCGCCGGCATCACGGTCAGGATCGAGGACGGTGCATCGATCTGCGCGGGTGCCAGAGTGCTGCCAGGCTACACGGTCGGCGCCGCCGCGTTCGTCGCCGCCGGCGCGATCGTCGATCGGAATGTTCCTGCCGGCATGGTCCTTCGACGCAACGGCTACCTGTCGCATGTGCCGTCAAGCCAACGGAAACGGATGCGGCTGATATGCTAACGGTCGCGACTGTGTTCTGGGACGCCAACGAGACGTCGTTCGAGTTCAGCCGGTGTTATTCGGAAGAGTGGGTCGAGCGGCTGCATCGCGGCTTCCGCCGAAACATTTCGTTGCCGTTCAGATTTGTCTGTTTCACCGAGCGGGAGCGAGAATTCTCTGCCGGGATAGAGCAGGAAATGCTCTCCAATCCAAGGCCAGACTATGGCGCGCTTATCGAGCCTTACCGGCAAGGCGAACCGATGATTCTGGTCGGGCTTGATACGGTGGTCACGGGCAACTGTGACGAGATGGCCGCGTTCGCGATGACTTCTGGCATGCTGGCGCTGCCGCGCGACCCCTATGCGAAGCACCGCGCCTGCACCGGTGTCCAACTGGTCTCGGCAGGGTTCGAAAGCGTCTGGTCGACCTACCAGGGCGGCGACGACATGGAACACATGGGCAAACAGCCGCACGTATTCATCGACGATGTCTTCCCCGGCCAGGCGCAGAGCTACAAAGGCCACATCCGCGATCATGGGCTTGGCGACACCCGGATCGTCTATTTCCACGGGGTGCCAAAGATGGATGAAATCAATGACCTCTGGGTCTCGGAGCACTGGAGGTAGCGATGTCTGTGCTTGATGGCTCCGAACTGGTCCAGGTGTTCAAGGACGGGTCTCCGATCTTGGTGCAATTGCGCGACCTTTCGAACAGAGTGCGGATTATCGAGCATGAAGGCACGTCGCGGAAAGCGCGGTCGACCGATGCCGGGGCGCGCCTCCGCATGATGAGTGGCAGTGCAAGTTCGGTCATCATCCCGGCCGATACGGATGGGGCAGCCTTTGACGACGGCGGCGCTTTCGAGATTGAGCAGGGCGGTGCCGGCCAGGTCACTGTCATTGGCGCCGCTGGCGTCACCATCGATACCGCCGAAACGCTGGTCACAGCCAAGCAGTTTGCAGTGCTCTACATGGTGCGCGTCGGTGTGAACCATTGGCATTGTTCCGGCTACCAGGTCGCCGCCTGATGCGCGGTCCAGGTGCCATCGCCAGCGCGGCGAATATCGGTGCGGGCGGGGGTGGTGGGGGCGGAGACGAACTGCTCGACGAAGACGGCCTCACACTCCTCGATGAAGACGGCGAAACTCTTTTGGATGAGGCGGCCTGATGCCAAAGCTTTCAACATATGCGATCGCCTCGGATGAGGGTGATCAAGTCCGCCGTCTTTCCGGCGCGATCCAAACGGTAGCCGTCACCACTGGTGCATCGCCGGTCGATCTCACGCTATCCAACTACAAAGGCTGGTTTGCGCTTGTTGTAGAGGTGACATCCGGCGGCACCGCAGACATCGAAGTGCTGAATTTCGTCGGTGATGCTGAGCCGGGTAGGACGATCAATGTCGTTTTCGTGAGCCAAACCAACCCTGCCGATGTGGTCCAAGTCAAGCAGAATGGTGGCGGCACGATCTCTTGCATCGACAATCTCGGCAACAGCATCGGAGATCATTTCCGGGTTGTCTTCAATCAGGAGGGCAATAACGTCGTCTTCGCATTTAATGGTGACGTGATCCCCGAATATCGGTGGGGTTGCCAATATGGGTCATGGGATAACGCAACAGATTTCCGAAATAAAAGAGAACCATTACCAGCCGGGGGCACCTTTGGTCAGCTTCCATATGCGATGAATTCAAATGGCGGTGTCGAATGGCACTTAGAGCCTCCCGCCCCTCCAATTGTGCCTAATGCCGGCACTGTAGCTTCGTTGAATTCGTCGTTCCCAGCCGGCTCATACGCCCGAGGGATGGCGGTAGTATTTGACGCCAATCTCCCTGTCGCTGGTAGCGTAGTTGCTGGCTCGGGGTCGTCATCGTGTGTCGTGATCTCAAATGGCACTGACTACATCGTCATGTTCGTGTTCCCCTAACCAACGCCTCCACCAGCCCGAGCGACTGACGGTGATCCAGTGAAATCACTCCTGACCATCACGACGCCGGCAAGCGATCTCACGCTTTTGTCGATCGAGGAGATGCGCGCCGCTGCAGGTGTCACCGGCTCAGGCTCGGACACCGCTCTGCGCGCCATGGAGCGCCGTGTCGCGGCATCGATCATGTCGGAGTGCAACATCGCGGTCGGGGCCGGGTCGCCTCCTACGCTGCTCCGCGAAACCCTGACCGAGACCTTTTACCAGGCATGCGGGGAGACGCTTATCCTTTCGCGCCGACATGACGTCACTGTCACCAGCATCGTTGAGGATGCCGTCACGCTCGTTGATGCAGATTTCATGGCCGACCCGGAATCGGGAATGGTGACCAAGCTTTGCAGCGACTACCCGACATGGTGGAGCGCGCGGAAGGTGGTTGTCGTCTATGGAGCCGGGTTCGAGACCGTTCCCGAAGACTTGAAGATGGCGGCGGCCGATTTCTTCCGCTCCTCGTGGATGGAGCAGAGCCGCGATCCACTGGTGAAGAGCCAACGTGAAAATGTTCCAGGCCTCCTCGAAAAGGAAACCGCCTATTGGGTCGGGTCTGTCCCAGGCCAATCGAACGAAGGTGCCGTTCCCGATCTCGTCGCCGGCCAGCTTAAAAGATTTCGCAACGTGGCCTTGGCCTGAACCATGCCCGTTGATGTCCAGACTTTCACCTCCGGTTCCGGCAATTGGACCAAGCCGGCTGGCGCGACGATGAGGCGTGCGTAAATGGCGCTCGTTGATCAGGCCTGGTACGTGAACTACGGCAACGGCTCGTCGACGGGCTATTATGCCGTAATACAGTGGGCAACAGGAACGGTCATTGCTGCCGGTGCGCTTCGGCGCCAACTCGCCGCACCGGCAGTCGGGTCAGAGCGCGTCTTCGTCTGCATTGTCGCCGGCACAACACACGCGACCACCGAACCGACATGGGTCATCACGCGCGGCGGCAAGACGACGGACAACACCGTCACCTGGCAGGAATGCACCGGCATCGCGGCTCTCAATGGCGATGCGACCAACACGCCAAGCTGGACGATCACGGCAACGCCTCCCGGAGGTGTGAAGAATACAGCGGTCACGCTTGGTCAGGTGATCAAGCGCGACAACGGCGCGAGCTACCAGATCTGCACCACGGCCGGCACGGCGGGCAATGGCGCGGAACCGGCTTTTTCGAACACAGCGGGCACGACCACAGCCGACAACACAGTGACGTGGACCTCACTTGGCGTGGTGGGCAATTTCACCGGCTGGCAGGCGCCGCATGCGCGGGAAGAGAACGCTTGCACGGCCACTTGGGGACAGGCCGGCAATGCCTTCTTCATCGCAACGGAGAGCCTATCGACATCTGCTGCGAACCGCACGGTCACCTCACCCGGCTCTCAGGCAAACCCCAGTTTTTTCTACAGCGTGACGAAGACAACGCTGCCGCCAGTTTCGGCAAATCTGTCGTCCGGCGCTTCGATCACGACAACGGGAAATTCCAATCTTTCGATCGGAGGCAATGCCGATTTCTACGCCACCGCGTTCAATTGTGGGACCACCGCTCAAAACACGGTCCTGACGATCGGAAGCGGCTCTGCCAACGCGCATTTGTTCGAAGCGTGTTCTTTTTCCATCCCTGCGACTGGCTCTACCGCGAACATGGTTTTCGGGTCTTCATCGGCGGAAAAGGTCAGGCTGGTTTCTTGCACCTTCACGTTCGGCGCGGTCGGACAGACCATGAGGAATGCGAACGGCGCACGGGTTGAGATCATCGGCGGCTCGATAGCCGCGACCGGGAGCGTCCCAACGACGCTGTTCGATGTGACGAATGGCACGGGCGGAGAAGTCCTGCTTGATGGGGTAGACCTCTCCGCCTTTACATCGGGGAAGACCATTGTTGGCGCAAATGCCAACCGCATGGATCGCTTCAAGGTCACCCGGTGCAAGCTTGGTGCTTCGGTGACGCTGGCGGCGACGCCAAACACTCGGGGGGCAATCTACGATTTCATCCAGTGCGACAGCGGCGCGACCAATTATCTCAATGCCCGATATACCTATGAGGGCACGCAGACTGTCGATACGACCATCGTTCGCACGGGAGGTGCCACGGATGGCACGACGCTGATCTCAGAGAAGATCGTCACGACGGCCAATAGCAAATGGATATTCCCGTTTGAAAGCCAGCCGATCACGATCTGGAACGACAGCACATCGGCTATCACGTCGCTGACGATCTATGGGACTACCACCGGCGGCGGCGTGCCGAAGGACGATGAAATCTGGGTCGAGGTCGAATATCTCGGCGCTTCCGGCTCACCATTGGGCTCCATCATCACGACCACGAAAGCCAACAGTCTTGCGGCCTCCGCTGCGACGAACAACAGTGCGGACGGTTCGACATGGGCCGGCGGCGGGGCGGGCAACGGCTTCAAGATCGTTGTGCCGAGTTTTACGCCGGGGCAGAAGGGGCCGATCAACATCACGATCAAGGCCGCCAAGGCATCGACTACTTACTATATCGACCCGAAGCCGTCGATCTCTGGCATCACTGTATCGAAATCCTATGTCGTGGCTCCGGGCATCTATGTGAATGAACGGGCCAGCGCGGCGGTTGCCAATGTCGGATTGCATCCGATCGATATGGGGATAGCAGCCTGATGAGGATCCCCAGCGGAAAGGTCGACCAGTCCATCGATTTCGTGGCGCTCGATTCCACGGATCGCGTCACCCGCAAGACCGGTCTGTCGGCATTCACCGTCTATCGTTCGCGTAATGGTGGAACCGCCACGGTCTACACCACGCCGACGGTTGTCGAACTGTCGGCAGCCAACATGCCAGGCGTTTACGCGCTGCTGATCGATGAAGACACGACGATCGCATCGGGTTCCGACAACGAGGAATATTGCGTCCACATCACTTGCGCCACCATGGCGCCGGTGACCCGCACGATCGAACTTTACCGCCGCGATACCACCAGCGGCAAGACAGCGCTGATCGACAGCAACGGTCGCGTCGATGTCGCTGCGATTGCCGGCACCGCGCAGACCGCGCGCGACATTGGCGCAAGCGTGATTGCCGCATCTGTCACCGGGCTCACCGCCAGCGATGTCGGCGCCATCAAGACCAAGACGGATAGCCTCACCTTCACTGTCGGCGGGGTTGTCGATAGCAATGTGGTGGACTGGAAGGGCGCGACCGCTCCGGCGATGACCGGAGATGCTTTTGCCCGCATAGGCGCTCCCGCTGGTGCTTCTGTCAGCGCGGACGTTGCCGCCGTCAAAGTCGATACCGCGGCGATCAAGGTGCAGACCGACAAGGTCACGTTCACCGTGTCCAACCAAGTCGATGTCAACGTACTCGATTGGAAGAGTGCCACGGCACCCGCCATGACAGGGGACGCCTTTGCGCGGATCGGCGCGGCCGGTGCCGGACTGACGGCGCTTGGAGACACGCGGATTGCGCATCTGGACGCCGATGTCTCGAGCCGGCTTGCCGCTTCTGGCTATACCGCGCCGCTCGACGCGGCCGGGGTGCGAAGCGCGGTCGGCCTTGCCTCGGCGAATCTCGACACTCAACTTGATGCGCTTCCGACCAATGCCGAACTGACCACAGCGCTTGCCGGCGCCGACGATGCGACCCTGGCAGCCATCGCCGCGCTCAACAATCTTTCCGCCGCGCAGGTAAAGACGCAGGCCGACCAAGCTTTGGCCGACGCAAGCGTGACCAGCGTTCGCATGGCTCACCTTGACGCCGATGTTTCCAGTCGCTCGACCTATGCCGGTGCCGATACATCAGGCACCACGACACTGCTGTCTCGGCTTACCAACACCAGGGCCGGGTTGCTGGACAATCTCGACGCGGCGATCAGCACAAGGCTCGCATCTGGCTCTTACACCGCGCCGGACAATGCAGGCATCGCGGCGATCTCGGCCAAGACCGCCAACCTGCCGTCCGACCCGGCCGACCAATCGCTGATCATCGCGGCGACAAACACGATCCTGAGCGATACAGGCAGCATCAAGGCCAAGACCGACAGCCTCGGCTTTACGGTATCCGGGCAGGTGGACGCAAATATCAAATATGTGGCCGACGACCTGATCACCGGCAACGGCATCGAAACAACGGATGAGTGGCGCCCGGCATGAGCGCATGGGGCGCCAGGTGGGGCAATCGATGGGGCGGGCGTTGGGGTTCGGTCACTGGCGCCGGCGAGCGCGTCGTCCGGTCACCCGCCTTGATCAATGGTCCCGCAGTGTCATGGGCCGGAGCTTTCCTGGTCCGGAGGCATGTTTTCCCGGATCGGGCTGCACCGGACCAGCCAACCTTTGAACAGAACGCATCGAGCTTTCTCGGTCGGCGAATGGCCAATGCAAGCGCGCGTCCTGCATCTGCGGGACCAGGCCATGTCGGCAGTTCAGGCTTTCTCGGCAAGCGGCGGCCAGTGAGGACACAATGAGCGGAATCTTCAATCTCGGCGATGCCACAATCACCACGGCGCTGACCAACCAGGTCATCACCGATGGCGTGTCCGCCTCCGGTGTTGCGCAGTCGCTTATCGACGGCCTCGACTGGATGGCGGCCGTCACGATCTATGCCAGCCTCATATACGGATCTGGCGGCACCACAGTTTCAGCCATTGTTCAGACATCGATCGACCAAGGCGCCAACTGGATCGATGTTGCCCGGTTCGACTTCACCACGGCGAACGCGTCGAAGGTCGTCAACCTTTCAGGCCTGCTCTCGAAAGCAGTGTCGGCTGTGTCGGCCCTCGGCAGCGAGGGCGTCTTCGACGGCGTGCTTGGGGATCGTCTCAGGTGCAAACTGACGACAACTGGAGTTTATTCCGGGAACACATCCGTTTCAATTCGCGCCGCAGTAAGGTAGTGTTCTTGCGGGCTGATTTGGCGATTGCAACGCCAGACCAGCCCTGACCACGCCAACCTGACAAGAGGTCGAAATGGCTCCCGCTTCTCTAGCCGCCTGCATGGCGGAAATCAAAGCGAATCCTGGCAAGCGTTACGTCTACATCCTGCATCGGCCGGATGGGACACCGTTTTATGTTGGAAAGGGACGCGGCCGCAGGATCGCCAGTCACGAGCGCGACATTACCGACAAGAGCGATCGCTCGAGGAAAGCCAATATTATTCGAAGCCTCCTGCGTTCAGGGAAAACTATTGGATATCGCATCGACCGATGGGTGGACAGCGATCTGGAGGCACTTGCTCGGGAGGTCGAACTCATTGCGCAACTAGGCCGGCTAGATTGCGGGACAGGGCCGCTAGCAAACGCTACGCCCGGCGGCGAGGCCGGCATGGAGATTGGGACGCAGGCACATGCTCGCTATTGCGAAGCCCGTAGGAGTGACGATGCACGGCGGAAGGCGTCAGCCAATAGCCGTAGCATGTGGGAGAATGAGGCGACGCGAGAGCGCATTATCGCAGCAGTAGCCGAGAAATGGAGTGACCCTCATCATAAGGACGCGCGTATTGCAGCTATGCGCGAAGGGCTGTCGCAGCCTAGCGTTAAGGAAAAGCTTTCAGCGGCGAGTAATGCTCTTTGGTCGAATGAAGACCATAGACACAAAGTGACACTCTCAACGACTGAAGCATGGAATGACATCGCGTACCGAGAGGCAATTACTGAAGCGACGCGGCTGAGGTGGGCCGACCCTACCGGTCGGACAAAAATGATGGCCGGTCAGCGTGCCTCGTTCGCCAGCATGTCCAAAGCCGCCAAAAAGCTTTGGAGTAATCCAGATCACAGGGCCGAACGATCGAGGGCCATGCGAGAACTGTGGGCAAATCCAGAATACCGCGCTGCTCAGATGGAGGCGCGGAACCGCAACAGAGCAAAAACGACATGACGCCGACCGAAATCAAAACGAGTTATCGGCGCATACTCTCAGAGGTTGGAGAGCCTATACTGATCCGTAGATATACGGGCTCTGGCGCGAATAGACCGCGCTTTGATGCACCCGTTCTCGCGAGGGTTGTTGGCTATCAGCCTCACGAATTGGTTGGAACTCTGGTTCAGGGCGATCGCAAGCTGATCGTGCTCGTCGAGGATCTGATCGACGCGCAGTTCGCGCTTCCCGTGGTGACCGGCGACAAGGCCGTCATTCGCGGCGTGGAGTGCAACATCGAGGCGGCCGACGATTCGACACGCCGGATAGGCACGACGCTGATCGCATATGAACTTCAGGTGCGGGGCGGGTAAATGGCTCGGCTCCAATCCAGTTCTGTGCAGTTTACGGTCGCTGCACAGAAGACCCTCGCCGAGACGCAGAAACTGGTCGTCAAGATCGCCAAGCGCGAGCACGGCAAGATCATGGCCACGGCGCCACGCCCGACATCGTTCAAACGGGTTGTCGACGGCCGGCTCGGCGCCCCGGAAGAAGCCGTCAAGCCAAACGGCGTCATCGTCTATTTCTATCCTCGCCTCGAGGAAGTCGCGCAGTTCGCGATGGAGACGCTTTACGATCTCTCGCCGGTGCTCTCGGGCCGGTATCGCAACGCCCATACGCTGTTCGTCAGCGGCGTCGCGGTGCCAAACCTGAAGAACTACAAGGGCGGCGAGATCACCATTTCGAACCCGGAACCTTATGCAAGAAAGATCGAGGTCGGCGCGATGAAGATGAGAGTCCCGCCTCACGTCTACGAACGCGCAGTCAAAATCGTCCGGGCCAGATTCGGCAATGTGGCGAAGATCGGTTTCACCTATCGCGGGCTGACTTCGACGGGTGGTTCGGTCCTTACGGGCAGGCGCGGGAATAGGTCGGACCTGCGCTACCCGGTGATGCTCATCAAAGAGATCGACTGACATGGCCGATTACGCAGGCGCAAAGGCCGCCATCCGCTCGCGGATCGAGACCGGCTGGACGACGACGCGCATCACCTACCAGAACGAAGAGCCTGCGCAACCATGGCCGCCGAAACGCGACAACGGATCGCTGGAGCCGTGGGTCAATCTGGAGATCATCGGCGAGGGCAGCTCGATCTGGACCTTCGGCGAGCCCGGCAATCGAGGCTGGCGGTATCCAGGCGAGATCCATGTGCATGTTTTCGTGCCCGTCGGAGAGGGCATCGAGCAGGCCGACCAATACGCCTGCACCATCGGAGAAATCTTCCGGGCCGCGAAATTCTATGACGACGGCCAAGGCTCTTATGTCCGCACGCTCTCACCGCAAGTCGACGGCGGTGGTTCCGGCGATGATGACGGGATTTGGTTTAGAGTCACGATGACATGTGACTTCATCTACTGGCACAGGGGATGAAGAAAGGGTAGAATAAGCGGGCCGAATTGGTGCTGGTAACACCGCCTCGGCCCTGACCACGCCAACCTGACAAGAGGTCGAAATGGCTCCCGCTTCTCTAGCCGCCTGCATGGCGGAAATCAAAGCGAATCCTGGCAAGCGTTACGTCTACATCCTGCATCGGCCGGATGGATCGCCGTTCTATGTCGGCGTCGGGACGAAGCGCCGGATCATGCATCACGAGCGGAACGCGGAATCCGCCAAGCAATCGGCCAAGTATAAGGTCATGCGCGCCATCGCCGCATCCGGCGAGGTGGTCGGCTACAGCATCTCTGGCTGGTTCAATGACTGGAAAGGCGCAGCCGCCGAAGAACGGCGCCTGATCGCACTCTATGGCCGCGCTGACAAAGGGGCTGGCAGCCTCTCAAATCGAACGAACGGCGGGCAAGGCCAGTCTGGATCAGATTGGTATACACCAGCGCGCTTAGCCGCTGCGAAGATGGTCGGAGAAAAGGCCCGTGGTCGCAAATTGTCGCCGGAGCGTTTGGCGAAGATGTCGGCCGGCATGAAGGGCCACGTTTGGCGGCAGGAGACCTTAGATCGCAGATCGGCGGCGCTGAAAGGCAAGCCACTCACAGAAGAGCATAAGGCGAAATTGTCAGCGGCGAAAAAGGGACGACCGCTGAACGATGCCTGTAACGCCGCTCAAGCAAAATGGATGGCGGCCAACCGGGATAAGGTGTCGGAAAAGTTCCGCCGTGTGTGGGCCGATCCCGAAAGCCGCGCTCGCTTAGAATTGTCCCGCGACGCCCGGATGCCGTCAAAGGAAACCCGAGCAAAACTAACCGCTGCCATCCTAGAGAAGATGAAGGACCCTGAGTTCATTGCACGGCGGGCTGCTGCGATTGCAGCCGCTACTGACAATGATGACTACCGACAGAAACAGCGCGAAAAAGCCAAACAGCAGTGGGCAGACCCAGCCTTCAGAGAAAAGATGAAGGCTGCCAAGCGTAACGCTTAGTTCCACAAGTTCGCAATAAATCCTAAATACAGGAGAAGCAAAAGTGTCATATGTCGAGCAATGGAACGGCTATGCAGCCGCAAAATCCCAGTCTGCACTTGGTTCGCAAGCCAGTTCTACTGGTGCTACTATTATCAGACAGACGGGCGGCGTCGGTGGCCGCACCACGAAAGCCGCAATCGAAAGCCAGGAAGTCCGACGCGACGGAATGTCGACGCGCGGACGCCACGGGCTGCGCAAGGCGACGGGTGCCTATACAAGCGAATATTCGGTCGGCGGCTTCGATGACATCATGCAGGCCGTCCTGCGCGGCACTTGGAGCGCAGCCGATCTGGCGATCACCGAGGCCACGGCCGGGTTGACCAGCATCACGACCGGCGCGAATACCATCGTGGCCGCTGCCGGTTCTTGGATCACCGCTGGGGTCAAGGTCAATGACGTCTGGGTTCTGACCGGGCACTCGTCGGCCGGAAACAATTCGCGCAACTTGCGCATCATGGGCGTCACGGCGCTGACCCTCACGGTTGCTGAAACGCTGACCGTCAATGCTGTCGCGGATACCGCTTTCACTATGACCAGAACCGGCCGCGTGCTGGTCAACCCTGGCGCTGGCGCGCTGGTGAAGCGCTACTACACGGTCGAGGAATATGAGTACGACACCGATCGCTCCGAGGTCTTCACTGACTGCGTCTGGGGGTCGTTCAAGCTTTCGATGCAGCCTAACGGCTTGCTGCTGTTCGACACCTCGTGGGTCGGCACCGGCCAGACCGAAGTCAAGGCTTCCGGCGCCTCGCCGCACTTCACCTCGCCGACCACGCCGACCGGTGTGCCGCTTGCCGTGGTAGAGGCAACCGTCCGCATGAACGGCGTTGACCTAGTCGACCTGACGTCGTTCGACATCACCGTCGACAATCAGCCGGTGGCGCCGGACGTCATAAGTGCGTCGCCCTACGCACCGGACGTCTTCTCCGGCTCCGAGATGGTGACGATGAACCTGACGGCGCTGCGCAAGGATCTGACATTCATGTCGGACTTCCTCGCCGAGACGCCGTATTCGCTGCACATCCTGGCCACGGAAAACGAGAGTGAGCCGAAAAGCTTCGTCTCGATCGCGGTGCCGAACTTCACGCTTGGCTCCGTCGATAAGTCGGCACTGGCCAAGGCTGGCGGCCCGCGCACGCAGTCGATATCGGTGCCTGCAGCGCTCGTCGGTGTGGACGTGACTGGGGCCGGCTACAACGCCACGCAGGTTCAAATCCAAGTCAGCAACGCAACCTGAAAGGAGCGACCATGCATCCTTGTCACAAGGCCGTGCTCGACGCGGCGGCCAATCTCGAAACCGTCATCGGCGAAGCGGAAGCTATCGGTCTGCGCGTCGATTTTCCCAAGCATCTGCTTGCTGGCATTCCGGTCAGCGAGACGAAGAAATTCGCGCCGCCGGCTCCCGAGCCCAAAGCCAAACCCTCCAAGAAATAGACCAATCCCGCCGACCACGGGACAGAGCTTGCGCGCAAGAGGGCGATGGGTTGTCGGACCTGTCGCCCGCTCCCTTCCGACAAAGGAAAACAGACATGAAAGACGAAGCCATCGATCTCGGCGGGATCATCCCACAGGACGAGACCATCAAGGAAATCCTCAAGCCCGGCGGCACCGAAGGCACCGGCTGGATGATCACGCTCGCCGGCCCGGCGCATCCCAAGGCCGTTGCCTGGACGAATGAAATCTCCAAGCGGAACCTTCGCAGGCAGCAGCGCATCGAAGCCGCCCAAGTGAATGGGCGTAAGTTCGTTGCAGAAGACCGTGAGGTCGACGACGTGCGCCGCGAGAACGTCGAGTGGGCCGTGAGCCGCATTGTCGGCTGGTCGCCGGCGGTCAAGATCGGCGCCGAGACCTATCCGTTCTCTGACGCCGTGGCGATCGAACTGCTCTCCCGCCCCTCCATGGGATGGGCCTTTGCCCAGATCGTCGAATGGATCGGTGATGAGCGGTCTTTTACGAAGGCCTCCGCGAAAGCCTGATTGCCTTCGCGGAGCGCGAGTTCGTGCTCTGCACTGTCGAGGATGGCGTTACGTTGCGGGAGACCTTGCAAGGCCTTCTCGCCCGCGCCAGGGAGCCGAAGCGCAAGGCCGAACTCGCGGCCGAGCTCGACGTGCCACCACTTCCCGCCTGCCTGACCTATCTCTGGTCGACCTTCCTCAGAATATCCAACCGCCGGTCTGCGGATGCCCCGCTTCTGTGGTCGGAGATCGACGCTTTCCTGCGAGTCACCGGTCGCCGGTTCGACCCGTGGGAAATCGAGATGATGGAAGCGCTCGACCGGGCGTACCTGATGGCAGGGAAGGGCGAGACTACTTCTTGATCCGCTGCGCGATGAACCGCTGTTTGTCGGCTTGCGACCACTTGCTGGTGTCGACTGGCATCGCGGCCGCCTCCGACAACATGGCGTCCATCCCGAAATTGCGCCTCACGCCGTCCTTGTGGGCTTGAATCATGCCGGGGATCAGGAAGGCATCGACAAGAGTCCAGATCGCGGCTGCGACAAGGAAAGCGCTGCCTATGCCGATGGGCGAGGTGGCCACACCGACAATCGTCAAACCAAGCATCGCAAGCCCGGTGCCTTTCTTGCCCAGATAAAGCCGATGGGCTCCCACAAGGCCCAGAAAGAACCACAGCGCGTAGGCGACGCCGATCGACTTGGCTTCATTCGCCACCCGCTGCTCGATCAGTATTTGTTCCTGAATTGACTGCCCCATTTGTTTCCTCCCGCCCAAAAACGGGACGCTAAACCAACATTCCCGCCGGAGCAATCATGGCTGATGAAGTCGTCGTAACCGAGCTCACAATTGACGCGAGGGGTGCCGAGGCAGGTTCGGCCGCCTATGTGCGCGCCATGAAGGCAGCACAATCAGCCGTCGACAAGGTCATCGAGCAGGAAAACGCCGCGACCTTGGCGATGGAAAAGCAGACCATCGTGATGACGAAGACGGCAGGATCTATCTCGGCTACCTCCCGAGCATGGGAGCGGCTGAAGGCTTCCGTCGACCCCGCCTATCGTGCCACCAAAGACATGGAAGCGGCGATGTTGGCTGCCGATGCTGCAGCTCGGAAGCTTGGCGTTGATGGGGCCGAAATTGCCCGCGTCATGGACCTTGTGCGGTCCAAGCAGGCTGGCGCAGTAGGGTCAATGGCGGCAGGCGCCACGGCCAGCAAGCTTGCCGGCTACGAGCTGCGAAACCTCAAATTCCAGCTTATCGATATCGCTCAGTCGATCCCCCTTGCTTTCCAATCGCCACTCTACTTCCTGCAGAACCTCGGCTTCCAGTTCGCGCAGATCGGCCAAATCTTCATGGGACGCGGCGGGTTCGGCGCGGCGATCAGTGAACTTGGCTCCATGTTCGGTGGCCTGTTCTCCCGCTTCGCCAAGTTCGGCGCCGTCCTCGCGGGCGTGGCACTGGGTTTCAACCAGATCAGGGACGCTGCCAGCGATGCGGAAAAGCGTCAGATCGGCTTCGGTGAGACCTTTGTCGCTACCTACCAGGTCATCCGCGATGGTCTCACAAACGCCTTCGGCCCGTTCGTCACGACTGCGATCAATCCGATCCTCTACGCCTTCCAAAAGCTTGGCTCGGCAGCGGTCGACATCGCCGAATTGGTGATCAATTCGTTCCATGCGGCGTTCACCGATATCAAGACGCTCTGGAACACCTTCCCCGACATCATGGGCGCGGCGTTCGTCGGCGCAGCAAACATCGCTATCGAAGCGCTAAACGGCTTGGTGAAGAAATCATCGGATGCCGTCGACAGCATCATTGCTGCATTCAACCGGCTGACCGGGCAAGACGTGCCGCTGCTCAATGCGAAGGACCAGACGGTCGCACCTCTCGACAACCAATACCTGGAGAACCTGAAGAAGGCCGTTGTCGACCGCAACGCCGCAATCGAGAAGATCATGAAGGAGACGCCTATCCGTGATTTCGGACAGGCGGTTGTCGACCAGATCCAGACCAACCACGCGCTGGAGGATATCGACACCATCGCCAACGTTGATTTTGGCAAGTCCATCGGCGGTGCGAATTCCTTCACTAGCGCTCTTGGCGGCGTCGGTCAGGCCGCAAACGGCGTGAAGGTTGAGTTCGGCGGCATACAGCAGGAGGCGGTGAACGTCACCCGCGCCTTTGAAGACGCTAAGCGTTCTCAACTCGCCGGTCTCGAAGACGTCCGGACCAAGCTCCAAGGCACGCAGAGCGACCTGAAGAAGGTCCAGGCCTATCTGCAGGCCGTTGACCAAACCCCGGTCTCTGATGTGTTCGGGAAGATGTTCGATGGCGCTGGCGGGCAGGGTGCAATCGCCAACGCCGTCAATACGATCGACAAGGTCTTCACGGCTTTCGATGAGGGCAGGCAGACCGTCGGCGGCGTCGACCAAGCCATCGAAATGGTGCGGGCTTCGCTGATTGCGATGGGCGGCGACGCCCAAACCGTCGACGCCTTCATCAACAAGATAGTCCACAGTCAAATGGCCGTCCGCCAGTTGGAATCGAACGTCGACAGCCTCGGCCAGAGCATCCGGAATATCCCGAACCGAACGGTGACGGTGACGGTGGTCACGCGCCAGGTCGGCTCCGGCACGCAATCCGTCTATGACGTCCCGAACGGCAGCGGCGGCACCAGCGGCGTCGGTGTCACCCGCTACGGCGGCGCCAGCACCATGACGCAGTCCGCCTATGACGTCCCGCGCACCGCTTACGGCAGCCAGGGCGGATATGGCGGTGGCGGCACCTCCACGGTCGGTGTCACCCGGTTTTCCAGCGACCGGCAGATATCCTCGACGCCGATCTTCAACACGTCGACGGGCTCCTATGGCTACGTCCAGCCGAACACCTACCAGGATCCGCACGACTACCAGGCAGCGCTCGCCAAGTCGCTCTATGGCTTCGCGACGGGCGGCGTCATCCATCCTGGTGACAGCCAACAGGTCTCCTTCTTCAAGTCGCCGCAGGAGACCGTCGGCATCTTCACGCCCCAACAGATGAGCGCTCTTGCCGATCCGCAATCGGCGGTCACAGTACCGACCGCCGACCAGGACAAGCTCGTCGCCGCCATCACCGACACCGCGACCAACACCAAGAAGACCGCGCAAATCCTCGACGACATCAAGACGACAGGATCAGCCTCGATCGGCGGCGGGTCGTATAGCGGCTCCTCCTCGTCGTCGGGTTCGGCGGCGGACAACTCCCAATCAGCAGCCTATGCGAAGGCGCTGCAGACCGCTCGCTCCAACTTCCGAGCCGCCGGGATCGTCGGTGCCGGAAGCATCGGTTATGGCGGTCAAGGTCTGGCCGCCACCCCGGAACAGATCGCGCATCGCGCCGTGTACGGCTTCGCCTCTGGCGGCATGATCGGCGGCGATTCTCGCGACACTCAAGAAGTCAAATTCTTCAAGCGGCCAAGGGAAAAGGTGATTATCGCAGACGACGATCAGATCAGTGATCAGCGCGGTAGCCGCTCATCATCATCCGGCGGTGACCGGCCGATCGAGATCAACATGCCGATCTATATGCAAGCCGGCGCCCAGGTGAACAAGGACAGCACAGCCGAGCTCCGCCGTCAGGTCGCCAACGCTGTCCGTGACGGATTGAGGTCGATCAATGGTCGATAACGCTATCCTCTCGGAAAGCGTCGCCTCCGGCTTCAAGGGCGGGCCGCGCTTTTCAACCGACAAGGTGACGTCGGTCAACATGCAGGAGAGGCGTCTTCAAAACCTGTCGATCGCCCGCCACTATTTCGCTTGGTCGCAGCGCAATCGGGATGCCTCGTTGATCGCGACGCTCCGCGCCTTCTGGTATGATCGCCGCGGCGACTTCAAGGCATGGCTGCTAAAGGACTGGACTGACTTCCAACTGGTCGCCGAACAGATCGGCATCGGCGACGGAAGCGATGCCACCTTCCAGATCACCAAGACCTATACCGCCGGCTTCAACGCCTATGTGCGCATCATCCGCCACATCAAGTCAGGCACGCTGGTGGTCAAGGTGGCTGGCGTCACCAAGACCCTGACGACGCATTACACCGTAAGCGCGACCGGGCTGATCACTTTTACCGGCGGCAACATCCCGACCATGGGGCAAGTGATCACCGTCGACGGGGAATTCTATGTCCCCGTGCGGTTCGATGGCGATTCCTTCGCTCCGTCGATCCCCGGCGGTCTCGCCGACATTCTCGACATCGATGACCTTCAGGCGATCGAGGTGATCCCGTGAGGGATGACTGGTCGCCGACGCTGGTCTCCATGCTGCAAGGCGAGGAGGTCACGCGCTGCTTCATGATCGAATTAGTAAGCGCCATCAAGGGTACCGTCAGGATGACGGATTGGGATGCCGATCGCACGGTTTCCGCCAACGTCTTCCTGAAGTCCCCCGGCTTCAACGTCACGAAATGGACCGTGGCCAGCGGCGGCAGGCCGGCCGGCATCGACCTGACGCTGCCATTCGATGGCGAAGGCCCGTTGCTGGCGGACGACATCAAGCGCGGTGCCTGGCGAGGGGCGGCGATCACCTGTTGGCTGGCAAATTCGCAGAACCCGTCCGATCGCGAAATCATCGTCGCCGGCTTTGTCGGCAAGACACAGTTCACGGATCGACTTGTCGGCAACATCGAGGTCGTCACCAAGGGTGATGCGCTGGCCGATATCTTCCTGCTCACCGTGCAGCCGAAGTGCTCTTTCCAGTTTGGAGGCACGCAATGCGGCGTCGATCTCGCTCCCCTGACGCTCACCGCAACGGTTGCCACCGTGACCGACAATGGCAGGTTCACCATCACCGTGACCAACCCCGACAACCTTGTTTTCACGCATGGCAAGGTGGCGTTCACCTCTGGCGCCAATGCCGGCTATGAGGATTGGGCGCGCAGTTGGACGCCGGGGACATCATTGGTCGATCTGGTCAATGGCGCTCCGTTCGATATTGAGGTCGGCGACGGACTCACCATCAGCGATGGTTGCGATCTCTCCCGCTCGGGTGCGCGCGGGTGCAAGTTCCACAACAACGTCAACCGCTTCCCCGGCCAGGACTATACTCCGGCCGAAGTGCAGGGTGTCGGCTGATGGTCTGGTTTGTGCCATCCGGCAACAGGCCTGGCGCGCCGTCGTTTTCGTTTGGCCCCAGCGCAGAAACGACGAAGCCGCCGGACCCGGTTACGGCGGCCGCGCCGTTTTCCTTTTCGTCAGTCCTCGGTCGCCAGATCCCGATCGTAATCGGAACCTATCCGGTCGACGGGGTTCCTGTCATTGGCGGTGCGTCCACCGTCACCAGCATATCGGGCTACACCCAGGTGAAGTTGACCACGCTGCAGGGCTTGGGCGACGTAGGCGGCGTGGCGTGGCTGAACAATGATCCGTTCTCCCGCGTCGCGCTGGTGCCCATCCAGGGCGCAAGCCAAGTCGCGGCCATGGGCTATCTGCTGGCCTACGACCCTTTTGGCGACGGCTACAAGCTGGTCCAACTCAAGGTGAATGACGAAGTGGTCTTCGATGCCGAAAAGGGCATCGGTGCATCGACCACCTTCCGCTTCTACGGCGGCAATCATACCGCCGTAGATCCCATAACCGCGAAGGCGATCGGAGCCAATGCCGGGGCATGGCAGAACTTCGCCATGGTCTACCTCGACGGTTTCGCGGCAACCAGCCCTCCGTCCGTCAAGGCGGTGATCTCGAACAACGCGACGACGACAGCCGGCAGCGGTGAGATCGTCTGGTCTGGCGAGGCACCAAGCGGTGTCACCGACGCCTTTCCGCACGGCTCGGCCTATGATCCGGCAGAGGGCGTCATCTATCAGATCCTCGAGCCGACCGACATTCCAGGGCTTTCAGGAGTCTGGCTTTCCGTGCTCGACGTCGATTCTCGGCTGGAGCTTTATCGTGTCCCCTTGGAGGGATCGGAAACCTACACGTCGGATGCCGTCGATTACCAGTTGAGCGTTCCGATTGCGATGAACGGCAGCGGGCTTGTCTTCGTCCATTTCGTAACCTTGACCATGCCGAACCACATGACGGCGGTCTATGAGGCGGTAACTGGCCACCTGATCGCCTCCTACGTCGACACCGTCAACATGGTCTGGCTCACCGGCCAGCAGATCGGTCAGAAATGGGTCTTCTTCGGCGAAAGCCTGGTTGATGATCCGAACTGCATGGCCGCGGTGTTCGACCCCGCAGCCGGTTCGCTCGACGTCGCCAACATCCTGCCCGACGGGCCACGAACCTATGTTGCGGTAAAAGGCCGCGTGACGTCCGGTTTCACTTCGTTCTTTTCGGCGACCGCCACCCTGGCCGGGACAGCAGATGTCTATGAGTTGCGGTTCGATGGTGACTCCTGGTCCGCCATCCCACTGGCGACCTTGACCGGTCTCACCAGCCTGTCCGTCAACGTCCTGTGGTTCGACCCGGCGACGGGCTATCTCGTCATCAACTATCTTCTCGCCGGGCCAACGAACCGCTTCAAATACATCGACCCCGACACCGCAACGGTGGTCGATACCTTCGATGCAAACGCGGCGAAGGTTTACACCAACGTCGCCGCGCTGGTGCCATTCTTCCATGACCGGATGATCAGCAAGCCTGGGTTCGTGGCGATGTTCCAAACCACCGGTTCGAATGAGGTCGCGCTGCTCGATATCGGCAGCAAGTCGATCTCGACCTTCGCCACCGGACTTTCCGCACCGGACTTTACCAGACTGGCCGAGGTTATCGTCGACCAGGGAAACGCCCGTTACATGACCGCGACCGGTGCCTATATCTGGACCGTCCATCGCCAGCCGAACACGCTGCCGGGCTCGATCACGCTTGAGGCCATGCTCACCAAGGTGATGTCGCTCGGGGGGTATGGCCCATCGGAACTGGTCTTCGAAGGCTTTGATGGGCTTTCGGCTTATGGCGTCGGCATCGTCAGCGACACCAATGTGCGCACCGTCGTGCAGTCGATCGCCGACATCTACGGGTTTTCGTTCGCCGATACCGGCAACGGCTACTATTTCAAGAAACCAGGCCGCGATGCCAGCTTCTCCCTGGATGATGCGATCACTACGGCCGATCTGGTGTTCGGCGATTCCGAAGGGGTCAAGAGCGAGGATGACGCCGATATCCGCTCGGTCGCGCGGGTCGAGCTTGAATACATCTCGAAAGATCAGGGTTACACCACGCGGCCGGCATCATTCGCCATGCCTGCGATCACCAATTCAATCAGGACGGAGCGCTATCCAAGCGCTTTGGTGTTGACCGACCTTGATGGCCAGACCTTCGTCATCCAGAAGTTCTTCGAACTGCAGGCCAAGCGCCGCAACCATGCTTTTTCGGTGTCTGGAAAGCCGGTCTACCTTCCTGGAGATATCGTCTCGGTTCCCTCTGGTGCGGTCACCTATACCGTCCAGATCGACAGCGTGGCGATGGATCGCAGCATCAAGGCCGATATCGTCGCCTTGGACTTCCAGACCAGGGTTTCGACCACGGTCACGCCGGTTTCGACCATAGGGCAGGAGATCGTACCGGTCAGCCTGGCGACGCAGTACATCCATCTCGACGTGCCGCTGTTCCGCTATGCCGATGACCTCGGCGGGCTCGGCTTGCGGCAGTATGGCGTCGTGGCCGGTCGTGGGCAGGCGAATTGGGCTGGCGGTGTCCTGTACCGCGGAGACACCGCCTCGCAATTGTCGGCGCTGCTGACGCAGGCGCCACACAAGGGCGTCATTGGCATCTGCACGACGACGTTCAACGCTCCCGTCGATCCGTTCGCGCTGGATGATGCTTCTGAAGTGACATTCCGGCTCACGGTGGGTGACGCAACACTGCTGGTCGACAAGACAGAGGACCAAGTGCTGGCCGGCGACAACTTCGCCTATATCGGCAAGCAAGGCCGGTGGGAGGCCGTTGGCTACAAGACCGTGACCGACAATGGAGACGGCACCTTTACGCTGTCCGGATTCACGGTTCGCGGCTATCGCGGGTCTGAGGTTTTCGCCGACCAGCACCAGGTCGGCGATCTATTTGTTATGATCAAGCCGGAGTGGCTGACGTCGGTCGAGCATCCCTTGGCGGATCTCGACAAGACGAAATTCTACAAGGCTGTCGGCACTGGCCAAGACCCGTCGACCGGTGTCGTCAGGGGAAACCTCATTATTGGCGCCGCCGAGACGCCATACGCCTGCGTCAATCTCGATGCGGTCGTGGCGTCACCCGATGGCATTGACCTTTCATGGGACTATCGCTCGCGCCTTGCCACAGGGATCAACCCGGCTAACTTCGGCGAGGCCTATCTTCGGTTCGAGGTCGATATCGTTGATCCCGACGGCGTGACGGTGCTGAACACGTTCGGACAGTCGCCCTCTTTCATCACCACGAACTCGATGCACTACGCCACCGCGGATGTCATTGCTGATCTCGGCAGCGACCCGCCAACCGATTTCTTCATGGACGTCTACATGATGAGCGCGGTCGTCGGGCGCGGCTACCGGGCGCGCTTCCACTTCTATCCATCCGGCATCGGTGAGCCGATCGGGCTTCTCCTCGCACTGACAAAGGCTTGAAACCATGGCAGATGACATCACGGTAACTCCCGGCAGCGGCGTGACAATCGCGACCGACGATATCGGTGGCGGTCGCCAGGTTCAGCGCGTCAAAACCGGGTGGGGCCCGGATGGCACCCTAAACGATGTCGATACCGCCTCCGGCAAGCCGCTGCCGGTGCAGTTGCGCGGCAGCGACGGCACCGATCGCTCCAGCTCGCTGAAGACGCTGACAGACATCGGTGCCGGCGAATATGAGACCGTCGCGGCATCCCAGACCGCACAAGTGCTCGGCGCAACAGGTGCGGCTGGTGACTTCATCAGCCATATCCTGGTGATCCCGACGACGGTGGATGCCGGCAATGTCATTCTGCTCGACGGCGCCACTTCCATCACTGTGTTCGCGGGCGGCACCGCGAGCCTTTCCAACCTTGTCCCGTTCGTCATTCCGCTCGGGTTGATCAGCGTCTCCGGGGCTTGGAAGGTCACAACAGGCGCCGGTTTGAGCGCCATCGGCGCGGGTAATTTTACGTGAGTTTCCATCTCAGACGCGGCTTGTGGTCGTCGGTTGCAGCGCTCTCACCGCCATCCGGCTATGTGCCGCCGACCGGTTTCGACTGGAGCCTGGATTTCCTCGGCGAAGTCTACACCAACAATGGCTCTTCGGTCGCCATTGCGGACATCATCGACAAGCCGGCTCGGGTCGGCGCCAGCGGTCTGGAAATCCTCGACAACGATGTCGATGGCGTCGTGGACTCAATCGGTGATCTGCTGACTGATTTCCAGTCGATGGACTGGACCGTCGTCATCGAATGGCAGGAACTGACGACCGACTTCTCCACCTATCTGCTTTACCTGTTTGAGATGCCTGGAGGTTCCGACCATTCTCTCGTCATCGAGCGCGGCAACGCCTTCACCGGGCTGCGTGTCGATGCCCACGAGAGCAGCAACATCGTCCGAAACGTCGCGATCAATACCTCGCATGGTGTAGGCGTCCACAAGGTCGCGGTGACGCGCACCAGTGCGTTTCTCAGCATCTCCTGCGATGGCAGCGCGGTGGTGACGGTAACAGCGACGCCGACGATGAACGCGATGGCGACCGCCTCATTTGGCGGCGATCCGACCGACCAGTCCTACAATGGCACCTTCATCCGCACCGTGACGCTGACCGCGCCCGTTGCCGACGCCGCGCTGCCGGGGCTCTCGACCTAAATAGGGGCGGCCCGGCGCGGGTTCTAGGGTCTACGCCGGGCCTAGGGTCTATCATCGGGTGGGATGGGGTGGACCCTTCCTCGACCGTATGCCGCAAAATCTGAACAAGCAACTCCGCGATCACGGAAGGAAATGCCATGGACCTGTCCCTGGGCTGCACCCGCATGCTTATCGATGAAAGCAAGGCACAGGGCCTGCTGCGCAACCAGTGCGCCTATGTGCTGGCAACCGCATTCTGGGAGACGGCGCACACCATGCAGCCTGTAGTCGAGGCCTACTGGCTCTCGGAGGACTGGCGCCGGCGCAACCTCCGCTATTACCCGTGGTATGGCCGCGGCTTTGTTCAGTTGACATGGGAGAAGAACTATCAGCGCGCCGAAGCCGAGACTGGCCAGCCCGTCCACCAGAACCCGGCATTGGCGCTCGATCCGAATGTCGCCGCCAAGATCGCGGTCACCGGTATGCGGGAAGGCTGGTTCACCGGCCGCGACCTCAATGACTTCATCGATCTGCAACATTCCGATTTCGTCGATGCGCGCCGCATCATCAACGGCACCGATCGCGCGCAGGAGATCGCCGTCATCGCGCAGCACTATGACGAGGCCCTGAAAGCCGAGTGGGTCGGCTGACATGAACCCGCGCAGCGCCGCGCGTAATGCGTTCCGCTCGTCGTGGACGATGCGGCGGCGCATCATCATCATCGTGCTCGTCTGGTGCGGCGCCATGGTCACGTATCTCGCCATCCTTGGCCGGCCGATTCAGCTTTCCGAGACCGCGGTGAACGGGCTGCTGCTGCTCATGGCCTCGGTCATCGGCTCCTATGTCTTCGGTGCAGTCTGGGACGACAAGGGCGGCCTGACCAACATTGGCGGCAACATGGGCGGCATGGGCGGCGGCATGTCGACCGAAATCTATCAGGCCCGCACGGTCGTTCCGCCAGAGATGCCGACCGGCCCGGCGATGCCGGAGCCACCAGGAGAAAAATGATGGAAGGCCGGATCGAACTCGCCTTGGCCGTCTGGCGGGCCATAGCGCCCTATGTGGTGATGCTCGCCATGGCGCTGGCGCTGTATGCGGTGTGGGCATGAGCGAGGTCCACTCTGACGAGTTGCACGAGATGTGCCGTCAGCACTTCAACGAACCGATGATTTCGTTCGACAAGATCGTCAGATGCATAGGCTACGGCGAGACAGGCGTTGACTGCTATGTGATCACCAAAGGCCATGGCGGCGAGATCGTCTGGAATACATGTGTCGGCGGCTATTTCTTTCTCGACCGCCTCAAGGGCCAGGGTTACGTCAAAGCCGTCAACGGAGAAGATTGGGACGATCTTACAAGGCTCGATTCCAATCTCACCTGCGGCGGCGCGACGAAGGAATCCGAATTTCGCCTCGTTCTCCAACACGACGACATGGAAGACGGGAAGTGGAAGCCGGCATGATAGCGCTCATAGCGAGGCTCCTAGGCGTCAACACGCTTGCCGCGGGCCTGATCACCTACGGAGCGGCCGCGCTGCTTCTAGGCGGCTCCCTGTGGGGCTACGGGGCATACAAGCATCACGAAGGCTACAGCGCCGGCCAACTCGCCGAACGCCTCGTCTGGCAGGAGCAGCAGCGCAGGGCGCAAATCAAGGCGGAAGCCAAGGCCAAGGCGCAACAGGTCGAGATCGACGCCGCGGCTTTGGAATACGCCAAGCAGCAGCATGCCGACGAACAGCATATCGCCTCGCTCGAGGAAGACATCCGGCTACAGAAGGACGAAGACCTTGGCCCATCCGATCCCAAGACTGGCCCTGCTTGCCATGCTGGCATCCCTGCAAGGGTGTCTATCGGCATCGACGGGGTTGGCCGTTGACCCGCCGGCAAAACATGTCGACGCGAGCGTGTTGCAGGAATGCCAGGCTGTTGTCGACGTGCCACACAGGCTCCTCTCCTATGACGAGGCAGGCCGGCTATGGGCCAGGGACCGTGCTTCGCTGGGGGATTGCCGCCGCGGCAAGCATGCGGCGATCAATACCATCAGGGCGTTGGTGAAATGAAGCGCGCCTGGGCCGTCCTCATCGCCTGCATCGCGCTCACGCTGGCAGCGATCACCTACCTGACCATCCGGCCGGCGCATGCCGATCCGCTGCCGTGCGGCCCGGTGCCGGTGCTGCTGAAAAGCCTGGCCGACCTCTACCATGAATTTGCGGTCATGAGCGGCGACGCGACCGGACGGCAGGTGATCATCCTGAAATCCGACACCGGGACGTTCAGTGTCTTGCTCGGCAACGGCAAGGTCGCCTGCCTCGTCTTGTCGGGCGAGAAGGCGCAATTCGATAATGGAACTTGAGCAGTGCATTGGGGCTTTGGGGCATGACCGATGAGATACCGAACCGACTGCGCGACCTTGACGCGAACACCATCCTCTGGCTCGACCGCCTTGACCATGACCAGCGGGAGGCCCTGATCTGGGCAGGCAAGCTCGACCGCCACCAGCGCGACCGGCTCGACAAGTTCCTGGATCTCGACAAGGACCATTTCGAGGCGGGGTTCGCAGTGGTCAAGCTCTGGACCCGTATCCGCTGGCTTGGCTCTACGAGCATGTGGATCATTTTGACGGTTGCGGGGTTGTTATTGGCACTGACACAAATCCTTGATCATGTGAAAGGATCAAAGCTGTGAAGATGCCACGCTCCAAAAAGTTCGACGTGCTGTCCGGCTTGGTGTTCACGCTGGCCGGCATGATCGGCGTTCTGCTCTATCTCGAGGTCGCCTCGGCGCTCGCGCTGAACTGATCTCCGCTTTTGCCCCTAGACTGGCCGGCGCGTTCCTTCGGGGATGCGCCGGCCCTTTTCGCGTTTCAGCCCCGCGCTATATCCGCTCAAATGAGCACGCCGATAACCACCTACGTTGTCGATGCCTATGACAGCAAAGAGAAGGTCTGGAAAACAGTTCTATCTACAAAGGATAGAGCAGAAGCATACTCTATGAAGGAAGCTATGGAGCAGGACGGGGTGCGGGCGAGGCTAGAAGCGTTTGCGCCGAAGAAGCGCTAAGTGGCCGGCTTCCAATGTGTGGCCCAAAATTCATTGTGTCTGTCAGCATCTACCCATCCATCAGTGTACCCGCCTGTGTCGTAAAAACCGTCCAGTTCGAGTATTTCCTTAGATCTGGGCCAAGTTCCTCGCAATCGAACGATCGTCCCATCGGTCTGTGCCGTCTCGATTGGCTCCCAATCCATGCAAAACCCTACCATAATCCCCCTCACCAAAACAGCTTAATCCCCCAATACAGAGCAATCAGCACGGCACCGATTGCGGCGAGATAGAGGAGTGAGCGGAGAGTCATGGGGTTTCGGTCCTTGAATGTGATCAGCCTATTGGTGTCTCGTTCGGCGTCAAGTTCGTGAAACCCCATAAAGCCCTGCCGCTTGCCGTCGTTCATCCTTCATCTCCTATCCTGTTGGGTGCGCTCCATCTGCCGATCGAGATCATAAAGCGCCTCAGCCTCATTGAGATAGACAGCCGCCTGATCATCGACGCATGCCGGCCAGACGACCCAGCAGACCTTGGCCGTATCCACCAGGCGCACGGGAGCCCCATCCGGCATCTGAAGCCCGATCCCGATAATCGCGCCAAGCGTGGTCTTTTCAATCGCGGGCTGCATTTCCATCTCCTATCCTGTGGTGCGAACATGCGGGGGTTAGGAACGGCGTCCCGGCGCAACATAAACAGTATCGGCGAGCGGCCCACCAAGGGTTTCAGCCGCCCAATTCTGAGCAGCCCGCTGGCTCGGCAGCACATTGAAGGTGATAAC
The DNA here is from genome assembly GCF_020165775.1 of Mesorhizobium sp. B263B2A. Classification (NCBI taxonomy): domain Bacteria; kingdom Pseudomonadati; phylum Pseudomonadota; class Alphaproteobacteria; order Hyphomicrobiales; family Phyllobacteriaceae; genus Mesorhizobium; species Mesorhizobium sp. B263B2A. The sequence continues at coordinate 91,622 of NZ_JAIUIU010000011.1, forward strand.
CTCAGCGATTCCTGTCGGCTTCGGATTGCGCTCCGTAAAGGCCACAATCACCGCCATGCATGTGCCGTCGTCCTGGTCGCGAAAGAACACTAGCGGGTCAGTCAGCGTAATAGCGTCCATTCATCCCTCTCCTGGTGTGGCAAGGGCTGCGTCGATGCCGGCACGCCATACATCGCCCCAGCGCACCCAGCCTTCCGGGTCTTTCGCGAAGGCGGTCAGCATCGCTTCCGACATGCTTGGAAGAGGCTCCCGCATTTCCCCTATCGCAGCGCGGGCGCCGTGCTCAAACTGCTGCCATGCCATGATGGTCCTGTTAGGCAATGCTGGCACCAGCTTGTCTGGGTCACGCAAAGACGCCACGCAAAGCGCGCGTGCAACTTTCTCGACCATTTCCGGGATCTCGCTCATGTCTCGCTCCTCTCAGTACGGGCGCGTGGCCTGCGTTTTTCCCCAAATGGGCGCTTGAGGTCTCTGGAGCTAAACCAAATCGCGGTATCGGTCCCGTCCTCATGGTAGAAGATGAGGAACCAGCGATTGCCGCCAAGATGCTCCAGATGCGCGCCCTTGGTCGAGACAACCTCATCGAGCGTTCCGTCATCGTTGAAGTCCACGCGGTCGCTCATTGCATTTCTCCTTGGGTTAGAACGTCAGGACGGCCGGCCGGCTTGTGACATATTCTGGGTGTAAATCGATTTCACACCCATGATTTGTCACATCGGCTGACCGCGCAATACTGATGAGCAGATCGCGGAACGGCTCCGGTGTGCCTATGCGAGGGGCGCTGTCCTTGCCTCCACCACGCGCGCCGACCTCGCCAAGGCGCTTGGCGCGCTTGAGCCCCATGCGCGCTATGACAGCAGGGTCAAGGCGTGGCTCTCCGATGCCCCAGTCCAGTTCCGGCAGTTCGCAGCGATAGGCCAGAAGCCATGTCGGCTTGCGTGCGTAGTGGCCATAGCGCCCCTGCTCGACACAACATGTCCATCCGCCTTCGAAATCCGCAGCGACCCAGCCGCCTTCTCGTGGTGGCTTGTTCAGATTGAAATGGTCCTAGGCATGGCTATCGCATGGATGCTCAAGGATACCTCCAAAGGTCCGGGCCGCCCATAGCGCATGGGCGAAGCACCCGCCGTCATCGCCCTTTATCTTCCTGATACCGGTCTGCTTGATGAACAGCGGTTGGCCAGCCCAGAATTTACCCCACCGCTGACATGGAGAATGGCAGACAACCGGCCATGGCCCGGCGTACTGGCGCGCGTCACGCGCTTCATCCCAAGGATCGACGCCAGGTAGATTGAAATATGAACCGCCAGTTTCGACATAGAGCGCCGCGAGCGGTGGGGGGAGCACAAGGGGTTGTTCAACGGAATCAACGGTCGAGGTGAGGGGCATTTTGGCCGGAAGTCCTTTGCCAGCCTCATAATGCGACAATTCTCGACCGCACCATTCTCTCTCCGATCCGCCTTGCCTCGGCGCCAGTGCGCGCCGGCACGCAATGGTGCACCAATCGCCATTCGCCACGCCAGCGTCGCAAATGGCGTGACCGACGAGTTCGCGCTTGCCTATAGTGCCCGTGACAACTCCATCCAGGGGCATCGCTTATGTTGGGCAATTTCCGGGCCGTGGTCGTCGGTGGCGGCTGTGTCGGCGCAGGCATTCTTTACGGCCTGGCGAAGCGCGGCTGGAGCGATGTCGCGCTGCTCGAGCGAACGCAGCTCACCGCCGGTTCGACATGGCATGCGGCGGGGCTGATACCCTCCTATGCGCGCAGCCTCAATGTCGGCCGCATGATCGCCAAGTCCATCGAGATCTATGAAGGCCTCGAAGCCGAAACCGGCCAGAAGGTCGGCTGGCACAAATGCGGCCAACTGCGCATCGCCAACACGCGCGACCGGCTCGACGAATACCGCAGCTACATGGATGTCGCCGAGGTCCAGGCGATCCGGGCGCGGATCGTATCGCCGGCAGAGGCGCACGAGATCTGGCCGCTGCTGAACAACAACGACATGCTGGGCGCGCTCTATCATCCCGATGACGGTCATATCGCGCCCGCCGACGTGACCCAGGCAATGGCCAAGGGCGCGCGCGACCTTGGCGCGAAGATCCATCTCGGCACCGAGGTGACGGGTTTCGAGCGGTTGCCAGGCGGCGAGTGGAAGGTCAGAACCTCGCGTGGCGACATGATCTGCGAACACGTCATCCTCGCCACCGGCAATTATGCACGCCAGACCGGCGCCATGCTTGGCCTCGACATTCCGGCCATCCCGATCGTGCATCAGTACTGGATCACCGAGGCGGTGCCCGAAGTGGTGGAGCGCAAGCGGCTTGGCCTGCCGGAAATGCCGATCCTGCGGGACGAGGGCTACGAGGGTTATCTGCGCGAAGAGGGAGACGGGCTGATGTTCGGCCCCTACGAGCGCACCGAACAGCTCAAGCTGTTCGCCGAGAACGGCGTGCCGGAATGGTTCGGCGCCGACCTGCTCGATGAGGATTTCGACGCCGTTTCCTGGAACTGGGAACGGGCGAGCGAACTGGTGCCCGCGCTCGGGCGCGCCGGCATCAAGCGGAATGTGCGCGGACCTTTCCAGATGACGGCCGATGAACTGCCGCTGATGGGGCCGGCCTGGGGGCTTCAAAATGTCTGGCTCGCCGAAGGCGTGCCTGGCGGCATCCTGTGGGGCGGAGCGATCGGCCACTATCTTTCCGAGCGGATTGTCGAAGGCGGCAACAGCATCGACACGGCGGAACTGGATCCGCGACGCTTTGGCGACCATGCCAACAAGAACTGGACCCGGGAGAAGGTGCGGGAAGCCTGGGGCACCCATGCGGCACAGCATTATCCCGGCCAGGACATGCCGGCGGCACGGCCGCAGAAAACGGCTCCGTCCTACGAGCGGCTGAGCCAGCTCGGCGCGGTGTGGGATGTGCTGAACGGCTGGGAAATGCCAAGTTGGTTCGCGCCTTCGGGCGTCGAGGCCCGCAACTCGTACAGTTGGCGCTGGACCGCCAAGGGTACCTATGTCGGCGAGGAGGTCCAGGCCGTCCGGCAAGCCGTTGGCCTGGTCGAAATGACGCCTATGACCAAGTTCGAGGTTAGCGGCCCGGGCGCCGAGCGCTGGCTCGACGGGATCCTCGCCAACCGCTTGCCGAAGCTCGGTGGTATCGCGCTCGCCCATCACATCACGCCGGCCGGCGGCGTGCAGGCCGAGTATGTCGTGGCGCGGCTGGAGAGCGACCTGTTCTACCTCGTCTCGACGCCCCGCGCCGAGCGCTGGAACCACGACGACCTCAGCCGGCTGCTGCCGAAGGACGGCAGCGTGCACCTGCGCAATGTCACCAACGATCGCGGCAGCTTCACCGTGGTCGGACCCAAGGCGCGCGAAGTGCTGCAACCGCTGACCGAGATCGATCTGTCGAACGAGGCTTTCCCCTGGTTCAGCGTGCGGTCGGCGACCGTTGGCCTGGCCAGCGACGTGCGGCTGATGCGCGTCAACTATTCGGGCGAGCTTGGCTGGGAGCTTTATCATCCGCTCTGCTACCAGCGGCACTTGCTGGATGCGCTGCTGGCGTCGGGACAGGCGCATGGGCTGAGGCTGGTCGGGCTGCAGGCGCTGGAATCGCTGCGTCTCGACAAGTCCTACCGCGCCATGTACCGCGACATGAACCTCGAACTGTCGGCCTGGGAAAGCGGCCTCGACCGCTTCGTGAGGCTCGACAAGGGCGACTTCATCGGCCGTGCCGCCCTGGCCGCGAAGCAAAAGCAGGGCACGACGCGCCGGATCGTCACGCTGTCCATCGATACGGATGGGGCAAGCGCCTTTGCCTATGAGGGCGTCTATCGCGACGGCAAGCTTGTCGGCCGCGTCACCTCGGCGGGTTACTCCTATACGTTTGGCCACGACATAGCCCTGGCGCTGCTGCCGGCGGAGCTTGGCACGCCAGGCACCGCGCTGGAGGTTTCAATCCTCGGCGAGCGGCGCCCGGCAAAAGTGATCGCGGACTCTCCCTATGACCCGGAAGGCGCGCGCGGACGCATGTAGGGGAATCCCCGGCACGGTGGCCGTCCTATAAGGGCTGGACGTTTGGTCCGTTCGGCAGATCGATCGTAACAACGAGGCCGTTCGGCTCGTTGTCATGCAACTCGATCTTGCCGCCGTGGCCCTGGATGATGTCCGCCACGATCGAGAGGCCCAGGCCGAAACCGTGCTTCGAGGCAACGCCGCGCGACATGTCTTCCTTGAAGAACGGTTCGAAAACGCTGGAGCGTGCCGTCATCGAAATGCCCGGCCCGTCGTCGCCGACTGCGATGCGCGCCGCTGTGTCGGCCTGCGTCAATGCAACGGTGACGTTGCCGGCGAATTTGACCCCGTTGTCGCACAGATTGGTGATCGCACGCGCCAGCGCATTGGGCTTGCACCAGCCCAGGAGTCTGTCCGGTCCGGAATAGGTAACCGAGAACCCGACATCGGAGAATTCGGCACAAACGGTTTGCAGCACGCTGGCAATGTCTGCCCGCTGAAGTTTCTCCGTCGAGACATCGTTGCGCAGATAGGTCAGCGTCTCGTCGATCAGATCTTCTATGTGCTGGACATCGGACAGTATGGCGGTTCGGACCGACCCATCATCCATGCGCTCGGCGCGAAGCCGCAGCCGCGTCAACGGTGTGCGCAGATCATGGCTGACGCTGCGCAGCATGCGCGTGCGGTTTTCGATCATCGTGCGGATACGCCTCCGCATCGTGTTCAGGGCGCGCGCCAGGCCGACCATTTCGATCGAGCCGTGTTCGGCGAAAAGCTCGTTGCCATTCTCGATCTCGGCTTCCCCCACCGCCGCCGAGATGCGCTTCAATGGGTCGGTCACGGCCCATACCGCAAACAGCCAGATCAGGACGGGCAAGGCGACAAAAGCCATGAATCGGTAGAACAAGGCACGGACGAAGCCTGATGTCAGCCAGGAATCGGGCATGCCGAAGTGAGCCAGGACGCTCTGCTGGTCCAGATCGACGACATACGCGTATTGGCCGTCGATCCTTGTCCAGTGCCCATCACCCCTGTCGATTGCGAAGAGCCATTCGATGCTCCGCGATTGCAGATAGGAAAAGGGAATAGTGTGGGTCTGTTCCTTGGGCATGATCTTGAAATCGAAGCCTGCCCGCGTTGCCGTTGCCAGAAGGGCACCACGGGCTTCGCTCGGTGTTTTGCGCAACAGGGCGGCGACAATGGCGGCCCGCCTTTCGCAATCTTCCACAACGGGAAGGTCGACATTCTCTATCCAACCTTCGACGACCGATCCGACCGACATGATCACAATCACCGCGGTGAAAATGATTGCCGCAAACTGCCCGCGGACCGACTGCGGCAGGAAACGCCGGGCCAAATCCCTCACGCTTCCTCCACAGTCGCGGTGAAAATGTAGCCACCCAGCCGGACCGTCCTCAGAAGCACCGGGTCGCGTGCGTCCTTTTCGATCTTCTGGCGGATGCGGCTGACATGGACATCGACGCTTCGCTCGATCGGGCCGGCAAGTCCGGCATGGGTTACGCTGAGAAGTTCCTCGCGCGACAGAACCCGGCCTGGATTGCGGCAGAACGCAAGCAACAGATCGAATTCGTGCGTCGTGGTCGCAACCCGCGCATTGCTCGGGTCATGCAATTGCCGGCGAACGGGATCGAGGCGCCAGCCGTTGAAGCGAAGCACTTTCGATCGATCCCGCTCTTCGGGAGCGTAGGCCGTACGGCGCAGCAACGCCCGTATCCTTGCCGTCAGTTCGCGCGCGCTGAACGGTTTCGTCACATAGTCGTCGGCACCGATCTCCAGTCCGAAGATGCGATCGATTTCCTCGCCAAGCGCCGTCAGCATCAGGATCGGAACATTCGTGTGCGCGCGAAGACGGCGGCAGATGCTGAGGCCGTTTTCACCAGGCAGCATGATATCGAGCACGATCAGGTCGAATTTCTGGTTGAGAAGCGCGGCGTTCATCCGGGCGCCGTTGCCGGCGATTTCCACGATCATGCCGTTTTCGGTGAGCGTCTCGCCCAGCATACGCGCGATCTCGACATCGTCTTCGACAATGAGGACATGCGACCCTTGCCTCGGCGATTTGAACTCTGCGTTCAAATCGATCCGGTTTGCCGCAGCCTGCATTGCACCATGTGTTGGCATCAAAACCGATATCCGACGAGAAGCATCCCCGAGGGCTGGACCTTCTCGACCACAACAGGGCTGTCGGCGGCGTCACCCAAGAGAATGCCGACCCCCGCCTGGCCGCGCACCATCCAGTTCTGATTGAGCATATATGTGGCGGAAATCGAAAAATCGGCGCGCTTTAACCCGGCGCCGGCATCATAGCGCGCCAACCCCGAGCGGGCCGATTGTTCCGGCGTGACGCCAAAGTAGGCCTGCATGTATTTTTCGTCGGCGAAGATGACCGATGCGCCGGCGCCGACGATCAACGATTGCGACAGCGGCCGGGTCACCTCGATCCCGATCGTGCCCTCTATGCCATCGCTGCCGCCGATGGTCTTGTCCAACTGTGCGAAGATTTCCGCCGGGCCGAACTTCATCGCGGCCTTCGCGCCGACGATCGCGCCCATGTCGACATCGCCCAGGCCGCGCAGGTGATCGGCATCGTCTTCCTTGCGGCCCATGTCATAGCCAAGCCGCGCACTGAATTCGAACGGCCCTTGTTCATAGAGGGCGATGTTGGCGCCCGTCGGGTCGATCCTCACCGTGTCGAGAAATGTCGCCGATACGAAGGGCACCGGCATGACCTTGAACTCGTTGCTGCCCTCATATTTGGGGACGATGATGGCGCCGCCGCCAAGGACGACATGCCAGTCGGCCAGTTTCTGTTCGAACCGCCCGAAACGCGAAGGCTCGGGCGGCGGGGTCAAGTCTTCTTCGGTATCGACGGCAATAGCGTCCGCCGCCAGTACGATCTCCGGATGCGTTGAAAACAGGATTGTCATCGCCGCGAGAGAGGCTCGGCCGGCGAACATTCCAGACACGATTTTGAACATGCATGCTCCAGAGCAGCGAGGCAGTAAGTGCCCCTGATGCTCGGACTATTTCAAATGAAAGTGGCTGCATGCGTGAAGTGATGTTAAGTTTTGTTGCGCAATCTTGGCCTGATCTTGGCTCCATGCGCGCGGCTCTGGTTGCCGCGCACGCTCGACTATCCCCAAGCGCGGGAGCTCAATCGACGACTTCTGCTTCCAGATCGTCCCCTTGCCTCCGGCCACCGTCAGAGCGGCGAAATGCTCGGTAGCGGCCGGGCGATAGGCCGTGATGTCGATGGAACAGCTTCGAAAACGCGGCCGCGGTCTCATAGCCGACACGGGCCGCAATCCGTGCAATCCCCTCGTCGCTGGTTTCGAGCAGAAAAGCGGCCTCCGACATCCGGCGTGAGATCAGATAACGGTACATGGGCTCGCCAACGAGCTTGGTGAAGCGAGCCGAAAACGCCGACCGACCAAGTCCCACGCTTTGCCCGAGCTCGCCAATCGTCCAGGGCCGATCCGGTCGTTCGTGGATCAACTGAAGTGCCGGTCCTATGTGCGGATCCGCCATCGCCCCCAGCCACCCGCCTTCTCCGGGGCCGAGCGACTTGATCCAGCTCCGCAACACCTCAACGAAGAGCACTTCAGTCAGACGCGAGAGCGCGACGCCTTGTCCGGGACGCTCGAACGCTGCCTCGCTCACCATGCGTTGTAGAATCGCCTCGAGCCATCCACCGTCTTCCGTCGGTTTCAGCAGAAGCAGGGGCGGAAGCAATTCCAAAACGCTGCCGCGCGAGGGCCGTGCCACTGTGAAATTACCACAAATCATCGTCGCGAGCGGCTGCGCGCTGTCTCCGTGACGAACGATGCCAAGACGCCCAGCTAGCCGATCGATATCGACAATCGGTAACGGCTCTGTCCGGCTATCCGAGTAGATCACATGAGGCTCGCCACGCGTGACGACAACAAAGTCGCCCTCGGTCATGTGGAGTTCTCCCCCCTGATCGAGCGCGAGGGTGGCTGAGCCACGACTGAGATAATGGAACAGGGCGTATGGGCGCGCTGGCAATGCCAGATTCCATGGATGGCCGAGCTCGAAGTGGAAGAGCAGGGTGCCACCGAGGCGGACGCGATCAAGCACTTGGGCGAGGATGTCCATCCCCCGATGCTAATACGACGGACGGTCAGACACAATATTCGGACGATTGATGCCTAACGTCCGAATGCCCCACGTACTAACTGATCCCAAGTCGAGCCAACAGGTCGCGGAGCAAACCCGCAAACGGCAGATGGAAGAACCGCGACTTGTGCCGACACATCTGTCCTTTCCCGGACCCGCGTCGTCCGTATCTCAACAGGAGCACCAATGCGAAATCTTCTCCTCTCGGTCGCCACCGTCCTCATGGCCGGAGCAACAGTTGCCGCCCCCGCCCAATCAGCTCAACTGCCCAAGGGGGCGGCTCACAATATCGTGCTCGTCCATGGCGCTTTCGTAGACCAGACGAGTTGGAAGCCGGTTGCCGATATCCTCACGAAGAAGGGCTACAACGTAACGCTCGTCGAAAACCCGCTCACCTCCCTCGCGGCGGACGTCGATGCCACCAAACAGGCGCTCGCCAAACAGGACGGCAAGACCGTTCTCGTTGGCCACTCCTGGGGCGGTGTGGTCATCACGCAGGCAGGTGAAGATCCCAAGGTGTCGGCGCTCGTCTATGTCTCCGCATTCGCGCCCGACGTGGGAGAATCCCTGGCGAGCCTGGCCAAGAGCGGTCCGGCAACCGAAGGCGGCGCGGCGATTCATCCCGACGAAAAGGGCAACCTCTACATCGATCCCAAAGTATTTCCTTCGGCAGTCGCGGCCGATCTTCCTCCTGAGATCGCCGAATCCCTGGCAAACCATCAGCTGCCGTTGAACCACACGGCGTTCGAGGCTCCCGTCGATACGGCAGCCTGGCACGACAAGCCGACATTCTATGTGATCAGCACGAAGGACAAGGTCATTGCACCCGAGGTCCAGAAGATCTTCGCTACCAGAATGAAGGCCCATACGACGGAGGTCGCCGGCAGCCACGCCTCCCTGGTCGTCCACGCCAAGGAAGTCGCCGCGGTGATTGAAAAGGCCGCACTCGTGAAGTGACGATACCGCTCCCGGCACTTTCGTGCCGGGAGCAACCACCCGTGCTCGACCGGCTACGAAATGCCTTGGGCCGCGAGCGGCTCAAACTTGGCCAAAACCGCACCAGCTACTCGATTATTTATGCCAAGCATCCGGAGGATGACATGACTGAACTCGACACCGCGAGCCAGAACGCCGCCACTCTAGAAACGGCGCCCACCCTTTACATCGAAGGCGGCGGAATCCGCTTCGCCTATCGCCGCCTCGGCCCATCGACCGGAACGCCGCTGGTTCTCCTGCAGCATTTCTCGGGCAACATCGATGCGTGGGACCCCGCCGTCGTCAATGCCCTGGCCACCGATCGACCGGTGGTCGTTTTCGACAATGCCGGGGTCGGCCGCTCGACAGGCCAAACGCCCGACAACATCGCGGCGATGGCCGCAGACGCGGTCGCCTTTATCAACCTGCTCGGCCTCTCCCAAGTCGACCTGCTGGGCTTTTCCCTCGGCGGCTTCATCGCGCAGCAGATCGCCGCCGAGCACACAACGCTGGTGCGCAAGCTCATCCTCGTCGGCACCGCTCCGAAAGGCGGAGAGGAACATCTGTTGGCGGTTCTGCAGGACGCGTTTTCCCAAACCGACGCGCCGGACCCCCGCCTGCCGCTGTTCTTCACGAAGTCGTCCGCCAGCCAGTCGGCCGGCCTGGCGTTCCTGAAGCGGGCGAAGGCGCGCGGGGAAGATCGGGACACCGATAATGGCGGCGCGGTGACGGATCCACAGGCCAAGGCGCTTATTACCTGGTGCGCCACACCTGATCCCGAGCACGCTATTCTGCGCGCCATCCATCAGCCCGCCCTTGTGGTCAGCGGCAGCCACGATACCATGCTGCCGGCGGACAACGCCTATGCAATGTTCAAGGCTCTAAGCAACGCTCAGCTGGTCCTCTATCCCGATTCCGGCCACGGCGCCCTGTTTCAGTACCACGAATTGTTCGTCAGCCACGTCCGGACCTTCCTGGAAGCGTAATCAGCGGTGGTCACGGCGCGATCGGTCGCCCCTTTATTCCTGAGAGCTGTTGCGGAGAAAGAAATGACAATCGCAAAGGTCGAGGTTGAGCGTTTCAGCCTGACGTGTTCCAAACCATTCGACGCCGTTGTGGCCGCGCTCAAGTCAGCGGTCGGGCAACCTGACATGGTCGAATTTTTCAAGGCGACGAGGGCTGCAAATTCCTTCTCGGATTTGGAGCGCGTTGTGCAAAGCGGCCTCGGCCGAACAGGTCTCATGCTCTTCGGGGAATTCGACTTGGGCGCCATTCTGCGCCGCGAAACTGGAACCGAGACTCCCAAGAGCATGCGGTTCCTGGTGGGCAATCCACTCATCATGAAAGAAATGGTCAAGCACGTTCCCGATGCTGGATCTTACGCTCCAGTCACAGTCCTTGTTGATGAACGTCTCGATGGCGTTCATGTCTCCTACGACAAAATGGAGAGTTGTCTGCTCCCTTATGGCAGTTTGGAGGCCCTTGCCGTCGCTCGCGATCTTGATGCGAAAATCACAACCTTGCTGCGCGAATGCGCGCACTAGGCTCATGGTGACGCTTCAAGCGGCAGGTTACGCCCACGTATTTGGCCATGACATAGCATTGGCGCTGCTGCCGCTGGGCTTGGAACGCCCGGTACGGCGCTGGAGGTTTCAATTCTCGGCGAGCGGCGCCCGGCAAGGGTGATCGCCGACTCTCCTTATGACACGGAACGATCGCGCGGGCGTGTGTGAAGGACACCGCCAGCGTGGAGAGACCCTGAAATCAGGCCGCCTTCTTCATCCTGGCCAGCGTATCGGCCACCACCTCGCCAAACGATGACGGCGTCGGCACGATGATGACGCCGGCCTCCTTCAGGATTTCGACCTTCTCCTGCGCCGACTCGCCGAAGGCGGAGATGATGGCGCCGGCATGGCCCATGCGTCGGCCCTTTGGGGCGGAAAGTCCGGCAATGTAGGCGATCAGCGGCTTCCTCATATTGTCGCGCGCCCAGATCGCGGCTTCCGCCTCCTGCGGTCCGCCGATCTCGCCGATCATCACCACGGCGTCGGTCTCGTCGTCCTGCTCGAACAGCTTCAGAATGTCCTTGAAGGACGAGCCGTTGATCGGGTCGCCGCCAATGCCGACGCTGGTCGACACACCGATGCCGAGCGCCTTCATCTGCGAGGCCGCCTCGTAGCCCAGCGTGCCGGAGCGTCCGACGATGCCGATGCGGCCGGGCAGGTAGATGTTGCCGGGCATGATGCCCATCAGCGCCTGTCCGGGCGTGATCACGCCGGCGCAGTTCGGGCCGACGAGCCGCATGCGGTCCTCGAAGCGGTAGCGGCGCATGTAGCGCTTGACCTGCATCATGTCCTGCGAGGGGATGCCGTCGGTGATGCAGACGCAGAGTTTTATCCCGGCGTCTGCTGCTTCCATGATCGAATCGGCGGCGAAGGGCGGCGGCACGAAGACGATGCTGGCCTCGGCGCGGGTCTCGCGCACCGCGCCCTTGACCGTGTTGAAGACGGGCAGGCCGAGATGCTTCTGGCCGCCCTTGCCGGGGGTGACGCCGCCGACAAGCTTGGTGCCGTAGCGTTTCATGTCCTCGGCGTGGAAGCTGCCGATCTTGCCGGTGAACCCCTGGACGATGACGCGGGTGCTGCGGTTGAGCAGGATTGCCATTTTCTCGACCTCCCTCAGGCTGCTTTTTTCTTGGCGGCCGCGCGCCATGCGGCGACGGCTTTTTCGGCGGCTTCGGCCAGCGTGTCGGCGACGATCACCGCCTCGCCGGAATCGGCCAGGATGCGGCGCCCTTCCTCGGCCTTGGTGCCGGAGAGCCGCACCACCAATGGCACGTTGACGCCGACCTCGCGGATCGCCTTGATGACGCCTTCGGCGACCCAGTCGCAGCGGTTGATGCCGGCGAAGATGTTGACCAGGATGGTCTCGACATTCTTGTCGCCGAGCACGGCGCGGAACGATTTCGCCACCCGCTCGGGCGAGGCACCGCCGCCGATGTCGAGGAAGTTCGCCGGCTCGCCGCCGGCGATCTTGATCATGTCCATCGTCGCCATGGCGAGGCCCGCGCCATTGATGATGCAGCCGATGTTGCCGTCGAGGCCGACATAGGAGAGGCCGCGGTCGCTGGCGAAGGTCTCGCGCGGGTCTTCCTGGCTCTTGTCGCGCAGTTCGGAGATTTCCGGCCGCCGGAACAGCGCGTTCTCGTCGAACGACATCTTGGCGTCGAGCGCGATCAGATTGCCGTCGCGGGTCACCACCAGCGGATTGATCTCCAGCATGGAAGCGTCGTAGTCGCGAAACACCTGATAGCAGCTGAAGATGGTCTCGGTCGCCTTGCCGATCAAATCGTGGTCGAGGCCGAGCCCGAAGGCGATCTCGCGCGCCTGGAACCGCTGCATGCCGACGCCGGGATCGACCGATGTGCGCAGGATGGAATCGGGCGCCTTCTCGACGATGTCCTCGATCTCCATGCCGCCGGCGGCCGACGCCACGATCATGACGCGCTCTTCCTTGCGGTCGAGGACGAAGCCGACATAGAGTTCCTGCGCGATGTCGACGGCTTCCTCGAGATAGAGCCTGGAGATCAGCTTGCCGCGTGGGCCGGTCTGCTGCGTCACCAGCTTGCGTCCCAACATCGCTTCGGCGGCACTCGAGATCTCCTCGTCATTGGCGCACAGCTTGATGCCGCCGGCCTTGCCGCGCGCGCCGGAATGCACCTGCGCCTTCAGCACCCATTTGCCGCCGCCGATCTCGCGCGCCCGGTAGGTCGCCTGTTCGGGGCTGTAGGCCAGCCCACCGCGCGGCACATGCACGCCGTACCGTGCCAGCAGTTCCTTGGCCTGATATTCGTGGATATCCATTTTGTCCTCCCTGAACAGTCAAAGTCAAAGTGCTGCGACGCGCGGCTCTCGTTGGCTAAGTTGGCCTGCGCGCTCGATCGCTTCGTTGACCACCAATACGTTTCTGGCCATGCGCTCCGAGGCGGCGTCGATCATCTTGCCGTCGAGCGCGGCCGCTCCCTTGCCCTGCGCCTCGGCTTCCTTCAGCACTTCGAGGATGCGCCTGGCGCGCGTGACCTCTTTTTCCGGCGGCGAGAAGACGTCGTTGGCGAGTACGATCTGCGAGGGATGGATCGCCCATTTGCCTTCGATCCCGAGTGCCGCGGCGCGCCTGGCCCCAGCTATGTAGCCTTGCGGATCGGAGAAATCGCCGAACGGCCCGTCGATGGCGCGAAGCCCATAGGCGCGGCAGGCGACGGTCATCCGCGACAGCGCGAAATGCCACTGGTCGCCGGGATAGTCGGGGTTGAGGCCGCCGATATTGACGGTGCGCGCCTTGCAGCTCGCCGCATAGTCGGCGACGCCGAAATGCATGGCTTCCAGCCGGCCAGGCGTCGCGGCGATCGCCTCGACATTGGCCATGCCGAGCGCGGTCTCGATCAGCGCTTCGAGGCCGACGCGGGTCTTGAAACCCTTGGCCATCTCGATCTGGTTGACCATGGCCTCGACCATATAGAGGTCGGCCGGGACGCCGACTTTCGGCACCAAGATGGTGTCCAGCCGGTCGCCGGCCTGTTCCATGACGTCGACCACGTCGCGGTACATATAGTGGGTATCCAGCCCGTTGATGCGCACCGAGACGGTCTTGCCCTTGGCGCGCCAGTCGATGTCGTTGAGCGCCTGGATGATGTTCTTGCGGGCGCGTTCCTTGTCGGGCGGCGCGACCGCGTCCTCGATGTCGAGGAAGACGAAGTCGGCGGCGCTGTTGGCCGCCTTGTCGATCATCTCGGGGCTGGAGCCGGGAACCGCCAGCTCGCTGCGCTGCAGCCTCAGTTTCTTCAAATGGTTGATGGTGTGGCTCATCGTCGGCTCCCTCTCACGCCGCTTCGGCGACCGGCACCGCGGCCGAGGCGCGAAAATGCTGGATGGCCGCGCCGACGCCGGAGCCCGGCGCCAGCCGCACGCCGCAATCGAGCAGCGCCATTTCGGCTGCCGACAGCGAGGCCAGCACCATCACCTCGTTCAGCCAGCCGAGATGGCCGATGCGGAAGACCTTGCCGAACACCTTGTTGAGGCCGCCGCCGAGCGATGTCTGGTAGGTGCGGTAGGCACGCTTGACGACGTCGCCGCTGTCGATGCCATCCGGCACCAGGATGGCGCTGACCGTATCGGAATGCCATTTCGGCGCCTTGGCGCAGAGTTTCAGGCCCCAGGCATCGACCGCCTTGCGCACGCCTTCGGCGAGGCGATGGTGACGGGCGAAGATAGTGTCGAGCCCTTCCTCGGCGATCAGGTCGAGCGAGGCGCGCAGGCCGCGCAGCAGCTGCGTCGCCGGCGTGTAGGGGAAATAGCCGGCGTCGTTGGCGCGGATCATGTCCTCGAAGGAGAAGAAGCAGCGCCGGTGGGCCGCAGTTCTCGATGCGACAAGCGCCTTCTTGCTCACCGACAGGAAGCCGAGGCCGGCGGGCAGCATGAAACCCTTCTGCGAGCCGCTGACGGCGCAGTCGACGCCCCATTCTTCCTGACGGAAGTCGATCGAGCCGATCGACGACACGCCATCGACGAAGAGCAGGGCAGGGTGGTTTGCCTCATCGAGCGCGGCGCGGCAGCCGGCGACGTCGCTGGTGACACCCGTAGCCGTCTCGTTCTGCGTGCAGAAGACCGCCTTGATGCGGTGCGTCTTGTCGGCCTTCAGCCTCTCCGCATAGAGTTCGAGCGGGACGCCGGTTCCCCATTCGCAGTCGATGACGTCGACCTCGAAACCCAGCCGCTCGGCCATGTCGACCCACAGATGCGAGAACTGGCCGAAGCGCGACATCAGCACGCGGTCGCCGGGGCTGAGCACATTGGTCATCGCCGCTTCCCAGGCGCCGGTGCCCGAGGACGGATAGATGAAGACGCGGCCGGTCTCGTTCTTGAAGACGCGTTTGATATCCTCGAACAGCGGCAAGGTGAGATCGGGGAAGGATGCGGCGCGCATGTCCTCCATCGGCAGGTTCATCGCTTGCCGGACCTGTTCGGGGATGTTGGTCGGCCCGGGAATGAAAAGATGGGTGAAACCGGCCATGGTGCGAACTCCTCCTGATCCAGCAAAGCGGTGATGGGGAGTTTCGTTTCGACGGCCAATGCCAACAACACCTTGGCGGGTAACATCTCGCCGCGCGCGGGTGGGGTGGGCCTACCCGGTTGGCCTACCCGCTTACCTTACCCGAAAGGCTGCTTCTGGGTGCGCCTCTCGCGTGAATAGAGCGCGACGGCCATCGCCCGGTTGCGGACGTCGAGCTTGTCGTAGAGATTCTTGAGGTGGTACTTCACCGTGTTCTCGGAAATGCCGGTCCGCGTCGCGATCTGCAGATTGGTCCAGCCGTCGGAAAGCACCGCGAGCAGCTCGCGCTCACGAACCGTGAGCTGCGCCAAGGGTGTGTCGTTGACCTTGTTGATGTCGATGTAAGGGATGCAGATGCGTCCGTGCGCGACCGCCAGGATCGTCTCGAAGATGATATGCGGATCGTCGAACTGGAAGCAGTAGCCCTGGGCTCCGAGCCGCACGCACTGCTTCAGGATGCCGATGTCATGGTCGTTTGAAAACACGGCGATGCGCACGGGGAGCTTGCTGGCCTGGATTTCGGCCAGGACATCGGCGCCGTCCATGTCAGCGAGCTTCCAGCCGATGACGGCGACGTCGAATTCGCGTGCCGTCGCCAGTTCCAGGAAATGCTTGCCGCTCTGCACCGATGCCAGGAGTTCGAAACGCCCGTCACATTCCAGCATTTCGCGCAGGGCCGATATGACGAGCGGATTGCGTTCGGCGACGACAACGCGAACGCGCCGGTCGCCAACTGCCTTGCTCGTTTTCCCGGGCTTGCTGTTCAAGGGCGGTTTTTGTCCTGGGCTGATCGTGCCGCAACTCGGAGGCCAGGCTTGAGGCCGGACCCGTATCATGACAATTCTGCCGCAATCGCGCCGGGGTGCTCTTTCCCCAGCGACATCGGCTGTCGCGCCGTCTGAAGCCGGGATTCGCTGGTTTTGATGGGATAGGCATTGCCAGGTCGGGCATAGGCGATGTGCTCGCCGGGTGGCGTGGAACAAGCGTTTCGTTTGATATTCCGTGCCTTAGGGCGATAAGTTCTCAAATCGAATCGCGTCTTCAAGCGAGATGCAACGGATTTCCGCGAAACCGGTTTTCGCTTTAAGGTTCTATGCTCTAGACCTAAGACAGAATTTTTCGGGACGGCGGGAGGCGCTGATGGAGGACAAGCAGACGACCTCCGCCAAGGCGGCTGACGACATCCACGCCGACATCTATGGCGAGGATGGCGCAGTGCTTTCGTCCTTCCTTGCCCAGATCGGGACCGCGATCGCCGACCGCGATACGCCGACGCTCAAGCATGAAGTCGACCACCTGCATCAGTCGGAACTCGGCGACCTGATCGAGGCGCTGCATCCCGAGCAGCGGCGGACCCTGGTCGAGCTCCTGGGCGCCGATTTCGACTTTTCCGCGCTGACCGAGGTCGACGAGGCGATCCGCATGGAGATCGTCGATCAGCTGCCCAATGCGCAGATCGCGCAGGCGGTGCAGGAACTCGATTCCGACGACGCGGTCTACATTCTCGAAGACCTCGAGAAGGAAGACCAGGACGAGATCCTGTCGCAGCTGCCGTTCACCGAGCGGATCAGGCTGCGCCGCTCGCTCGACTATCCGGAGGAGACCGCCGGGCGGCGCATGCAGACCGAGTTCGTCGCGGTGCCGCCGTTCTGGACCATCGGTCAGACCATCGACTACATGCGCGAGGACAAGAACCTTCCCGACCGCTTCAGCCAGATCTTCGTCATCGATCCGAGCTTCAAGCTGCTCGGCGCCATCGACCTCGACCAGATCCTGCGCACCAAGCGCACGGTCAAGGTCGAGGAGGTGATGCACGAGACCCGCCATGCCATCCCGGCCACCATGGACCAGGAAGAGGCGGCGCGGGAATTCGAACAGTATGACCTTCTGTCCGCCGCCGTCGTCGACGAGAACGAGCGACTGGTCGGCGTGCTGACCATCGACGATGTCGTCGACGTCATTCAGCAGGAAGCCGAGGAAGATCTGCTGCGCATGGGCGGCGTCGGCGACGAAGAGCTTTCCGACAGCATCCTTTCGACCTCGCGCTCGCGCGTTCCCTGGCTGCTGGTCAACCTCCTGACCGCATTCCTGGCGGCTTCGGTGATCGGCCTGTTCGATCACACGATCGAGCGGATCGTGGCGCTCGCCGTGTTGATGCCGATCGTGGCCGGCATGGGCGGCAATGCCGGTTCGCAGACCATGACCGTCACCGTGCGTGCGCTGGCGACCAGGGATCTGGACATCTACAATGCCGGCCGCATCATCCGCCGCGAAATGGGGGTGGGCTTCATCAACGGCATCGTTTTCGCCATCCTGATCGGCATCGTCGCGGCCGCCTGGTTCCACGATGCCAATCTGGGCGGCATCATCGCTGCGGCGATGATCATCAACATGTTCGTCGCCGCACTCGCCGGCATCCTGATCCCGCTGCTGCTCGACCGGTTCAAGATCGATCCTGCGGTGGCGTCGGCGGTCTTCGTCACCACGGTTACCGATGTCGTTGGTTTTTTTGCCTTCCTCGGCCTTGCCACTTGGTGGTTCGGCGTCCGCTAAAAGCGCGTCGCCACGAAACAGAAGGCAGCCGGCACTGTCAGCTTGCAGACCTGTCGGCCGATCTCCTCCTATCGCGAATGGCTTGCCCGTGCGCTGGCAATTCGCGTGACTGGCGTGCCGCGCGTAGGAAGTATCGCTCTGGAATCGTTTCCTAGGCCATACGCCGGCTTCAAATCCTCCAGCAGCAGCGGTTTGCCGAAATAATAGCCTTGCGCGCAGCTTATCCGGGTTGCGGCCAGCAGATAGGTGAGTTCCTCAAAGGTCTCGACCCCCTCCACTATGACAGACATGCCGAGCAACTGGCCAAGCGATTCAATCGCTTTGAGAATGGATTGGCTTCGCGGGCGCCTATGAACGTCCGTAATAAAGGAGCGATCCACCTTGATTTCGTCGGCCGTGATGTCGGCTAGCGCCGACAGCGAGGAATAGCCGACGCCGAAATCGTCGATCGAAACCCGGGCGCCTATCTCGCGAATCATCGGCAGGATACGATCCTGGAAGCTGCTCTTTGCGAGAAAGGCTTCCTCCGTCAGTTCCAGCATGAAGCGATCGGGATATCCGGTTGCATCGATGGAATCGATAAGCGAGCGCATGAACCGCGGATCGCCTGCCTGTTTTGCCGCTACGTTGATGCTGATCGACGCCTCATGCCCGAATGCGTCATTGATCCGATCGACCGAGTCGATGGTCTCGGTCAGGATCAGATGCGTCACCTCGTTCATGAGCCCCAGTTCAAGCGCAAGCTCGATGAAATCTCCCGGCGCCTGGATAACTCCGTCCTCGTCGCGCCATCTCAACAGAGCCTCGACACCGACGGTCGTTCCAGAACGGAAATCGACTTTCGGCTGATAGGCGCAGCACAGGCGCTTGTCGCGAATGGCGAAGCGCAGACGCTGTTCGAGCCGCGTTCTCTCGGCAATGGCGTGCTCCATGCTCCGATCGAAGAATTTCACGCTGCCCTTGGCGCTGCCCTTGCTCCGGTACATCGCGCTATCGGCATTCGTGCGCAGAAGGTCAAAGGTCGTTCCGTCCTTCGGATAAAGGCTGACGCCGATCGACGCCGATGAAAAGATTTCGAAGCCATCCGCATAGAACGGTTCCTTGAGGCTCTGCGATACCCGCTCGATGTCGCTCGCCAGTTCTTCCATCGCCCCGACTGGAGATATCAGCAGCACAAACTCGTCGCCGCCGATGCGCACGAGCATATCGGTCGGGCGTAGGTATCCCGAGAGACGCGTTGCAATCTTACCGAGAAGCAAGTCTCCAACCGTATGGCCATAATAGTCGTTGATGTGCTTGAAGCCGTCGAGATCGATGAAAGCCAAGGCAAACGGAGCACTGTCCGCGCCGATCAAGTCGGTAAAACTGCGCTCCATGAGGGCGCGGTTCGGCAGACCGGTCAGCTCGTCGAAAAAGGCCTGCTGGAACAGGTCATTCTCAAGTTCGCACTGGTCGGTAACGTCAAGCGACAAGGCTACGGTCAGGGGCGCTTCCTGATCGGCAACGTCGAAACGCAACGTGCGGATAACCCGGCCATCTACGATCAGATCCTTTGCCGGCGTGATATTACCCGCCGCGATCGTTCCCGCCCGGTTTGCGTAGACAATGTCGCCAGCCTGCGACAGGACAGTCAATCCGAAAGGTGCAGCTTGAAGAAGGTCGGCGAGCAGTGGCTGTTTTTCGGCGACGGTCATCAATCAGTCCACTTCAATTCGATTTGAATATCGCGGCGAAGACATAGCTTGTCCGTAGTTCCAAGGTGCGTTGCGTCCAAGGGATTGGTCGATGTACTCCAAGCCTTCGTTTTCATGCACGTGTTTTTCCAAAAACCGCCGTTTGGCCTTGGATGCCATGCACTAGCGTCGCAGGAGTCGATAGCGTGCCTCTTCGATCCGGCGGGAGCCGGCAGAGGCTGGCGTCTCGTGCGCTTCCCCCGCGGCGTGCGCTTCGGGAGGGGGTTCGTTCGGATACTCCGACTGCAGTTGGGGCGTTTCGAGAGCTGCTGGAGCATCATCCATCCAGGCCGACCGGTTCGTCGTCGCTTCACGCCAGCGATCGACAACCGACCTGACGAAATCGAAACGGCTCATATTCGATTTTTCGTCCCGCAGGGGGTTGGCCGAATCGCTGCGCGGTACCAGCCTCTCCGGCAATTCCTTGAAAGTCAGACGGGTCGGCAGCGGTACGGCTTCTCCAAAGCTGACGACCTCGCCAGTTCCCAGAGACGGAACGAAAGCAAGCAGATCGGCCGCGGCGTCCGAAACAGCCGAGCGCAGCAAGGTTTGGTCCTGGTCGTTCGCCATGCGCATCGCAAACAAGGTGCTGCACTGGGAGATGATGGTCGGATCGAGCTCGGCGGGGCGTTGCGTCACGAGTCCGAGACACACACCATATTTGCGCCCTTCCTTGGCAATGCGTGACAAGGCCCGCCGTGCCGGACCAAAGCCCAGAGAATGGTCGGCCGAGGCGTAACGATGGGCCTCCTCGCAGACCAAAAGCAACGGCATCGTGCCATCGCTCCACAAGCCGAAATCGAAAGCCAGCCGGGATACCACGCATACCACCGCGTCCACGACCTCCACCGGAAGACTCGCAAGCTGAAGGATGGTGATCGGACGGTCGTGTGATTCCAAACCGAACAAGTCGCTGAGCAAAGCCGCCATCGTATCGCCGCCGACATTCGCTCTCTCGAACATGAAGGCGTAGCGAGGATCATTCCTGATACTCTCGATGCGCAGCATCAGGCGGTTGTAGGTCATGCGCGAGGAGCGGTTCTCCAGCTTTCCCATCCGCTCGTCGATGAGCGACAAGAGATCCTGCAGGAGATAGGGAACCGGCGTATCGACGGTGAAACCCGAGATCCTCGAATCCTTCCTCTTCAAGGTCGACCGGGTCGCGGCCGCTCTGGAGTTGGAGTATGCGCCCTTTGCCATCGGGATGAGTTCGGCGAGTATCTCGGCCTGTTCGGGAACAACCGGCCGGCCGCCAAAGACAACGTCGGTGATCTCTTCAAAATTGAACAACCAGAACGGCAGTCTCAGAGTCCGGGCACTGACCACGTTGGCCTTGTCGCCAAAACACTTGCTATATTCGTTGTGACCGTCGAGCAGCAGTACCCGCATATTCGGCCGTGCTTTCATGAGCTCGCCGAGAATTACGGCAACACCACTCGACTTACCAACACCGGTCGATCCGAGAACCGCGAAATGTTTGGTCAGGAGGCTGTCGACATCGACATAGGCGGGGATAGTCGGGTCCTGGTTGAGCTGGCCAATGCAAATCGCGCGCGAATCCGACGGCGCATAGATCAGTCGCAGCTCCTCATTGGATACAATCCTGGCAGCATCCCCGATAGCCGGGTATTCTCGGACGCCGCGCTTGAATTGCGATATGCCATCGGCGTTGCGGCAGATTTCGCCCACCAGATCAATTCGCGCGACGGACTTATGGTTCGACGGATGCGTCTGTTCGGCCGAACCTCCCGAAACTTCCGTAATCATGCCGACAATCGTGTTCGATCCGGCATCGATCGTGAGAAACTTGCCGACGGTTGTCCGCTTGTCGACCTTCGTCGCGGGAACCGGCAGGCCAATGCGCGCTTCGGATCCGCGCACGGACAGAACCTGTCCGACTGACGTTACCGAACCATCGCCGCTGGAGCGGGACGGAGAGAAAGAATTGGCAGTCAAGGTAAAAGGCCCCCTGCAGTCACGTCTCACAGATCACGGTGCCATGGAATCGTTTTTTACCGGTTATGTTTTTGTCTCACTTAGAATTGTGACTAACGAAGAATAAACGATCCCGGGAGCAGTTCCGGGCATTGTAGTGCCTGGCCCGGATGCCCGGTTTTTCGAACTCTTCACGGTGCAGCAAGGAGGCTTGCGCGTGGCGAGGGATCGTTACTGCTCCGGGCGGCCTCAATTGACTTTTACGTAAATGCCATGCGACGCTCGCGCGGGGTGCCGTGTCGATTCCGGCGCGGCAAGGGTTTGGTTCCGACGAAAGGTGACGCACGGCGATCGCCTGGGGTTCCGGCACGGAGTGACAATGCGGGAATATTATTCGATCACCGAACTGACCCGCGAATTCGACGTGTCGACGCGGACACTGCGTTTCTATGAAGACGAAGGGCTGGTGCAGCCCGTGCGGCGTGGCCGCACGCGGCTGTTTCGTCCCTCCGACCGCCACCTCATCCGGCAGATCATGCGGGGAAAACGGCTCGGCTTCTCGATCAACGAGATCCGCGAAATCATCCAGATGTACAAGGAGCCGCCCGGCGAGGTCGGGCAACTCAAGCTGATGATCAAGCGGATCGAGGAAAAGCGCGAGGATCTCCGGCAAAAGCGCCGCGATCTCGAGGAGACGCTGGCCGAACTCGACCAGGCCGAGGAGTCCTGTGTGGAGCGGCTGGTGGAACTTGGGGTCAATACCTGAGGGGCCAGATTCTATCGCGCGTTTGAGCGACAAACGTTCGTGATTGGCCGGAGCGTTTCGAACTTCGTCATCCTCGGGTCTGCGCTGCGTCGCTGCGCTCCTTGCTCCGCCCGTGGATGACGACGGGATAGGCGTTCGGCCAATCGCCGAGGTATGCCGCCCCATCGGCCAAGAGCTGTCAAAATCTGTGCGCCGCGGAATACAGGCCCCGGCTCAAATCCAGCGTCGCACTCTCTTTGCGTAATCCCGGTATTTCTTGCCGAACTTCGCGGCCAGCACCTTTTCCTCGCCCTCGATGGCGACCTTCTGCGTGGCGAAAGCCGCGATGAACGCCATCGGCAGAAACCAGACGATGCCTGTGACGAAGGCGACGCCGATCAACAGCAGCGTGTTGGCCAGATACATCGGGTTGCGGGTGATGCCGAAGGGGCCTGACGTGACGAGATGGTCGGGCACCGCATTGGGATTGAGCGTCGTCTTGGCCCGGACCATCGTGCGGATCGCGGTGAACCAGAGTGCCGCGACGCCGAACAGCGCCACCCAGCCGGCGGCGAACAGGATGTCGCCCAGGAGGTCGCCGATCCAGGGCAGGGGATAGAGCATGCCGAGGATGATGCTGATGGCGATGGCGGCGGTGTAGATCACCGGCGGCCACGGTATCCCCCCTGGCTTCGGTTGGCTGTCGGTCATTGCTGTCCCCCCTCGGTCATCTTGTCGTCGGTCTGGGCCGTGCAGGTGCCGGCCAGATCGCCCAGATGTGCCTGCCATTGCGCAGTCTGATCGTTGTTGTAGAGCCGATCAAGCGAGGATTCACCCTCCAGCGTGTCGAGCATGCAGCTACAATAGCTCGAACAGAACTTGGCGTCGCGCGACTGTTCGCACGAGATCTGGCAGGTTTTCAGGAAATTCACCTGAGGGGTTTCGACCTTGGCTGGCATCACCTGCGAGAACAGCCAGACGCAACCGATCAGCAGCGGCTGGTGGATCAGGTAGAAGGCGAGGCTGTGTCGGCCGATGAAGACCAGCGGATTGGCCCAGCGGCCGGCCGCCAGGCTTGCCAGGCGCGCCCGTATGCCGGAAGCGGAGGCAAGTTTCGCGACACCGATGCCGACAAGCACCGCGCCGAACCATGGAAACAGCGGCACATAGTCGTTGGAACGAGGATTGATCGCCGACAGGCCTATCCACCACAGCCAGGGATGATCCAGGGCCTCGAAGCGCTGATAGACGGGCGCCGCGATAACCAGTGCCGCCACAAGCAGGGTCAGCAACGCCGGCAGGCGCAGGAAGGCGAGGCCGAGCAAGCTGGCGAGCGCGATCTCGTGCAGGATGCCGAAAAAGATGAAGCCGTCCGGCGTGGCGATGCGGGTGACGACCGAGATGGCCACCGCGGCGCCGGCAACCATGGCGAACCGCTTCCAGAAACCGTTCCAGCGGATTTGCCGGCCATGGGCGAGATACAGGCTGACGCCGACCAGGAACAGGAAGGTCGAAGCGATGCAGCGGGCGTAGATCTTCCACCAGCCGAAGGCGGTGAGGCCGGGGTCGGTGTAGCCGAAGAACTCCAGATCCCAGGTGAAGTGGTAGCTCGCCATGGCGAGCAGCGCGATGCCGCGCAGGATGTCTATGGCGACGATGCGCTTGGGCTGATCCTGGATGGGTGCGGTCGGCGTTTCAATGGTCATGGTCTCGCGATCTGATTCAGCCCCGCCTTGAGGACTATCACGGTTGGCCGGGACAGAAGAAGACCGGGTTCCTCGGCACGGCGCCGCGTGGGCGCAGGCCTCGTCGGATGCCGCTTTGGGCCAGCGCCGGAAAGGCTTTGACCAACCCGCTTTTCGCCACCTGCGCGTCGGTTTCCTCTTAATGGCCCGGAAACGACCAAGGCAGATTTCACCGGTGATTCTGCTTTGGGGAAGCAATGTCGACCCATGTGCGCCATCCGATCTGGCTCCCGGCCCTCAAGGCCGCGGACGCGCGCACCTTCGCCTCGCTCTATGCGGTCGAATCCTTCGCGCGCGCCACGGTGTCGAGCGTCATCCCGATCCAGGCCTACGAAATCCTCCACAACGAGCAGATGGTCTCGATCCTCTACACCATCGTGGCGCTGCTCGGCCTGTCGGTGACCTTGTTCATGCCGATGCTGATCCGCCGCTTTGCGCGGCGTTGGGTCTATACCGCAGGGGCTTGCCTGCTCGCCATCGGCTCGCTGTTCTTCGTCACCCACACGCTTGCCGGACAAGTAGCGGGGATGCTGTGCCGGGTGATGGGCGCCAGCGCGCTGTCGATCACGCTCAACCTCTACATCATGGACCACATCCGCAAGACCGACTTCATGCAGGCCGAATCGCTTCGCATGGCGTGGTCGATGTTTGCCTGGACCGGCGGGCCGACGCTCGGCATCTTCCTCTACGCGCATTTCGGCATCTGGGCCGCGCATGGTGCGGTGGCGGTGTTCGCAGTGGCCTTGCTGGCGCTGTTCTGGTTCTATCGGCTTGGTGACAACCAGTCGATCCAGCCGGGCAAGACACGACCGGTCAACCCACTCGCCAATATCGGCCGCTTCGTCGCGCAGCCGAGGCTGAGGCTGGCCTGGCTGATCGCTTTCGGACGCTCCTGCTTCTGGACGACCTTCTTCGTGTACGGCCCACTGTTCATGGTCATCACCGGGCAGGGCGATATCGCCGGCGGCCTGCTCGTCTCGGCCGGCAACGCGCTGTTGTTCATGGCCATCTTCTGGGGCAAGGCTGGAAAACGCTTTGGCGGCCGGCGCACCATGACGTTTGCCTATTTCGCCATGTCGGCGATGCTGCTGGCCGCGGGCACGGTGGGAGCGACCGCTCCGCTGGTGACCGGCGCTTTCCTGCTTGGCGGCGCGTTCTTCACCATCGCGCTCGATGCGCTGGGCTCGACGGCCTTCATGCGCTCGGTACGCTCCTACGAGCGCGCGCAGATGGCAGCCGTCTACCGCACCTATCTCGATTTTTCCGAGCTGACGCCGCCGCTGGTCTATTCCGTGGTGCTGATCTTCTTCGGGCTCGGCTCGGTGTTCGTCACGCTGAGCCTGCTGGCCGCGGTTTGCGGCTTCGTGACCTGGCGGTATCTGCCGAAGTCACTGTGACGGTCACGGCGAAAGCGCCGAGTGGCGCTCGCGCACCCAGTTGTGGAAGCGGTGCAGATCATATTCCTCGGGCATCAGCACGCCGGCTTTGTGGCGCATGGAGCGCAGGCCCTTCTGGTTGACCTCGCAGATCGCCGCGTCCTCCTCCAGCACCTGCGTGCCGAAGGCGACGATGTTGTCGATGTCGGCCGACGGGGCATCGAGCGCTTCGGGCGCGAACAGCCATTCCGCGACCAGCCCGGTCTGTTCGGGGCCGAGCGGCACCAGCCGCACGGTCCTGACATAGTCGACATGACCGACGATGAACATCGAGGGCATGCTGGTGGCGTAGGTCTGGCCGGCGGTGCGCTCGGCTGGCGTCAAGCCCGCGAAGACCGGTGCATGGGTCTTGCCGTCGCGCGACCAGGTTTCGGCGCCGGCGCGCAGGCCACCCGAAAATTCCGGCGCGTCATTGTCGGCGTGGCGCACCCATTCGGGGTCGTCATGCCGGCTCATCAGACCGCGGCCATAGATCGGCACCAGCCGCGACAGGTCCTTGTGAACGCCGGGGCAGTGCAGGCATTCGTTGAAGTTTTCCCAAAAAATCTTCCAGTTGCAGTTCATCACCTTGCGCAGCACATGGCCTGATACCAGCGTTTCCAGCGGCCAATTGCCGAGATCGCCGGAGGCGGGATCGAAGGAGGCCTGCGCCGAGCCGGCGGCGTCCTCCTGCAAATTCGCGTCCTCCTGCAAATTGACGAACACGAAGCCGCGCCATACCGACAGTGCGACGCGATAGAGCGGATGGTCGGCCTTGTCGAAGCCTTCGGGCAGCGATTTCGACGGCACGCGCACGAGGTCGCCGCGCAGCGAATACGACCAGGCGTGATAGGGGCAGGTGATGAGCCGCGCCTTCAGCCGGCCTTCGCTTTCCTGGCAAAGCTGCGAGCCGCGATGCCGGCAGGTGTTGTGGAAGGCGCGCAGTTCGCCGGTCTCGTCGCGCAGCACGACGATTTCCTGCGTGCCGACGCGGAAAGTGCGGAACGCCAGCGGTTGGGCAAGATCGGCCTCGCGGCCGACGAGCAGCCAGCTTCGATACCAGATCGCATCGAGGTCGCGCCGATAGCTCTCGCCGTCCCAATAGGCCGATGACGGCAACGTCGCTTCAGCCCGGGTCAGGCCGTTGTAGCGATCGCGCTCGCTGGCATTGGGCTGCAGGACTGGTGGCTGCAGGGCTGGAGGCTGCATGGCTGGCTTCCTGTGAAATGGCCAGCCGATACCCGGCCAGCATAATTGTCAATTGTGGTGCCGAGAACCGCCGATGTCGCCGGCATGGCGCAATCGCGCTGGTTGCCGGCGGAATTTGGTTTGCCGCGTGTCATGATTTTCCGTATAGTCCCGCTGTCGTCGGTTCCGTTTTGGAGCCAAGAGGGAATGCGGTGCGGGCTCAATCGTTGCCCAATGCCGTGGCTGCCCCCGCAACTGTGTGCGGTAGTCCTCTCCATATGCCACTGAAGATTTTTCTTCGGGAAGGTGGAGAAGGGCGCTTATCCGCGAGCCAGGAGACCTGCCGGCGACAGGAAACTGACTTCGATGCCCTCGGGTGGAGGGTGAAAGGACAAGACATGAATACCGCTTCCGTCTCCCTCGGCACCTCGGTCTCCTCGCAGTCGCGCTTCATGCAGCTCGCGCTCGCCGCGCTGCTCGGCATCTTCGTTGTCGGCTTTGTCGGCTTCTCGCATATCGATGCGGTCCACAATGCCGCCCACGACTATCGTCATTCGATGGCGTTTCCCTGCCACTGACGAGGATTTGACATCATGAACCTGTTTCGCAACGTCGTGTTCATCGCGGCGATCGCAGGGCTCGTGGCCGGCGTCGTTCTCGCCTGCATGCAGGCCTATGCCACCGTGCCGCTTATCCTCAAGGCCGAAGTCTACGAGCAGGCCGGTGGCGGCCACCATCATGACCATGCCGCACCCACTGCCGCGGATGCCAATGCCATGAGCACCGCCGCACCGGCGCCGGCAGAAACCGCTGCTCCGGCGGCGGAGGACGAAGGCTGGACGCCGGCCGATGGTTTCGAGCGTTTCGGCTTCAGCGTGCTTGCCAACATCGTCACCGGCATCGGCTTCGCGCTGGTCCTGGTCGCGGTCTCGGAATTCGCCGGCGGCATCGGCAATTGGCGCCAGGGCGTGTTCTGGGGCCTGGCAGGTTTTGCCGTGTTCACGCTGGCGCCTGGCCTCGGCCTGCCGCCGGAACTGCCGGCGATGCCGGCGGCCGAGTTGCTGCCGCGCCAGATTTGGTGGGTCTCGACGGTGGCGGCCACGGCGATCGGTCTTGGGCTGATCGCCTTCCGCAAATCGCTGCCGCTCGCGATCCTCGGCGTGGCTTTGATCGTCGCCCCGCATATTGTCGGCGCGCCGCAGCCCGACAGTTTCGAGACGCCGATCCCGGAAGGCCTGCATCATCAGTTCGTGGTGGCGGTGACCGTAACCAATCTGGTGTTCTGGCTGGTGCTCGGCGCGGTCGTCGGCGTGGTGCGCGGCCGCTTCACCGGCACCGCGACCAGCCTGCGCGACAGCTTTGCCTGATCAAGGCAAGCTGACTTTCATCATTGGCGGCGGGCGCTCCGGCAAGAGCGCGCCCCCCCCCCCCCCCCCCCCCCCCCCCCCCCCCACGCCGAAATCCTGGCGACGGCATTGCCCTCGCCATGGACCTATATCGCCACGGCTGAAGCCTATGACGACGAGATGCGTGAGCGCATCGCGCTGCACCGGACGCGGCGCGGCGAGGGCTGGTCGACCATCGATGCGCCGCTGGACCTCGCCGGCGCGCTCGAGGCCCTGCCGGACAATCAGCCGGTGCTTGTCGACTGCCTCACTCTGTGGCTGACCAATCACATGCTGGCCGAACACGATATCGAGCAGGAATGCCGGCGGCTGACTGACGTGCTGTTGCGACCGCGCGGGTCCTGGTTCGTGGTGTCCAACGAAGTCGGGCAAGGCATCGTGCCGGACAATGCCCTGGCACGTCGGTTCCGCGATGCCGCCGGCCGGCTCAACCAGCAGGTCGCGGCGATTTCCGATACGGTGCTTTTGATGGTGGCCGGGCTGCCGCTCAAGGTGAAGTGAGATGACCGACATCGACGACAAGAATGAAGAGCGCCACCGCGCCAAGATGGCCAAGCGCAAGGCGGTGCAGGACGCCGAGGTGGCAAGCAAGACGGTCGAGAAGGGCCTGCTGATCGTCAACACCGGACCTGGCAAGGGCAAGACCACGGCCGCTTTCGGCCTGGCGCTGCGGATGCTTGGCTATGGCAAGCGGGTCGGCGTCGTCCAGTTCATCAAGGGCAAATGGCACACCGGCGAGAAAGACGCTTTCGCCGCTTTCGGCGATCGTGTCGTCTGGCATGCGATGGGTGAAGGGTTCACCTGGGAGACACAGGATCTGAAGCGCGACATCGCCGCGGCCGAAGCTGCCTGGGCCAAGGCGCTGGAGTTGATCGCCGATCCGTCGATCAGCCTCGTCGTGCTCGACGAACTCAATATCGCGCTGCGCTACGACTATCTCGATCTCGGCAAGGTGGTTGCCGCGCTGAAAGCTCGTCGCGAGGGCCTGCATGTCGTCGTCACCGGCCGTAACGCCAAGCCGGCGCTTGTCGAAGAAGCCGACCTCGTCACCGAGATGGGCGTGACCAAGCACCATTTTTCGGCAGGTGTGAAGGCGCAGCAGGGGATCGAGTTCTGATGTTCCTTACCCTCCCCACAAGGGGGAGGGTGAGATCACGCCACAATTGCGATCGCCGCGACCGACCCGAACAGCCCGATCAGCAGATAATCGGCGACGCGGTAGAGTTTCAGCGCCCGCCTGATGTCGAGGCTGTCGGCTTCGCGGCGGCCGCCTTCTCCCATGAAGACATCGTCGACCAGCACGCCGCCATAGCTGCGCGGTCCCGCGAGTGCCAGACCAAGCGCGCCGGCCATAGCCGCTTCCGGCCAGCCGGCATTGGGCGAGCGGTGCTTTTTCGCATCGCGCCGCACTGCTTGCCAGGCATTGTTCGGATCGGCTTCCTTGACCAGGAAAGCCGCCAGCACGATCAGCAGAGCGGTCAGCCGCGACGCCGGCAAGTTGATCCAGTCGTCGAAGCGCGCCGCCGCCCAGCCGAAGGCTTCGTGGCGCGGGGTGCGGTGGCCAATCATCGAATCGGCGGTATTGGCGGCCTTGTAGGCGGCGCCGCCGGCGAGTCCGCCGACACCGGTCCAGAAGGCGGGGGCGACGATGCCATCGGAAAAATTCTCGGCCAGGCTCTCGATCGCCGCACGGCAGACACCGGCCCTGTCCAGCGTTTCCGGATCGCGGCCGACGATGCGCGAGACGGCGACGCGACCCATGGCGAGACCGCCTGAGTCCAGCGCATCGGCGACGGCTTCGACATGTTCGTAAAGGCTCTTCTGCGACAGGAGCGATGTCGCCAGGAGCGCGGTGACGAACAGCCCTAGGGGAACGAACCAGAGCAGGATCTGAACGCAGAGACCGATCACCGCCGGCACCAGCACGATGACCAGCAGCGCCTGGACACCGCGTTGGCGACGCAGCGCGTCGGGATCAGTAGCGCGGTTGAGCCTTAGGTCGAGAAAGGATATCAGCCTGCCGAACCACGTCACCGGATGACCGATGGCGCGAAACAGCCAGTCTGGATAACCCAGAAAAAATTCGATGGCCAATGACAGGAAAGCGATCAGGACTGACATGAAGCTTCTTGATGGAGCGGTGGACCATGGTGGAAGTCTTGGCCGGGCGAGGGTGCTTTTCCCCAACGCCGTACTGCCTTTCGTCGACCTCTCGACCGGTATCAATCCGCACTCCTACCCGCTTTTCGATCTGCCCGCCACCTCGCTGTCGCGATTGCCGGAGGCCGCGCGCGGGCGCGAACTGGCAGCGATCGCGGCCAGCACTTACGGCGCGCCGTCGCCAGCCCATGTCATGGCGGCACCGGGCACGCAGATCCTGCTGCCGCGGGTGGCGGCGCTGGCCAGGCCCGGCAAGGCTTTGGTGCTGGGGCCGACCTACGCCGAACATGCCCGCGCAGCAGCGATCGCCGGGCATCGGGTGAGCGAAGTCAGCGATTTTGCCATGCTGGCCGAAGCTGACCTTGCCATCATCGTCAATCCGAACAACCCGGACGGGCGCATCATCGAGCGCGATCGGTTGCTGGCGTTGGCAGTGCAATTGCGCGCCAAGGGCGGGCTGCTGGTCGTCGACGAGGCATTCATGGATGTCGGTCCGCGCGAACATAGTCTTGCCGGCGATGTCGGACAGGGCGGCATCGTCGTCTTGCGCTCGTTCGGCAAGTTCTTTGGCCTGGCCGGCCTACGGCTCGGGTTTGCGCTTTCCGATGCGCTGACGGTGGAATTGCTGGAGACGCAATTCGGGCCATGGGCTGTCGCCGGCCCGGCGCTGGAGTACGGCATTCGCGCGCTTGCCGATATCGGCTGGCAGGAGGATATGCGGGCTTCCCTTATAGAGGCATCGGCGCGGCTGGACGCCCTGTTCGGCCGCTTCGGCGTTGCTGTCGCCGGCGGCACCACGCTGTTTCGCTATCTCAGTCTGGCGGATGCCGCCGGCCTGTTTTCGGCACTTGGCGAGAGCGGCATCCTGCTTCGGCATTTCTCCGACCGGCCGCATGTCCTGCGCGCCGGCCTGCCGGGGAGCGAGGAAGAGTGGCGGCGGCTCGAATCGGCTCTTGCCGGCTGGGCGTCACGGCGCGACGATGGCGCCAGGGAGATCGCGCGATGATCCACGTCTGTTCACTGGCGAAGATCGAGGAAACTGTGGCTAGAACCGGCGCCGACCGCATGCTGTCCTTGTTGGCAGCGGGAACCGAGGTTGTTCGGCCGTCCTCGATATCGCGGGAAAACCATCTGCATCTCGTCATGCACGACATCGCGGTGGCGCAGGACGGCATGACCATGCCGGGCGAGGAGCATGTGCGCAACCTGCTCGATTTCGCGCGCCGCTGGGATCGGGCCAAGCCGATGCTCGTGCATTGCTATGCCGGCATCAGCCGCTCGACGGCGTCGGCCTACATCATCGCCGCCGCACTGGCGCCGAAACGCGACGAGGCCGAACTGGCGCAGACGCTGCGTGCCCTGTCGCCATCGGCGACGCCCAACCCGCGGCTGATCGCGGTGGCCGATGCGCTGCTTAACCGCAATGGCCGCATGATCGAGGCGATCGAATCGATCGGGCGCGGTGCGGATGCGTTCGAGGGCACGCCATTCGCGCTGAAGATCGACGTTTAGGCGGCTATTTCAGCCACTCGGCCAACTTCGCCTTGCGCACGTCCCTGAGCAGGCTGATGAAGCCATCGGCCTGATATTCAGCCGTCAGCCGGCCTTTCTCCGCCGTTGCGATGCTGGCGTCGCCGACCACGCCGTTCGGGTTGAGATCACTGGCGATCCAGGCGAAGGCGTGGGTGCCGGTGTGGCGCAGCAGCGAAAACTCCTGCTCGGCCTTGGCGACGTTGGAGACGAAATTGTCGGCCTTGCCCATGTAGACGAGATCCGGCCGGAAATGCAGCATCAGCGAGGTCTCGACATCGCCGCCATGAATGCCGTGGCGATCCTCGAGCTCGGTGTACATGCCGGCAGGGCGGCCGAAGCGCTGCCAACTGGTCTTCACCGCCAGCATCTCCTCGCGCACCCGAAATTCGCGCGTGATGATGCCCATGATCTCTTCATTGCCGCCATGCGAGTTGACGACGATGAGCTTGCGCACACCGGCGCGCGCGATCGACAGGCCAAGCTCGGTCCAGGCCTCGACCAGCGTCGTTGCCGGCAGGGTAAGAGTACCCGGCGCGTGCAGATGCTCGTTCGACTTGCCCACCGCCTGGACCGGCAGTATGCGGATGTCGAGATCGTCGGGCAGGCGCGAAATGACGGTGTCCAGCATGCCGTTCATGATCGAGGTGTCGGTCGACACAGGCAGATGCGGTCCATGCTGCTCGATCGCCGCCACCGGCAGCACGGCGATGGTCGCCTCGGGATCGATCGAAGCGTATTCGGTGGTCCGGTAATCGCCCCACCACACGCGTCTTTTTGCAACGGTCATGTCATGCCTCTTCGATGAACCGGCCAGACCTAGCGCGGGACGGGCGGCCTGTCGATCACCCGGCCGCGATGGCTTCGATCTCGACCTTGAATTCGGGCCGCGCAAATCCGCTGACGATCATCAGCGTCGAGGCCGGCGCCGGGCTGGAAAACAGCCGGTCGCGGACGTCCATATAGGGCCGCAGATGCGCGCGGTCGGTCACATAGGCGTTGATGCGCACGATATCCCCAAGTCCAAGCCCCGCCTCGCCGAGGATCGCCGCGATGTTGCGGAAGCAGAGCTCGGCCTGGGCGCCGGCGTCTTCGGGTATCTGGTCATCCGCGGTGATCGCAACCTGGCCCGAGCACAGCACCAACCGCTTGCCCGAGGGCACCTCGACGCCGTGGCTGTAGCGGGCAAAGGGAGGCTTGATCGACTTCGGGGTGAGGAATTTGAACATGGCAATCTCCTGGATACCGCCAGCGTAAGGCGGGATGCATTGCAGCATCAAGATGGCGGTGCATGTTGCCGGTGCGATTGTGGACAGGCGTTCAAAAAATAGGCACGATGCCTCCAGTGCAGCACGACCTTTCCGGCTTTCGCAGATGGCTGTGGTGCAGGCGGGCGGGTCTCGGCGCGAGGCGCTGGTGGCATGTGTCTTGCTTCTTGAATCTTCGGTGTCGAGCCTGGCGCGTGTCGCGCCGGAGCAAACAAAGGGTGGTGTCGATGTACGCAAAACAGAAGATCTCGGTGGCGGTGGTGGCCTTGCTTGCCGCCGGCACGCTTGGGGCGGCGGCGAATGAAAAAGTCACCTTCGGCACCAACTGGTTGGCCGAGCCGGAACATGGCGGCTACTACCAGGCCGTGGCGGACGGCACCTATGCCGCCTGCGGCCTCGACGTCACCATCATGCAGGGCGGCCCGCAGGTCAGCGGCCGGCCGATGCTGCTGGCCGGCAAGATCGATTTCTACATGGGCGGCAACCTGCTGTCGGCCTTCGATGCAGTCCAGCAGGGCATTCCGATGCGCGTGGTGGCCGCCGACTTCCAGAAGGATCCGCAGGTCATCATGTCCCACCCCGGCGAGGGGCTCGACAAATGGGAGGATCTGAAGAACGCCGACCAGTACATCCTGGGCGACGAAGGCGTGCAGACCTTCTTCCAGTGGATGGTCACGGCGCTGGGCTTCGACGCCGCCAAGCGCGCGCCTTATACCTACAACACCGCTCCGTTCCTCGCCAACAAGAAGTCGATCCAACAGGGCTACGTCACGTCGGAACCGTTCGCGGTCAAGAAGGAAGGCGGCTTCGTGCCAAACCAGTTCCTGCTGGCCGACTATGGCTGGGATACGTATTCGACGACGATCGAGGTGATGCAGGACACGATCGACAAGAAACCGGAGGTGGTCCAGTGCTTCGTCGATGGCTCGGCCAAGGGCTGGTACAAATATCTCTACGGCGACAACAAGGCCGCCAACGACATGATCAAGAAAGACAATCCTGACATGAGCGACGAGCAGATCGCCTTCTCGATCGAACAGATGAAGAAGTTCGGCCTCGCCGATTCCGGCGACACCGAGAAGCTCGGCATCGGCGCCATGACCGACGCGCGGATCAAGAGTTTTTACGACAAGATGGTCAAGGCCAAGGTCACGCCCGGCGGCATCGACATCACGAAGGCCTATACGCTGGCCTTCGTCAACAAGGGCGTCGGGCTCGAGCTGAAGAAATAGGCCGGTCCCGGCAATGATAAAGGAAAAGGTGGCGCAAGCGCCGGCCTTGGACGTCGCTCCGACCTTGCTGGCGCTGCGTGGCGTCGGCAAGGTCTTTTCCAACGGCGTGACTGCGCTGAGCGATGTCGACCTGACGATCCGGGAAGGCGATTTTCTCAGCCTGCTCGGACCGTCCGGCTGCGGCAAGTCGACGGCTCTGCGGCTGATCGCCGGCCTGTCGACGCCGACTTCCGGCGTGCTCGATTGGCGCGGCGGCGGCTCGCTCGACCGCGCCAACATCGGCTTCGTCTTCCAGGAGCCGACATTGCTACCCTGGGCCAGCGTCTTCGACAATGTTTGGCTGCCGCTTAGGCTGAAAGGCATTTCCCGTGCCAAGGCGGCGCCGGCGATATCGGAGATGCTGGCGCGGGTGCACCTGACCGGCTTCGAGGACGCGGTGCCGCGCGAACTCTCTGGCGGCATGAAGATGCGCGTTTCGATCGCGCGGGCCATGGTGACCAAGCCGCGCGTGCTTTTGATGGACGAGCCATTCGCCGCACTCGACGAGATCACCCGTTTCAAGCTCAACAACGACCTCCTGGAGCTGTGGCAGGACGAACGCTTCACCGTCGTCTTCGTCACCCACAGCGTCTTTGAGAGCGTGTTCCTTTCCAATCGCGTCGTCGTCATGGCGGCACGGCCGGGCAGGGTGTTCGACGAACTCGCCATCGAGGCCGCCTATCCGCGCGACGAGGTATTTCGGACCTCTCCCGACTATGCCGCTTTGTGCCGACAAGCATCCGATGTGCTGGTCAATGCCATCAATTCAACAGCAGGCGCGCATCATGACGGCCATTGACGAGCTCAAACTTGACCCCGAGGAAGCGCGGCGCGTGCGCCAGGAGCGGTTCGAGCGGATCGGCCGCTGGGTGCTGCCGCTGGCGATCATGATCCTGGCGATCTGGCTCTGGGACCGCATCTGCGTCTGGAACGGTATCCCGCAATATATCCTGCCACGTCCCGGCGTGGTGCTGTGGACGCTCTACAACGATGCCGGCCTGCTGTTCTCGTCGCTGCTGGTCACCTTGCGCATCACCTTCCTCAGCCTGGCCTTGGCCGTTATCGGCGGTGTCGGCCTGTCGGTGCTGTTCGCGCAGTCGAAATGGGTCGAGATGTCTTTCTTTCCGTTCGCCATCGTGCTGCAGGTGACGCCGATCGTGGCGATCTTTCCGCTGATCAACATCTATGTCGACAACCAGACGACCAAGCTTCTGCTGTGCGCCTGGATCGTCGCCTTCTTCCCGATCCTGTCCAACACCACGCTCGGCCTCAACTCCGTCGACCGCAATCTGCGCGACCTGTTCAAGCTCAACGGCGCGACGCGCTGGCAGCAATTGCGCTATCTCAGGCTGCCGGCGGCGATGCCGTATTTCCTCGGCGGGCTGAAGATCGCCGGCGGCCTGTCGCTGATCGGCGCCGTGGTGGCCGAGTTCGTCGCCGGCACCACCGGCCAGTCGTCGGGGCTTGCCTCGCGCATCATCGAGGCCGGCTACCGGCTCAACGCGCCGCGGCTGTTCGCGGCGCTGTTCCTGATCTCGCTGACCGGCATCCTGATCTTCCTCGTGCTGTCGCTGATTTCGCACCTCATTCTGCGGCGCTGGCATGAGAGCGCACTGAAGCAGGAGCGGTAGGGTGTGTGACGTGATTGATATGTTGGTGCGAGGCGCCCCCCTCTATCCTGCCCGTCCTCCGCAGCAGCTGCGCTGCAGCTGCGGAGGGTGGACCGGACATCTCCCCTTCAAGGGGGGAGATTGGCCGCTGTCACGATCTTCGCCAATCTCCAATATTGAAAAAAATGAGCCGGCGCCGACGCTGCCAATCTCCCCCCTTGAGGGGGAGATGCCCGGCAGGGCACAGGGGGGCGGGCCTTGATACCAGCCTCTGGTTCCTACCACCTTGCCAAAGCACGTGTTCATCAGTCTGTTACGCCCGGCTTCGCCGCCGTCTTCGACAGCGATGGCTTTGCGCTGGCCGACATCACTGTCGCCGATGGCAAGATCGCGGGCATTGCCGCGCATGACCAGGCAGCGGCACCAGCCGATGGCGTCGATCTCGGCGGTCGCATCATCCTGCCCTGTTTCGTCGACTGCCATACTCATATCGACAAGGGCCATATCTGGCCGCGAAAACCCAATCCGGATGGCACCTTCATGGGCGCGCTGAACGCCACCGGCGCCGACCGCACAGCCCGCTGGAGCGCCGAGGACGTGGCGCGCCGGATGGATTTCTCGCTGCGCTCTGCCTACGCGCATGGCACAAGGGCGCTGCGCACCCACATCGACAGCGTCGCGCCGCAGGAGGAGATTTCCTGGCCGGTATTCGAGACGATGCGCGAGACATGGCGTGGCCGCATCGAATTGCAGGGCGCCTGCCTGCTCGGCATCGAGGGCGTGCGCGACAGAAAATGGTTCGACAGGCTGGCGAAACGGGTTGCAGCGGCCAAGGGGGTGCTTGGCGTCGTCACCTATATGGTGCCGGACCTGGAAGAGCTGCTCGACCAGGTCTTCGCGCAAGCGATCAAGCATGGCCTCGACCTCGATTTCCATGCCGACGAGACGGACGATGCCGCCGCGATCTCGCTGAAGAAGATCGCCGAGGCGGCACTGTGGAACGGCTTCGAGGGCAAGATCCTTGTCGGCCATTGCTGTTCGCTGGCGCGGCAGCTCGATCTCGACGTGCTGGACACGTTGGACAAGGTGGCGAAGGCCGGCTTAGCCGTCGTGTCGCTGCCGATGTGCAATCTCTATCTGCAGGATCGACGCACGGATCAAACCACGCCGCGCTGGCGTGGCGTGACGCTGCTGCACGAGATGAAGGCGAGGGGCATTCCGGTGGCCGTCGCCTCAGACAACACGCGTGATCCCTTCTATGCCTATGGCGACCTCGACATGCTGGAGGTCTACCGCATGGCGACGCGCATCCTGCATTTCGATCACCCGGTCGCGGATTGGCCGCGGACGGTCACTGCAACGCCGGCCGACGTGATGCGGCTCGACGGGTTCGGCACGCTTGCCGACGGTGGCGATGCCGACTTCATCCTGTTCAAAGGTAGGAGCTGGACCGAATTGCTGTCGCGGCCCGAATCGGATCGCATCGTCGTGCGCGGCGGGCGCGCGATCGACCGGCAGTTGCCCGACTATGCCGAACTTGATGGACTGATGGTGGAATGATGGACGTCTCGGCGCTCAAACGCGATCTCGTAGGGCTGAAGATCGACGACAATCCGGCCATCGTCCAGCAGAAGAGCCGCGATTTCTACTGGTACAGCCCGGTGCTCAAGCGGCAGCTCGACCATGTCACCGGCGATCTCATCGTGACGCCGAAGAACGAGGCCGAACTGATCCGCGTGCTGGCCGCCTGTCACCGGCATGGCGTGCCGGTGACGCCACGCGGCAGCGGCACCGGCAATTACGGCCAGGCGATGCCGCTGTCCGGCGGCGTGGTGCTCAATCTTGCCGAGATGAACGAGATCAAGTCGATCGCGCCGGGCCGTGTCGTGACGGGACCGGGTGCAATCCTGGCCGATATCGACAAGGCGACGCGGGCGCATTCCGGCCAGGAGTTGCGGCTGTCGCCCTCCACCTACAACACTGCCTCGATCGGCGGCTTCATCGCCGGAGGCTCGGGCGGTGTCGGCTCGATCAATTTCGGCGGCCTGCGTGATTTCGGCAATGTGCTGCGCCTGCGCGTGGTGACCATGGAGGCCGAACCGAAGGCGCTCGAACTCACCGGCGAGGATTTGCACAAGGTGACCCACGCCTATGGCACCAACGGCATCATCTCGGAAGTCGAGATGCCGCTGACCGCTGCCTATGAGTGGGTCGATGTCATCGTCGGCTTCGACAAGTTCATGGACGCGGCGCGCTACGGCAATGCCCTGGCGTGCCAGGACGGCATCCTGACCAAGCTGATCACGCCGATCGCCGCGCCCGTGCCGCAGCTCTATTTCAAGCGGCACCAGAAATTCCTACGGGAAGGGCAGAGCATCTGCGTCGTCATGGTGGCACGGCATGGGTTGGATGCTTTCCTCGCCTTCACCCGCCGCGCCGGCGGCGAGTTGATCTTCAATGCCGCGACGGCAACGCTGGAGGAGAAAAAGGGTCTGCCGCCGGCCTATGAGCTGGCTTGGAACCACACCACGCTGAGAGCGCTGCGGGTTGACCCTTCGATCACCTATCTGCAATCGCTCTATCCTTTTCCAAAGCAGCTGGCGCTGGTCGAGAAAATGGATGCGATGTTTCCCGGCGAGGTGTTTTCGCATCTCGAATTCGTGCGGCTGGACGGCAACATCACCTGTTTCGGCCTGCCGCTGGTCAAGTTCACCACCGAAGCGCGGCTCGACGGGATCATCCGCCTGCATGAGGAGAATGGCTGCCCGATCTTCAACCCGCACCGCTATACGCTGGAAGAGGGCGGCATGAAGCAGACCGACGCGGTGCAGCTCGCCTTCAAGCGCGAGACCGACCCACAGGGGCTGCTCAATCCCGGCAAGATGATCGCCTGGGAAAATCCGGATTATGACTATCGTTCGGGGCGGACTTTTTTGTTCAGGGGGCTGCAGAGGGTGGGATGAGGAGAGGTTCGCGCTTGAACACCCCCCTCTGGCCTGCCGGACCGGGCCCTTCGCTGTCGCTCCGGGCGTTCGTCGCTAGGAAAGCCAAGCAATTGGCTTCCCGTCCGCTGCGCGGACCACTCCTCACCCCCCGCAAGGGGGGAGATCGGGCTGCCGCAACGCTTTCGCTAATTGGCAGCGTGGCAGGTTGGCCGCAGCGGCCAAGCTGCCAATCTCCCTCCTTGCGGGGGAGATGCCCGGCAGGGCAGAGGGCGGCGCCTCGCGCTAACATAGGGGATGTTTCACCGTGAACATCCTCGTCCTCTACGCCCATCCGGTCGAGACCAGCTTCAATGCCGGCCTGCACCGGGTGATCGTCGAGCGGCTGACGGCGGCGGGTCATGCGGTCGATGACTGCGATCTCTACGCCGAGGATTTCGACCCGCGGCTGACGCACCAGGAGAGGCTGGATTATCACAATCAGCGCGGCCCCGAAGACGCGGTGGCGCCGTATGTCGAGCGCCTGTTGCGGGCCGATGCGCTGGTGCTTTCCTATCCGGTCTGGAACTACGGCTTTCCCGCGATCCTGAAGGGCTTCTTCGATCGCGTCTTTCTGCCCGGCGTGTCGTTCAAGCTGGTCGACGGCAAGGTGCAGCCGTCATTGCACAACATCAAGAAGGTCGCCGCCGTCACCACCTATGGCGGCAGCCGCTTCCGCGCCATGCTGATGGGCGATCCGCCGCGCAAGCTGATCAAGCGCATGCTGCGCGCCACCGTGAAACCTGGTGCGCCGGTGACATACCTCGCGCATTACGCGATGAACCTGTCGACCGACGACAGCCGCAAGGCCTTCATGGCCAAGACCGCGGCCAGCATGGATGCCTTCTGATGCGCGCGCTGGTCGTCTATTGCCATCCGGTGCCGGAGAGTTTTTGCGCCGCGATCCGCGATGCCGCTGTCGAGGTGTTGACGCAAAGAGGCTGGGAGGTGCGGTTGCTCGACCTCTATGCCGAGAAATTCGATCCGGTGATGGGCTGCGACGAGCGGCGCGGCTACAATAACCAGGCGCCGCGGGACCCGGCGCTGAAGCCGCATTTCGAGCTGCTCAACTGGGCCGAGGCGATCCTCTTCGTCTATCCGACCTGGTGGTACGGGCTGCCGGCGATGCTGAAGGGCTGGCTCGACCGGGTTTGGGCGACCGATGTCGCCTTCAAGCTGCCGGTGGGCAAGGGGCGGATCAAATCGCTGATGACGCATGTAACCAAGGTCGGCGTCATCACCACCTGCGGCGCGCCGACCTGGTGGAGCGTCGTAGTCGGCCAACCCGGGCGCAAGACCCTGCTGCGCGGCATGCGGGCGCT
This sequence comes from Mesorhizobium sp. B263B2A, assembly GCF_020165775.1. Lineage (NCBI taxonomy): Bacteria > Pseudomonadati > Pseudomonadota > Alphaproteobacteria > Hyphomicrobiales > Phyllobacteriaceae > Mesorhizobium > Mesorhizobium sp. B263B2A. Next base: position 131,741 of record NZ_JAIUIU010000011.1, read on the forward strand.
CTGCGCGACGCGCTGCCGGACGTTCTTCCTGGCGCATTATCTGATGGATGCCTCGACGCCACAATCGAGGGCGGCGTTTCTGGGGAAGGTGAGGGCGAAGCTGGAAAGGTTTTGAGGGAATTAGCGTCCTTCTCCCCGTTCCACGGGGAGAAGATGCCGGCAGGCAGATGAGGGGCAGCGCGAACTTTCGAATGCTGGCGCGGGGCCTCATCCGGCCCTTCGGGCCACCTTCTCCCCGTGGAACGGGGAGAAGGAAGAGGGCGCTACATCTTCGTTCGCTCGGCCTTGGGATCATACATCGGCTTCAACGACGCCTCTGCTGCAAAACGTTCGCCGGCGATCTCGATCTCGTAGGACGAGGCCAGCACATCGGCCTCGCTCTCGCCGGGACAGGGTACATAGCCGAGCCCGATCGCACCGCCGAGATGATGGCCGTAATTGCCCGAGGTGATCGGGCCGACGATCTTGCCGTCGCGCAGGATCGCCTCGTTGTGGAAGAGCAGCGGCTGCGGGTCTTTCAGGCGGAATTGGACGAGCCGGCGTGAGAGTCCGGCCTCCTTCTTGCGCAGCACCGCATCACGGCCGATGAAGTCGCCCTTGGCCGTCTTCACCGCGAAGCCGAGCCCTGCCTCCAGCACGTGGTCCTCGTCGGTGATGTCGTGGCCGAAATGGCGGAAGGCCTTTTCGATGCGGCAGGAATCCAGCGTGTGCAGGCCGCAGAGTTTCAGTCCGACATCGGTACCGGCCTCCTCGATCGCCTCGAAGACATGGGCGGCCTGGTCGGTCGAGACATAGAGCTCCCAGCCGAGTTCGCCGACATAGGTGACGCGGTGGGCGCGGGCGAGGCCCATGCCGATCTCGATCTCCTGGAACGTGCCGAACGGATTGTTCTCGTTGGAAAAGTCGTTGGGGCTGACGTTCTGGATCAGCTTTCGGGCGTTCGGACCCATCAGGCAAAGTACGCTTTCGGCCGCGGTCACATCGGTGATGACGACGAATTCCTCGCCGACATGCCGGCGCAGCCAGGCGAGATCGCGTTGCAGCGTGGCGCCCGGCACGACGAGGAAGTAGGCGGTATCCGACAGGCGCGAGACCGTGAGATCGCTTTCGATGCCGCCGCGCTTGTTGAGCATCTGGGTGTAGACGATCTTGCCGGGCGCCACGTCCATGTCGTTGGCGCAGAGCCTTTGCAGGAAAGCGCAGGCGTCGCGGCCCTCGACGCGGATCTTGCCGAACGAGGTCATGTCGAACAGGCCGACCTTGTCGCGGACCGCCAGATGTTCCTCGCGCTGGTTGTCGAACCAGTTCTGCCGCTTCCAGGAATAGTGGTATTCGCGCTCCTGACCTTCGCGGGCGAACCAGTTGGCCCGCTCCCAGCCCGCGACCTCGCCGAACACCGCGCCGCGCGCCTTCAGGTGTTCATGCAGCGGCGAGCGCCGGACATTCCTCGACGTTGCCATCTGCCGATAGGGGAAGTGATCGGCGTAGAGCAGGCCGAGCGTTTCGGAGACGCGCTCCTTGAGATAGCGGCGGTTCTTCTGGAACGGCTGGGCACGGCGGATGTCGACTTCCCACAGGTCGAAGGGCGCCTCGCCGTCGTTGATCCACTGCGCCAGCGCCATGCCGGCGCCACCGGACGAGACGATGCCGATCGAATTGTAGCCGGTCGCCATCCAATAGCCGCGCAGTTCCGGCGCCTCGCCGAGATAATAGCGGTCGTCGGGGGTAAAACTCTCGGGTCCGTTGAAGAAGGTGTGGATGCCGGCGGTGGCCAGCATCGGCATGCGGTTGACGCCCATTTCGAGGATGGGTTCGAAATGGTCCATGTCCTCGGGCAATTGGTCGAAGCAGAAATCCTCGCGGATGCCGTCCATGCCCCAGGGCTTGGCCATCGGCTCGAAGGCGCCGAGCATCATCTTGCCGGCGTCTTCCTTGTAGTAGGCGCACTCGTCCGGCACGCGCAGCACCGGCAGGCGGCCGAGACCGGGGATGGGTTCGGTGACAAGGTAAAAATGCTCGCAGGCGTGCAGCGGGATGGTGACGCCGTTCTGGGCGCCGAGTTCACGCGCCCACATGCCGGCGCAGTTGACGACGATGTCGGCCTCGATCATGCCTGTTTCGTCACCTTGCGCCCAGGATACGCCGGTGACGCGACCGTCCCTGGTGTGGACCTTCGTCACCTTCACATTCTCAACGATGGTGGCGCCGCGCTGGCGCGCGCCCTTGGCAAGCGCCATGGCGATGTTGGCGGGGTCGCACTGGCCGTCGAGCGGCAGATGCACGGCGCCGACGACGTCGGAGACATTGAGATGCGGATACATCTCACTGACTTCGCTGGGCGAAATCTCGCGCACGTCGACATCGAAGGCGCGGGCCAGCGAGGCCTGCCGATAGATCTCGTGCTTGCGCTCCTCGGTCAGCGCCACGGTGATCGAGCCGACCTGGCGCATGCCGGTGCCGACCTCGGTCTCGGCTTCCAGCTTGACGTAGAGGTCGGCCGAATATTTCGCCAGCCGCGTCATGTTCTGCGAGCCGCGCAACTGGCCGATCAGGCCAGCGGCGTGCCATGTCGTACCCGACGTCAACTGCTTGCGCTCGAGCAGCACGATATCGGTCCAGCCGAGCTTGGCGAGGTGATAGGCGACCGAACAGCCGGAGACGCCGCCGCCGATGATGACCGCCCTTGCCTTGGCAGGGATGGCCTTGGTGAGGATGGTCGTCATGCGGCCTCGCGGCGATAGCTGGAAGCAAAACGGCGCAGCCGCAGCGCTGCTTCCCGCAGCACGGGCTCAGGCTGGCAGAGGCTGATGCGGATGTGGCCGGCGGCGGCCTCGCCGAAGCTGGAGCCGGGCATCACGCCGACATTCTCCTTGTCGAGCAAGGCCCAGGCGAATTTCTCGTCGTCGGGTTCGACATTGGATATGTCGAGCATGACATACATGCCGCCCTCTGAACCGCGCACGGTGACATCGTTCATGCCGCGCACGGCCTCGATGAAGACGGTGCGGCGCGCCGCGTAGCGCTCGGCGATGTCCTTGACGCCATAGCGGTTCTCCAGCGCCTCTGCGCAAGCGATCGAGATGAAGGCCGGCAGGCCGTAGGTCGTCACCAGGTTGAGGTTGATCAGCAGCGTGATCATCTCGCTGGGACCGGTCAGCCAGCCCATGCGCCAGCCGGTCATGCCATGGCTCTTGGACATGGAATTGATGACCAGCGTGCGCTCGGCCATACCGGGCAGCGAGCGCGGCGAGACGTGCTCGCCGCCGCCGAGCGTCCAGTAGACCTCGTCCGACAGCAGCCAGAGGTCGTGCTCGCGGCAAATCTCGGCCAGCTGTTCCAACCGTTCGCGCGAATAGACGGCGCCTGTCGGGTTGTTCGGCGTGTTGATCAGGATGGCGCGCGTGTTGGGCCTGATCGCCGCGCGGATCATGTCGGCGCGGGGCTGGAAGCCATCCTCGGCCGGCGTCTCGACGACGGTGAAACTGGCGCCGGCGGCGCTGAATGTGTTGGGATAGGTGGCGTAGTAAGGCGCCACGACGATGGCGTGGTCGCCCTGGTCGAGCACGGCCTGCACGGCCGCGTAAAGGGCGGCCTGGCCGCCCGGCGTGGCGATCACCTGATCCGGCACCGTCTCCACGCCCGTGCAGGCGCTCGATGCCACGGCCATCGCCTTGCGCAGGCGCGGCAGGCCGGGCAGCGGGGTATAGTGGTGATTGCTGCCGCGAACCGCGGTCACGCAGGCTTCGATCGTTTCCGAGGGCGTGTCGAAATCATGATCGCCGACCGACAGCATGATGATGTCTTCGCCAGCTTCCTTGCGTGTCCAGGCGGCGAAATGAACCTCCCAGCCATCCTTGCCGGAAGGTACGATACCGGAAATGCGCGATGATGGTCTTGGCATTATTGAACTCCCGAAATCTCATAGCCGGCCTGCTCGAGCCGGTCGCGCAGGGCGGCGATATGCGGTGGCCCGACTTCGCAGCAACCGCCGACGATAGTAGCGCCGGCTTCGACCCAGCCGGTCGCTTGGTCGGCGTAAGCATCAGGGCCAAGGTCATGGCGGGCGTGCAGAACATCCACCGTGCCGCCGTGCTTGAGCGCTTCGGTGGAGGTGAAGCCATTGGCATAGGCGCCGACCGGGCCGCCGAGGTCGATCAGTTCAGGCAAGGCGGCGGCGATCGCTTCCGGCCGGCAGCAATTGAGCAGCCGCGCCGCGACGGTCAGGCCATCAAGCGCGCTGGACGCGCCGGCTATCGTCTCGCCGCTGCGCAAACGCGGCGCGCCATGGTCGGCAAGTGTCCATGACACCCACACGGGCTTGCCGCTTTCCGATGCAGCGGTAACCGCCGCGCGCGCTTCGTCGGACGAGGCCATCGTCTCGCACAGGAAGAGGTCGACGCCATCCGCCTGCTCGGCAACGATGCGGCGGTAGATGTCGAGCGTTTCCTGATAGGAAATGGTCAGCGCCGGGGCGTAGCTGCCGAAAAGCGGTGACAGGCAGCCGGCGATGGTCGCATCGCCGGCTGCATCGCGGGCCTGCCTGGCCAATTCGATGCCGCGCTTCTGCAGTGGCTTGAACAGGTCTTCGGCACCCTCCCGCGCCAGGCGTTCGGGCGTCGCCGAATAGGTGTTGATTGTGATGACGCGCGCGCCGGCGCGGATGAATTCCGCGTGCAGGCCGCGCACGAGGTCCGGTTCGTCGATCAGCACCCTTGCCGACCATAGCGGCGTCGGCTCGGACTTGCTGCGCCGCACCAGTTCCTGGCCCATGCCGCCATCGGTGAGAATGACCGTCTTCATGCGCGCAGCCTCTCGTTCTTCGGATCCCACAGGGGTTCGTCCTTCTGTACGATCGCCTTGACGCGATCACCGAAGATTTCGACTTCGACGGCGGTGCCGGGTTCGGTCAAATCGGCGCGCAGCATGCCGAGCGCGATCGATTTGTCGATGCGATGGCCCCAGCCGCCCGACGTGGTCTCGCCAACGATCTGGCCATCGTGCCACAGCGTCGACATGTAGGGTGCGTCGCAATCGCCGGGATTTTCGACGACCAGCGTGACGAAGCGCTTCTTCACGCCTTGCTGCTTCTCGTTCTGCAGTGCGGCCTTGCCGCGGAAGTCTGGCTTTTCCCATTTGACGAAGCGCTCAAGCCCGCCCTGCAGGATGGAATAGTCGGTCGACAGGTCACCTTTCCAGGTGCGGTAGCCTTTTTCGAGCCTGAGCGAATCCAGCGCGTACATGCCGAACGGTTTCAGCCCATGGTTTTGTCCTGCCGCGCAGATGGCATCGAAGATGGCGGCCGTGTCGTCGACCCTGGTGTGGATTTCCCAGCCGAGTTCGCCGGCGAAGGAGACGCGCACGAGCTTCGCCCAACGGCCGGCGATTTTCGTTTCCTGATGCGTCAGCCATGGCAGCGTCAGGTCGGCGTCGCAAACTTCTGCGAGGATTTTTCGCGAATTGGGTCCGGCCAGGATCTGCGTGGAGAATTCCTCGGTTCGGTCGATCAGCTTGAAGGTCGCATCTCCCGGCATACGCGATTTCAGCCACTCGAAATCGTGCCACTGCGCCACCGCTGCGGTGATCAGCGTCATCAGATTCTCGTCGTGGCGGACCACGGACATTTCGGTGACGATGCGGCCCTTATCGTCGGCGAAATAGACGAGGCCGATGCGGCCGGGCTTCGGCACCAGTCCGGTGACCTGCAGGCTCAGCCATTCGGCCGCGCCTGGGCCTTCAAGGTTGAAGCGGGAGAAACCGGGCAGGTCCAGAATGCCGGCGGCGTCGCGCACGGCGAGACATTCCTCGCGCACGCGATGCTGCCACGGCCCGTCGCGGCGGAAGGTCAGCGTGGCTTCCTCGGAGATGTCGTCGCCGTCCTGCGCGTACCATGTGGCGCGCTCCCAGCCATTATAAGCGTCGAAGCGGGCACCCAGCGCCTTGATGCGATCGTGGATCGGCGACAGCTTGCGATCGCGCCCTACAGGCCAGGCGTGGCGCGGAAACTGGATGGCGTATTCATTGCCATAGATTTCCATGCCCTTGGCGACGCAATAGTCGGGTGCGGCGGCGAAAGAGGTGAAGCGGCGCGGGTCGCACGACCACATGTCCCATTCGGTCTGGCCTTGCGTAACCCATTCGGCGAGCACCTTGCCGGCGCCGCCGCCCTGGGCAATGCCGAAGGTGAAGACGCAGGCTTCGAAGGCATTGGGAACGCCTGGCATCGGGCCGATCAGCGGGTTGCCGTCCGGCGCGTAGGGGATCGGTCCGTTGATGACCTTGGACAGGCCGGCGGTGCCCAGGATCGGCACGCGGGCGACGGCATCGGCCAGATAATGTTCCAGCCGGTCGAGATCGTCGGGGAAAAGCTGGAAAGAGAAATCGTCCGGCATCGGATCGTTGTGATCAGCCCAATGCGCGCGGCAATTGCGCTCATAGGGGCCGAGATTCATGCCGGCCTTTTCCTGGCGCAGATAGTAGGACGTGTCGACATCGCGCAGCAGCGGCAGCTTCTTGCCCTGTTCCTTGGACCATGCGGCGAGTTCGGGGATTTCCTCGAACAGGATGTACTGGTGGCTCATCACCATCATCGGCACCTCGCGGCCGAACATCCGGCCCACTTCGGCGGCACGATAACCGGCGGCATTGACGACGATTTCGCAGCGGATTTCGCCTTGCGCCGTCTGGACCACCCATTCATCGTTCTCGCGGCGCACGCCGGTGACGGGGCAGAAGCGGATGATTTTGGCCCCCATGTCGCGCGCGCCCTTGGCCAACGCCTGGGTCAGCTGCGCCGGGTCGATGTCGCCGTCGCTGGGGTCGTAGAGCGCGCCTTCCAGGTCATGCGTTTCGATAAAGGGATAGCGGCGCTTGATCTCGTCGACGCCGACCACGTCGATGTCCATGCCCTGGTAGCGGCCCATGCCCTTGGCGCGCTGGAACTCCTGCATGCGCTCCTTCGAATGGGCGAGCCGCAGCGAGCCGGTGACGTGATAGTTCATGGGATAGTCGACGGCGTCGGCCAGGCCCCGGTAAAGCTCGGTCGAATAGCGCTGCATGTTCATCAGCGACCAGGACGAGGAGAAGGTCGGCACATTGCCGGCTGCGTGCCATGTCGAGCCGGAGGTCAGCTCGTTCTTCTCCACGAGCACGCAGTCGGTCCAGCCAGCCTTGGCGAGATGATAGAGCGCGGAAGTACCGACCACGCCACCTCCGATGATCACCACGCGCGCCGTGCTTGGCAAACCCGCCATGTTCTTCTCCCGACTTGAAACTTAATAGACCGGTGGCGAAACCACCCAGATGACAACCGCCGGCTCAGTGCCTGGATTGCGCCAGCGATAGGGCTTGCCTTCGAAGCGGAAGGAATCGCCTTCGCCGAGCCGGTGCCAGACGCCCGCTATCTCGATCTCGAAAATGCCCGAGGCGATATAGCCGGCTTCCTCGGTCGGCCGCAGCTGCTCGGTCTTCATCTCCGCGCCCGCCGCGAAGATCGAGCGCACCATTTCAAAACTACCACTGAGATCGGGCGACAGGAGTTCTTCCACCAAGCCGGATTCGCTGGTGCCAAGCGAGCGGCGCCTGCCGGCACGCACCACCACGCCGCGCTCGCTCTCGACAGGCACCTCATGGCTGAAGAACAGGCTGATCGGCACGCCGAACAATTCGGCGAAAGCCCTGAGGTCGCCGACCGATGGCGTCGAGAGGCCACGTTCGACCTGGCTGAGCCATCCAACCGAACGGCCGAGTTTCAGCGCGATCTCGGCCAGCGTCAGCCCGCGAACGCGACGCAAGGCTCTGATGTCGCTGGCCAGCACGCGTTCGTCGGACCCCTGAAATGTTCGTGCGGCCGTGGCGGGCAAAGCGCTCTTCATGAAAATTCCCATCCGAATTTCATGAGAAATCAAGCTCATGAAAAAATCAAGTAGATTTTCACCAATGCTCAAGATTTGCTTGCAGGACTTTGACGGTTCATGCAAAGGCTCCGCCGCGAGCGGCGAGTGGGGACGTCCGATCGAGATACAGGCTAAGGGACGGCCCATGCTGGAAAGTAAGGCTCGAATCGCGGTTGAGGCCGAGATCGTCGACGATGCGATCCTATCGCGCCGTTCGGTGCGCGCATTTTTGCCCGACATGATCGACGACGAGACGATCAGGGACATTCTGACGGTTGCGGCACGCGCTCCATCCGGCACCAACATGCAGCCATGGCGGGTCTACGTCACCAAGGGCAAGACCAAGCAACAGATATCGGATGCCATCCTGAATTCCGGCATCCGTGCCGAGAAGGCCGATTGGGACGAGTACCGTTACTATCCCACGCAGTTCTTCGAACCGTATCTCACCCGCCGGCGCGCCAACGGGTTCGGCCTCTATGGCGCGCTCGGGATCGGTCGCCGCGAGGTCGACAAGATGCGTGCCCAGCACGACCGCAACTTCGTCTTCTTCGACGCGCCGGTCGGTATGATCTTCACCATTGACCGCCGGCTCAACCAGGGCTCGTGGATCGATTACGGCATGTTCCTGCAGAACATCATGGTCGCGGCGCGGGGCAGGGGTCTGCACACGTGTCCGCAGGCGGCCTTCGCGCCCTATCACCGGCAGATCCGGCCGGTGCTCAACATTCCCGACGAGGAGATCGTCGTCTGCGGCATGGCGCTGGGCTATGAGGACATTTCCAAGCCCGAGAACGCCTTCCGCACCGACCGCGTGCCGCTCGAGGAATGGGTTACGTTCAGCGAATAGCCGGCCGCGACGGGCTGCGGCACTATTCCGTATTCATCTGCGCGCCATGTCCGCTGACATGGGCGCCGTCCTGTGGCGTCAGCTTGAGATAGGCTGATAGTGCGCAGAGCGTGATGACGCCCTCGATCACGAACAGGATCCGGAAATCGCTGGTCACGGCAGACCCGCCGCCGGCCAGGAACGATAGCATGGCCGCCGCAAGACCGACGCTGATCGCCACCGCCAGTTGCCAGAGGATGTAATAGAGCGCGCTGAAGCGGGCGAGTTGGTCGGGAGCGATGTCGGAATAGGCGAGGTTTCCGGTCGAGGCCCATTGCACCGAGCGGAAGACACCGAAAACGAAGATGTAGCTAAGCACGATCCAGACCGGCGTCGCCGCCTGCATCAGGGCGAAGCCCGCAACCATCGCGGCGACGATCGGCGTGTTGACGACCAGCACGCGGCGGAAGCCGAAGCGGTTGAGGACACGAGGCATGAAGAAACGCATGACCACCGAGCCGAGCGCGGCAACGAAGGTCAGCGATCCCGCCTCCACAGCGCTCATGCCGAAGCCGAGCTGGAACATCAGCGGCAGCAGGAAGGCGACGGAACTGAGGCCGATCGTGTCCAGGCCGCCGCCGGTGAGAAACGAGATGCGGAAGGTGCGGATGCGCAGCAGCTTGAGGTCGAGCAGGGGATTGGGCACGCGCAGGCAGTAGAGCGAGGCGATCGACAGGATGATGACCGCCAGTGCCAGTCCGCCGGCAATCATGCCGCCGGCGGCATCCTTGGCGGCAAGCGCATCCATGCCGAAGACAAGCAGGATCATGCCGCTGCCGACCAGCAGAAGGCCGGGAAAATCGAACCGCGTGCGAACGGGCTTGGTCACTGTCGGGAACAGCGAGGCGGCAAGGATTGTCGCCGCCAGCGCGAACGGCACATTGATGAAGAAAATCCAGCGCCAGGAAATGTAGGTGGTCAGCGCGCCGCCGACGAGCGGACCGACCAATGGCCCGGACTGACTGGCCAGCGAGATGTACATGTTGATCTTGAGCGTGCGGCTGCGCGGAAAGCTCGACAGGATGACGACCTGGCCGAGCGTGCCCATCAGCGCACCGCCGAAGCCCTGCAGCGCGCGGGCGCCGACCAGTGTCCAGATATCATCGGACAGGCCGCAGAGCGCCGACGAGGTGGCGAACACCAGCAAGGCAAAGCAGTAGACGTTGCGCAGGCCGAAGCGGTCGGCGGCCCAGCCGCCGAGCGGCATGGAGATGATCAGGCTGGCGACATAGACGGTGATCAGCAGGCCGAGCTGGCTCGGTGGACGACCGAGGCTTTCGCCGATGCCGGGCAGTGCCGTCACCACGACATTCTGGTCGAGGCTGGTCATGAACACGCCGCAGGCGACCGTCAGCGGTAGCAGGAGCAAGGCCCGGGCCGACACATCGGCGCGATCCGTGGCGCCGGCGGATAGTTCTGCGGTCATGGGGATGTTCGAACCAAACGAATGCGCCGAGTCTGAGACGGGATTTTTATCCCTTGGGTCGATCTGGCGACCACGTTTTTCCTACCATGGCCGCTGGCGGCGCGATTCTCTAGCGGCAGAACCGGCTGGCGTTGATGCCAGAAGCAATTGCTCTACTGCACCTCGTAGCCTACTTCCTCGCTGGCGTGGCAGAGCGCCTTCCAGAACGAGCGGGCGAACGAGCGAAAGACATAGATGTCGAACTCGTCGGCGCCGGTGCGCTGGATCTGGGCGAAGACATCGTGATGTGCGGTCGAGCGGCCGGCGCCTATGGGAAAGGCCGGCAGCGCGAAGTCGATGGCGAAGAATTTCGCCAGCACCCATTCGGCTTTCGGCCCGGCGATGCGGATGGCGGTGCGGCCATGCGACAGGTCCGTCACCGTGCCGATGACCGGTGTCACCGCCTTGGCGAAGGCGTCGGCCAGCCCTTCGGCTTCGTCGGCCACGGTGAACTTTCCCGGCGCGAAGCCGAACACCGACTTCACGCCGTCGCTCAAGCCGCCGCCGGCACCGTCAGGCAGTGCAAGGCCGGTGACCGTGCGGATGGCAGCGATCAGCTTCTTCTCCTCGCCTGGCCATGCGGCGAGCTGCACGATCGAGCCCGGCCTTGTCTCGGTCAGGAGGATCTCGACGCCGTGCTCGAAATTGCCATGCGAGCCGGTGTGAAACTCCGGCTCAAGGGGGGATTGGCGCTCAACCATGCATGCGGGTCCCTTCCGGATCGTAGAAATGGTTGGAGACGATCTCGACCGGTCCGAAGCGATTGCGCAGCGGATCGGAGACATGGGCACGCGTGCCGTGCCTTGCCTTGCCGCCCTTGACCAGCGCCAGCGCGATATGCTTGCCGAGCGCCGGCGAGTAGCAGCAGGCGGTGATGTGGCCGATCGAGCCGTGCGGATTGGCCTCGTCAACCTCCTCGACGATGTGCGCACCGCCATTGAGCGGCCGATTGTCCAGCGCGATCAAGCCGACCAGTTCCAGCCGGTCGACCGCGATCAGGCCTTCGCGGTCCATCATCGCCGAGCCGATGAACGGCTTCTTCTTCGACAGCATCCAGTCGAGATGCAGATCGCGTGCCGTGGTGCGGCCGTCGATCTCGGCGCCGGTGACATGGCCCTTTTCGATGCGCATCGTGCCGAGCGCCTCGAGCCCGTAGGTGACCAGTCCGAACGGCTTGCCGGCCTCGATCAGCGCTTCCCAGACATGCGTGCCATGGCCGGCGCCGGAATAGACCTCGAAGGCCATTTCGCCGGAGAAGGACAGCCGGCAGATCATCACCGGGACGCCGGCGATCTCGCCACGCACGATGCCCATGAAGGGCAGCGTCGCATTGTCGACAGCGGTGCCGGTGACGCAAGCCGCAAGGATCTGCCTCGCCTTCGGCCCGCCGATCGCGGCCCCGGCCCATTCATCGGTCACCGAGGTGACGTGCACTTTCAGCTCCGGCCAGACCACGTCGAGGAAATATTCCAGATGCTGCATCACCTTGCCGGCATTGGCCGTGGTGGTGGTCATCAGGAAATCCTGCTCGCCAAGCCGCCAGGTGGTGCCGTCGTCGAAGGCAAAGCCGTCCTCGCGCAGCATCAGCCCGTAGCGCGCCTTGCCGACGGCGAGTGTCGAAAACATGTTGGTATAGACGCGGTCGAGGAAAGCGGCTGCGTCGGGACCTTGCACGGCGATCTTGCCCAGCGTCGAGACATCGACGATGCCGGCGCTTTCGCGCGTCGCCTTGGCTTCGCGTACATAGGCCTGCTCGACCGTCTCGCCGGCATGGCCGTAGATCATCGGCCGGTACCAGAGGCCGGCGGAATACATGGTCGCGCCGTTGGCGAGATGCCAGTCATGCATCGGCGTCAGCCGTTCGGGCTTCAGGTCGCCGAAACGCTCGGCCGCCAGCGAGCCGATCGACACCGGCGCGAAGGGCGGCCGGAAGCGTGTCGTGCCGACCTCCGGGATCGGCTTGCCCAGCGCCTCGGCCATGATGGCGAGCCCGGGGACGTTGGAGCTCTTGCCCTGGTCGGTCGCCATGCCAAGCGTGGTGTAGCGCTTGAGGTGCTCGACCGAGACAAAGCCTTCGCGATGCGCCAGCCGCACATCCTCCGCGGTCACGTCGTGCTGGAAGTCGACAAAACTCTTGCCCTTGGCCCTGATCTCGAAAACAGGCGCCGGATCGGGATCGCCAGGTGCGGCCTCAACAGTGGGCAACGGCGGCGGCGTGGCTGTTCCACCGGCCGCCGTGAGCCCGGTAGCGCGGCCTTCGGCGATGGCTTCGGCCGTCGAAAAACTGCCGGTAAAGGCGCCGGCACCGATCCATTGTTGTGTTGGCCATTGTTGTGCCGGCCCCTTCTGTGTGGGCTTCGGCGGCAGGAAGGCCTGCCGGGCTGCGTTCCATTCCGCCCTGGCGCCGGCTTGGCTGGCGAGATGAATGGTCGGCGACCAGCCGCCCGACACCAGCAGGCAGTCGGCGTGGATCGAGCGCGCATCGTCGCTCAGCGTGCCCGTGATCATGTCGAAACGTTGAACCTTGATGCCCGAGAGCGCCTTGCCGCCTTCGGTGGCGACGACGGCATGGCCCGTTAACAGTTCGGCCTCGGCTTCCGCGGCGAGCTTGCGCATCTCGGCCGAAAGCTCGGGCCTGACGTCGGCGATGGCAATGATCGCGGCGCCCGCTTTCTTCAAGGCGACCGCTGCGCGATAGGCGCTGTCATTGTTGGTGAACAGGGCGACCCGTTCGCCCGGCAGAACGCCGAACTCATTGGCATAGCGCTCGGCCGCATGCGCCAGCATGACGCCCGGCCTGTCATTGCCCGGGAAGACAAGCGGTCGTTCGAAGGCACCCGTGGCCAGCACGACGGACCTGGCGCGGATCGCCCAGTAGCGATGGCGCGGCTCGCCCTTGGCGGGCTGCTCCTTGTGGTCGCTGACCCGTTCGAGCGCGGCAAGCGTATTGTTGTCGTAGTAGCCCCAGACCGTGGTGCGCGGCAGAAGCCGGACATTGTCGCGGCCTGCGAGCTGGGCGACGGTGCGCCGCGCCCAATCGGCGGCGGGCGCGCCATCGATGATTTCATCGGACCAGTTGGCCGAACCGCCGAAACGCGGTTCGAGATCGGCCAGCATGACACGGGCGCCCTGATCGGCGGCTGCCTTGGCGGCCATCAGGCCGGCAGGGCCGGAGCCGACCACCAGCACATCGCAAAAGGCGTTCATGCGTTCGTAGCGGGCCGGGTCCTTCGCCGATCCGGCGCTGCCGAGGCCGGCGGCACGGCGGATGAAGTGCTCGCAGAACATCCAGAAGCGCGTGCCCTTGAGCGGGCCGACCACCGGTCCCATGAAGGTCTTGTAGTAGAAGCCGGCCGACAGGATCTTGCCGCCGAGCTGGTTGACCGCGTGGATGTCCCAGGCAAGCGAGGGGAAGCGGTTCTGGCTGACGGCGACCAGGCCGTCATGGATCTCGACCATGGTGGCCGGGATGTTGGGCTCGCGCACCTCGCCCTTCAGCACCGTCACCAGCGCATTGGGCTCCTCGACACCGGCGGTCAGCAGGCCGCGCGGGCGGTGATACTTGAACGAACGCCCGAAAAGAGTGACGCCCTTGGCCAGCAGTGCGGAAGCCAGCGTATCGCCGGCATGGCCGGTATAGGCAACGCCGTCGAAGGTGAAACGGATGGTCTTCAGCCGGTCGATGCGGCCGCCAGTGTCGGTGCGGCGCGGGCTCATGCTTTGTCCTCGGCCTTGCGGCGGGCGGCCGAACCGTGGTCGCCGCGTACGAAGGCGACACTCGAAATCTCATGCGTCAGCGTGTTGCGCACGACGCGCAGATGCGCACGACAACCGCCGGAATGCTGCCAGATCTCATTGTGGTCGCCGGCCGGGTTCAGCCGGTCGTAGACATAGGCGTTCCATGCCTCGAAATTCTGCGAGGCGGGATCGGGACGTTCGCGGTTGCCATCACCCTGGTAGGTGAACTCAATGACGTCGCGCGGGCCGCAATAGGGGCAGGTGATCAGCATTCAATTCTACCTAATGCAGCCTTGCTCAATGAAGCCTGGGGTTCGCGCCCTGGCCCTTGTCGTCGATGACAAGGCCACGGTGGAAACGATCGAGCGTGAACGGCGCGTTGAAGTCGTGCGGCTCATCCTTGGCGATGGTCCAGGCAAAGGTCCAGCCAGAGGCCGGCGTCGCCTTGAAGCCGCCATAGCACCAGCCGCAATTGAGATACATGCCGGGCAGGGGGCCGGTGGTTATGATCGGCGAGCCGTCCATCGACATGTCGCAGACGCCGCCCCAGGAGCGCAGCATGCGCACGCGGGCAAGACCCGGGAACAGCGCCAGCATCTCGCTCATCACCTCGTCGACGACGGGCAGGTTGCCGCGCTGCGCGTAGCTGTTGTAGCCGTCGATGTCGCCGCCATAGACAAGGCCGCCCTTGTCCGACTGCGACATGTAGAAATGCCCCATGCCGAAGGTCACGACGGTGTTTATAAAGGGCTTTAGCGATTCCGTGACGAAGGCCTGCAGCACATGGCTTTCGATCGGCATCGTCTCGACGCCGGCCAGTTGCATGACCCGGCCCGTGCTGCCGGCCACCGCGACCGCCACCTTCTTGGCGCGGATGTCGCCGCGCGAGGTGGTGACGCCGGTGATGCGGTCGCCATCGCGCAGGAAGCCGGTGACCTCGCAATTCTCGATGATGTCGACACCGCGCCGGTCGGCGCCGCGCGCATAGCCCCAGGCGACGGCATCGTGGCGGGCGGTGCCGGCACGCCGTTGCATCAGGCCGCCAACCACGGGGAAGCGCGCATCGCCGGAGATGTCGAGCGCCGGGATCAGGCGCTTGATCTCGGCCGGCGTCATCAGCTCCGCATCGACGCCGAGATGGCGCATGGCGTTGCCGCGCCTTGCGTAGTCGTCGAACTGGGCCGGCGTGTGCGCCAGGTTCAGGCAGCCGCGCTGCGAGAACATGACGTTGTAGTTGAGTTCGTGCGAGAGGTTCTCCCACAGCTTCATCGAATGTTCGTAGAAACGGGTGTTGGCCGGCAGCAGGTAGTTCGAGCGCACGGCCGTCGTGTTGCGGCCGACATTGCCGGAGCCGAGCCAGCCCTTTTCCAGCACCGCGACATTGGTGATGCCGTGCTCCTTGGCAAGGTAGTAGGCGGTTGCCAGCCCATGGCCGCCGCCGCCGACGATGATGACATCGTAGGACGCCTTCGGGTCCGGCTTGCGCCAAGCCGGTTTCCAGTCCTTGTTTCCCTTGAGCGCGTTCGCGAGCAGCGAAAGGGCCGAGTACTCTGCCATGTGCAAGTTGTCCGGTTCGGGCGATGCGGCAGACTATAGAGCAGGCCGCACGTGCAAAGCCAATATTGCGCCATGGCCTTTCGACTGGCCGACGCCTTTGTCAACGCCCCGACGCGACGACTTGCCCCATGATATGGCCGTCTTTATCAAGGACAGGCTTTCAAATTGCCTTTGCCGTCCATGAGTCGCCCACAAATCATGCTTTTCCGATTGCTTCGCCTCATTATGGTCCTCACGCTGGTCGTCTCGGCGCCGCCTTCGTTTGAGGCGATGGCGCAGGGCGTCGGCCAGGCGCCCGCCGGATTGGTCGCCGACCAGCAGAAGATCATCCAGGGTCTGACCACCAAGGCCGACAATTTCGAAAAGCAGACCCAGCAGGATGGCGAGGACGATAGCAGCCTTGTCGATATCCGCCTGCAGCTGGAGGAATTGTCACGGCAATCGCTTAACAGCGCGCTGGCCTTCCGCACACGTCTTGGCGAGATCAACGCCCGCCTGGAGCAGCTTGGCCCGGCCCCCGCCGCCGGCCAGCCGGAAGAGCCCGATATCGTCAGTGCCGAACGCCAGGCGCTGACATCCGAAAAGGCCGAGATCAACGCTGTCATCTCGCAGGCCCAGGCCCTGTCGATCCGCATCAGCGGGCTGATCGACAAGATCGGCAACATGCGCAGCGAGCTGTTCCGCAATCTTTTGACCAAGCGCTACGTGCTGTCGGACGCGCTGAGCCCGCAGGTGTTTTCCGACGCCCGCGACGAGTTCGGCAATTTCTACAAGGCGGTGTCGTCCTGGCTGAGCTTTGCCTTCAAGTTCAAGTTCCAGGCGATCCTGGCGGCAACCTTCGTGGCGCTCGGCCTGGCGCTGGTGCTGCTGGTCGGCGGCAGGCGTCTTTTCGGGCGGGTGTTCGAAGCCGACCCCACCAATGAGGACCCATCCTATCTCAGTCGCTTGTCGGTGGCCTTCTGGTCGACCTTGCTGCCGACGCTGGCGGTCGCCGCCTTTCTTGGATCGACAATTTTCTTTTTCAATTATTACAATGTGTTGCGCGGCGACATTGGGCTCTTCCTCAACGCGCTGGCGACCGTCATCGGCGTGGTGTTCTGCGTCAACCGCCTGACCAACGCGGCGCTGGAGCCGCGGCTGCCGAACTGGCGCCTGATCCCGGTCGAAACCGGGCCGGCGCGCTGGCTGGTGCGCCTGGCCACCGCCATGGCCGTGGTCATCAGCGTCAACACCTTCCTGTCGGTGATCAACGACAAGATGGGCTCGCCGCTGTCGCTGACCATCGCCCGCAGTTTTGTCGCCACCATTGTCGTCGGCATCATCCTGATCCTGATGGCGATGCTGCGGCCGTTCAAGGCGCGCGACGGAAGCTGGCGGCCGTGGCCGGCATGGCTGCGTTACCTGTCGCTGGGCCTTGGCCTGTTCACCATCATAGCCGCCTTGCTCGGCTATATTGGCCTTGCGCTGTTCGTCTCACTGCAGGTGGTGGTCACCGGCACAGCCTTGATCACCGCCTATATCGGGTTCCTGTCGGCGCAGGCGATCGGCGAGGAGGGCGCTTTCGCCAATACATTCGTCGGCCGCTGGCTGTCGGCCAATTCCAGCTACGACGACACCGCGCTCGACCAGCTCGGCCTCGTTGTCAGCATCGCCATCAACCTGTTGATCGTGCTGGTGTTCCTGCCGCTGATCCTGTTGATGTGGGGGTTCCAGCCCGGCGACATCCAGGCCTGGGCCTACAAGCTCGCGACAGGGATCAACATCGGCTCGGTGACGATTTCGGTCACCGGCATCCTTTCGGGCATCGTCGTCTTCGTCATCGGCTATTTCCTGACGCGCTGGTTCCAGGGCTGGCTCGACGGCTCGGTCATGGCGCGCGGCAAGGTCGATACCGGGGTGCGCAACTCGATCCGGCTGGCGGTCGGCTATGCCGGCGTCGCGCTGGCGGCGCTGGTCGGCATCTCGGCCGCCGGCATCGACCTCTCCAGCCTGGCGCTGGTCGCGGGTGCGCTTTCCCTCGGTATCGGCTTTGGCCTGCAGAATGTGGTGTCCAATTTCGTCTCCGGCCTGATCCTGCTGGCCGAGCGGCCGTTCAAGGTCGGCGACTGGATCGTCGCCGGCGATGTCAGCGGCACCGTCAAGAAGATCAGCGTGCGCGCCACCGAGATCGAGACCTTCCAGCGGCAGTCGGTGATCCTGCCCAATTCCAACCTGATCAACAACGCCGTCGGCAACTGGACGCACCGCAACAAGCTCGGCCGTGTCGAGGTCAAGGTCGGTGTCGCCTATGGCAGCGACGTCAAGCAGGTGCATGCCGTCCTGCTGGAGATCGCTCGCAGCCATCCGCTGGTGCTCAAGAATCCCGAGCCCTTCGTGCTGTTTTCCAACTTCGGTGCCGCCGCGCTGGAATTCGAAATCCGGGTGTTCCTGGCCGATATTATGAACGGCAGCGTTGTGCAGAATGACATTCGTTTCGCCGTGCTGGAAAAATTCAACGGCGAGCATATCGAAATCCCCTCGACACCGCGTGCCGTCGTCGAGGTCCACAAGCCCAAGGCCTGGCCGACCGACGACGACAAGATCGAGGCCGACTTCGCCGAACAGGAACAGGCCAAGGTGGAGGCCGCGGCCGAGGCGAAAAAGCTCGTCAAATCAGGACGCAAGCTGCGCAAGCCGGATCCTGATTAGACCGGAAGCCGGCGAAGCCGAAGCCAATTGCGGCATGAATGCGGCATTCAGTTGCGGTTCAGCTTCCATCTCATATAAGCTCCCATGCAAAGGCGAAAATGCCTTGCGTAATGCAACAGAGGCGGTGGGAACACCGATATTGCAAATGTGGAAGTCTCTCGTCGCTGCCGTCGCCTTGCTCGCCGTGAGCGGCTCGGCCCATGCCGCAAGCGCGGTCAACAAGGACGCCGAGACCCGCACGCTGATCGTGACGGAAGGCGGCAGCAAGACCGACCTTGCGCTGGCCGGCGGTGAAACCGTCGAATTCTGCCAGAATGGCTGCTTCGTCACCTTGCCCAATGGCGACCTCGAAGCGCTGACGGGTTCGGAAACCGTCGAGATATCCGGCGGCGTCGCCCGCATCAAGTAATCCTGGCGGCGTGATTGGAAAGGCCGGGCGTTTGTCCGGCCTTTTATCGTTTCCGGTAGCGGTTGCTTAACAATGACGCCGGAAATACCACCGCGACAGCCGCCCACAACCGTGCGTTTTAACGTTCGCTACGCCATACCCCGCTATACCAGCCCCAAGACGCCGGAACACGGCGCTCAACGAGATTCCGGTTTCCCGGATCAAATGGCGGCAGGGGCAGGACGTACATGGATGCGCGGTCGGACAGGAACGCAATACCGCTTGCGGTCGATCTCGACGGTACGCTGATCGCAACCGACCTGTTGTGGGAAGGACTGTTCATCCTTCTCAAGAAGAACCCGCTCTATATTTTTTTCGTGCCGTTCTGGGCGGCTGGCGGGCCGGCGCGGCTGAAGCAGGCGATCGCGCAACGCATCGATATCGATCCCGCGTCGCTGCCTTATCGTGAGCTATTGCTCAACCGCCTTCGCGCTGAACATGCCGAGGGCCGCAAGATCGTGCTGGCGACCGGCACGCCGCGCAAATTCGCCGACGCCATATCGGCCCATCTCGGTATTTTCGACCGGGTGCTGGCCACCGACGGCTCCGACAATCTCACCGCGGGCAGGAAGCGCGCATCGCTGATATCAGCCTATGGCGACGGCGGTTTCGACTATGCCGGCAACAGCCGCCATGACCTCCAGGTCTTCGACGCTGCCCGCAATGCGATTGTCGTCGCACCCGACCGCCATGCCGCGCGCTGGCAGGCGGCGCGTGGCGCCGAAACGATGCCGGCGCCGAAGCCGACATTGCGGACCGTCGTCAAGATGCTGCGCGTGCACCAGTGGCTGAAGAACTCGCTGATCGCCGTGCCGATGGTGCTGTCGCACGAATATTTCAATTCCAACATGATCTGGGAATGCCTGCTGGCGTTCGTCTCGTTCAGTGCGGTGGCGTCGGCGATCTACATCCTCAACGACTTCTTCGACCTGGCGCTCGACCGCAAGCACGCCACCAAACGCAACCGGCCGTTCGCCAGCGGCGCGCTGTCGATCCCCTTCGGCCTTGGCGCGATCGCGGTGCTGCTGGCGATCGGCATTGGCACGGGGTTCTTCCTGTCGCTCGAATTCCTGGCTGTGCTTGGCGGCTACATGGTGGTCACGACTGCCTATTCGCTGTCGTTCAAACGCATGCTGCTTGTCGACGTGCTGACGCTTGCCGGCCTCTACACGATCCGGGTGATCGCCGGCGCGGCCGCGCCCGGCGTCGACGTCTCGTTCTGGCTGCTCGCCTTCTCGATCTTCTTCTTCCTGTCGCTGGCGCTGGTGAAGCGTTTTGTCGAATTGCGCACCACCGCCATTCCGCCCGGCGAGCGCATTGCCGGACGGGGTTATCGCACCGAGGACCAGGAGATCGTCGCCCAGGCCGGCATGGCGTCAGCCTTTTCCTCGGCACTCGTCTTGGCGCTCTACATGGACAGTGTCGCGGTGCGCGAACTCTATCCGCACCCATGGCTGATCTGGCCGCTGCCGCCGATCGTGCTCTACCTCACCATGCGGGTCTGGATCCTGGCGCGCCGCGACGAAATGCATGACGATCCGGTCGTCTTCATCATCCGCGACTGGCGCAGCCAGATCGTGGTGCTGATCGGCGCGGTGCTGCTGGTCATCGGGGGCTGGTAGGCATGGCTGAACGCTTCCGCAGCTTTGGCCTTGCCACGCCGCCGGCGCCAAGGGCGATCCAGGCCGACGATGCCATCGCGTTGCTGAAGGCTGGTCAGGCCGGCGAAGCCTCGCTGCTTGCCTATGGCAATGGCCGTTCCTATGGCGATTCCTGCCAGAACCAGGCCGGCGCGGTGGTCGACATGCGATGCCTGAACCGCATTCGCGGCTTCGACGCCATGACCGGCGTGCTCGAAGCGGATGCCGGCGCGTTGTTGTCCGAAATCATCGCGCACGCAGCACCCCATGGCTTCTTTCCGGCAGTGGTTCCGGGAACGCAATTCGTCACGCTTGGCGGCGCCGTCGCCAATGACGTGCATGGCAAGAACCATCACCGGCGCGGCACGTTCGGCTGCCATGTTGAGAGTTTCACGCTGCTGCGGTCCGATGGAAAGACCTATCGCTGCTCGGCCACCGACAATCCGCGCCTGTTTGCGGCGACCATCGGCGGCATGGGGCTGACCGGCCTGATCCTGTCGGCCTCGATCAGGCTGATGCGGGTTCCTTCGCTCGACATCGTCGAGAAGGCAACGCCATTTCGCGACCTCGGCGAATTCTTCGATATCGCCGAGGCGGCGGACCAGGCCAATGAATATGCCGTGGCCTGGATCGATCAGCTCGCGGGCGGCCGCCGGAGTGGACGCGGCCTTTTGTTTGCCGGCAACCACGCCGAGCATGGCTCGCATACGGCCGCGCGGGCCGGCGGCAATCTGTCGGTGCCGTTCCAGCCGCCGTTCAACGTGCTCAACCGGCCGTTCCTGACCGTTTTCAACGCCGCCTATCGGTGGAAGAAGGGCCGGGCGACAGCGCCGCGCCAGACCGGTTACCAGGGTTTCTTCTTTCCGCTCGATGGCGTGCGCGACTGGAACCGGCTCTATGGCCCCAATGGACTGTTCCAGCACCAGAGCGTGGTGCCGGAGGAGGCCGCGCGGATCGTCGTGCCGGAATTGCTCGCCGCCGCCAGGCGGGCCGGGCAGGGATCCTTCCTGACCGTGCTGAAGCGCTTCGGCGCGGTCCGCTCGCCGGCGCTGCTGTCTTTCCCGCGGCCGGGCTATACGCTGACGCTGGATTTCCCCAACAGGGGGGCGGCGACGCTTGCCCTGCTCGGCGAGCTCGACCGCATCACCATCGCGGCCGGAGGGGCGGTCAACCCTTACAAGGATGCGCGCATGGCGGCTGCGACCTTCGCCGCCTCCTTCCCGGACTGGCCGCGGCTGGAAGCGCTGCGCGACCCTCTCTTCATGTCTGACTTCTGGGCGCGCACGGCTGGGAGCATCGACCTGCGGCGGCGTGGCGCCGAGGCTGCCGAATAGCTAAAATTGAAATGATTCATGGTTATCGAATGCTTAACGACAAGATTTACTCAAAACATGCTTGTGAGTTCACGAAATCTTTTGGGGTTTGTATTACTCGAGGTCACGGGGCGGGCGCGCTGACATGAAATATATCGTCTTCATTCTATTTACGGTGATGACCAATGCCGCTGCGCAGCTCATGCTGAAGCAGGGCATGATGTCGCTTGGGCCGATCTCGTTCGAGGGTGCCAACCCGCTGGTCAAGCTGCTGCAGATCGTCTTCAGCCCCTGGGTGTTCCTGGGGCTCTGCACTTTCGTGATTTCCATGGCCTCGCATCTCTATGTGCTGTCCAAGGTCGAGCTTTCCTTTGCCTATCCCTTCCTCAGCCTCGCCTATGTCGCCGTCGCCATCTTCGCCTATTTCGTCTTCCGCGAGGACCTCAACGGCTGGCGCATCGCCGGCATCGCCTTCATCTGCGTCGGCACGGTGCTGATCGCGCAGAGTGGTCGCGTGCACGAAGAGGAAACGGCTTCCCTTTCGTCCGACAGGATTCACAGCGAGACCGTTCGATGAGACATGTTATTTTCGGTGGTGACGGCTTCGTCGGCCGCCACCTTGCCCCGAAGCTTGTGGCCGATGGCGAAGAGGTTGTCGTTGCCGACATCGCCAGGAGCGACCTTGCGCACTACCGCAACGTCCGCTTCGTCACCTGCGACGTCACCGATCCGGCGTCGGTCGCCGCGGTCGGGCTCAAGGCCGACGACATGATCTACAATCTGTCGGCCAAGATGCTGTCGCCGATCCAGGTGCGCGCCAAGCGGCACGATTTCTTCTTTCCGGTGAATTTTCACGGCACCGAACACATCATACAGGCCATGGACAGAGCCGGCGCGCCCAAGCTCGTCCACTACACGACCGACATGATTTACGGCCACACGGTCACCCAGCCGATGACCGAGGACCATCCGGTCGCGCCGCTCGGCGAATATGGCTGGTCGAAGCAGAAGACCGAGGAACTGGCAGCCGTTTGGCGCATGCGCGGCATGTCGATCTCGCTGTTTCGCCCCCGCCTGATCATCGGGCCCGGCCGGCTCGGCATCCTGGAAAAACTGTTCAAGCTGATCGACTGGAATTTTCCGGTGCCGATGATCGGCTCGGGCAGAAACCCCTATCAGTTCATTTCTGTTTTCGATTGTGCCGAAGCTGCCCGCGCGGCCTGGAAAGCCGGCGTGCCAAACGAGGCCTACAATCTCGGCTCGCTCAATCCGCCGCCGGTGAAGAAATTGCTCGGCGACCTGATCAGGCATGCCGGCTCGAAATCGATCCTGATCCCGACGCCGGGTTGGGCGGTCAAGCGCACGCTCGACCTGCTCGATCTGATGAATATGCCGATCATGGATCCGGAGCAGTATCTGATCGCCGACGAGGAATGCGTGCTCGACGTGTCCAAGGCCGAGCGGCAGCTCGGTTGGGTGCCGCAATATCGCGACGAAGACATGCTGATCGCCGCCTACAGCGAGTACCGCGCCAAGAAGGCCGGGCATGCCGTCGCCACCAACCATGTGCCCGCCGAATAGCCGAACAGTTTTATGGCGCACGACAATGGTCGTCAGCGCGGACAGGAGATTGAAATGACCGTCATGGCCAAGCCCGAACAGACGAATGCGCGCACCATGGTCAATGCGCCGGCGTTGTCGCCCGCCACCATCGCCAAGCCCGACCTGATCAGCGTCGAGCAGGCCAAGGCGATGGATGTCGCGGCAATGACCGACCTGTTCAAGGCGCATCTCAATCCCGGCCAACTGCATTTCATGAAGCTGCTCGGCTTCCACAAGATCAAGATCGAGCGCGCCGAGGGCATGTTCTACATCGACCAGAACGGCCGCAAGATTCTCGATTTCTTCGGCGGCTTCGGGTCGCTGGCCTTCGGCCACAACCATCCGCGCATCCTGGAGGCGCGCAAAAAATTCCAGGAGGAGAAGCGCCAGGAAATCGCCATCGCCTTCATGTCGCAATATGCGGCGGCATTGGCGCACAACCTCGCCAAATGCTCGCCCGGCGATCTCGACATGGTGTTCCTGGGTTCGTCCGGCTCGGAGGCCATGGAAGCGGCGGTGAAACTCGCCGAGCGCGCCGCCGGCCCCAAGAGGCCGAAGATCGTCTATGCCGAGAATTCCTTCCACGGCAAGACCAAGGGCGTGCTCGGCATCACCGACGGTCAGCTCTACCGCGCCGACTTCAAGATGGCGGACAATACGGTGCGCATTCCCTTTGCCGACATCGATGCGGTCGAGCGCCTGTTCCGCTCCGATCCGGAGGTCGGCGTCATCGTGCTCGAAACCATCCAGGGCGGTGGCGGTATCATTCAGGCGCCTGCCGAGTATTGGCAGAAGCTGCGCGCGCTGTGCGACCAGCACGGCGTGCTGTGGGTCGCCGACGAAGTGCAGTGCGGCTATGGCCGCTCGGGCCGGTTCTACGCCTTCGAGCATTACGGCGTGGTGCCCGACGTGACGGCGCTGGCCAAGTCGCTCGGTGGCGGCAAGGCGGCGGTCGGCGCCATGATCGCGCGCCGCGAGGTTTATATGAAGGCCTACGGCACGCCGAAGACGGCAATGATCCATGCCATGGCCACCTTCGGCGGCATGGGTGAAGCCTGCGTCACCTCGATAGAGGCGCTCAACGTGCTCTATGACGAGGGGCTGATCGACAACGCCGCCATCATCGGCGATTATTTGCTCACGCGCCTGCAAGCGCTCAAGGACAAATATCCCAAGATCATCAAGGATGTGCGTGGCAAGGGCTTCATGGTCGGGCTTGAGTTCCACGACTTCTCCCAGACTTTGCCGATGGTGCTGCGCCCGATCGTCAGCGTGCTCGACGACAAGCTGAAGGGGTCGCTGTCCGGCTTCGTCGGGGCGCTGTTGTTACGCGACTACGATGTGCTGGTCGCCTTCACCGAATACAACCGCAACGTCATCCGGCTCGAGCCGCCGCTGATCTGCCAGCGCGAGCATGTCGACCGCTTCGTTGATGCCTTCGACAGCCTGTTGTCGCGCGGCATCGTGGGAATCGTGAAGGATTTCGTCAAAAGCCAAGTCCGTTAAAACGAAGCTCGCTGAGTAGACCATGCTGACCAAGTCGCCCGCTCCGCAAAACCAGCTCGACCGGCTCACCGAGGCCGGCCTGGCGTGGGGCGAGGGGACCTATGCAAGGCTCGCCGCACCCATCGGCGCGGCGGCCTTCGCGCTCTACATCCTTTTGACTGCGTTCACGGCATGGGTGATGCCCGACGCCAATTGGGACATGCTGCCCTATCTCGCAATATCGGAGGAAGGCACCTATCCCGATGCGCAGGCACTGCATGACTATGCCTACAGCACCGTCAAATCCGGCGTATCGGCCGGCGACTACAAGACGCTGACCGACGATGGCGGCGGCTTCCGCAGCCACATGACGGAGAATGCCGCCGACTTCCATTCGCTGCTCGGCATGTACCGGATCAAGTTCCTCTATGCCGAGATCCTGTCGACGCTGAGCTCGGTGATGTCGCCGGTCGAGGCGATGCGCCTGGTGCAAGTGTTCTCGGTGCTGCTGTTCGGCGCGATCGCGCTGCTCTGGCTGCGTTCGCAAAACGCGTTGGCCCTGGCGCCGGTGGTCGGCGTGGTGCTGATCATGGCCGATTTCGGCGATGCGGCGCGCGCCTCGACGCCGGACCTGCTGACGTCGGCGCTGCTGCTCGGCGGGCTCTACGCCTACATCAGAGGCCGCGAGGCAGCGACGGCGATCCTGCTCTTTCTCGCCTTCATGGTGCGGCCGGACAATATTGTTTTCCTTGCTGTTTTCGCGGTGCTGCTGGTCGTCTTCCGGCAGAAGGCATGGGGTGCGCTGGCCGGCTTTGCCGCGTCCTTCATTGCCTATTTCGCCATTTCACACTGGGCCCATCATCCCGGCTGGTGGCCGCATCTTTGGTTCTCCAGCATCGAGCAGCACTATGATATGGACGGGTTCGAGCCGACCTTCTCGGTCATCGCCTATTTCAGGGCGTTCGCCGCGTCGCTGCTGCGCGCCGTCAACCTGAACAGCTGGGTCGGCGTTTCGGTGCTGGCGCTGGCGGGCTGGTATGCGGCGAGCCGTGCCGGCTTCCACCTCGACCGCCGTGCCGGCATCCTGTTCGCCGCACTGGTGCTTGGCGCGCTGGCGAAGTTCACCGTCTTCCCGATCCACGACACGCGGATCTATTTCCCGCATCTGATCCCGCCATTCCTGCTGCTGGCAACGCCGTTCATGGCACTGTGGGCAGCTATTGCCCGCAGCCAGCATCGCGAGGCGCTGCAAATCGTTCCCGGAGACAAGCCATGAGTTCGCTATCCAGCCTGGCACGCATCGCGCTGTCGCTCGGTCTTCCGGCAGGTCTGCTCGATCGCGGACCGTCGCTGCGCGGCACGAAATTCCTCGCCAAGGCGGCGCTGAAAGCACGCTTCGGCGGGGCAGGACGGCCGTTCCAGATGGTCAATGTCGGCGCCTGCGACGGCGCGCTGTTCGATGACGTGACGCCTTGGCTGCACAGGATTGCCGGCGCGCGCGCCATGCTGGTCGAGCCGATCCCGTACAATCAGAAGCGGCTGCGCGCCAACTATCCCGACACGGGCCGCTTCATCATCGAGCCCGTGGCTGTCACAAAAGCCAAGGGCACGATCACCGTTCACACTTTCGATGCCGCGGCGCTCGAAGCCGGCACGCTGCCGATCGAGTTCATCGGCTGCTCGTCGGTCACCGACACCAATCTGATGTCGGGCAAGAATGCCTGGGGCGAGGCCGACGCCAACTTCAACAAGTTCGCACCGCACCTTCGGAATATCGAGGTGCCGTCGGAAACGCTGCAGACGCTGCTCGATCGCAACGGCATCAGCCATATCGACGCCTTCCTCGTCGATTGCGAAGGCGCCGACTGGGTCGTCTTCGAACAGCTCGATCTCAAGCGCTATCGTCCGGGCATGATCAAGGTCGAGGTCGGCGCACTGCCGGCCTCGGAGATCGGCCAGGTCGTGGTCAAGCTGAAGACGGCGGGCTACCAGGTCGGGTTCCAGGCCGAGGATGTCTGGGCCTTCGCCTGAGGGTCACGATTCTCCAGATCATGTAGGGGTCGCGCCGCACCAGCGGCGTGTCGCAAACAGGCGGTAGCGTGGTCGCTGTCGCCTGCATATTGTGCGCCGATCAAACGGGCGCCGACGCTGCCCGCAAACGCTTTTGGAGTCGCGGGCAATGGCAGAGTTTCCGAAAAAGGCGAAGGTCGTCATCATAGGCCTCGGCGGCATCGTCGGCGCGTCGATCGCCCATCATCTGATCGAGCGTGGATGGGACGACATCGTCGGCATCGACAAGTCGGGCATCCCGACCGATATCGGTTCCACCGCGCATGCCTCCGACTTCTGCTACACGACCAGCCACGACTTCCTGTCCTGCTGGACGACGCTTTATTCCATCGATTTCTACGAGAAGATGGGCCACTATGCGCGCATCGGCGGCCTTGAAGTCGCGCGCGTCGGCGACGACGGCCGCATGGACGAGATCAAGCGCAAGATCGCTTCTGCGAAGGCTTTTGGCACACGTGCACGCCTGATCGAACCGGCCGAGATCAAGGAAAAATTCCCGCTGATCGAAGAAGGGATGGTGCAGGGCGGGCTCTGGGATCCCGATGCGGGCCTGGTGATCCCGCGTTCGCAGACTGTCGCCGGCAAGCTAGTCGACCAGGCGGAAGCTTCGGGCAAGCTCAAATCCTTCGCCAACACGCCGGCCAGGTCGCTCGTCGTCAAGGACGGCCGGATCAGCGCCGTGGTGACCGATCGCGGCACCATCGAAGCCGATTATGTCATCGTCTGCGCCGGTATCTGGGGCCGTCTGATCGCGGAAATGGTCGGCGAGGATCTGCCGGTCATGCCGATCGACCATCCGCTGACCTTCTTCGGTCCCTATAATGAGTTCGCCGGCACCGGCAAGGAGATCGGCTGGCCTCTGCTGCGCGACCAGGGCAACTCGGCCTACATGCGCGACACCGGCGATCCCAAGACCGCCGAGGGCGGCCAGATCGAGTGGGGCTATTACGAAGAAAACAATCCGCGCCTCTGCCATCCGCGCGACCTGCTTGAGAAGGACCAGGCCCGGCTATCGCCATCGCAGCGCGACCTCGACATGGAGCAGATCCTGGCACCGCTCGAGCGCGCCATGGAACTGACGCCGATCCTGGGCGAGCTCGGCTACAATGAAAGCCATTCCTTCAACGGCCTCTTGCAGGTGACGGCCGATGGCGGACCGTCGATGGGCGAAAGCCAGAAGGTGAGGGGGCTCTGGTATGCGGTCGCCATCTGGGTCAAGGACGGCCCCGGCATGGGCAAGCTGATCGCCGATTGGATGACGGACGGCCGCACGGAAATCGACCACCACGCCATCGACTATACGCGCTTCTATCCGCACCAGACGAAGGAACAGTTCATCTGGGACCGCTGCACCGAAACGGCGATGAAGGTTTACAATCCCGCGGTGCATCCGCGCGAGCCGTTTTCCAAGGCCCGCAACATCAGGCGTTCGCCGTTCTGGGAGCGCGAGAAGGAGCTCGGCGGCTACTTCATGGAACTGGGCGGATGGGAGCGTGCTCACGGCTATGCCGCCAACGAGCATCTGCTGGAGAAATACGGCAACCGCGTGCCGGTGCGCGAGAACGAATGGGACAATCGCCATTTCTGGCGTGTCTCCAACGCCGAACATCTGGCGATGAGCGAGGATTGCGGCATCGTCAACCTGTCGCATTTCTCGATGTATGACATCGAGGGACCCGACCACGTCGCGTTGCTGGAGTGGCTTTGCGCGGCCAAGATCGGCGGTGACAACAATATCGGCAAGGGCATCTACACCCACTTCCTCGATGAGGAAGGCATGGTGCGCGCCGACTTCACCGTCATCCGCATGGCGGACCGCTGTCGTTTGATCGACGGCGCGGACGCCGGCCCGCGCGACTTCCAGTACATGCGCCGCACAGCGCAGGACAAAGCTTTTGATGTCACCATCACCGACGTGACGGAGAAATTCGTCACCATCGGCATCTGGGGTCCGAATGCCCGTGCCACCCTGCAGAAAGTGGTCGAGAACCCCGAGGGTCTTTCGCTCGAGAATTTTCCGTTCGCGGCGATCAAGCCGGTCAGGATCGGCGGCAAGGACGTCACCGCCTTCCGCATCTCCTATGTCGGCGAGCAGGGCTGGGAACTGCACATGCGCTACGAGGACGGTCTCGCCGTCTGGGATGCGCTGCGCTCGACCGGCGTGATGCCGTTCGGCGTCGAGACCTATGCCAACACGCGCCGCATGGAAAAGAGCCTGCGACTGCAGAACGCCGACCTCTTGACCGAGTACAATCTGCTCGAAGCCGATCTCGCGCGTCCGAAGGTCAAGGAGAATGATTTCTGCGGCAGGGCCAAGCATCTGGAATACCGCGCCCGCGAGCACCAGCCGGCCATGCTGTGCACGCTGGTGATGACCGAGAACACCGATTCCAAGGGCGTCGCCCGCTATCCAGTCGGCATCATGCCGGTGATGGACCCCAAGACGGGCGAAACGCTGGTCGACGATCTCGGCCGCCGGTCCTTCACTTCCTCGGTCGCCTACGGCCCGACCATCGGCAAGAACATCGCGCTCGCCTATCTGCCCTGGGCATATGCCCAGGAAGGCCGCAAGCTGGCTGTCGAATATTTCGGCGAGACATACCCAGTCGAAGTCGCGGCTGTCGGTTACAAGCCGCTCTATGATCCGGAGAATCTGAAGCCGCGCAGCTGATTGCCGGGCAGAACGGAGCGATTGCAAAAGCCTGGCCTTCGAGGCGGGCTTTTGTCTTTTTAACCGAGCGGTTTTCGCTTACCCTTGCGGCATGTCTGCTTTCCCGTGTGCAAGACATCTGCTTTCCGGCTGCGCCGCGCTGGCACTGACGCTCTGGCTGACGCCGGGATCGCGCGCGGACGAGCCGGTCGATGTCGAGCTGGTGCTGGCGGTCGATGTCTCGCTGTCGATGTCGGCGGACGAGCTCGAAATCCAGCGCCATGGCTACGCAGCGGCGCTGACACATGACAATGTATTGCAGGCGATCGCCAATGGCTCCTATGGCAAGATCGCCGTCACCTATGTCGAATGGGCCGGCACCAGCTGGCAGCGTGTCATCGTGCCTTGGACGGTCATCGCCAACCGTGACGATGCCGAGCGGGTGGTCGCACAAATGTCGGCGCATCCGCCCGACAGCGCGCGGCGCACCTCGATATCCGGCGCGCTGGAGTTCGGCAGCGACCTTTTCGCCGAAAGCGGCTACCAGGGGACCAAGCGGGTCATCGACATTTCCGGCGACGGGCCCAACAACCAGGGCGCGCCGGTCAACCTCACCCGTGACGGGGTGGTCAGCCAAGGCATCGTCATCAACGGCCTGCCGCTGATGACCCGCGGCGGCTTTTCCGGCGCCTACGACGTCAACGATCTCGACCGCTACTACAGCGACTGCGTTATCGGCGGCCCAGGAGCCTTCATGATCCCGGTCAACGACTGGACGCAATTTCCCGAAGCCATCCGCCGCAAACTGGTGCTGGAGCTTGCCGGCCCGGCGTCACCGCAATGGGCGGCCGAGAAGGCGGATCGTCCGCCAGTCGTGCTGGCGCAGGAAAAGCCCGCCAGCGATTGCCAGATCGGCGAGAAAATGTGGCGCAACCGGAGCTGGATGCCGGACAGCCGCTAGAGACCCAGGCGCAGGTGGGAGGAGGCATTGGCAAACTGATCGGCCCGCGCTATCCAGCCGGTGGGGGGCACGGTCGAACCGAGGAAACATCAGATGAAGCGCCTTGCCGTCCTGACAGCTGTCGCGTCCGTGCTTTTTGCAGATGGCGCCAGCGCCCAATACAACGACCAGCCGGCCTGCGTCATGTTCGAGCACGCGAATTTTCGCGGGCGGTCGATCGAAATGGCGCCCGACGATTCGGTGAGCTTTCGCGGTGGTCAGTTCTGGAACGATCGTCTTTCTTCGGTGTTCGTCAGCCGCGGCTGCACGCTCGTGGCCTATGAGGATACGCGGATGGGCGGCCGTTCGATAGAGATCGGCCGCAGAGCCCGCTATCTCGGAGGCAACTGGAACGATCGCATCTCGTCCGCCGAGTGCGTCTGCGACGGTTAAAATATCCTGGATTCAGGCAGCAGGTAGCCATTGGGTCATTTGGCTGCCGGGCCGGCTGCGTGTCTCAGGCCAACCCGACACGCGCTTCACCATGCTGTTGATTGACAAGGTCGCCGGTGTCTGTGAACTATTTCCCCCAAGAGAAACAAAAGGGGAACCGACATGAACAGAATCGCCATTTTCGCCGCAACATTGACACTTGTCGCCGGCCTGTCCGCGCCGGTGATGGCCGCCACGTCGGTCACCATCGGCATCAGCGGCTGGACCGGCTTCGCGCCGCTGACGCTTGCCAAGCAGGCAGGCCTCTTCGAGAAACACGGCCTCGACGTGACCTTGAAGAAGGTGCCGCAGGCCAGCCGTCCGCTCGCCATCGCCAGCGGCGACCTGCAATGCGCCGCCACCACGGTCGAGACGTGGCTGGTGTGGAACGCCAGCGGGGTAACAACCAAGCAGATCTTCCAGCTCGACAAATCCTACGGCGCCGACGGCATCGTCGTGCGCAACGACATCAAGACCGTCGCCGATCTCAAAGGTAAGAATGTCGCGTCCTCGGCGCCGGGCACGTCACCCTATTTCATGCTCGCCTGGGTTCTGAACAAGAACGGCATGTCGACCAAGGATGTGACCGTCGTCAATCTTGAGCCGGACGCAGCGGCGCAAGCCTTCCTTGCCGGCCAGAACGATGCCGCGGTCACCTATGAGCCGTTCATCTCGGCGGTGCGCGACAAGGCCGACCAGGGCCATATCCTGGCGACCACGCTCGACTATCCGATGGTCCTCGACACGGTCGGCTGCACGCCCGAATTCCTCAAGGCCAACCCGGATGCCGCCAAGGCGCTCGCCGACAGCTATTTCGACGCGCTCGACCTGATCAAGAAGGATCCGCAGAAATCCTACGAGATCATGGGCGCCGATGTGAAACAGTCGGCCAAGGAGTTCGAGGATTCGGCGAAGTACCTGAAATGGGCCGACAAGGCCGAGAACAAGCAGTTCTTCACCAAGGAATTCCAGGACTTTTCCAAGACCGCCGGCGATCTGCTGCTGCAGATGGGGCTGATCAAGGAAGCCCCCGACGTCGCCACTTTGGCCGACACAAGCGCGGTGGCGAACTGACCGTCGGGTCTCTGCCCATCACGCGGCGGCGCCTGCGCCGCCGCTTTCTCACGGACAAATTTGAGCATGGGGACGAAATGACGATGCGGACGATCTGACGATGCGCCCCTTGCATCCGGTCGCGCCGGGCCTCCGAACCGTGCTCGGCATCTCCTTCTTCGTCCTGTTTGTGGCGTTCTGGGCGTGGATCACGCTTGGCGGGCACGTCAACCGCATCTTCCTCGCCGACCCACTGTCTATGCTTCGGGATGGCTGGCGGTTGCTGGTCGAGGACCGTTTCTGGCTCGACATACTGATCACCATCTGGCGGGTTTTTGGGGGCTTTGTGCTGGCGTCGGTCGTTGCCGTGCCGATTGGTATCGCGATGGGCGCCTGGAAGCCGGTGGAGGCGTTTCTCGAACCTTTCGTCTCCTTTGCCCGCTACCTGCCGGCATCCGCCTTCATTCCGTTGCTCATCCTGTGGGCCGGCATCGGCGAATTGGAAAAACTGCTCGTCATCTTCGTCGGCTCGGTGTTCCAGATCATCCTGATCATTGCCGTCAAGGTGGGGTCGACGCGGCGCGACCTGGTCGAAGCCGCCTATACGCTGGGCTCGACCAACAACGGCATCGTCAAGCGGGTGATCATGCCGGCCAATGCGCCGGAGATCGCCGAGACGCTGCGGCTGGTGCTCGGCTGGGCCTGGACCTATGTCATCGTCGCCGAGTTGATCGGCTCGTCGTCGGGCATCGGCTATATGATCATCAACAGCCAGTCGCGGCTGGCGACCGGGCAGATCATCTTCGGCATCATCGTCATCGGGCTGATCGGGCTGTTGTCCGACTTCGCCTTCAAGGCGTTCAACCGCTGGCTCTTTCCGTGGAGCCTGGCGTGAGCAAGCTTCTTATCGAGGGCGTTTCGCGCACCTTTGCAGGCGTGCGCGGCGGACAGCCGGTCAGGGCGCTGATGCCGGTCGACATGGCGGTTGCCGCCAACGATTTCATCACCATTCTGGGGCCGTCCGGGTGCGGGAAGTCGACGCTGCTCAGGATCGTCGCCGGCCTCGAAGCCCCGAGCGAAGGCCGCGTGCTGCTCGACGGCAAGGCGGTGACGCGGCCGGGACCGGATCGCGGCATGGTTTTCCAGTCCTACACGCTGTTTCCGTGGCTGACGGTCGCCGAGAATATCGCCTTCGGCCTGCGCGAACGCGGCATGGCGCAAAAGGAGCGCGACGAGGTCGTCGCTTCCTATGTCGATCTCGTCGGGCTGAAAGGGTTCGAGAACCATTGGCCGAAGCAGCTTTCCGGCGGCATGCAGCAGCGCACGGCGATTGCCCGGGCGCTGGCCAACGATCCCGAGATCCTGTTGCTGGACGAGCCGTTCGGCGCGCTCGACAACCAGACGCGCGGGCTGATGCAGGAATTGCTGCTCGGCATCTGGGAACGGCGCAAGAAGACGGTGCTGTTCGTCACACACGACATCGAGGAGGCGATCTTCATGGCCTCGCGGGTGATCGTGATGACGGCGCGGCCCGGCAGCATCAAGTCGGATGTCGCCATCGACCTGCCGCATCCGCGCCATTACACGCTCAAAACCAGTCCGGAATTCTCCGCGCTGAAGGCGCGGCTGACCGAGGATATCCGCGTCGAGGCGATGCGGACGGCGCAGGCGCAGCCGACCGAGGCCTGACCGGCGGAATTGCGGGTCAGGCGGCCAGCAGCTGCTTGCGGTCGACGCGCTCCTGCTGCGGCGAGCGGGCGTAAAGCTCGCGGTAGCATTTGGAGAAATGCGAGGCCGAGACGAAGCCGCAGGCGACAGCCACCTCGACCACCGGCATCGACGACTGGATCAGCAGGTGCCTGGCGCGGTCGAGCCGGATTTCCAGGTAGTAGCGGGCAGGGGAGCGGCCCATCTCGGTGCGGAACAGGCGCTCGATCTGGCGCCGCGACAGGTCGACATGGTCGGCGATCTCGATCAGCGACAGCGGCTCGGAGAGGTTGCCTTCCATTAGCTCGATGATGGTCAGCACTTTCGAGTTCTGCACGCCGAGGCGGGCACGCAGCGGCAGGCGCTGGCGGTCGGTCGGGCTGCGCACGCGGTCGGTCAGCACCTGCTCGCAGACGCGGTTGACGAGGCTCTCGTCGAAATCGTCGCCGATCAGCTTCAGCATCATGTCGAGTGCTGCGGTGCCGCCGGCGCAGGTGTAGATGTTCTGGTCGATCTCGAAGAGGTCGGCAAAGACATTGGCCTTGGGAAACGCCTCGGAAAAGCCCGGCAGGTTTTCCCAATGAATGGCGCAGCGCTTGTTGGACAGCAGACCGGCGGCGGCGAGGATATGCGCGCCGGTGCACAGGCCGCCGACGGCGACACCGCGATTGTACTCTTCGCGCAGCCAGGCGAAGGCCGACTTGTTATGGTAGCGCTCGACATCGATGCCGCTGCAGACGATGGCCATGTTGGGCCGTTCAGGACCCGCCATCTTCTTGCGCTCCTCCTCGAGCGAGGTGTTGACGGCGCATTCGACACCGTTGGAGGCGCGCACCGGCTTGCCGTCGATGCTGGCCAGGCGCCAGCGATAGGCCTCGTAACCGAGCATGCGATTGGCCGAGCGCAGCGGGTCGAGCGCGGTCGCAAAAGCGATCATGGTGAAGTCGGGGACAAGGAAGAACACAAACGATCGCTTGATCGGATGCTTTACGGCGTTCAAGGGAACCTCACACAGCCATGACGCGAACAGGATGTCGCGAATAGCATAGCGTCATCAGGAAAAACCATGCTTGTCAATCGGCTACGCCGCCTGGACGCGATTAAATTTGCGACATGGGTCGCAAATGGGCAATGGGATCGATGAACCCCGCAGGAGCGGGTGAGGTGGAAACAAAAACGCCGCCTCGGCCAAGGCCGGGCGGCGTTGCAGTCATGGGAGCAGCGGCACGGACGCGCTGCCCCGAAGAAATCTTCAGGCGACGAAGCCGAGGCGTGCAGCAGCCATGGCGCCGGTCTGGCCGGGCATGGTGTTGGCGAGGCGCTGACGCTCGAGAGCGGTCGTCAGGTTCATTTCGCGGCGGGCGAAGAGGCGGGCAAAAAGCTTCATGATCATCTCCATTCGGTTGCTCAGACGGGTCGCCTTCGCTTGATGGAGTGGGGCAGCTCGTTTGCTGGCGGTGATATAGGCTTGTGTAAGCAGAAACTAAATCGCAAAAGCGAAGCGCTTGATATGAAAAGCGACATCAGATGCGACAAATTTGGGCAGGATGCTCAGAATCTATTATTGTTTACAGCCGGTTAGTTCAAAATTCGGGATGCTATGCGGCTTGTTCATATGCGCCATGCAGCGGCAGCATGGCTCGTGAATTCATTTGAATGCAAATAAAATAGAGAAGGCCTGCCGGGCGGGTGGCGCGGCAGGCCTTCAGCATTTGATACACACGATTTACTTTGCTCCAGCCCAGGATCCGATGCCGTTGCGAATACCGGCCTTGGCGTCGGAGGCTTCAGGCCAGCCAATATCCTTTTGCAGTTCGATCGGCAGGGAACGGATGGCGCGTTCGGTCTGGTAGCGGGCACGGGCCTCGCTGAATTCGGTCGCGATGCGGCCGAGGGACGACAGGATAGACATTTCATTCTCCCTTATGTGCCGGACAGGGGTGCCAGGCAGTGGCTGGTTACGTCATGTCTGTTTCAGCTTCATTTCATGTCGAATGCGGATCTGTGTCGTGTTGGTTTCATGATTGCATCTGGCAGCATCCTGCTTCGACAAGATTGACTATCCTCCCAAACTGATGTTCAATCAAACGAAATGGAATGATGCTTTGTATCAGAAAAATTGAAGGTCGATCGCCATGAACGCCCCACTCAATCATCCGCTGCCGCTGCTCGATCTCGACGTTTTGCGCACTTTCGTGGCGATTGCCGAGACCGGCAGCTTCACCACCGCCGCCAACGCCGTCTTCCGCACGCCGTCCGCGGTGTCGATGCAGATCAAGAAGCTGGAAGACATTCTCGGCCGCTCGGTGTTCGCGCGCGACGCGCGTTCGGTGACGCTCACCACGGACGGCGAGATGCTGCTGGGCTATGCCCGCCGGCTGTTGTCGATCAACCGCGAGGTGGTGTCGAAGTTCATCATCCCCGATATCGTCGGCGTGGTGCGGCTCGGTTCGCCGGATGACTATGGCGAGCGCGTGCTGCCGCATGTGCTGAAGCGCTTCGCGCAGTCGCATCCCTCGATCGCGGTCGACGTCACCATCGACCAGAGCAGCAACCTGCGCCGGCGCATGGACGACCGCGCGCTCGACATCACGCTCCTGACCAATTCCTACAAGACCAGCGCGCTCGGCGCCGAGGTGCTCTTGACCGAGCCGATCGTATGGGCCGGCGCCAAGGGCGGCTGCGCGCATCTGCGCGAGCCCTTGCCGGTGTCGCTATGGGAAGAGGGCTGCGCCTGGCGCGCCGGCGCGCTCGAAGCGCTGAGCCGCGAAGGGCGCAATTACCGCATTGCCTATATGAGCGCCCATACGGCCGGCCAGCGGGCCGCCATCATGTCCGACCTCGCCGTGGCGCCGCTGCCGAAGTCCTTCCTCGGCAACGACATGGTCGAACTCTGCCCGAAGGACGGCATGCCCGACATCGGCACTTACAATCTGGCCATGGTGGTGGCGCCGGACGCCAGCGCTCCGGTCAAGGCTGTCGCCGACCACATCCGTGCCACCTTCGAAGTGTTCCGGGAAACCGGCAAGTTCTGATCCGCCAGCGTGTGGGACTGAAAGCGCTACTCCGCCGCCTCGGCGGAGGGAGCTTCGAAGCTTGTTCTGGTGCCTTGGCTGATCGGTGCACCGACGTCGTTGAGGAACGTGACGATGTGCTGGCGCGCGCGGCGCGATTCCGGCATGTCGATCAGCGGCCAGACATGAAACATGCCTTCCTCGTACACGAGCTCGACATCAACGCCGGCTGCGCGCGCTTTTTGCGCGAAGATCAGATTGTCGGGTGTGAGGAGATCGCGCGAGCCCGTCAGAAGCAATGTCTTGGGCAACACCGAGAGATCGCCATAGACCGGACTGATATGCCAGTCGGTGGGAAGCATTCCGGCACTGTAGAGCCGGATCGCCTCCCGTCCGCCGGCAATGCCCAACCAGGGATCGTTCCTCTCCGCTTCGAACACTTCGGGGTTTGCAAGCGAAACATCGAGCCCTGGTGAAATCAGAACATGGCGCGATGGCGGCGGCAGACCCTGTTCGACCGCCATCATGGTCAGCACCACAGCCATGTTGCCACCGGCGGAATCGCCCATGAAGACGATGTCCTCGGGGTCGGTCTCGTCGAGCATTCGGCGATAAACGTCGCCAACCATGCCGAACATGGCGTGGAAGTCATGCTCGGGAGCGATGGGATAGATCGGCACGGTGACGGCATAGCCCAGACGGTCGGCCATGTCGGCAATCAGGTGCCAATGATACGGCGTGATTTCAAAGACATAGGCACCGCCGTGCAGGTAGAGAATCCGCTTTCGCTCGCCGGCCCTGGGGGCGATCTCGTAGACCGGAAAGCCGTCGACGGTACTTGTCTGGATGTTGAGGCGCTGCTGCAGCGAGGCCGGCGGATGATGATCTTCGGTTTTGCGCGCGGCCGCGATCCAGCGCTGCAGGTTTTCCGGGCTGGAAAACGCCTTCTTGCGGCTGTGCCTGAGCACGAAGGAAACAACGTGGCTTTTCAAACTTGGCATGCGGATACACGAACTTCGGCGGCAGCCGACTAAGAGAATTCCCCTCTTTTTTGAAGATCGGGTGCTGGCCGAAAATGTCAAGATTTACGCCGTGTGCCACACGGTGGTGTGATCCGCCCGCATGGACGCTGAACCGCGATAAGCAGCGCGGTCAGCGGCGCGGCAAGAGTGCTGCGCGCAATCGGTTGCTGGTGGCCGCCGGGGACATGCGAGGTCTCCGGCGGATGCCGAGCAATTTGCATTTTTCGGCGAAGGTCATCAGCGTGGCGTACCCAGAAGCAGCGAGGTGAGCGCGGCCTGCGGGTCATTCTGCGGCGATGCCGGCCAACCAATGTCCTTCTGGACATGCGCCGGCAGGCTGTTCAGCGCGCGGCTCGCCCTGTTCTTGGCGTGGGCCTGCCTGATGGTCGCACCGAAGCGGCCGAGATTTTCGAACATCGACATTTTCATCTCCCTTGAAGAGCAGCGGCGGCCGAGGGTTTGTCCGTGGCCGCCGTGCGATGCCGGGTAAATGCGCCTGCCATGTATCGGATGGATTTCGCGAAAACAGCGTTTTGGTTTCCGGATCGGGCGATCCGGAAACATTTGCATACAAACGAAATTGAATGCGTAAGGGCGCGCCTATTCGCGGCCGCGCCTTGCGGCGTGGCCTTCGCGTGAACGCCGGCGACGCCGTCCTCACTGACTGTCTTGCGTGGCGGTAGTTTCACCGCCGCCGACAGTTTCGGGAACGGATCGACCTTGTTGGGCAGTGCCATGGCGTAGACGAAATGCTCCTGGAATTTCGGCTCCAGCGCGGTCTCGATCTTCTCGATCTGCCTCACCGTCTCCTCGATCTCGCGGCGATAGCCGCGATTGAGCAGCGCCATGCGCGCACCGGCGCCGGCGGCGTTGCCGACGGCCGAGACCTTGTCGAGATCGCAATCGGGGATCAGGCCCAGCACCATGGCGTATTTCGGGTCGATGAAGGAGCCGAAGGCGCCGGCGAAGTGGATGCGGTCGACATGCTCGGTGTTCTGCTTTTCCATCAACAGCTTGGTGCCGGCATAAAGGGCCGCCTTGGCAAGCTGGATGGCGCGCACGTCGGTCTGGGTGATGGTGATCTTGGGCCCATCTTCCTTTGACGCAGAGCCTTCCTTCAGCACATAGGAGAAGGTGCGGCCATTGGCGACGACCCGCGGCGAGCGCGCGGCCAACGATCCATCGACGACGCCATCCTCGGAAATGATGCCGGCGAGATACATCTCCGCCACGATCTCGATGATGCCGGAGCCGCAGATGCCGGTGACGCCGGTCGCCTGCACGCTGTCGAGGAAGCCCGGTTCGTCGGACCACAGTTCGGAGCCGATGACGCGGTATTTTGGCTCCAGCGTCTCCGGATCGATACGCACGCGCTCGATGGCGCCGGGGGCGGCTCGCTGGCCGCCGGAGATTTCAGCACCTTCGAAGGCGGGACCGGTCGGAGAAGAGGCGGCCACGACCCGCGCGCGGTTGCCGAGCACGATCTCTGCATTGGTGCCGACATCGACGATCAGCATCATCTCGTCCTGGCGGTGCGGGCCTTCCGACAGTGTCACCGCCGCCGCGTCGGCGCCGACATGGCCGGCGATGCAAGGCAGCATGTAGAGCCGGGCGCCCTGGTTGAGCTTCAGGCCGATGTCGGAGGCCTTGATGCGCACCGCTCCGGAGACGGCGAGCGCGAAGGGGGCGCCGCCGAGTTCGGTCGGATCGATGCCGAGGAACAGATGGTGCATGATCGGATTGCCGACGAAGACGGAATCCAGGATGTCGTTACGCTGGACGTTGCCTTCCGCGCAGACCTTGTCGACGAGGCTGGAGATTGCTTCGCGCACGGCGACCGTCATGCCTTCGCGGCCGTCCGGGTTCATCATCACGTAGGAGACACGGCTCATCAGATCCTCGCCGAAGCGGATCTGCGGGTTCGACGTGCCCGACGAGGCGGCGACACGGCCGGACAGCAGCGACACCAGGTGCATGGCGATGGTGGTCGAGCCGATATCGCAGGCGAGACCATAGGCCTCGTTCTTGAGGCCCGGCCACAGCGCGATGACCCGCGCGATGTCGCTGTCGGCGTCCTTGTGGATGGCGGCGGTCGCGGTCCAGTTGCCCTTGCGCAATATGCCCTGCACCTGCGGCAGCAGGTAGAAATCGAATTCGAGGTTTTTGAAGCCCCAGTCTTTCATCAGCGCGATCTTGAGCCGATCGAGGTCGCCTGATGGATTGTGCATGTCGGGCTCTTCGATCTCGACATAGCACATGCGGATCGCCGTATCGCGGGCGATCACCCTGGTGTCGGCGTCCTTGCGGATGGTCTGCGCATTGATGACCGTATCCTGCGGTACGTCGATGACGAGGTCGCCGAGAATCTGCGCCGAGCAGGAGAGGCGGCGCCGTTCGGGCAGGCCGCGCACGCGCTCGTAGCGCTCTTCCTTGGGACCCTTGGGCGAAATGTGCTCGTTGGACGAGACGATCTTGTGCTTGGCGAAATTGCCTTCCTGCACCTCGACCTGGCAGCGCCCGCACGTTGCGCGCCCACCGCACACGCTTTCGACATAGACACCAAGCTGGCGCGCGGCATCCAGGACCGGCGTGCCGACAGGAAACCGCCCGCGCTTGCCCGACGGCATGAACAGCACGAGCGGATCGGTGATGTTTGCAGGTGAGTTCATATTTTCACTACTCGACTAAGCCAGCGCTAGGAAAAAATTTCACATATGCGAGGCTTGCCAGGAACGATGCGGTGAGAGGCAAAGGGTACCACCGCACCCAAAATATGGAGAATCTCTCCAAACTCTGCCGGTCCAGGATTCTTACAGGAATTGTGCTGATCAATAGAGGCAATATCATCAGCACACAGGCTATCAAGGTAGTGCAGATGCACAGGTCAAAATAGCGTAGGTATTCGTGACTCAGATAGCCGAATGCGTAAGCCCCGGCCAAGACCATGAAAAAGCTGCAAAAAAGCACTTTCGCAATTATCTGCCACTGCGGCATTTCGAGCTTTTTTTGATCTTGATCTGTCAAGGACTTTGTCCTGGCTCGCTTATCCTCGACCCATCCGGGCCTCACGACCGCCGCGGCGGCGGCCACCGTTGCCGTTGCCTTCGCCTGGCGCATTGACCGCTGTCGGCGCCGCGACCGCCTGACCGCCTTCGGCCGGCTTGTAGTCCTTGTAGGTGCGGATCCAGTTGGTGCAGTTCTCGTCGGTGCCGTTGAGCACATTGGCGCCGCGCACGGCTTCCATTTCCTGCGGACGCACCGGGTTCATGATCGCCGAGGTCATGCCGGCGCCGATCACCATCGGGATGAAGGCGGCGTTGATGCCGTGGCGGTGCGGCAGGCCGAACGAGATGTTGGACAGACCGCAGGTGGTGTTGACCTTGAGTTCCTCACGCAGGCGGCGCAGCAGGGCGAACACCTGGCGGCCGGCATCGCCCAGCGCGCCGATCGGCATGACCAGCGGGTCGACGACCACGTCATGCGCCGGAATGCCGAAATCGGCACAGCGCTGCACGATCTTCTTGGCGACGGCGAAACGCACGTCCGGGTCCATCGAGATGCCAGTCTCGTCATTGGAGATGGCAACGACCGGCACATTGTACTTCTTGATCAGCGGCAGGATGGCTTCGAGCTTTTCCTCCTCGCCGGTGACGGAGTTGACCAGCGGGCGGCCCTTGGCGACCTTGAGCGCCGCCTCGATCGCGGCGGTGACGGAGGAGTCGATCGACAGCGGCAGGTCGACGAGGCCCTGGACGATCTCCAGCGTCTGCACCAGCAGCGCCGGCTCGGTCGCGTTGGGGTCGACAGCGGTCACGCCGGCATTGACGTCGAGCATTGTGGCGCCGCAAGCGGCCTGTTCCAGCGCGTCCTTGATGACGGTCTCGAAATTACCGGCGATCATTTCGGCGGCGAGCTTCTTGCGGCCGGTCGGGTTGATGCGCTCGCCGATCACGCAGAAGGGCTGGTCGAAGCCGATGATGATTTCTCGTGTCGCCGAGGCGACGATGGTCCGGGTCATGAAATCTCTCCGTCGTGAT
Source organism: Mesorhizobium sp. B263B2A (assembly GCF_020165775.1). Lineage (NCBI taxonomy): Bacteria > Pseudomonadati > Pseudomonadota > Alphaproteobacteria > Hyphomicrobiales > Phyllobacteriaceae > Mesorhizobium > Mesorhizobium sp. B263B2A. The sequence continues at coordinate 173,443 of NZ_JAIUIU010000011.1, forward strand.
ATAAAGAGTTCTTTATATCGTTATCTCTTCTTGATCAAGCGAATGGTCGCTCTCCGCACGGATCAATGCGCGGTCTTCACCATGTCCACCTGGGTTTCGGTAATCTCGTCGTGCAGGATGTGGTCGAGCCGGTCGGCGACCATCTGGTCGTCGCGGCGAATCTCACGCTTCCAGGGCTGGCGGCCCTTGAGCACGCCCGATTCATCGACGATCTCGGCGACGTACTCCTCCTGGCGGTAGGCCATCACATGGATGCCCGAGACGCCGGGGATTTCCTTCACCTCGTTGATGATGTCGGTGCAGAGCTGCTTGCCTTCCTTTTTCTGGTCCTGGGCGCCCTCCAGCCGCTTAATGATGGCGTCCGGGATATGGATGCCCGGTACGTTGGAGCGGATCCACTTGGCGGTCTTTGCCGAGGCGAGCGGGCCGACGCCGCACAGGATGAACACTTTCTCTGTATGCCCCAAGTCCCGCGCCTTCTGCATGAAGGTCCTGAACATCGGCACGTCGAAACAATACTGCGTCTGCACGAACTGCGCGCCGGCGGCGATCTTCTTGCCGAGATGGATCGGGCGGAAATCGAAGGGCGGCGCGAACGGATTGACGGCCGCACCCAGGAACAGCTGCGGCGGCGTGGTGAGCTTGCGGCCGGACAGGAACTTGCCGTTGTCGCGCATGATGCGGCAGGTCTCGAGCAGCGACATGGAATCGAGGTCGAACACCGGCTTGGCGCCGGGCTGGTCGCCGGCCTGGACGCCGTCGCCGGTCAGGCACAGCATATTGGCCACGCCCATCGCAGCACCGCCGAGCACGTCGCCCTGGATGGCGATGCGGTTCTTGTCGCGGCAGGCGATCTGCATGATCGGTGCATAGCCCATGCGGGTCAGCAGCGCGCAGATGCCGACCGAGGACATGTGGCAGTTGGCGCCGGACGCATCGACCGCGTTGATGGCGTCGACCCAGCCGTCGAAGATCTTCGCCCTGTTATAGACGTCTTCGGGGTCTGCGCTGTCGGGCGGATTGAGTTCGGTGGTCACCGCGAATTCGCCGCGCCGCAGCACGCGCTCGAGCCGGCCACGCGAGGTGTGGCCGGGCAGGGGGTCGAGCGGCAGGTGAATGCCGGCCGGGTTTTCGTCACGCTGGCGGCCGATCATGCGGCGGCTCCGGTCTTGGCATCTGCGGTTTTGGCATCGGCCGCGGCCTGACGGGCTGCCGCCGCCTGGGCTGTGACGCGCAGCCAGGCCGAGGTTTCGCGCAGCGACTGGTCGACCGGCTTCTGGACGGTCAGGATCTTGTCGGAATTGACCATGTTCTGCGAGCCTTCCCAGGCCTTGACCCAGACGCAGGGCATATCAGGCTCGACCTCGCAATTGCCGTTGGCGCGCACGCCGCCGCAGGGGCCGTTGCGCAACTGCTTGGGGCAGTTCATCGGGCACGACATGCCGGTCGAGGACAATATGCATTGGCCGCACATGCGGCAGTCGAACATGAAGCCTTTTACGCGCTTCTCGACGAACTTGATCGGGGCCTCGACGCGACCGTAGCCGATGCCTTTCCACAAGGGATGCAGCAGCAGGAACATGTCGGCGAACCTGGAGTAGAACCATTCGAGCAATCGCGAGTGCCGCACAGACCACAGCCTGACCGCGAACGAGCGCTGCACGCGCCGCTGCGGCGACACGTCGGCCGGCTTGTAGTCGGATTTCGGCGCCGCCTTCTTATTGAGCGTGGCCTGGGTGACCGCCGCCGCTTCCTTGTTGACGGGAGTGGTCTCAGACATTTTCTTTGCCGCCCGCTTTCACCAGAGCGACCAGCCGCTCACGGTCATACTTCGCGTCGATATCGTTGAATGCCTTTTCGACCTCGGCTTCGAGGTCGTCGCCGACCGGGACCGGATCGGCCTTGCGCCATTCGGCCAGATAGTCGTCCGTGCCGCCGGCGCCGGTGCGCATGGCGCACATGTCGATCGCCTCGGTGAAGCGCAAAGGCAGCTCACGCTTGGCATTCTGCCGGCCTTTCTTGACAATGACCTGGGCAGGGATGTCGCGCCAGTAGACGACGATCAGATCGGCCATGAATTCTCACTCCCGTAGAGCGCCGTGCCTCCACTTGGACGCACAAAGGACGCTCTACCACTTCAAGTTCGCTGCATCATGCTTTCCGAAGATCGGGTCCGATTTCGGGACGATGCAGCAACTGCGAGCATTGCCGCATGCGCAGTGGGCCCGCTTGTTATGGGACGACGCGCGCGCATTCAAAAGCGACGCATTTCGATGTCGTAAAATGAAAGGTTCGTTTATTCGTTTCCGGCACTGGCAGCGGCAAGCCCGGCGCGACGAAAAAGCTGGCGTGCGGCACGTGGCTCCGGACGAGGAATCCGCTACCAGATGCCGGTTCTGATGCCTGTCCAGACGTAGAACCAGATCGTCGGGTGGTACCATTGCCGCGACGGCAGGCCGGGGTCGAAGGTGGTGAGCTTTCCGGCCAGCACGTCGCTGATGGCCTCGACGCAGATGTCGCGCGAGAATGCTGTCTGCCGGAGCGCATAGCTGGAAATGGTGTCGCCCCGTTTGGGCTGGCCGCGCACCTGTTTCAGCACCGCACCGGTGTCGACGCCGGGATCGACCAGATGCACGGTGGTGCCGAAATTCTGGCGATCGCCCGATGTCAGGGCCCAGTAGCCGCCATTCATGCCGCGGTATTTCGGCGTGATGCCGGCGTGATAGTTGAGTACCGGGCAAGGCATCCTGGCCAACATGTCCTTCGACAACAGCCGGCAGCCGTTGAGCAGGACGACGCCAGGCTGGAGCTTCTGGATCGCCTCGAGGCACTCCGGCCCGTTTGCCGAGGCAACATGGATGATCTCCTGGTCCCGCCTGGGCTCGGTCTCGAGTTTCTCCTCGGCGATCAACCGTGCGGCATGGCTGACGAGGAACCGTTTCCCCAGCCTGCTCAGCACCATCGTGCCAAGCTGGCCGATGGCGGAGATCCAGCCTTGGCGACGAGCCCGGCCAATTAGCAATTGCTTTTTGGATTCAGGGGTTTCGAGGACGACGCTTACAGGACCGACGCGGTCCGCGATCGCGTTGATCATGGCCCAGACATGCTGGCCTCCTCCGGTGACGACCACGATCGGACGCGGACTGGACTGCGATGCTGCCATGGATCTTGCCACCCTCCAAGCGACCCGTTCTCGACAATGGGCCGGATGCTAGGCGGGGCGGGTTAATTGTTGGTGTGTCCAAAGCTCGCCAGGCAAGACATGAAAGGACCCGGGTCAGCGCTTGAATTCGAGGATGTCGAGCTTCGATTCATAGTAGGGGGCGGGAAATTCGATGCGCCATTCGCTGGCGCCGGTGCGGAAGGCATAGCCGACCTGGTCGCTCTGCGGACCGCTGCCGTAAGGCTTTGCCGGATCCTCGTTGACGGTGAAGGAGCCGAGATAGATGGCACGCTTTTCGCCGTCGTCGAAGAAGCGACCCTTGGTGCGCTGCGAACCGCTCACCTTTTCCAGCCGCCAGCCGGAGCCGTCATCGGTCACCTTGCACTTGAACCAGCCATAGATGACGAGCGCCGACGTTCCGCCCGCCTTGATGGTGCGGCACTGCCAGTTGCCGGTCAGGTCCTTGTCGGAAAAGGACACCAGGGGCGTCGCAACCAAGGCGTCGAGCTGCTTGACCTCGGCCGGGTTGCCGGCCTTCGCCTCGGCAAGTGCCGCCTTGCGCGTCTCGCCATATTTGTCGAGGCGGGCCTTGTCGGCAGGTGTGATCAACTTCTGCACCTCGCCGTCGGCAAGGGCGGGCAGGGTGCAGCAGAGCAGGCCGATGGCGGCGAAAAGGGGACGAAGGATCATCTGGAACTCCCTGGATAAAACGTCAATCGATAAAAAATGGCAGTTAATGTCTGGAGCGGTGCTGCCGCCGGCCGATGGCTGACTTTACCGGGTCGCTCGCGCCTGTCATCCGTGCTTAACAGCGTCATCGTCAAAAATCATGGTGCGCGCATGCGAATCTTGCTCACGGGATCGTCGGGTTGGCTGGGCGGCGCGCTGGCGCCGCGGCTGCGGGGCCTTGGTCACGAGGTGATAGGTCTCGACCCCGTTCCATCTGTTGAAACGCAGATGATCGGCTCGATCGCCGACCGTGATCTTGTCCTGCGCACGGTCGGCGACAACCGCATCGAAGCCATCATCCACAGCGGCGCGCTGCACAAGCCCAACATAGAAAGCCGCGCCAACAGCGATTTCGTGGCCACCAACGTACAGGGCACGCTGAACCTGCTCGATGCGGCGGTGGCGGCCGGTGTGGAGCGTTTCGTCTTCACGTCGACGACCTCGCTAATGATCTCGCAGGGGATACGCGACGGGTTCAGGGGCGGTGCGCGCAAGGCCGCCTGGCTGACGGAGGCGATGTCGCCCGAGCCACGCAACATCTATGGCGTCACCAAGCTTTCGGCCGAACATCTTTGCCGTCTCTATCATCTTCAGCACGGCCTGCCGGTGGTCGTGCTGCGCACGGCCCGCTTCTTTCCCGAAGCCGACGACATGGCGCATGCGATCGAACAGTCTGATGCCAACACCAAGGCGAATGAATTGCTGTTCCGGCGGCTGACGGTTGAAGATGCGGCCGAGGCTCATGTCGCGGCCTTGGAGAAGGCGCCGCAGCTTGGCTTCGATATATTCATCGTCTCGGCGCCGACCCCGTTTCAGCCCGGCGACTGCGGCGCGCTGATCAGGGACGCGCCATCGGTCGTCGCGCGCTATTTCCCCGACTTTCCGGCGCTTTACGCGCGAAAGGGCTGGACGATGTTTTCCTCCATCGACCGGGTCTACGACCCGTCGCGGGCGCGAGACAGGCTGGGTTTCGTCTGCAAGACGAGCTTCGCCGACGTGCTGGCTGCACTGCGGGTGGAAAAGGGGCCGGTCTAGCGTAGTGGCGGCATGGCGGCAGCCGCGGCTTTCGCCATTCCGGCCGTCAGGTCGCCATAGCCGGTCGCGCGCCGCTCATAAGCGAGGCCGAGCAGGGTGGCGGCCTTTTCCGCGACCTTGTCGAGCTCCGGATCGTCGGTCTGGGCGAGATAGATCAGCTTCTCGTAGTTGCCGAAATAGTCCTTGATCAGTTCCGGGTGCTTGTCGAGGCCGAGCGGCTTCATGAAGAAGGCGTCGAACTGGCGGCACAGGAAATCCGTCATGTAGAAGGACATCATGTCGTCATCGGCGACCTTCGCGTAGGCGTCCATGCCCTGGTAGAAGGCGAAACAATGCGGGCCGGCCATGCGCTCGACGCCGTGCTTCTCGCAGACCCGGTCGAGCAGGCCGCCAGTGCCGCAATCGGCATAGCCGACGAAGATGTGCTTGTAACCCTCCGACTTGGCCTTCTCGATCGCCTTGTCCATGGCGGGCGCGATGCGGTTGGGATAGAAATGAAACTCCGCCGGCAGACAGGTCAATTCGAGGTGATCGAGCCCGAGCTGTTCCTTGACGGCCAACACCTCGCGCGCAATCATCCCACAGGCGATGACGAGCAGCCTGTCGTCTTGATTCGGGTTCGTTTTCAGTGTTTTGGCCATGGAACCAGCCGAGCCGGCCTTCGTTGCTGCGGGGTTAAATTTATCTATTGAGGGAGACACCATCCATGAAACTGCTACGCATCGCACCAATCGCCATTCTTGCCTGTGCACTTGCCCTTACAGCCTGCGCGAACACTGTCCGCGGCGTCGGCAAGGACGTCAAGTCGACGGCCAGGGCGGTCAAGGACACCGTCAACTGATCGGCAGCCTCGTCCGTCATTTGGGAACAAAAAAGCCGCGCTGCAAGGCGCGGCTCTTTCCATTGGCCATGCTGGCCACTGTCCATGCCGGATTGGCCAATCAGGACGCAGCGCGCACATTGTGCTTGCGTTTCATGTAGTCCTTGGCGGTCTCGACCGCCACGGCGGCATCGCGACAATAGGCATCGGCGCCGACGGCCTTGCCGAATTCCTCGTTGAGCGGCGCGCCGCCGACCAGCACGACATAATCGTCGCGGATGCCCTTTTCCTTCATCGTGTCGATGACGACCTTCATGTAGGGCATGGTCGTGGTCAGCAGCGCCGACATGCCGATGATGTCGGGCTGATGCTGCTCGATGGCATCGAGATATTTCTCGACCGCGTTGTTGATGCCAAGGTCGATGACGTCGAAGCCGGCGCCCTCCATCATCATGCCGACCAGGTTCTTGCCGATGTCGTGGATGTCGCCCTTGACGGTGCCGATCACCATCTTGCCCTGCTTGGGCGCGCCGGTGGCGGCCAGCAGCGGCCGCAGGATGAACATGCCGGCCTTCATGGCGTTGGCCGACAACAGCACCTCGGGAACGAACAGGATGCCGTCGCGAAAATCCTCGCCGACGATGCGCATGCCCTCGACCAGCGCCTCGGTCAGCACCTTGTAGGGCACCCAGCCGCGCTCGAGCAGGATCCGCGTGCCTTCCTCGATCTCTTCCTTCAGCCCGTCATAGAGATCGTCGTGCATCTGCTGCACCAACTCCTCGTCGGAAAGCTCGGAAAGGATGATCTCGTCGTCGGCCATTTTGATCCAACTCCTCACGGCATCGCGACTGCGTCGCAAGGCACAACAGATTTGCGTCCATACCTAACCCGCTAGGGGCGGGTATCCATAGCTGATTTGCGACTTCCCGCAAAAGGAAAGCGACTGGAAAATCTATTGGTTTTCTTGTCGATTTTGCGACAGGCGTTGGCGCGGACGGGCCGTTTCGAATAGGGTGCATGGCTACGATCCGGCGAAAGCCGCGCCATGCGGCCGCAACGGCTACGGACCGGTCCATATCGAGGCCCGGCCATATTCAGGGAAGAGCGATCATGAGCGAACACGCGGCAGTCGACCAGGAAGCGTCAAACGCGCGGCGTGGGCGAGGCGCCAGCGGCGGAGCGGCGGCCAGGCGCGCGGCGCGCTCCGGCGGCGGCCCCGGCACGCAGCTCACCTACATCAAGCGCAAGATCAACGTCTATGAGGTGCTCAACGAAGAGGGCCTGGCGCTGATCGAGAAGAACACCGACACGGTGCTGGAAGAAATCGGCATCATTTTTCGCGATGACGCCGAAGCGCTGCAGCTTTGGAAAGAGGCGGGCGCCGACGTCAAGGGCGAGCGCGTGCATTTCCCGAAAGGTCTCTGCCGTTCGCTGCTGAAGACCGCGCCGTCCGTCTACACCCAGCATGCCCGCAATTCCGAGCGCTCGGTGCAGATCGGCGGCAATGCCACGGTGTTCGCGCCGGTCTACGGACCGCCCTTCGTGCGCGACCTCGACGGCGTCAGGCGTTATGCGACGATCGAGGATTTCCGGAATTTCGTGAAGCTCGCCTATATGGCGCCGTCGATCCACCATTCGGGCGGCACGGTGTGCGAGCCTGTCGACGTGCCGGTCAACAAGCGCCACCTCGACATGGTCTACAGCCACATCAAATATTCCGACAAGCCGTTCATGGGCTCGGTGACCGCGCCGGAGCGCGCCGAGGACACGGTGGCCATGGCCAAGCTCGTGTTCGGCGACGATTTCGTCGAGAACAATACTGTGCTGACCAGCCTGATCAACGCCAACTCGCCGATGGTGTTCGACGAGACCATGCTGGGCGCGCTCAAGGTCTATTCGCGCCACAACCAGGCCTGCATCGTCACGCCGTTCATCCTGGCCGGCGCGATGAGCCCGGTGACGGTTGCCGGCACGCTGACGCAGGTCCTGGCAGAGGTGCTCGCAGGCGCATCGTTCACGCAGCTGATCCGGCCGGGCGCGCCGGTGCTGTTCGGCACCTTCGCCTCGTCGATCTCGATGCAGTCGGGCGCACCGACCTTCGGCACGCCGGAGCCATCGCTGGTCTCCTACGGCGCGGCACAGCTCGCACGCCGCCTCGGCCTGCCGTTCCGCACCGGCGGTTCGCTCTGCGCCTCGAAAATCCCGGACGCACAGGCGGCCTATGAGAGTGCCAACACGCTGAACTCGACCATCCTGGCCGGCACCAATTTCGTGCTGCATTCGGCCGGCTGGCTCGAAGGCGGGCTGGCGTCCTGCTACGAGAAGTTCATGATGGACATCGACCAGCTCGGCATGACGCAGAAATTCTCCGAGGGCGTCGACCTGTCGGAGAACGGCCAGGCGATGGACGCCATCCGCCAGGTCGGGCCGGGCAGCCACTATCTCGGCTGCGACCACACGCAGGCGAATTTCCAGACCGCCTTCTACCGCTCCAACATCGCCGACAACAATTCCTATGAGCAGTGGCTGGCCGAGGGGGAGAAGACCGCGCCGCAGCGCGCCAACGAACTCGCGCGCCGCTGGCTGGAAAGCTACGAGGCGCCGCATCTCGATCCGAGTATCGACGAGGCTCTGAGGGACTTCATCGCCAAGAAGAAGGGGTCGATGCCCGACGCCTTCACCTGAAAGGAGCCCGAGTCAGGCGGGGCTAAAGTCGCCAACATCATCCACAAGGAAGTCTGGCGGAGCGCGTTCTCCGATCCGGTCAAAAAGGAATGATCTTGTGCGCGGCATGATCGAGGAGATCACGGCCGCGCTTGGCGCCAATGGCCTCATCCTGCGTGGTGGCTTTGCCTTTGCGAACAGCGACGAGGCACCCGATGGCGTCTCGGGCGCGCCGGCAAAGTCCGTACTGCTGGTGGGGCAGGCGGGGGCGGCCCCTTGGCCGCATTTCCTGCGCTGGTGCGAGCAGCAGCCACGGCAAATCGCCAATCCGCTCGACACCTGGTCGCGCCAGGTGATCGGCGCGGTGGCGGAGGCATTCGGTGCTCGGGCTGTTTCGCCCTCGGACAAGCCTTATTTGCCATTCCAGCAATGGGCAATGCGGGCGGAGGGGCTGAAGCCGTCGCCGCTCGGCATCCTCATGCACCCGCAATACGGGCTTTGGCATGCCTATCGCGGCGCTTTGCTGTTCGAGGACGAGATCGCGCTTCCGGAGCACAACGACGCGATCCATCTTTGCGACAGCTGTGTCGAGAAACCGTGCCTGAAATCCTGTCCGGTCGACGCTTATTCCGCGGAAGGGTTCGCCCACCAGGCCTGCCTGGCGCATGTGCGGGGAGCGAATGGCGGGCCGTGCCGCGGCGGCGGTTGCCTGGACCGCAATGCCTGCCCCTATGGCACGTCCTATCGCTATCCTCCCGAAGTCCAGGCCTTCCACATGGCTGCGTTTGCACGCCTGTAGATCCAGGCGGCATGCCGCACGAAATCTTGAACGCTCCGGCTTGGTTGCGCCTTGCCCATCCGCCCGGCGCCGATATGTATCGCTCGACACTGAGCGGAGCAGGCGATGACGAAGCAGGACCTTAAGATCAAAACCGGGGATGGCATTGCCAAGGCAGCGCTGTTCCGCCCGGCGGACGCTTCTCGGGCCAAGGCCGGCGTCGTGCTCTATATGGACGCGTTCGGGCCACGGCTAGCGCTCGACGGCATGGCCGAGCGGCTGGCGAACGAAGATTATGCGGTGCTGGTGCCCGACCTGTTCTATCGCAATGCACCCTACGGACCCTTCGATGCCAAGACCGCTTTTTCCGTGGAGCATACCAAGACGGCGCTGACGGCGCTGATCAGCGGCACGACGCAGGAGATGACGATCCGCGACAGCGGCGCCTTCCTCGATGCGCTCGCCGCGGAAGGCGTCACCGGGCCGGTCGGGACAATCGGCTACTGCATGGGCGGCGCGCGGGCGCTGAACGCGGCCGCGAGCTACCCCGATCGCATCGCCGTGACAGCGAGCTTCCATGGCGGCAATCTGGCCAGCGACGCCGCCGACAGCCCGCATCGCAAGGCGGCCTCGATCAAGGCGCGTGTCTATGTCGGCACGGCCGGTATCGACAGGAGTTTCCCGCCGGAACAGTCGGGGCGGCTGGAGGAGGCGCTCAGAGCAGCGGAAGTCGATCATACGATCGAGAACTATGTCGGCATGGCGCATGGCTGGTGCGTGCCGGACCACAGCGTCTTTGATGCTGCCGGCGCGGAGCGGCATTGGAAACGGCTGACAACCCTGTTTGCGGAAACGCTGGGCTAGGACCGCGGCCAAAAAAATCTTTGCATCACCCCAAGGATCAGCCATTAGCCTTCGTCCAACAGGCAAATGATGGCGATGATGCTGGATGAGAGCGAAGCCTCCGACGCCGAATTGATCGGGCGGGCGAAGGGCGGAGACAGGGGGGCTTTCGGCACATTGCTGGAGCGTCACTACGACTTCGTCTATCGGGCCGCCTATCGTTGGTGCGGCAAGAAGGCGGATGCTGAAGACATCGCCCAGGAAGTCTGCGTGCGGCTCGGCAAGGCGATCCGCGACTATCGCGGCGGCGGCGCCTTCACGACATGGCTCTATTCCGTGACGATGAACGCCGCGCGCGACATGATGCGCAAGAGCGCGCGCGAGACGGTCAAGACCGAGGCCTACGGCATTCATGCGTTGATTTCCGGCGAGGCCTTGGCCGAGAGCGAGGATCCCGCCGAGGCTCTGTGGGCAGCGGTGCGGCAACTGCCGGACAAGCAGCGCGACGCGGTGCTGCTGGTCTATGGCGAGGGATTGAACCACGCGGCCGCCGCGGAGGCGATGGCGATCTCGGAGACGACGGTTTCCTGGCACATCCATGAAGCGAAGAAACGGCTGAAGACGCTGATGCGTTCGGCCGGGGAAGTGTGACCATGGTCGACGACAACGAACTCAAAAGACTGCGCGATGCAGCAGTACCGGCGCCCAGCGAGAACGCGAAGGCACGTGCCTTCGAAGCCGCCATGCGTGCCTATGATCAGGAAAATATTTCCACCGTCACCCAAGGATCGGCTGGCGGTCTTCGTCTCACAGAGCGAGCACAAAAGCTCTGGAGCGAGATCATGCAAAAGAAACTCATTGCCACGCCGGCCCTTGCCGGGCTCGTCGCCCTGCCGATCGCCGGATACGCCACCTTCCATCTCCTGAGGGAACAGCCGCCTGAATTCGGCGGCGACGAGAAGATCACCGAGACGCTGGCCGACAAGCCGGCGACCGTGAAGCCGTTGGCCAAGCAGGCGCCGGGAGATCAGGCGGTCAACGGGCCGCTCGCAACGAGCTCGCCGGAGAAAGACAAGAAGGCGGACGCGGATGTGGAAAGCCGCGATGCGACGGATGCCCTTGTGGCACCGGCATCGCCGCCGAAATCCGAACCCACTGTTGCTGGAGGTTTGGCGCAGCAGAATGCCCAGGGACAGGTTGCGCCGGCTGAACCGGCACCGGCGCGGAGCGGCGGCCAAAGAGTAATCATGTCCTTGACGCCACCTCCACAGGCAGATGGCACCACGTCACGGATCGCCCGCATGCCTGCCGCCGAGTCCAAGCTGATGACGCCGCAACAACCTGCCACCGCACCGGCCGATCAGATCGCGCCGCATGAGGAAAACCGCGACCGCGTCCAGGATTTCAAGACCAATCCGGTGCATGCGGCACTGGAGGATCCGGTCTCGACCTTCTCGATCGATGTCGACACCGCCTCCTATTCCTTCGTGCGCCGTTCGCTGAAGGAAGGCTTCGTGCCGCAGGCCGACACGGTGCGCGTCGAGGAGATGATCAACTACTTCCCCTATGACTGGAAGGGCCCGGACTCCGCCACGACGCCGTTCAACTCGACCGTCAGTGTCATGCCGACGCCGTGGAACACGCACACCAAGCTGATGCACGTCGCCATCAAGGGCTTTGACGTCAAGCCGGCCGAGCAGCCGAAGGCCAATTTGGTGTTCCTGATCGACGTCTCGGGCTCGATGGACGAACCGGACAAGCTGCCGCTGCTCAAGTCTGCGTTCCGGCTGCTGGTCAGCAAGCTGAAGGCCGACGACACCATCTCGATCGTCACCTATGCGGGTGATGCCGGCACCGTGCTGATGCCGACGAAAATTGCCGAGAAGGACAAGATCCTCAATGCCATCGACAATTTGCAGCCGGGCGGCTCGACCGCCGGCGAGGCCGGCATCAAGGAAGCCTACAAGCTTGCCCAGCAGTCCTTCATCAAGGATGGCGTCAACCGCGTGATGCTTGCCACCGACGGCGACTTCAATGTCGGTCAGACCGATGATGACGACCTGAAGCGGCTGATCGAGCAGGAGCGCAAGACCGGGGTTTTCCTGTCGGTGTTCGGCTTTGGCCGCGGCAATCTGAACGATGAGATGATGCAGACCATCGCTCAGAACGGCAACGGTACGGCCGCCTATATCGATACGCTGGCCGAGGCCGAAAAGGTGCTGGTCGAGGATGCCTCCTCGACGCTGTTCACCATCGCCAAGGACGTGAAGATCCAGGTCGAGTTCAATCCCGACAAGGTTTCGGAATACCGGCTGATCGGCTACGAGACCCGGGCGCTGAATCGCGAGGATTTCAACAATGACCGTGTCGATGCCGGCGATATCGGCTCTGGCCATTCGGTCACCGCGATCTACGAGATCACGCCCAAGGGCAGCGGCGGCGAGCAGATCGATCCGCTGCGCTACGGGCAGGCGGGGGTGAACAATGGCGGCGTCGCCAATGCGGACGAGTATGCCTTCGTCAAGATCCGCTACAAGCTGCCGAACGAAGACGTCTCGAAGCTGATCACCACGCCGGTGACCTCGGCCAACGAGGTCGCGTCCTTCGACCAGGCCAGCACCGACCAGCGCTTCTCCGTCGCCGTCGCGGCCTTCGGCCAAAAACTGCGCGACGAGGATGCGACCGCGAAGTTCGGCTACGACAAGATCATGGAGATTGCCACCACCGCCCGAGGAGCCGACCCGTTTGGGTACAGGTCCGAGTTCCTTTCGCTTGTGCGCCTTGCCTCGGCGCTGGGCGGTAACCGGTAGTGGCAATACAGCCGGTTCCTTTCAGACGGGGGTCGTTCTGATACGGGGAACCGGCTACGGGCGGGTGAGGCAGGCCGGCGAGGGGTTCATTCCCTTGCCGGCCTTTTTCGGTTGCGCCACGGTCTTGCGCCAACCATTCTGGCGGGGGAGGCAGAACCATGAAGAAACGCGTTGTTCTGGTGCGGCACAGCGACGAACCCGCTGACGATCGTGTGTTCGCCTATCTCTCACAAAACGGTTACGAGCCTGTGTTGCGTCGAGCCTATGCAGGAGAGACGTTGGATGCCGATGAAGGTGTCGCAGGCGGCGTCGTCTACGGCGGCATGTACAATGTCTACGACACGTCGCTGCATCCGTTCTTGCTGGATGAGTACCGATTTATCGACTTCTGCATGAATGCCGATATCCCCTTGCTCGGCATCTGCCAGGGCGCGCAGGAGATAGCCTGGCATCGCGGTGCCCAAGTCGGTCCGCCGACAAGCGGGGTGCATGAATTTGGCTGCTATCCACTTTATCCGACCGCGGGAGCCGAAGATTTCCTGCCCGCGCCGATCCATGTGACACAGTCACACTGGCATGGCTTCGAATTGCCGAAGGGCGCACAGCACCTTGCCTCGAGCGACCTGTTTCCCAATCAGGCTTTCCGTATCGGCGACAAGGTCTACGGTCTGCAATTCCATGCGGAAGTCACACCGACCGGTTTTGGGCGCGTGCAGAACCGTCCTGGCGCGAACTATGACAAGCCGGGCGCACAGACGCGCGAGGAGCAGGACCATCTCATGAGCCTGCACGATGCAGAGCAAGCCGCCTGGTTCAATGGCTTCCTGCGGACGCTTTTTCCGCCATTGATTTAGCTGCCTTCGAGAAGGGTGATGCCGTTGGGTTGGCACTATCTGCCGGATCGTTAAATTGCACTCGATTTCCGGTACCGGATCGCAACACCCCTCACGTTACATCGGCCATGTCTACGGGGCTTGAGGGAGCCGGAATTGCAGATCAGGACTATCGCCAACTCGACACCGCCGGCACGGGACGCTTCGGCGGTTTCATCAGCCCCATCATCCGAATCCAGACGCATCAGCGATGATGTCGCGCAGGCGCGCAACACCGCCATGTCGGCGCTGACCAACGACCGCTTCCGCGTCATGCTGGAGCAGATCACCGACCCGGCTGCATCCGGCGCGCTGATGACGATGCACGGCGACAATGTGGTTGATTTCAAGTCGGCGCAGTCGAGCTACGCCGACAACAGCGAATAATCGAACCCGACAAAGTCAGGCGCGACTGCGGCGACGCTCGCGGCGGGCTTCGCTGGTCTCGGCGGTGTTTTCCGTCGCCACCTTGTTGCGCATCGGGCCGATGCGCTCGACAATTTTCTCAACTGTCGGACGATCCGCCTTGGTATGCGCATCGAGCGCCTTGCGCATCGCGGCAAGGTGCTGGAACGAGGTGCCGCAGCAGCCGCCGACAATTTTGGCGCCGGCATCGACGGCGAGACGGACATAATCGGCCATCAGCTCCGGCGTGCCGGAATAGTGGATCTCGGCGCCACGGAATTCGGGAATGCCGCAATTGCCCTTGACGATCACCGTCGCCTCCGGCTTCGCGTCGGTCATATCGAGCAGCGAGGCGAGGATATCGGAGGCGCCGACGCCGCAATTGGCGCCAACGCCGAGCGGCGATTGCGACAAGCCGTCGGTGACGCCGTGGATGTCTTTCGGCAGCAGGCCCATCATGGTGCGGCCGGCGGTGTCGAACGAGCCGGTGTAGGTGTAGGGCAGGCCGACACGGATCGCCGCTTCGGCGGCGGCGCGGATCTCGTCGGGCGCCGACATGGTTTCGATCCAGGCGACTTCGGCGCCGCCTTCCTTGAGACCCTCGATCTGCTCGGCGAAGGCGTCCACCGCTTCGTCATAGGTCATGGCGCCAAGCGGCATCAGCAATTCGCCGGTCGGGCCGACGGAGCCGGCGACGATCACCTTGCGGCCGGCCTTGTCGGCGACAGCACGGGCGATCTCGGCGGCGCGCTTGTTCAGCGCATGCACGCGGTCCTGCGCATGATGCAGCTTCAGCCGGTGACGGGTGCCGCCGAAGGAGTTGGTGAGGATGATGTCGGCGCCGGCATCGACGAAGTTCTGGTGCAGGCTGGTGATGGTGTCGGGCGCCGTCTCGTTCAGCAGCTCCGGCGCCTCGCCGGCTTCCAGACCCATGGCGAACAAATTGGTGCCGGTGGCGCCATCGGCCAGCAGCACGCCTTTTTCAGCCAGCAGCGCATCGATCGGGTTGGTCGTCGTCATTGGATTGGCTTTCGTGTTTCGAATTCGAATAAGGATATAAAGAAGTCTTTATGTCTAGTCAATGAAATAGCGGTGAGCCCGCCGGTAGCAATTGCTGGTGGCGATGGGCCCGCTCACGGCGTGGCTGTGATCAGACAATGCCTGACGGGAACGCCATGCCGGCCAGATTGCGCGCGAAGCTTGCTGCCTCATGCGGGTTGATGTCGGCGGCTCGGATCAGATTGTCGAAGTGCCGGGTCAGCGCCTGGACCGGCTGTGTGGCGTTCAGCACCACATACATGTCGCCGACATAGATGGCGGCGCGATAAGGACCGAAGATGGTGAGCGGGATCGAATAGCGCATGCGGCCGTCATAGAGAAACAGGCGGAAGGTCGGGTAGAGATCGTCAAGCAGCGTCGCCATATGGGCGAGCTGCTGCCGGCGGTCAGCCTCCGGAAAGCGGTCCCAGACGCCTAGGCCGCGCGCGAAAATCTCCAGCGTGTGGCGCGGCATGCAGACTTCCATGTCGGTTTCCGGGCGCCGGTTGTATTCGATGCGGTATTGCGTCTCGCTGGCCTGCGCCAGACGGCTCCTGTTGGTGATATTGGCCTCATAGTCGACCAGCGCACGCGTGCGCAGGAGGTCGGGAATGCCGGCCGGCACATAGCGGATCTTGGTGCCCGCGGCCTCGGCGAACCATTTGGCGAGCAGCGTTCGGTCGAAACCGTCGGGTGCCTCCTCGATCTCCAGGCTTTCGCGGATTTCACCGGTGACGCCTTCGTCCTGGCTTAAGCCCAGCAGCCAGTCGAGCGACACCTTGAATTCGGCGGCGATGTTGAGCAGCGTCTCGGCCCGCGGCAGGCGCGTCGAGGCGCCCGACATCAGCTGCGACAATGCCGAGCGATCGATGCCGACAGCGGTCGCGAAAGCCGACTGGTTGAGGTCGGAGCGTGTCAGGAGCAGCTTCAGACGCTCCCGAAAGATTGCTGACAGGTCCCGTTTGTCCATCGCTGCACTCCGCGAATCAGGAGGAAAAATTTGCGCCAAAGCGGCCGAACCGGCGTCTCAGGCGTAAATGAATCCGTAATGCTGTTTACAATGTATAACATATGCGGTCAAAAATGCGCAATGGCAACATTTTGTACACTTTGTCTCGTTGAGTGGAATCGCTTCTCCTGACACTATGCTGTCAGGAACCATTGGGGGTTCCGGCGACTGAGGGGCAGTGGTCGATAGCATGACAGGCAAGAGCATCAAGCGACGCAACGCACCGGCCATCGAATGGCCAACCGTGGTCCTCGCTTTCTTCTGTTACGGGACATGGCTTGCCATCGGTTTCCTGCTCTGGCCGTCTTATCCCATCCTGGCACTCGCCGTCCTTGGCTTCATCCTGGCACTGCAGTCGTCGATCATGCACGAAGTCCTGCATGGCCATCCGTCGCGCAGCGCATCGATCAACGAGGCCTTCGTCTTCCTGCCGATCGGTCTGGTCTGGCCGTTCCGCCGCTTCAAGACGCTTCACTTGCGCCACCACGCCGATGAGCGGCTAACCGATCCACTCGACGATCCGGAAAGCTACTATCAGGCGCTGTGGCATCATGACGATTTGCCGCCGACGATGAAGTTCCTGCTCAAGATCAACAACACGATGGTCGGCCGTTTCTTCCTCGGTCCCTGGCTGTCCTGCATCGGCTTCTTCATCGACGACGCCAAGCGTATGATTGCCGGCGACAAGGCGATCCGTAAAGCCTGGCTGCTGCATGCGGTCGGCCTCGCCATCGTGGCGCCGATCGTGCAGTTCGGCTTCGGTATTCCGCTGTGGCTCTACATTCTGGCGCCGGTCTGGCTCGGCCAGTCGCTGATCGCGATCCGCACTTTCGCCGAGCATCAATGGTCCGAGCATCCGGAAGGCCGCACGGTCATCATCGAGCGCTCGCCATTGTCGTTCCTGTTCCTCAACAACAATCTGCACTTCGTCCACCACAAGACCCCGACGGTGGCCTGGTACAGACTGCCTCAGCTGTTCCGCGAGCGTCGTGACGAATGGCTGCGGATGAACAATGGCTATGCCTACGCCAATTATTTTGCGCTGATCAAAGCCTATGCCTTCAAGGCCAAGGAGCCGATCGTGCACCCGGTGCTGCGGCGCGCGCCGGAGCCGGGCAGGGCATTCAAGCCGCGTATCCGGGCGCGCAACATCAATGGGCTCGGCACCGCGCCGGTGCCCGCCGAGCCGCCCAAGGAATGAATTCTTTTGCGGCAGCCCTGGGCTGCCTGCTAGACTGGCTATGGTCAGTTGCCTTCTGCCCCAGACATAGTGGTCGGATACCGGCATGAGTGAATTGGTTGCGGCCTTGCCGATGTATGACTGGCCGGAAGTGCGTGGCGAAGTCGACGCGCAGTGGGCAGGGTTGCGCGATGTCTTCCGGCAGAGGGGCATCGACGCGCCGTCGACGATCGTTCGTCGCAATGGCGAGTTGCCGACGGTACTGGGCGGCATCCGCGACGCCGAGGGAAAACTGATCGCGCCGGATCCGGCGACATTGCCTGCGGACGAGCTTGATTTCCATAAATTATGGCTGCATCCGGCGCTCCTCTTCGCGCAAACCTGCTGGGGTCCGATGGAGCTTGGCCTGTCCCGTCATGTGCAGGTGGTCGGCCAGCCGAGCTACGACGCCTATGAGGGCGGGCAGGGCGAGCTTTATTCCAGCGCGCTGGTGATGCGGACAGGTGAAGGGCCGGAAGTGCGATCGCCGGCGGATGGCAAGGCCTTGCTGCCGCTCGATCTGATCCGCGGCAAGCGCTTCACCTTCAACAGTCTCGATTCCATGTCGGGCATCATCGCGCTGACGCGTGATCTGGAAGCAGCTGGCGAAAGCCTCGACATCTTCTCGTCGCGCAGCGAAAGCGGCGCCCATCGCGGCTCGATCGTCACTGTGGCCGAGGGCAGGGCGGATATCGCGGCGATCGACTGTGAAAGCTGGGCGCTGGCGCAGCGTTTCGAGCCGGCGGCGCGCAAGGTCGTGATCGTCGGCTGGACGGCACGGCGCAAGGGCCTGCCCTTTATCACCGCCAGGACAACACCGGAAAAAACGATCAAAGCAATGCGTGAGGCCCTTGTAGGGTTAGCCGAGCAGCCTCGCATCCAACGGGTAGGTTGAAAGCTGCTCGTTCCCGGTCTCGGTGATCAGGATCTGCTCTTCGATCTTGACGCCCTCGCGGCCGCCGAGCCTGCCGATATAGCTTTCGACACAGAGCACCATGCCTGGCTCCAGAACGCCATCCGGCGTGTCCGGAGTCCAGTCGCTGGCATGCGGCAAGGTCGGGTATTCGTCGGCAAGGCCGACGCCGTGATAGAGCACGCCATAGCGGGTCGGGAAGCAGTCTCCCGGCGGCACCGCCGAGCGGTCGACAAGATCGCGGAACGAGATGCCGGGCTGCATCAGTTGCGTGTTGTGCTGGATCTGATCGGCGGCGATGCGGAACAGATCGCGCTGCTCGTTCGAAGGTTCTGCATCGCCGCACAGCCAGGTGCGCGACAGGTCGGCGCAGAAGCCGTAGGGGCCGATCAGGTCGGTATCGAAGGCGACGAGGTCGCCCGCCTCGATCTTGCGCGAGGAGCATTCCTGGAACCAGGGATTGGTGCGCGGGCCTGAAGCCAGCAGCCGTGTCTCGATCCATTCGCCACCGCGCGCAATGTTGCCGCGATGCAGTTCCGCCCACAGTTCGTTCTCGGAGATACCGGGTGTCAATGCCTGTTCCATCTCGCCCATCGCGGCCTCGCAGGCAACGATGGCGCGGCGCATGGCGAGGATTTCGTCAGGCGATTTGATCAGCCGCGCGTTTTCCATCACCGCTTCGCCATTGCCGATCGAAATACCGAGGCGAGCGAGTTCCTTGACGCCTTCCGGATTCATGTGATCGACCGCGATGCGGTTGTTGCCGCCGCCATGTTCCCTGACCAGGTCGGCGATACCGGCGGCCCAGCGGCGCACCTTTTGCTCGGTCAGTTCGCCGCTGTAGAGATAGATCCACGACACCGCCGGCCGCACCTCGTCGACGACACCGGAATGGTCGGACAGATGCTCGCAGGAAAAATAGTCGAACAGCACCACCGGACCTTGGGTGGCAACGAAACAATGCCGCGTCGGGTTGTGCGCGACCCATAGCTGCATGTTGGTCGAGTCGGTCGCATAGCGGATGTTGACCGGATCGTAGAGCAGGGCGCCGGCATAGCCACGGCGCTTCAACTCGGCGCGGATGCATTCCAGCCGGTATTGGCGCATCGCCGGCAGGTCTGGCGCGGCAATGCCTGCCGCTGCCCATTCAGCCTCTGCCTGGGGGCCATAGCCCAGCAGATGCTGGTTGAGTGAAGCCGCCTTCTGGCGGGAGGCGTCGCGCAGGGCCTCGATCGAGCCCGGCTCGAAGGGCATGATCTTACGGTGGCGGCCGAAGCCGCCTTTTGGCCCCGCGCTGTCCATGGTCGGACCTCAGCTCCGCATCTTCTCGCCGCTCGGGTCGAACGGCGCCTCGACATTGATGCGTGCCGGCCGGCGGTGTCCGAGGATCTCGATCTCGAACAGCCCGGCGCTTTCGTCCTCGGCAAGGGCTGCCGGCACATAGCCTTGCGCCATCGACATCCGGACATAGTGGGCATAGCCGCCCGACGTCACCCAGCCGACCACGCGCCAGTCGCCGTCGACAATGCCGCGCACGGCGGAGGCGCCTTCCGCGGCCTTGGAGCCACGCACTTCCTTGCCCTTGTCGTCGAAGCGCGGCGCGCCGTAGCCGTGCGGCTTTTCCACCGTGCCAAAATCCTTGCTGACCTTGGCCCAGATCGGCTCGTCGCCCATCACGTCGGCATCGGCGGCATCGACGATGAAGGAGACACGGCGCAGCTTCGGTCCTTCCGCCTGTTCCTTGGCGGCGGCCTCGCGGCCGATGAAGTCGTTCTTCTCCAGCTTGATGAAGCGGTCCATCGAACCTTCGAACGGCCCGTAGATCGGGCGCAGTTCGCGGAACCAGGTCGGGAAGTTCTTTTCGAGGCGCATGGAAAGCAGGGCGCGCATGCCGAAATCGACCAGGCCAAATTCCTCGCCGGCGTCCTTGATCGCCTTGTAGACCAGCCGCTCATAGGCCGGCGCCATCCAGATTTCGTAGCCGAGATCGCCGGTGTAGGTGATGCGGTTGACCATGCAGGGCGCGCCGCCGACCGCCATCTCGCGAAAATCCATGAAGCGGAAGGCTTTGGTCGAGATGTCGACATCGACAAGCTTCTGCAAGAGGTCACGCGATTTTGGGCCGGCGATCGATAGACCCACCAGCGTCTGGTCGAAGCGGTGGATGCGTACGGACCCGTCCTTCGGCAGGTGCTTTTCGAACCAGCGCATATGGTACTTCTGCGCTGCCGACGAGCCCCAGATCATGAAGCGGTCGTCTCCCGCCTTGGCGATGGTGAAGTCGCCGATCAGCTTGCCGAATTCGTTGATCATCGGGGTGAGCACGATGCGGCCGGTTTTCGGCATGCGGTTGGTCATCAGCCGGTTGAGGAATTCTTCCGCGCCCGGGCCCGAAACTTCGTATTTAGCGAAATTGGCGATCTCGGTGACGCCGACGCGCTCACGCGTGGCGCGCACTTCCTCGCCGATCGGACCGAAATCGTTGGAGCGGTGGAAGGAAACGATATCCTTGGGCTCCTTGCCTTTCGGTGCGAACCAGAGCGGCGTTTCCAGACCCCAGCTATCGCCCATGACGGCGTTGTTGGCCAGCATCGTGTCGTAGAGCGGCGTCGTCTGCGCCGGGCGCGCCGCCGGCAATTCCTCATTGGGGAAGCGGATGGAGAAGCGGCGAGAATAGTTTTCGCGCACCTTGGCGTTGGTGTAGCGCAGGCCGGCCCACTCGCCGAAGCGGGCGACATCCATGCCCCAGACATCGAAGCCGGGATCGCCATGGACCATCCAGTTCGACAGAGCGAGACCGACGCCGCCACCCTGGCTGAAGCCGGCCATGACGGCGCAGGCGCACCAGAAATTGGTCAGGCCCTGCACCGGGCCGACCAGTGGGTTGCCGTCGAGCGCGAAGGTGAAGGGGCCGTTGATGATCTGCTTGATGCCGGCCTTCTCGATGCCGGGGAAATGCTTGAAGCCGATTTCCAGCGACGGCGCGATGCGGTCGAGATCGGGCGGCAGCAGTTCATGGCCGAAATCCCAGGGCGTGTTGACCGGAGACCACGGCTTGCAGGCTTTTTCATATGTGCCGAGCAGGATGCCGTTGCGCTCCTGGCGGGTGTAGATCTCGCCCTTGAAGTCGAGTACGCCGATCATTTCGCGGCCGGTCGACTTGTTGAATTCCTCGACCTCGGGCATCGGCTCGGTGAGCAGGTACATGTGCTCCATGGCCAGCACCGGCAGTTCGACGCCGACCATGCGGCCGATCTCGCGCGCCCACAGGCCGCCGCAGTTGACGACATGCTCGGAGTGGACCGTGCCCTGTTCGGTGACGACGTTCCAGGTGCCGTCGGGCTGCTGCGTCAGGTCGACGACGCGGTTGCGCAGCACGATCTCCGCGCCGAGCTTCTTGGCCGCCTTGGAATAGGCGATCGTCGTGCCCGAGGGATCGAGATGGCCTTCGACCGGATCCCACATGGCGCCGACGAAGTTGGTCTCGTCCATCAGCGGGAACATCGCCTTGGCTTCGGAAGGGGTGATCAGCTCGGTGTCCATGCCGAGATAGCGGCCCTTGGCGTGGGCCAGGCGCAGGAAATCCATGCGCTCGGGCGTGTCGGCCATCATCACGCCGCCGGTCAGATGCAGCGAGCAGGACTGGCCCGAGATTTCCTCGATCTCCTTGTAGAGCTGCACGGTGTAGGCCTGCAGCTTGGCGACGTTGGGGTCGCCGTTCAGCGTGTGGAAGCCGCCTGCCGCGTGCCAGGACGAGCCGGAAGTGAGCTCCGAGCGCTCGATCAGCATGATGTCGGTCCAGCCGGCCTTGGCCAGATGGTAAAGAACCGAGCAGCCGACGACGCCGCCGCCGATGACAACCGCTTTTACATGGGATTTCATGAAGATAGGTCCGTTTTTAGAGAGATTGAATCGAGTGAGCGCGGCGTGAGGACAAAGCGTAGGTCGGATACGGCGACGTTTTCCGCCAGCCTGCCATCAAGCGCGGCAAGAATGGTTTCACAGACGGGAGTACGATGTTTCAGGACGTCGTGGCTCCAGACACGCAAGATCGAATAGCCTTCGGCGCGCATGAAATCGTCGCGGCGGCGGTCAGAGGAACTGCCGGCGTGTTGTGAGCCGTCGATCTCGACGACGAGCCATTTTTCGCGGCAAGCGAAGTCTGCGAAGAAAGGGCCGATGGAGAATTGGCGGGTGAAACGATAGCCCGCAAGCTTACGGGCTTTCAGTTGGAGCCAGAGCAATGCTTCAGCCTGATTGCCGCCTTGCCTCAGCTTTCGCGCGCGTTGAGTGGTGCCCATCTTGCGGCGGCTGCGGGTTTCACGGGCGGATTCCCCCACTCCGTCGCCGCTTCGCGGCGCCACCTCTCCCCCCTCCGGAGGGAGAGG
>NZ_JAIUIU010000012.1:0-193683 GCF_020165775.1 Mesorhizobium sp. B263B2A
GCCCCCCCCCCCCGCGGCGCAGACCCTAGGATCCATGCCGCTACCTCTCCGCTCGGCGGCGGTGCGGAATATGGCCACCTGCGCCTCGCTCTGTTTGGCGAGTATTCTGAGCCGTTTGCACTCTTCGGCTAATGTCGCGGCATGGATCCTAGAGTCTGCGCCGCGTCGCTTCGCTCCTTGCTTCGCCCTAGGATGACGAAGAGAAAGGCGCTCGGCCTTCGCTTCGCTCCGGCCACCCTCTCCCCGGCGGGGAGAGGAGAAGGGGAGCGCTAGATGGACACCTTCCGCGACAAGCTCATCCCCGTGACCTCGATCCTCTTGGGCGTGGTCGTGCTCTGGTACGTCTTTGCCGTCATCCTCAACGCGCCGTTCCAGCGCGATCTCGATAGCCGTGCCAACGAAACCCCCGGCACCGTAGAATTCATCGGCAAGACGCTGGCGCAGCCGAAACCGACGCTGCCGGCGCCGCATCAGGTGGCGGTGAATTTCTTCGAAAACACTTTTCTGCGGCCCATCACTTCGAACCGCAGCCTCGTCTACAATGCCTGGGTGACGCTGTCCTCGACGCTGCTCGGCTTTGCCTTCGGCACCGCGCTCGGCATCATCATCGCCGTCGGCATCGTGCATGTGGCGACGCTCGACCGCAGTCTGATGCCGTGGATCATCGCCTCGCAAACGATTCCGATCCTGGCGGTGGCGCCGATGATCATCGTCGTTCTGGCGGCGGTCGGCATCACCGGACTGATCCCGAAGGCGATGATCTCGACCTATCTGTCCTTCTTCCCGGTGACGGTGGGCATGGTGAAGGGTCTGCGCTCGCCCGAGATCATGCATCTCGACCTCATGCACACCTACAATGCCAGCGCCTCGCAGACCTTCTGGAAACTGCGCGTGCCGGCATCGGTGCCGTTCCTGTTTACCTCGATGAAGGTGGCGGTGGCGGCAAGCCTGGTCGGCGCCATCGTCGGCGAACTGCCGACCGGTGCGGTCGCGGGCATCGGCGCCAAGCTGCTCGCCGGCGCCTATTACAGCCAGTCGATCGACATCTGGTCGGCGCTGGTTGCCGGTTCGATCGTGGCGGCACTTCTGGTCATGGTGGTCGGCATTGCCGGGCGCCTCGTCGACCGCGCCATGGGCGGGAGGCCGGCATGAACTGGCTGAAGCCATCCTGGCAAGCGGTGCTGGCGATCGTGCTGTGCGTGATCGCAGTGGCGCTCGGCGCGATGTCGAAGCCGGAAGCGGCAGCGCTTGCGGACCCGACCGCAAGCATCAATTACCCCTACCTCGGAACGAAGAGCTTGATGCTTGGCTTGGCCATAGTGGCGGCGCTGATCTCGATGATCAGGATTCCGTCGCTTGCGGAAGCCGTCGTCCTGTTTGCCTGTGCCCATCTCGTTGCCTGGTTGCTGATCTCAGGCATTGCAGGTTTTGAAGGCTCGGCACTGGCACCGTACTTTCTGCTGCTCACGGCGGCCTGGCTGCTTGGCTGGCGTTGCGTGGCGGTGCTGTCGGGGCTTCGCCCGATGGCAAATTGGGCCCGCACCGCGCTCCGCCTGATCATTCCGGCCATCTTCGGTGCCTGGATCCTGATCATCTGGGAAGCGGTAACGCGTGGCGCCGGCATTCCCTTCATCCTGTTGCCGCCGCCGAGCGCCATCGGCGCGCGCATCGCGGGCTCGCTGCCGACACTCGGCGCCGATGTCCGGCAGACCATCTTCAAGGCGGTAATCTTCGGCTACGTCGTCGGCAGCGGCGCCGGCTTCATCACCGCGATCCTGGCCGACCGGGTGCCGTTCCTGCGGCGCGGGCTGCTGCCGATCGGCAACATGGTGTCGGCGCTGCCGATCATCGGCGTGGCGCCCATCATGGTGATGTGGTTCGGCTTCGACTGGCAGTCCAAGGCGGCTGTCGTCATCATCATGACCTTCTTCCCGATGCTGGTGAACACGGTCGCCGGCCTTGCCGCTTCCGGCCATATGGAGCGCGACCTGATGCGCACCTATGCGTCGGGCTATTGGCCGACGCTCATCAAGTTAAGGCTGCCGGCCGCAGCACCTTTCATCTTCAACGCGCTGAAGATCAACTCGACGCTGGCGCTGATCGGCGCCATCGTCGCCGAGTTCTTCGGCACGCCCGTCGTCGGCATGGGCTTCCGCATCTCGACCGAGGTCGGGCGGATGAACATCGACATGGTCTGGGCCGAAATCGCAGTTGCAGCACTTGCGGGTTCGGTCTTTTATGGCGTGGTCGCTCTTGTCGAAAGAGCCGTCACGTTTTGGCATCCCTCTGTCCGTGGTGGATAGGGGCGGTGGGTTTAGGGCACTAACTTCAGAGGGTAAAAAAATGAAAAGACTGATTATTCCTGTTCTGGCCGGCGCGATGTCGCTCGCCGCGTTCCAGGCAATGGCCGCCGACAAGGTGACGTTGCAGCTGAAATGGGTCACGCAGGCCCAGTTTGCCGGCTACTATGTCGCCAAGGCCAAGGGTTTCTATGAGGCCGAGGGTCTCGACGTCGACATCAAGCCCGGCGGTCCCGACATCGCTCCCGAGCAGGTGATCGCCGGCGGTGGCGCCGACGTCATCGTCGACTGGATGGGCGGTGCGCTCGCCGCCCGCGAAAAGGGCGTGCCGCTGGTCAACATCGCCCAGCCGTTCAAGAAGGCGGGCATGGAGTTGGTCTGCCCGAAGGACGGTCCGATCAAGACCGAAGCCGACTTCAAGGGCCACACGCTCGGTGTCTGGTTCTTCGGCAACGAATATCCGTTCTACGCCTGGATGAACAAGCTCGGACTCAAGACCGATGGCGGCCCCGACGGCGTCACCGTTCTCAAGCAGAGTTTCGACGTGCAGCCGCTGATCCAGAAGCAGGCGGACTGCATCTCGGTCATGACCTACAACGAGTACTGGCAGCTGATCGATGCCGGCTACAAGCCGGAACAGCTGACCGTCTTCAATTATTCGGCGATGGGCAACGACCTGCTCGAGGACGGGCTCTACGCCTCGGAAGACAAGCTCAAGGATCCTGCCTTCGAAGACAAGATGGTGCGTTTCGTGCGCGCCTCGATGAAGGGCTGGAAATACGCCATCGACAACAATGACGAAGCCGCAGGCATCGTCATGGACGGCGGCGGCCAGGACGAGAACCACCAGAAGCGCATGATGAGCGAAGTCGCCAAGCTGATCGATAACGCCGACGGCAAGCTCGATCCGGCGACCTACGAGCGCACCGCCAAGGCGCTGCTCGACCAGAAGATCATCACCAAGGAGCCGACCGGCGCCTACACGACCGCGATCACCGACAAGGCGGTCAAGTAAGCGGCACGAGCTGCCTCTTGCACATGTTTGAGAAGGGGCGGGCGACCGCCCCTTTTTCGTGGCGAGCGGTCACAAAACCGTGTGCGTGGATACATTGCGCCGCCCAGCCGTTCAAGTTGCGGCATGCGCGCGTCGGGGGGACGCGACGGATGCGACAGCCCATCGGAGGTTTTTCATGCGCACACACTCCCTATTGCCAGTGCTTTCGGCGCTGGCCGTTTCGACTGCTTTCCTGTTCGTGTCCCCGGCTCTCGCCGAGACGGTGAAATACAAGGCGACGCTCGACGGCAGCCAGCAGAGCCCGCCCGTCACCACCAAGGGCAAGGGCACCGCCACCCTCACCTTCGACACCACCAAGAAAAAGCTCAGCTGGAACGTCAAGTATTCCGGCCTCAGCGGGCCGGCTTCGGCCGCGCACATTCATGGCCCGGCGGCGATGGGCGCGAATGCGGACCCCGTCATCCCATTCAAAAAGCTGAAGAGCCCGATCAAGGGGTCGGCGACGCTCACCGATGCGCAGGCAGCCGATCTGGAGGCCGGCAAATATTACGTCAATGTCCACACCAAGGCTAACCCGGACGGCGAGATCCGCGGGCAGATCGAAAAGGCGATGTAGCGTAGTCGGCGAGAGGCAGCAGGCTGCCTTTCGCCTTAGCTCTTGTCGCGGATCTGCGTCATTGTCCGGGTCGGTGTGATCGCCTCCGGATCGAGCCGGATTTCGACGATGGCCGGCTTGCCGCTGGCGCGGGCACGCTCGAAGGCGGCTGCAAAATCCGCCGTCCTCTCCACCGTCTCGCCATGGCCGCCATAGGCGCGGGCCAAGGCTGCGAAGTCGGGGTTGTTGAGATCGGTGGCGACCACCCGGCCGGGATATTCGCGCTCCTGATGCATGCGGATGGTGCCGTAGATGCCGTTGTTGACGACCACGACGACGATCGGCAGGTCGTACTGGACCGCGGTGGCGAATTCCTGCCCGTTCATCAGGAAGCAGCCGTCACCGGCGAAGGCCACGACGGTGCGGTCCGGGAACAGATCCTTGGCGGCGACCGCGGCCGGCGTGCCATAGCCCATCGAGCCCGATGTCGGCGCACCTTGAGTGGCGAAGCGGCGGAAGCGGTGGAAGCGATGCACCCAGGTCGCGTAATTGCCGGCGCCATTGGTGAGGATGGCGTCGTCGGGAAGCATCTTCTCCAGATAATTCATGATCGGCCCCATCTGGACCGGGCCGGGGCCGCTCTCCGGCGGTGTCGACCAGTCGAGATAGGCGGCGTGCAGTTTGGCGGTCTCATCGGCCCAGCTCGGCGCCGCAGCCGGCTTGCGCTTGGCAAAGGCTTCGACGAAGGCAGAAGGCGAAGCGTTGATCGCCAATGTCGGCCGGTAGACGCGGCCGAGTTCGCCGGCATCGGCATGGACATGCACCAGCGTCTGGTCGGGGTAAGGGCTTTTCAGCAGCGTGTAGTCGGAGGATGGCATCTCGCCCATGCGACCGCCGATCAACAGCACGAGGTCGGCTTGCTTGATGGCGGTGGCCAGTTTCGGGTTGATGCCGATGCCGACATCGCCGGCATAGTTCGGATGCAGGTGATCGAACAGCATCTGGCGGCGGAAGGAGCAGCCGACCGGCAGCGACCACGCTTCGGCGATCGCGCGTATCCGTGCCACGGCCTCCGCGTCCCAGCGCGTTCCGCCGAGAATGACGAAGGGACGCTTGGCTTTGCCCAGCAGTGTTTCCAGTGCACCGAGTTCGGCTTCCCCCGGCCGGGTTTCAACGGGCGTGTGCGGCAAGGCGATGGGCGCTTCGACGACGCTGGTCAGCATGTCCTCGGGCAGCGAGATGACCACGGGACCGGGGCGGCCCGATGTCGCCACCGCGAAGGCGCGGGTGACGAATTCGGGGATGCGCGAGGCATCGTCGATCTCGACCACCCATTTGGCGATATCGCCGAAGAACCTCTTGTAATCCACCTCCTGGAAGGCCTCGCGCTCCTTGGCATGGCTGGCGACCTGGCCGATGAACAGGATGACGGGTATCGAATCCTGCATGGCGATGTGGATGCCGGCCGACGCATTGGTGGCGCCGGGGCCGCGGGTGACAAAGCAGATGCCTGGCTTACCAGTCAACCGGCCATGGCAGTCGGCCATCATCGCCGCACCGCCTTCCTGGCGGCAAACGATGGTGCGGATCTTGGAATCATGCAGCGCGTCGAGCACCGCGAGATAGGATTCGCCGGGCACGCAATAGATGCGGTCGGTGCCGTTGGCTTCGAGCGCGTCGACGATGAGTTGTCCGCCGGTCTTCATTTCCCAGACCTCTCCAGTTCGGCAAGGATTTCTTGCGTGTGCTCGCCGAGGCGCGGCGAGGGGCGCTCATAGACGAGCGGTGTGCCGGACATCACCATCGGCGCGCGCACCGAAGGCAGGCGGTTGCCGTGGCCGTCGTCGAGGTCGAGCCGCATGCCGCGCGCAATGGTCTGCGGGTCGGCGAACATCTGGCCGATCGTGTTGATCGGGCTCGCCGGCACGCTCGCCGCTTCCAGCTTGGCCAGCAGCGGGTCTCGATCCCAGCTTTTCAGCGCCTCGATCATGTGCTCGCGCAGCTTGACCCGGTTGGCGACCCGCGCCGGATTGGTGGCGAAATCCGGATTTGCCGGCAATTCGTCCAACCCGATGGCGGCACAGAATTTGGCGAACTGGCCGTCATTGCCGACCGCCAGGATGATGTGGCCGTCCCGGACCGGCACCACCTCGTAGGGGGCGATGTTCATATGCGCGTTGCCCATCTGCACCGGCGACTTGCCGGAGACGAGATAGTTGAGGTTCTGGTTGCCGAGCGCCGAGATCTGGGTGTCGAACAGCGCCATGTCGATGTGCTGGCCTTCGCCGGTTTGCTCAGCATGGCGCAGGGCTGCCTGGATGGCGATGACGGAATAAAGGCCGGTGAAGATATCGGAGATGGCGACGCCGGCCTTTTGCGGTTCGCGGCCGGCCTCACCGGTGATCGACATCATGCCGGCCATGGCCTGAATGATGAAGTCGTAGCCGGCGCGTGGCGCATAGGGCCCATCCTGGCCAAAGCCGGTGATCGAGCAATAGACGAGGCGCGGGTTTGTCTTGCGCAGGCTGTCATAGTCGAGCCCGTATTTCCTGAGCCCGCCGACCTTGAAGTTCTCGATCAGCACGTCAGAGGTGGCGACCAGCCGGCGCACTGTCTCGGCACCTTCCGGTGTCGAGAAGTCGACGGCGATCGAACGCTTGCCGCGATTGCAGGAATGGTAATAGGCAGCCGACAAGTTTTCGCCGTCATGGCTCATGACGAAGGGCGGTCCCCATTTGCGGGTGTCGTCGCCGCCATCGGGGCTTTCGACCTTGATGACATCGGCGCCGAGATCGGCAAGCAGCTGCCCGGCCCAGGGCCCGGCAAGGATGCGGGCGAGTTCGACGACGCGGACGCCTTTCAGGGGTGGTTCGGCCATAAATCACCAGAATTGGTCGGAACCGCAGCCTCTATCAACACCTTGTGCCGCTGTCACGGCCCTTGCGATGGGCCAAACCCTTTCAACCCTTCAGCACGCCGTCGGCCCAGGCGGCGAAATCGTCCATGATGACATCGCGGTTGACCTCGTTCAGGCTTTCATGGCGGGTGTCGGCGTAAACCTTTGAAACGAGATTCGAAAAGCCCATCCTGCGCATGCGGTCAGCGAGATGGGTGACGCCCTTGCCGTAGTCGGAAGCCGGGTCCTTCTCACCGCCGACAATGGCGACGGGAAGGTCGCGCCGGATACCGGCAAAGCCGGCATCCTTACCGCCATTCAGCGCCATAGAGACCACGTCGCGCCACATCGAGACAGAGGCGTCCCAGCCGCACAGCGGATCGGCGATGTATTTGGCCACCTCGGCCTTGTCGCGCGACAGCCAGTCGAACAATGTGCGGTGGTTGGGCACTGCCTTGCCCCAGGCTTGGAAGGTGAGTTTCGGCAGCAGGCGCGACGGGACGTCGGAGCCTAGCCGCATCCGTTCCCAGGCGAGCATGCCGAGTGCTGCCTGCCCAAGCAGCCCTTGTGAAAAATTGCCGTTCCAGATCGCGGCGGCATGGACGCGGGGCGAATGGGCCAAAAGGTAGTTCAGCGCCACGGACGCGCCCATCGAGTGACCGAAGAGGATGACCGGAAGGTTTGGGCATTCGCTGGCGATGAGATCGTGGATGGCGTCGACATCGGAGATCACCTTGGACGGTCCGTTCTTGTCTGCGAATTTGCCGAGCGGCGCATCGGGCGCCTTGGTCGCGCCATGGCCACGATGGTCGTGGACATAGACGTGGAAACCACGCTCGGCGAGGAAGTCGGCGAAACGGGCATAGCGCGCGGCATGTTCGGCCAGACCGTGGTTGATGTGGATGACTGCCCTTGGCGGGCCGTCGGCGTGCCTGACCAGGAGATTGAGGTCGGCGCCGGTCGGCGAACGAACCAAGCGCTGCTGGCTGAATGGCATGGCCGCCCGGTCCCCACCCGTGTCCTGTCTGTTACAGCACCTTGTTTGCGCCGGTGCCGGTTTTGCGTCAATCCGCCTTGCCTGCTTTCACACGACGATGTTTCTTGCGTTTGGCCAGCAAAATATCGCAATTCTGACATGGAGACAGCTTCAGTCTGTCGCCCACTTCTTCAGCCGGGGATTTCTCATGCGCATTGGTGTCGTTTTCGGATTGGCCTTGCTGGCGGCATCACTGACCGGTGCCGCGCATGCCGACGTCAAGATGAGCGGCACCTTCGTCGCCGATGCCTCCTGTCCGGCGACACAGGCCATCAAGAACGGCAAGAACCCCGGCAACGTGTCGACCGATGCCGGAAAGAGCTACCAGTTGCTTGCCGGCAACAAGGACACGCCGACGCACTACCTCATCCAGGTGCCGGGCGCCGATCCGGAGCGCCGGTGGGTGAAGGTTTCCTGCGGTCACCTCTCAGGCAGCAGTGCCGCAACAACGCCGGCAGCACCGGGCGGGCAAGGCAAGCCTGCCGCTTCCGGAAAGCCCGAATATGTCTTCGCTTTGAGCTGGCAGCCGGCGTTTTGCGAGACCAAGTCGAACAAGACCGAATGCAGGGCGCAGAGCCCGAGCGAATTCGACGCCACCAATTTCACCTTGCACGGCCTGTGGCCGCAGCCAAACGGCAATTTCTATTGCCAGGTGCCGGCAAGCGACAAGGCCAATGACAATCCGGGTCACTGGAAGGATCTTCCGCCTGTCAATCTGGACGCGGGCACGCGCGCGGAGCTCAACAAGGTCATGCCGGGCACGGCTTCCCAGCTCGAGCGACATGAATGGATCAAGCACGGCACCTGCTACGGCAAAACCCAGCAGGAGTATTTTTCCGACGCGCTCGGCCTGATGCGACAGGTGAACGGCTCTCCGGTGCGTGATCTCTTCGCCAAGAGCATCGGCGGCAAGCTGACGGCGGACCAGATCCGCGGCGCCTTCGACACCGCGTTCGGCGCTGGGGCGGGGGACCGCGTGCGCGTCTCCTGCGTCATCGATCCGTCGAGCGGCAGGCGGCTGATCGGCGAACTGACGCTCGGCCTTGCCGGCCCGATCGGCCCGAACAGCTCGCTCAAGGATTTGCTGCTGGCCTCGGTGCCGACCAACAAGGCCGGTTGCCCGACCGGCACCGTCGACGCGATCGGGTTCCAGTGACGGGCTGTCGCCGCGCCAGCCGCAGCGAAAGTCGCAACAAACAAACAGAGCTAGATCTGCGCGGATCTGGTCCATGCGACGGTGGTGTCGGGCTCATGGCCGCCCGGCTCGCCGATGACGCGGTCGCGGCCGGTCGACTTCGCCTTGTAGAGGCGCTGGTCGGCGAGCGCGAACAGGTCGGCAAGGCAATGGGTCGTCTCGCCGACACTGGAAACGCCGGCGCTGACGGTCAGTTCGAAGCGGCTGGTGGCCGCCGACGCCTTGACCGCGTGGCGGATGCTTTCGCCGAACAGCCGGGCGACCGAATGCGGCCGCGAACTCAGGATGGCGAATTCCTCGCCGCCGATCCGGAACACCTGATCCTCGGCGCTGGCCACCTCGCGAAGCAGCGTCGCCACCGCTTTCAGCACCTTGTCGCCCTCGGCGTGGCCGAAGCGGTCGTTGATCGACTTGAAATGGTCGACGTCGATGATCAGCAGGCTGAGCGGCCTGGCGGTGCGCAGGCTGACCTCGACGGCAGCTTCGCCGTCGGCGTCGAAGCGCCCGCGGTGCAGCAGGCCGGTCAGGCCGTCGCGGCCGACATGCTCGACCAGCGCTTCATAGCGTTCGCGATAGGTCAGCGTGTCGAAGATGTCAGTCAGTCCACGCGGAACCGAAATCTCGCGGGCCTCGAACCATCTGAGGTAGGCCACGAGCATGGCGCTGAAGGTCAGCGCCGCCGCCATCTTGGCGAACCAGCCGCCGAAGAAGACCGCGATTGGCGCGCCGGCGACGAAATGCAATGCGGTGAAGAAGCCCACCTGGTCGAAGGTCAGCACGCAGGCGACGCAAATCAGGATGCGCGCGAACTGCGCCTTGCGCAGGCTGCGTCCGAGCTTTTCGTAGAGCAGGATGATCAGGATGGCGTCGATGAACAGCAGCGTCGTGCCCCACACCATCAGCCAGCCCATCTCGTCGATGAAGCCGATATCGGGCAGCCTGCCGTCGGGGAGCGGTGCGATGGCGTGCAGGCGCAAGAGCAGCACCAGCCCGATCATCAGCGCATTGCCGAGCAAAAGGCCGTAGATCGGCTGGCGCACGGTGGCGGCGTCCTCCTTCATGTAGAGCAGGAGCAGCATCACCAGCTTGCCCGAAAACAGCACAGCCGAGCCCGGCGAGACCATGCCGAACGGCAAGGCGACGTAAAAGACGCTGGCGAGGTAGGTCTCGAGGAAATGCATGACGCCGAGCGCGCAGACGAAGACGCCAAGGCCAATGCGCTTGCGGAACCGGAAAAGCGTCACCATGACGCTGAAGTAGACGACCGCCTCGGCAAGGAGCAGGAAACTGTTCAGCACTGCCGTCGATCCGATCTCTTTCCCGAAATCGCGGCAAGCCGTCGATTCCCACCCGATCCTGTTTTGACGCCGAACGGTTAACCGGAGATTTCAGTTGGACGATTGGTTGTGGAAAATGGGTGGGTGCGGTCCCATGAAAGCGCTTCACCCATGGATGACTTTCTCCCATGCTAGAACAGGCGGATAGCCTGACAAATTTGTGATGATGAGCGCGTACTAGGGTTCGGCATCCAAAATTTGTCTTCTACGACCACCGATCAGGCGCCTAAATGCGGGATTCTGCCCGATCAGTGCCTCAACAGAATTGACAAGACTCCAATATATTCCCGGCGATGGCTCGTTGCCGTACAGGTCATTCCATGCGTGCCTAACAATGCCAACTGACCACCATAAACTATTAAATCGATATCTTTTTCCAGTTGATTTGCACAATAAATCGTTCTCCACAACAAGTGTGTCTATATACTTCAATATATAGTATATATTTGCATAATAGTTCTTACCTTTTTTGAGAAATACCCCATCTTTCTCCAGCATTATACACGCTATTCTCGCGGCGGCCTGCTTTGCGTCAATATTTGATCGAGATGAGTCTCTTTTTTTATAACCGCCATTTTCTTCTATGAATCGCGCGAGGCTTGAAAGGATTTCGCTATAGTGCCAGTTCCTAGCTTCCGCTTCAATGTGGAGGATAGCCTTCGGTGAGAGGTCGTGCATATTTCTCCACTGAAACGAAACGGTCTTTTTCTCCGCAACGTATCTTTTGGGATCGCGTTCTCTGTTGATCCAAATATACCTTGCTGAATTAGATGATATTGACCAAGCTACAAGGAGAAATGGCTCTTTAGAGAATTGCCACACAAATGCATCCTCTGATTTTATAGATATTGCTCGGTTTCGATCGTCTGATATAGTTTTTATCTGAACATAAACACGATGTTTTTCGACGACACCTAACCGAGAAGGTTGAATTACGACGTCTTCGCCATAGTCCGATACTATGTCGTTGACCACCCAACCGGATTCCAGAAACAAGGTTCTGACCTTGCTCGCGCCGACGTCTCCCGTTCGATGGCTGTCGGGTCTCATTTGTTTAGCTCCATCGTACTCGGCTGCCTATGTTCGTAGAATTTGAAAGGTGAGCGTCTCGTGGCCGATGGCGTAAGTTTTGCGCAAATTAGCTGCATTGCGTCAACGCCGCGCATCGCCTACATAGCGGCCAACCTCCATTCAATTCGACAAATCCAGTCAGTTTTTCTGGGCCAGTCAATTTTCAGGGAAAGCGCGCGTGGCACGCCAGTTCATCTATCACATGGCCGGCCTCAACAAGGCCTACGGCACCAAGAAGGTGCTCGAGAATGTCCATCTGTCCTTCTATCCCGACGCCAAGATCGGCATTCTGGGCCCGAACGGCGCCGGCAAGTCGACGATCCTCAAGATCATGGCCGGCATCGACAAGGAGTGGAGCGGCGAGGCGTGGCTCGCCGAAGGCGCCACTGTCGGTTACCTGGCGCAGGAGCCGGCGCTCGACCCGAAGAAGACGGTGTTCGAGAACATCATGGAAGGCGTCGCCGCCAAGACCGCCATCATCGAGCGCTACAACGAATTGATGATGAACTATTCCGACGAGACGGCCGACGAGTCGGCCAAACTCCAGGACGAGATGGACCGGCTGAACCTGTGGGATCTCGAACAGCAGGTCGAAATGGCCATGGAAGCGCTGGGCTGCCCGCCCAAGGATTCCGAAGTCACCAAGCTTTCGGGCGGCGAGCGCCGCCGCGTCGCGCTCTGCCAGTTGCTGCTGCGCCAGCCCGACCTTCTGCTGCTCGACGAACCGACCAACCATCTCGACGCCGAAACCACGGCGTGGCTGGAAAAGCATCTGCGCGCCTATCCGGGCGCCGTGATGATCATCACCCACGATCGCTACTTCCTCGACAATGTCACCGGCTGGATCCTCGAACTCGATCGCGGCCGCGGCATTCCCTATGAGGGCAATTACACCAAATATCTCGAAGCCAAGGCCAAGCGCCTCAAGCAGGAAGGCCGCGAGGACGACGCCCGCCAGCGCGCCATCGGCCGCGAGCGCGAGTGGATCCAGTCGAGCCCGAAGGCCCGCCAGACCAAGTCCAAGGCGCGTATCCAGGCCTTCCAGGACCTGTTGGATGCAGCCGACAAGCGGCGACCGAGCGATACCCAGATCGTCATCCCGCACGGTGAGCGGCTCGGCAATGTGGTGATCGAGGTCGACGGCCTGTCCAAGGGCTTTGGCGACACGCTGCTGATCGACGGACTGGAATTCAAGCTGCCGCCGGGCGGTATCGTCGGTGTCATCGGCCCGAACGGCGCCGGCAAGACGACGCTGTTCCGCATGATCACCGGCCAGGAAAAGCCCGATGCCGGCACGATCCGCGTCGGCGAGACGGTCAAGCTCGGCTATGTCGACCAGAGCCGCGACGCTCTCGATCCGTCGAAGACCGTCTGGGAAGAAATTTCGGGTGGCGCCGAAGTGGTCAAGCTCGGCAAGTTCGAGGCCAACACCCGCGCCTATTGCGCGTCGTTCAACTTCCGTGGCGGCGACCAGCAGCAGAAGGTCGGCAACCTCTCCGGCGGCCAGCGCAACCGCGTGCACCTGGCCAAGATGCTGAAGACAGGCGGCAATGTGCTGCTGCTCGACGAACCGACCAACGATCTCGATACGGAAACGCTGGCGGCGCTCGAAGACGCGCTGGAAAATTTCGGCGGCTGCGCGGTCATCATCTCGCATGATCGCATGTTCCTGGACCGTCTGGCGACGCACATCCTCGCCTTCGAGGGCGACAGCCATGTCGAATGGTTCGAAGGCAATTTCGAGGATTACGAGCAGGACAAGATCCGCCGGCTCGGCCCCGAAGCCGTCAACCCACACCGTATGACGTATAAGAGGCTGACGCGGTAAGGGGCTGGAGATCGTTGCGAGGGATCGTCGTTTGACCTAAATTGGGCTGACGGAGCTTTCCATGATCACAGTCAAACTGCCGCCAAAGACCGAGAAGCTACTGGCCGACATGGCCAAGGCCAGCGGTCGAACAGCCGATCAGGTCGCAGTCGATGCGATCCTTGAGGCTATTGAGGATTGGCAGGACGCCAAGATCGCGGACGAACGCCTGAAAGATGATGACGGTGTTCGCATTCCGCTGAAGGAGATGATCAGCAAGCTTGAACGTCGTGAAGTCGAGGAGCGCAGGAAGAAGCCTGCCGCTGAATGACTTGGCGCGTCGAGTTCACCCGGCGCGCCGAGAGAGACATCGAGCGGTTTTCGACGAAAGATCAACGGCGCATCCTGGAGTTCTTGAATCAGAGAGTTTCAGCGCATCCCAATCCGAGGGCGCTTGCCAAGCGCCTGACAGCGACCAAGGAAGAGGCTTGGCGCTTTCGCGTCGGTGACTACAGGATCATTGCTCAGTTCCATGACAGCAGACTTGTCGTCCTGGTGGTGGAAGTAGGTAACCGTCGCGAGGTCTATCGATGAACCATACCGCCGCTTCACAAAAGCCCGACTGGTCCGCCGCCCAATATCTGAAATTCGAGGATGAGCGCACGCGGCCCGCGCGGGATCTGGTTGCGCAAGTGCCGGTCGACTTCCCGCGCCGGGTCGTCGATATCGGCTGCGGGCCGGGCAACTCGACCGAATTGCTGGTCGAGCGCTGGCCGGATGCCGAGGTGCGCGGCTTCGACACTTCTCCCGACATGATCGAAAAGGCGAGGGCGCGCCTGCCCAACGTGACCTTCGATCTGGCCGATGCCGCGACATGGAAGCCGGTCGAGCCGGTCAACGTCATCTTCGCCAATGCGGTGTTCCAGTGGTTGCCCACGCATCCGGCGGTGTTCCAAGGACTGATGGGTTTTCTGGCGCCCGGCGGCGCGCTGGCTGTGCAGATGCCCGACAATATGGGCGAGGAGTCGCATCGTCTGATGCGGGAAACCGCTGCTGAAGTGCCGTTTGCGGCAAAGATAGGAAACGCGGCGCGTGCGCCGCTGCCGCCGGTGTCGTTCTATTACGACCTTTTATCGCCGCACTCCGATCGGCTCGATATCTGGCACACCGTTTACAACCATCCGCTGGCCGATGCCGAGGCGATCGTCGAATGGGTGAAGTCGACCGGGCTGAAGCCGTTCCTCGATCCACTTGAGGCGGACGAGCGCAAGGTGTTCCTCGACAGTTACACGGCCAAGATCGCCAAGGCCTATCCAAAGACCGCGAACGGCAAAGTGCTGCTGCGCTTCCCGCGTATATTCATCGTCGCCAAGCGGGCCGGCTAGGGCGTGTTGATATTCAGGTGATGCCGGCCTGCAAACGGCGGCTTCCTGCGCTTCCGGTGCTCGCGTACGAAAAGTACGCTCCGCTCCGGTTCTCGGAAACCACCATTTTCGGCTCGGCCTGACCTGAATCTCGACACGCCCTAGGAAA
The DNA here is from genome assembly GCF_020165775.1 of Mesorhizobium sp. B263B2A. Classification (NCBI taxonomy): domain Bacteria; kingdom Pseudomonadati; phylum Pseudomonadota; class Alphaproteobacteria; order Hyphomicrobiales; family Phyllobacteriaceae; genus Mesorhizobium; species Mesorhizobium sp. B263B2A. Next base: position 14,786 of record NZ_JAIUIU010000012.1, read on the forward strand.
GAATTACCCACTTCAGTCGCAGCCGATTGACCCGGTTTCGCCGCCATGCGCAATTCAACGCGTTGGATCAAAATGCCCGCGTGGCAGGGGGTGAATGATGACGTTGAAGAAAGTGCTTTGCGGTGCTGGCGTGTGCGCGGCGGCGCTGCTGGCGTTCTCGGTTTCGGCGGAAGCCAAGCGGGCGCGCTGCTTCACCAGTGATGATGGCTATTTCCATGCAGCTACAGGGCGATCGACGATGCGGGCAGTTTCCGCATCTCGGCGCCGGGCTATCCGACCTATGTGCTGGAGATCGACGGGCCGGGCTTTGCCTATGGCTATGTCAATCTCGGCCGCCGCAACGTGCCGTTGCCGGGACAGTATGTGCGCAGCCGCGATGACGGTGCGTGCTGGAACAACCCGCAGACCAACACCAAGCTCTGCACCTGGTGAAACCCTGGTTTACGCCGGCGTAAACCTTTGGTTTAAGCCGGCGTAAACCCGCCTGATGAGAAAAGGGTTGCGCCGAAGCGCTTCGGCGCCCACATGAAGCCGCAACGCCTGCGGATGGGACGGACTGAAATATGCATCGCGTCATCATCAGCGGCATCGGCGCTGAAATCCCTGAAGCCGTCATCACGAATGAAGAGCTGGTCGAGAGCTTCAACAGCTGGGTCGACACGGAGAACGCGCGGCGCGAGCGCACCGGCGAGACCTTGCTGCAGAAGTCCGACAGCGATTTCATCGTCCATGCCTCCGGCGTGCGCTCCCGTCATGTGATCGAGCGCGAAGGCATTCTCGATCCGACCCGTATGACGCCGCGCATTCCGGCACGTCCGGACGATGCGCTGTCGCTGGAGGCCGAGTTCGGCATCGCCTCGGCCAGGAAGGCACTCGACCATGCCGGGCTGCAGCCATCCGACATCGACCTGATCATCTGTTCGGCCTCGCATCACCAGCGGCCCTATCCGGCGATCGCCATCGAAATGCAGGAGGCCCTGGGTACGAAGGGCGCCGGCTTCGACATGGGGCTTGGCTGTTCGTCCGCCGCGGCGGCGCTTCACATGGCCGTCAATCTGGTGCGCTCGGGCGCGCACAAGCGCATTCTGGTGACCACGCCGGAAATCATCACCGGCCATCTCAATTTCCGCGACCGGCAGACGCACTTCATCTTCGGCGACGCCTCGGTGTCGATGGTGGTGGAGGGGCTTGCCCAAGGCGAGAAGCGGCCGGGACGCTTCGAGGTGCTCGACACCCGCATCTGGACGCAAATGTCGAACAACATCCGCACCAATCTGGGCTATCACACCCGCACCGCCCAGGACGATCCCTACATGATCAACCTGGAAGGCAATTTGATCAAGCAGGTCGGCAACAAGGTGTTCAAGGAAGTCACCGTCGCCGGGCAAAAGTTCATCGTGGAATTCCTGGCCGAGCATGGGCTGACGCCGCAGGCGATCCGGCGCTTCTGGCTGCACCAGGCCAATGCGCGCATGAACGCGATGATTTTGAAGCTGTCCTTCGGCCACGATGTCGATCACGATCGTGCGCCGATGGTGCTGGAGCGCCTGGGCAATACGGCGGGCGCCGGCGCCATCGTGGCGCTGTCGGAGAACCATGCCGACATGAAGCCCGGCGATTTCGGCCTGATCTGCGCGTTTGGCGCGGGCTATTCGATCGGCGGTGCGCTGATCAGGATGCTCTGACGTCCAGGGCGCTCCGCCGCGTCAGGCTGGTGCGAAGGGCACCAGCATCGGCACTCGCCCGGCGTAATCGTCATAGGCGGTTCCGAGTTCTGTGCGCAGGAAACGCTCCTCGAGCTTGGCCTTCATGACGATGCCGATGGTCAAAAGGATGGCGCCGACGACGCCCCAGACGGTGCCTTTCGTCGCCATGGTGGCCAGGATTCCCAGGAGCAGTCCGGTGTAGATCGGGTGGCGAACGAGGCCGTAAGGCCCGGTGTCGATGACGCGGTGCTCAGCCTTGGCGGTGACCGTTCCCGACCACAGCCGGCCAAGGTGCAGCCGCGCCCACCATGAGAAGGCGAGGCCGATGGCGATCAGCGCGACGCAGGTCCAGGCCATGGCGAGGTTGGGAAACCACAGGCGAAAACGGCCGACATAGTTATGCGCCGGAATGAACAGCAGGATTGTGCCGAATATCAGCACGGCGCGGTACGGCGCCTCCGCCTGAAAGCCGGCGCGCTTCATTGCCGGGGCGGCCCAGAGCGCCGCGGCGGCCCACGATACCGCCCAGATCAACCAAAGCAGCGCGATTGCCGTGCCGGGGCGCATCACGAACCTCCGTCAATTTATCTGGACGTTACCATGAGGCCGGCTCGGCGCGGCAGCAATGCGGCGCTGGTTCCATTTCCAGTAAGAAGATCGTGATCCTCGTCCTCATTCACCCGAACAGCTGAACATCCACTGCACGCCAAAGGCGTCGACCAGCATGCCGAAAAAGGTTCCCCAATATTGCCTTGCCAGGGGCACGGTGATCCGTCCGCCTACGGCCATGCGGGCGAACAGCTCCCGCATGACGGCCAGGTCTTCGAACTCCAGCATCATTGCGGAGCCCTTCATCGGCTCCGCATCGTCATTGTCTGAGGCATGGAACAGGACACCCGGACCTTCAAACCGCGCATGCAGAATTTTTCCGCGCATCGCCTCGGTCCGCACCGGCATGTCGTCGCCCCAGCGCAGCAGGATCGCCCCCCGGCCAAGACCGCATTGTTCGTAGAAGGCCAATGCCGGTTCGCAGCCGGTGGTGAAGAACAGCGAAGGGGAGAGCCGCATCCTACCGCTCCTTGCCAGATCAGTGCGCGGCGGCGGTGGCGGCTGCGATGAGCGCGTCGCCTGAGTATTGCCTGTCACCAATGCCCCAGCCGCCGTCGGGCGCGTTGACGATGTTGATCCAGGTGTTTTCAGGTCTGTGGTCCGGCACGCAGAACTCGGCGACAATCGCGGCGGCGGCGGAGATGAAGTCCTTGCGGGCTTCGACCGAGCCAAGGCCGATGTTCGGCAATTTCAGCTCGACCATGACGACCGGCCGATTGGCGCCACCGGCATAGATGTGGTGAGGCGGCAAAATGTGGACCGTGCCGCCGACGATCGCGGTGAAGAAGGAATTGCCGGTGGCGCCGGAGGCTTCGATGAGGGCGGCGCTGAGGCGTGGCAGGATTTGGCGCTCTCCGGCCGGGGTCAGTACGCCTTCGGGGGCGGTCACGGTGATTGGCATTCGGGCTCTCCTCGTCCGCGGGTTGCACGGCCTTGCCGGTCGGATTGTCTTCCCGGCTTGCCATGTTTCGTATCGATTGGTACGTTATGCGTCGGAGGCGAGTCAACAGGTTTCGTATCGATCGCTATGGATAATTTGGAAAAGCCGCGCGGCGGCAGGCCGCGTGCGTTCAATGCCGATCAGGCACTGGATGCGGCGATGCACCTGTTCTGGGAGCATGGCTATGAGGCGACGTCGCTGGCCATGCTGCGCGAGGCGATGGGGCTGACGCCACCGCAGATTTACAACGCCTTCACCGACAAGGAGACCTTGTTCCGCAAGGCGCTGACGCGCTACCACCAGACCGAGATCGGCTTTGCGCTGGATGCGCTGAGCGCGCCGGTGCCGACGCGCGAGGCGATCCGGCGGTTGCTGCTCGGCGCGGCGGAGGCCTATTCCAGGCCCGGCAAGCCCGGCGGATGCCTGTTCGTCAGCGGTGCGTTGGCGGCCTCGCCGCAGGCGCAAGCCATTGCGGATGAACTCAAGGCCTATCGCAAGGCGAGCGAAGCGGCGATCGCGGAACGATTGGCCAAGGGCAGGGCGATGGGCGACTTTCCTGAAGCTCTCTTGGTCGAGGGCTTTGCCAAATACCTCGCCGGTGTCATGAACGGCATGTCGATCCAGGCGCGGGATGGCGCGTCGGTCGAAGAGTTGCGTATTTTGGCCCAAACCGCTCTTGCGGCTCTGCCGGCCGAAGGGCAAAACCAGGGCGCGTCATCCAAGGACTGAAGCCATGCTGGATCTCTTCCCCGAGGCCGAAAAGCCGGTCGAAATCATCCCGGCAAAGAAGCTTTCCGCACACGCGGCCGCTCTCTATGTCGCGCCGTCAGATCATTTCGAGACGCGTCCAGTGGAGGAGTTGCGGCTGGGCTTCGACGGCATATCGGGTGATTTCCACGCAGGCGCGACGCGACGCTCGGGCGGCCGCGAGCCCTGGTATCCACGCGGTACCGAAATGCGCAACGAACGGCAGTTGTCGATCGTGGCCGGGGACGAACTCGCCATCGTCGCCGAACGGATGGGCTTGGCCCAGATCAAGCCGGAATGGATCGGCGCCAATCTGGTGATCGAAGGCGTGCCGCATCTGTCGATGCTGCCGGCCGGCACGCTGCTGTTCTTCAAGGGCGGCGTGACCCTCAAGGTCGACGCACAGAACGGACCATGCCGCATCGCCGGCCGGTCGATCGCCGAACATGCCGGGATGGCCGACATCGAAGCCGGTGCGCTGTTGTTCCCGAAGGCGGCCAAGCGCCTGCGCGGCGTGGTCGCCTGGGTGGAAAAGCCCGGGACGATCAGGGCCGGCGAAGAGATTTCGGCGCGGGTGCCGGAGCAGTGGATCTATCCCACCTAGATCGGGAACGGTGCGGCTGCGCAGCCCTTGGCCGCCCCCCCGAGGCCCTGTCAGGCAGCCTTGCGGTTCTTCTTGGCGCCTTGCGCCATGATGGAAACCTCATCCCACTTTTCCCAGGTGGCGAGGCGGTTGGCGTATTCCTGGCGGATCATCGGCAGGCCGCCGTCGCCGAAGAATACCCTGAGCGGCGGCTCGGCGGCGTCGACGATGGCCAGCATCGCCGGGCCTGTCGCCTCGGGATCGCCGGCGACCGAGTTGGCGCGGCGCTCGGCCATCCTGGCGCGAGCGGGCGCATAGGCTTCGATCGCCTGGGAGACCTTGGCCGATGGGCCGGCCCAGTCGGTGGAAAAACCACCCGGCTCGACCAGCGTGACATGGATGCCGAATTCCGCGACCTCGATGCTCAGCGATTGGCTGAAGGCTTCCAGTGCCCATTTCGACGCGTGGTAAAGGCCGAGCGAGGCAAAGGCGTTGACGCCGCCGATCGACGAGATCTGGATGATGTGGCCGGACCGCTGCGCCCGCATGATCGGCAGTGCGGCCTGCGTGACCCAGAGCGCGCCGAACACGTTGGTTTCGATCTGGTCGCGAGCTTCCTGCTCGCTGACTTCCTCGATGGCGCCGAAATGGCCGTAGCCGGCGTTGTTGATGACGACGTCAAGCCGGCCAAAGCGCTTGTGCGCTTCGGCAATCGCGGCATCGACGGCTTTCTTGTCGGTGACATCGAGCTTTATCGCAGCGATGTTGTCGCCATATTCCTCGACGAGATCGGCGAGCGTGCCGGCATCGCGGGCCGTTGCGGCAACGCGGTCGCCACGTGCCAACGCGGCCTCGGCCCAGACGCGGCCAAAGCCCTTCGACGATCCGGTGATGAACCAAACCTTGTTTGTCATGATGTGGAATCCTTGCCCCTGCGGGCGCAATTTTCGGGTGAAAGCGGAGGCTTCTCCGCTTTCGGGCATATACGGCCTATCCCGCGATTTTCCAGAGGCGAGGGGGAAACTTTTTTGAATGAGATGTCTGGCGTCAGCGATAATTCACCGCACTCGACCACGCCGGATCGTCATGCTTTTGCCAATAGAGCGCCATCAGCCGGCTGGTGATCGGTCCGACCTTGCCGCCGGCGATCGCCGCGCCGTCGATCTCCGTCACCGGCATGATGCCCCCGGCGGTCGAGGTGATGAAGACCTCGTCGGCTTCGCGCAGCGCGGCGACGCTGACATCGGCGGCCGTCGCGGCAAGGCCTGACTCGGCACAGAGATCGAACACGGTGCGCCTTGTGATGCCCGGCAGCACGCCGATGGCCGGCGTCGACAATTTGCCGTCCTTGACGCAGAAGACGTTGAAGCCCGGGCCTTCGGCGACATTGCCGTTGAAGTCGAGAATGAGTGCGGTCTCGGCGCCGCGGTCGTAGGCGTCATAGAGCCCCTGAACCAGGTCGAGCCAGTGGTAATTCTTGATCGCCGGGTCGATCGAGGCCGGCGGAATGCGCACCTTGTCGCTGATGGCGACGCGCAGGCCGCGCCGCAACTGCTCGGCATTGGCGACGGAGCCGAACGGCACGGCGAACGCCATGAAGCGGTTGATCGCCTGGCGCGGGTCGCGGCTGAAGCTCGGCGAGGCGCCGCGCGTGCACAGCATTTCGACATAGGCGGCGCGATGGCCCGACAAGGCCACGCAATCGTGCAGGATCTCGGCCACGCCGTCGCGGTCGAAGGGTATCGTCATGCGCAGTTTTTCCAGCCCGCCGAAGAAACGGTCGAGATGCAAATCAAGGCGAAAGAAGCGGCCGTCCCAGACATGTACGGTGTCATAGGTGGCGTCGGAATGCAGGAACCCCCAGTCCAGCACCGATACCTTGGCTTGCGACATCGGCAGGTACTGGCCGTCGAGGTAGGCGATGCCGTCCGGATAGGAATGCGGGTCAACGTGATGCTCGCTGACCGCGGGCAGCGGCTTCGCACCCTGTTTTGCCGTGGTCTGGTCCATCGGGGCCTCCTCTCGCGCAACGGATCAGCAGGCTATCGGCGCCAAGGAGAAGGCATAGAGCCACCTGCCCGGCGCTGTTTGTCCTTCAGGACGATCCGGCCGTGCTGACGAGGTGGTTGCGACGTGTCATTCTTCCTCGTCGTCGGCATCGAGCAGGCGGGTGGCGCGCCAGCGGGTTAGCACCACGTTGGTCTGTTCGATGACGAAAAAACGCGCCGAGTCGCGGTCATAGCCGTCGGTCAGCAGTTTTTCGTAATCGGTGTGCATATGGCGGATATGGGCAATCGCGGCCAGCCACACCGCGATCGACGGCGGCAAGGTTTTCATATGCACCGAGCCGGCATCCGTACGGATCTTCTCCATGTCGGCGTACGGCGCCAGCGGCAGAAGCGCTGTCAACGCCTTGGCGATGGCGCGGCGGCGGCCTGTCGGCGCGGTCATCGCTGACCCCGATCGGATTCCTCTCGCCCTTCAACGGTCGCCTCGGCAATGGCATCGGTCGAGGCGAAGTAAGGCTTGATGTCGAGAACCGGCGTGCCGTCGAGCACGTCGATGGCGTCGAGATCGACGCGCCCGGTGGTGATGTCGAGTCCCACGAGCCGCGCCACATGCAGGCCGACCGGGTTCGGGCGGGCAGGGGAGCGCAGGCCGAATACGCCTTTGGCTTCAGCCGCATGGCGCGGTTTCTGCATAATCAGATTCCGCGGCGCGTGATGCAGCCAGGACAGGATGACGACGTGGCTGGCCCGCTCCAGGCCGCGCAGGCCTTCGCGGTAAGGCGCATCGATGGTGAGCATAGCGGGCTGTCCTGCCTCGCGCGCAGCGCGCATGTTCTTCGGGCAGTTTTCCCGCGTCGTCCATGGCGAGGTGATGCGGCCGATGAAGACGACGCCGGCATCGGGCGGCATTGCTGCCGGATTATGGTCCAGCCTCCGCTCGCCTTCTCGTGTCTCGAACATCTCACGCGGTCCGGTCATTCTACCCATCTCTTGCTGGTGCATGTAATCGCCCCAAAACCGTTGCGCACTTTTGGGCGATATGCGCCAGGAAATCACGCATGCGGCATTTTCTTGTCCGGAAGCGACATAGCGCTTGCAAGGTTTTGAAAATCGACATAAACATATGTTTATATCTTTTTCAAAGTGAATAGCTGAAAAGAATACGCTGATGCACGTCTCACTCGACACCATGGTGGACACATTGAAGGCGGCGGCCGAATCCAGCCGCCTGCGCATACTGGCATTGTTGTCGCGAGGCGACCTCACGGTTTCCGATCTTACCGAAATTCTCGGCCAGTCGCAGCCGCGTGTCTCCCGGCACCTGAAGCTCTTGCTGGAGGCAGGGCTGATCGGCCGCTACCAGGAAGGGTCGTGGGCCTTCTTTCGCCTGTCGGATGCGGATTCCGCGCGTGATTTCGTCATGGGTCTGGTGTCGGGCATTCGCGGCGCCGATCCGCAGGTCGAGCGCGATCTGGAGCGGCTGGCCTCGGTCAAGCGCAAGCGGCAGGATCGCGCCACCGAGTATTTCTCGGTGAACGCGGCGAGCTGGGACCATATCCGCTCGCTGCACGTGCCAGACCGCGCCGTCGAGGCCGCCATGCTGAAGCTGGTCGGCAAGCGACCGTTCCAGTCGATGCTCGATCTCGGCACCGGCACCGGGCGGCTGCTCGAAATCTTCTCGCCGCTCTACCGGCGCGGCATCGGCATCGACATGTCGCGCGAGATGCTGACTGTGGCGCGCGCCAATCTCGACAAGGCCGGCGTTTCGAATGCGCAGGTGCGGCAGGGCGACATCTTTTCGCCGCCGGTCGAGCGCGACGCCTTCGATCTCGTCACCATCCATCAGGTGCTGCACTATCTCGACGATCCGGCCCGCGCCATCCACGAGGCGGCGCGGCTGTTGCGGCCCGCTGGCCGGCTGGTCATCGTCGACTTTGCACCGCACACGCTGGAGTTCCTGCGCGAAGAGCATGCCCACATGCGGCTCGGCTTCTCCGACCGGCAGATCGGCGAGTGGTTTGCCGAGGCCGGCCTCGACCTCGAGGACGCCCAGGAGTTCGAGCCGCGCGGCGGCAACGAGGCCAGGCTCACGGTAAAACTCTGGCTTGGCCGCGACCGGCGCCTGCTGATCGCCGATCCCGCCAATGACAGTCAGCAGACCAAAGTGACCTCGATAGGGGAAATCGCCTGATGAACCAGTTCCGTTTTTCCCGCCGCCCCGACATTGGCGACAAGGTCCGGGTTTCGTTCGAATTCTTCCCGCCGAAGTCCGACGAGATGGAGGCAAGGCTCTGGGACACGGTCACGCGGCTGGAGCCGCTGAAGCCGAAGTTCGTCTCGGTGACCTATGGCGCCGGCGGCTCGACGCGTGAGCGGACCGCGCGCACCATCAGCCGCATCCTGCAGGAAACGAGCCTGACGCCGGCTGCGCACATGACCTGCGTGGATGCCGCCCGCCATGAGGTCGATGCGGTCATCCAGGAATTCGCCGACATGGGCGTGAAGCGCTTCGTCGCCTTGCGCGGCGATCCGGCCGCGGGCGTCGGCACGGCTTACCGTCCGCATGCGGACGGCTATGCCAACGGGGCTGAGCTGGTCGGGGCGCTGAAGAGCGCCGGCGACTTCGACATCTCGGTCTCGGCCTATCCGGAAAAGCATCCGGAAAGCCCTGACTTTGCCACCGACATCGACATGCTGAAGCGCAAGGTCGACAATGGCGCGACGCGGGCGATCACCCAGTTCTTCTTCGACAACGATCTCTACGAACGCTATGTCGAGCGCGCGCGCCGCGCCGGCATCTACATCCCGATCGTTCCCGGGATCTTGCCGGTGCACAATTTCACCCAGGTCGCTAATTTTTCGGCGCGCTGCGGTGCGCTGGTGCCGGCATGGCTGGCCGAGCGCTTCGACGGCCTGCAGAACGACCCGCAGACGCATGCGCTGGTGGCGTCAGCCGTGGCCGCCGAACAGGTGCTGGACCTGGTCGAGCGCGGGGTGGGCGACTTCCATTTCTACACCATGAACCGGGCCGACCTGGTGTTCGCGATCTGCCACATGATCGGCATCCGTTCGCATGAGGCCGAGGTGGCGGGGTCGGCCGCGGCATAGGCACGCTGAATAGCAAAAGGCCGGGTAAAAACCCGGCCTTTCGAATTGTCTGGACTATTTGGTGCTGGTCTTCCCCGGTTTGGCGGGTTCAGGGAAGGACGCCCATAATGAGGGCGCCGATGAAAGCAAACGCAGCACAGATCATCAATGCGTTGATTGGCCTCGTAAGTCCCATGACATAGCCTCCTCTTAAAGAGCTATGAGTGGGAGTCTAGGTTCATTTGTGCCACAGGCAAGCGGAAAATGTGCTGCATTGCGACGTAATTGTGGAATTTGCGACCCCGGTTTGCCGTTAGGCTTTGAAACTCCTGCGCAAAAACCCGCTGCAGGCCTGTGAATAAATTGTGGCGACGGCGTGTCGTTGCTGTGTCATGGCAGCGCTACCCTTTTGACAAATAGCCGCCCATCGATGGTGACAAGGCCAAGCCCGATCAACACCACGCCGCCGATCTCGAACAGTTCGAGCCGTTCCCCGAGGAACATGAAACCGAGCAGCATGGCGCTGGCCGGCACGACGAGCGTGACCAGCGAGGCGTTGGTGGCCCCGGCCGAGGCGACGAGGTTGAAATAGAGGATGTAGGCGAAGGCGGTGGACAGCAGCGCCAGCGCAAAGACGGCTGTCCATACCGGCGGCGAGGCCGAGAACAGGCCGGCCGGGCCATGGGCGAAGAGCACGATCGGGATCATGATGATGGTCGAGGCGGTCATCTGTCCGGTGGCGATGACCGGTGAGGGCACGCCCTTGAAGCGGCGTGCGACCATCAGGGCGACGCCATAGGACAGCGAAGCCCCGATCAGCGCGAATTTGGCCCAGACCGGGCCGCCGAGCCCGGCGAGCAGGCCTGGTCCGATCATCACCGCGGTGCCGGCGACGCCAAGCGCAATGCCGGCAAGCTTGTTCCAGGAGAGCTTCTCGTCCGATGTCAGCGCATTGGCGAGGATCAGCGTCCAGAACGGCGTGGTGGCATTGAGCACCGAGGCGACACCGGCGCCAAGTTTCGTCTGGCCGGCAAAGATCAGCGAGAAGGGGACGACGTTGTTGGTGAAGGCCAGCAGGAAGAACAGGCCGGCGTGGGGTAGGGCGAGGCGAAAGGAGGGGCCGCGCAGGCCGAGATAAAGCTGCAGCGCGATCGCGGCGATGGCGACGCGAAACAGCACCAGCACCAGCGGGTGAAGTTCCGCCACCGCTATGCGGGCGAAGAAGAACGAGCCGCCCCAGATCGCACCGAGCAGCAGCAATTGCCCCCAGTCGGCTAGCGTCATCGGTCCGCGTGGCGGTGCTGTCGCGGCCATTGCCATGTGAATCATCCTCCCCCAAGACGGGCTGAAATGCCGGTCTGAATCCCGACCGGTCAGGCAGATGGCATATCGGGTTCGGCGGCAAGAGCCACCCGAAACCTGATCGATGGCAAACGCTGCCCCAAAACTAGAGTCGCTGCGCCGGGCGCACGAGACACAGAATTGTTTTCATTGGCCGCTAGCTTGGATTAATTGTGCGCAGGCCGAAGTCGAGGATTCGTCAATGCAGCGATTCGAGAATGCCCGCGAGGCGGCCCTGGCACTTCGCCCGGACGATCCGGTCTATTGCTTCCGCCCGCAGGTGCTCAAGGCCGACGCCAGGCAGTTCATGGGCATGTTTCCCGGCAAGACCGCCTATGCGGTCAAGACCAATGGCGAGCAGATCGTGCTGAAGACCCTGGTCGAGGCCGGTGTCACTGCTTTCGACGTTGCATCGCCGGGCGAGTTTTCCGCCGTCCGCGCCGTCTCGCCCGATGCCGAGATGCTCTACATGCACCCGGTCAAGGCGCAGTCGGACATCAAGCTGGCGCTCGAGAAATACGCCATCCGCGTCATCTCGCTCGACCACGAGGACGAGATCACCAAGCTGACGCGCGTTGTGCGGGCGCTCGATATCGATCCGGGTGCGATCAGCGTGTTCGTGCGCATCCAGACGAAAGGATCGGCCGCCTACGAGCTGTCGAAGAAGTTCGGCGCTGGACCGGCTTATGCAGTCGAGCTCGCCGAGCGGCTGAACCGCACCGGCTACAAGGTTGGGCTTTGCTTCCATGTCGGCAGCCAGATCGAGGATCCCGACACCTATGAGCGGGCGCTGGCCTCGGCGGACTGGGTGCGCAACCGGCTGACCTTCGATATTGCCGGGCTGGATGTCGGCGGCGGTTTTCCCGCTGAATACGGCCACGATCCCAACCGCAAGCAGATCGAGATGCCGTCGCTCGGCCAGATCATGTCGCGGCTTTCCGGCGACCTGAAGGAGTACCAGTTCGACCAGATTCCATTGGTGGCCGAGCCGGGCAGGGTGATCGTGGCGCGCTGCCTGTCGCTGATCGTGCGGGTGCTGTTGCGCAAGGGCAAGCGGCTCTACATCAATGACGGCATCTGGGCGTCGCTGTCTGATTCATGGACCGGCAAGATCACGCTGCCGGCCCGTTTCATTCCCGATCCGGCGATCCGTTCGCGCAATGGCGAGGAAAAGAACATCGTGCCGTTCAAGGTCTGCGGCGCGACCTGCGATTCCGTCGACATCCTGTCCAGGCCGTTTTGGCTGCCGGAAACCGTCGACACCGGCGACTGGATCGAGATCGGCCATATCGGCGCGTACTCGCTGTCGCTAAGGACCCGCTTCAACGGGTTCTATCCCGACACCTTCGTCGAGGTGGCGACGCCGTTCGATGAGGGCGACGCGCCGCAGGGCTTTGCCAGTTTGGAGACGATGGCGGATTAGCGAATAGGGAATAGTGAGTAGCGAATAGGGCATTATCTTCCTCGCTACTCGCTACTCGCTACTCGCCATTCACAACTTTCCCAAAAGCTCGGGTGTCGGCCAGCCGTCCACGGGCAATCCCAGCCGCATCTGCTCCTTGCGGACGGCTTCGCGGGTGTTGGTGCCGAGGATGCCGTCGACCGTGCCGACATCGTAGCCCCTGGCTTCGAGCTTGGTTTGCAGTGCCTTCATCTGGTTGTTGTCGAGGCCTGGTTCGGGACTGCGCGGATCAAGCGGCTGTGCGCCGTCGAGCCTTGCCGCGAGGTTGGCCGCGGTCAGCGCATAGGTGAAGGACTGGTTCCATTCGAGATAGACGTCGAAATTGTCGTAGGTGAGGAAGGCCGGGCCCTTGCGGCCCATGGGCAAAGCGAGGCCAGCCTTGAGACCCTTGTCGACGAGCGGCGAGCCGTCGGGATTGGTGATGCCCCACTGCGCCCACTGTGTCAGCGGCAATTTGTTGGTGCGCCCGGTCTGGTCCCACGGCATCTCGTCGGGCACGCGCACTTCCTGGATCCAGGGCTCGTCGCGCTTCCAGCCGCGCGACAGCACCTTGTTGGCCGTGGTCATGATCACGTCGGGCACGCTGCCGCGCAGGTCGATCTTGCCGTCGCCATCGCCGTCGACGCCGCGGGCCAGATAGTCCGAAGGCAGGATTTGGGTCTGGCCGATCTCGCCGGCCCAGGCGCCGGTGACATCGGCCGGCAATACGCCGCGATCGATCAGCTCCAGCAGCGGCACGAGTTGCTGCCGGAACAGTTGCGGGCGGCGGCAATCATGCGACAGCGTGACCAGCGCGCTCAACGTGTGGAAATCGCCCTGCACGGCGCCGAAGTCGGTCTCCAGCGCCCAGAAAGCGGTGATGACCGGCGCCTGGACGCCGAACTGCTGGTCGGCGCGGGCGAAGATATCGGCGTACTTCTTCATGTTCGCCGCACCTTGCTTCAGCCGGTAGGCCGAGATCATGCGGTTTGAGAATTGAACGAAGGTCTGGGTGAAGACGCCCTGGGCGCGGTCGCGCGCCAGCGCCCTCTCGTCGAAGTTGGCATCTTCAAGCGCATCTAGGCCAACAGGGCCGACGCCTGCCGCCTTGGCCTCGGCCGCGACGCCCTGTTTCCAGGTTTCGAAGTCGCCGCCGCATTCCTGCGCCACCGCCGGCAAGGCCATGGCGCACAGGAACAGCGCCGCGAGGGCTTGAGAACGCAGTCGCATCGGCTTCCTTTCGAAACGAAGAGGGGTAATGTGGTGGCTTGCCGGTAAGCCCAACGCCCTGAATTACCGGCGGTTGCACTCATTACCGCTGGCTGTGTCGAAAAGCAGGCGGCAGGCCCGGTGTCAACGGTTCTTCTGCCGCAGCCCGTTATAGAAGGTGGTTCGTTGCCGTTGAACCCGGTTCAACGGAAACTCTGCTGGAGTGATCAATCCAGGCGGTGCTGCCGTTGAACCCGGTTCAACGGAAACTCTACTGGAGTGATTTGATCCAAGGCGTTGCTGCCGTTGAACCCGATATCAACGGGTGTTCTGCCGCAGCCACTTGTTCCAGGCGGCTTCGCTGCCGTTGAACACGTTGATGTCGGACTTGCCGGTCATGCCGGGAACGATGCCCGTGCCGGTGTACTGCCAGAAGGTGAAGGGGTGGCTGCCGTACTTCTCGCGCGGGTGGCCGGCGACGGAGCGCAGCCAGTAGGGATAGCCGCGGAAGGTCGACAGTTCGTTGTCGTCGAAGAAATCGACCGAGGTGTAGATGATCGGCTTCTTGCCGTAGTGCCGCTCGACGATTTCGAGGAAGGTGCTCATCTCCGCGCGCACCGTGGCCGCGTCCGGGCGCAGCCTGCAGGTCGGCGATTTCGGGTTCCATTCCATGTCAAGGACCGGCGGCATCGAGGAGCGGTCGACGGGGACATTCTGGATGAACCAGCGCGCCTGGACGGCCGCCGGCGTGCAGAAGTAGAAGAAATGATAGGCCGCGCGTGGGACGCCCGCGGCTCTGGTGCGCGCCCAATGCTCGTTGAAATATTCGTCGAAGCGGTCGCCGCCCTCGGTCGCCTTGATGAAGGCGAAGGAAATGCCGCTCGCCCTGGCTGCCGGCCAGTCGACCGAGGCCTGATACTTGGAGACGTCGGTGCCATGAACGGCATAATTCCACGGCGCCCCGCTGTCCCATTCATGCGGCTTGGAATCGCCGAAGCGCGGCGCGCGTACGGCGACCGTCGCGCTGCTGGATGGCGACAGTGGCGAGAGATCGTCCACGGTCGAGCAGGCGCCAAGCAGCGTCAGCATGAAAAGAGCCGCAAGACGGCGCATCACAACTTCCAAGCCGGATTCAGCCGGTCGCTGATGGGTCTGTGAATCGATGGCCGGTTTGGCCCCCTCCGAGCGATCGCCCCACAGCATCGCCCAGCATATCCATTTTCGTGCATATCGTTGTCCCAAAATCGCTGCGCAGCTTTGGGCGACACGCATCCATGTGATCGCCGATCATGGTTGATAATCGGTTGACGGCGCTCGACATGAGCTCCGATTTTGCGGAAGCAATGGCGGCAAATCGATGACATAAGGTTCGGGCGACAGCCTGGGAGGAAACAAATGCGGATCGTCGTCAAGATCGTCAAATGGCTGCTTGGCCTGAGCGTGCTGGCGGTCGCCGCTTTGTTTGCCTGGCTTTATATCGCGCCGCCGGAATTGATCCGCGTCGGCTCGGGCTACTCGGCCAAGATCGTCTGCTCCAATGTCTTCATAGCCGGGCGCGACCCCAACGAGGTGCTTGCCGTCGACGTGCAGGCGCCGGGCCATCCACTGCTGCGGCTGATGCGGGTTTCGGTCGACAAGAACCGCGGTACCGTTTCCGCTGGTTTGCTCGGCTTCCTCGGCAAGAGCGTCGCCGTCGCCCGCGACGGGCTGGGCTGCGCCTCCGTTCCGGACGGCGATGTCGGCAAGGCGCGGCGCACGGCCGTCCATGTCGAGCCCGCCGCGACCAGCCGGGACACGCTGTGGCCGGAGGGCGAGCGGGTCGACGCTTCACAGGATCCAGTGCTTAGCAAGCTGCTCGACGATGCGGCGCTGACCGGCGCCGGCATGCGGGCGATCGTGGTGGTCAAGAACGGCCGCGTCGTCGCCGAACGCTATGGCGAGGGGTTTTCCGCCAAGACGCCGTTGCTCGGCTGGTCGATGACCAAGACGGTGAATGCCGCCATCATCGGCACGCTGATCAAGGACGGCAAGATGACCATCGACAACAAGGGCCTGTTCGCGCCGTGGAAGACAGATGGCCGCGCCGCGATCAGCCTTGCCGACATGATGGCGATGTCGAGCGGGCTGGAATTCAACGAGGATTACGGCGACGTCGCCGATGTCACGCGCATGCTCTATCTCGAACCCGACATGGCAAGCTTTGCCGAATCCAAGCCGCTGACTGGCGAAGTCGGCAAGGTGTTTTCCTATTCGAGCGGCACGGCGGTGATGCTGTCGCGGCTCTGGCAGGACGCGATCGGCGACAAGGCCAAGGCGCTGACACTGCCGCGCAGCGCGCTGTTCGAGCCGCTCGGCATGCACAGTGCGGTGCTCGAAACCGATGAGCAGGGCACATTCGTCGGCTCGTCCTATCTCTACGCCACCGCGCATGACTGGGCGCGCTTCGGCCAGTTCCTGCTGCAGGGCGGCGTCTGGAACGGTAACCAGATCCTGCCGGCCGGCTTCGTCGACTGGATGCGCGAACCAGCACCGGCGTCCAATGTCTACGGCAAGGGCCAGTTGTGGATCGAAGCACCCGGCGACGAGGAGAAGCCTGGCGCTGGTGTCGCAGCGGGCCTGCCCAAGGACACTTACTGGATGCAAGGTCATGACGGGCAGACCGTCACCATCATCCCGTCCGAGCAGTTGGTGGTGGTACGGCTCGGCCTGACGCCTGCCAAGCTCGGCTACCGCCCGCGGACGATGGTGGGAGCACTGGTGAAGGCATTGCATTAGAACGCGGCGGGGCCGCCGGTCGCCTCAAAGTCCTGTCTATGCAGCCGTCGCCAAAGGCTTGGCGCGATCGACACGCGCGCGCTCGTCGGGCGAATTCATAACCGCCCAAAGATCGCTGCGGCGTTGGACGTTCAACCAGAAGTCCGGACTGTTGCCAAACACCCGCGCCAAAATGAGCGCAGTCGCCGCCGTCACACTGCGGCGGTCGTTGCACAATTCGTTCACGTGCTTGCGTTGAACGCCCATCGCGTCGGCCAAGGCTGCCTGTGTCAGGCCGAGCGGCTGCATGAATTCTTCCGAGAGAATTTCACCAACCGTTGCCGGCTTGCGTGCAGTCATCAACATGTCTCACCTCACTTATAACCGTGGTCGTCCAGATAGATGTCCGACGCCTCACCGCGGCCGCCATCCCAGCGGAAGACCAGCCGCCATTGCTTGTTGACGCGGATGGAATGGAAGCCTTCGAGATTGCCGCGCAACTTCTCGAAATGATTGCTTGGCGGCACGCGCAAATCCTGATCGACCATCGCGTCGTCAATCATCTGGAGCTTGCGGAACAAGCGGCTTTCGAGGTCGGACGGAAGATTGCGGGAGTGGGTATCTTCTACGAAGAAAGCCCGCAGCCATCCGTCCCTAAAGCCGACGATCATCACATGCTTTCAGCAGCATGGAGATAATGTACCACTCCTTGGGTCATCAGGCAATCTATCTTGCTGAGCGCGGTAGCTATCGTCTCACTGAGGGGATTGATCCCGATGGCTGCTATTTTTCAAATGGCGATCTTGATCACAGCCAGCCACGCGTAGCCGCGATAAAGGGTGCGAAAATGGAAGCTTGCATCGGTTCGCCGGGATTCCGATTCCAGCACCTCGCGCAACGACTCACGTGGCGTGACGTGGAATTTTCTGAGCCAGCCGCGCAGCAACGTCCGGAACCAGCCGGGTAGGCCTTCCTGCTGGCCGAAGTCGACGATATGCAGCGAACCGTTGGGGGCAAGCGCTGCCAGTGCCGCAGACACCGTCTTCTCCCAGCCGGGGATCATCGACAGCGAATAGGACACGAAGACGCGGTCGAAGCGTTCGGTTTCGAAGAGCGCGCCGGCATCGAAATCGGTGGCGTCGCCTCTTGCCAGCGTGACGCGGTTGGACAGGCCTTCGCGGTCGATCGCCTTGCCGGCCGTCTCCAGCATTTCGGATGAGATGTCGAGGCCGAAGAAGCGGGCGTCGGGATAGCGACGGGCGGCCAGAATGATGTTGCGGCCGGTGCCGCAGCCGAGTTCCAGCACGCTGCCGCCTGCCGGAACGTCCAGCCCCGCGATTAGCCGGTCGCGGCCGACCAAATAGTATTTGCGGGTCAGGTCGTAGATGTGGCGCTGCCAGCGGTAGACGCCGTCCATCAGCTCGGCATGGTTGGCCTTGAATTCGGGGCTGGCCGGCAGCTCCGTCGTGCTCATGCCGAGCGCTTCACATAGAGGTGGAAGCCGCCATAGATGGCGGAGCGGTCGCGGGCCGAGAAGTCGCGCGATGCCTCATTCTGGTAGTCCCACTGGTCGAGCAACGAAGTGGAGACGCGGCCCGGCAACAGGCTGGGCTCGGCGGCGGTGCGGAAGATGACGCGGGCGCCGGTGGAGGCAGTGCGGGTGATTTCTGACCACAGCGCATTGAGCTGGTCGTCGGTCATCCAGTCCTGAGCGTCGAGCAGGATGAAGCGGTCGACAGCGCCGGCGTCCTTGCCGGCCAGGAACTCGATCAGATTGGCGTGGTGGATGGCGACGCGATCGATGTTGCCGCGGATGGTGTCGTAGTTCTGCTTTTCCAGATAGGCGGGCAGGGCGGCCTCGCCGGGTTCGGGATAGCGGCGGGCGAAAGCCTGCCAGGCGAAATAATTGTTCTCCAAGGGAAAATCGCAGGCGAGCTTTTCCAGCCGGGCCTTCAGAACGCTGGCCATGGTGCCGTCGCCGGAGGTGATCAGGGAATCATACTGCGCCGGCGGGATGCCGAGGCCGAACAGCGAGGCCTTGCGCGAGGTCGCCCATTTCAAGAGTTTCCTGTCGAAGACCGGCGCCAGTTCCTCATTGAAGAAGCGGCGCTGTTCGCCGATGTTGCGGGCCTGCATGATGCCCGCTGGGTCGACGCCGAAGAATTTCGCCGTGCGGTGGCCCATGGCGATGAACAGGCCGAGCAGGCCGGTCTGGTAGAAATTGTGGTCGAAGACACCGATGCGCCTGATGCCGCGCCAGTTGCGGTGCTCCCAATAGTGGCGGCTGACCGGATCGAGATGCGGCGCGATGAAGCGGTCGTAGGCTTCCGAATTGTGGCGGGTGTCGGCGGCGCCGAAGAAGCGGAACAGATCGCCTTGCGAGGGCAGACGACGCACCGCCTCCAGCTTCATGCGGTTCAGCGCGATGTGGGCAGCGTTGAGGTCGACGGCGTCGACCCTTGCCGGCGAGCGGGTGAGGTAGGCCAGAATGTTACAGCCGCCCGAGGCGATGGTGACGACGCGGTGGCCCTGGCCAAGCTGCATGGCCTCCATGTCGACATCGGGGTCTTCCCAGATCTGCGGATAGACGAGGCCGGAAAACAGGAAGGCGAACAGCCGCTCGGAAATGCCGGCTTTCGAAAGCGGGCGGTTCTGGTAGATGGCCTTTCCAACTTCCTTGCCGCGGCGAAAAACCAGATCCGAGGAGACGTCCGTCATGGCCAAGTGATTCCCCATTTGCTTTGCCGCAAGCGGGTAACCCAGGGTCATGACAGGCCGGTGACAGTCGGTTGACGGGGGTTCAGGCCTTCAAATCCGATGAGGGGCGAAGCCGACGCGGCGCAGGCCCCGTTATCTCGTTGAGATAAAGCCCTTTGCGCTCTATGGGCGGCGTCGGGGAGATAACTACGCTTTTACAGCGTTAATTACCCAGAAATCCGAAGCCATGCTTCCATCGGTCAGATAAGCATATGGCATGAAGAAGTAGCCCTTCTTGCCGACACTGGCTCCCCAGGAATTTCTGATTTTGAAAAGGCTGGTTGCATTGTCGTATCCGACACACATCACGGCATGGCCACCGATTGCGCTATCGTTCGCGCCGGGCAGGGGAATGGTCGCCGGCCTGGGATTTTGAGAATACCAGCTGTCAAATACGGTGAATCCGAAGACAAACGGATATCCTGCCGCAAGGCAACCTCTCAGCTGATTGAGGATTGGGGTCAGCCGTTGATAGTTGGTAATGACATACTTGCTGGCGTCGTCATAGCAAGCCTTCTTGGGCTGGGTCGCCGGCTTTGAATTCTTGGGAAAAGGGCCGCCGTCGTAAGCGGCGGGCGTGTCGTCGTATGGCCATTCCGCTTCCGGGCAGGCTCCCTGTTTTTGCAGGGTTCTTATCCCGTCCCTGATCTGCGCTCCCGCGTCATTTGCGACATGGCCTTCGATCTTGCGCTCGTTGTAGTAGATAAAGAGTCGCGACGGCACGAAATCGGGCATCTGCTTGCTCTTCAATCGGTCAAACTGCACCGCACCGGCCAGCGCGTTGGCTGTACAGGATCCAATGCGGCCCTGATCATAGATCGGAAATTCTGGCTTGAGGTCCACTGCTGCTGGAAGTGCCTTCAATACAGGGAGTGGGGCGCTGTATAGTTGATCTCTCGGATCTGGAAGATCCCTTACCCACCCGAGGCCGCTGATTTTTCTTTCTGTCGGAGCCGTAGTTGACGTGACGTTCTTGGCCATGGAAATCTCCCCCTCCTGCCGTTCAAAATAATACGCTACATCGAAACGATATTTACTTCTATAGTAACCGGTTGCCTGCGGTGGTATGTTACTGTGGCTATGTGATAGAAATAATCATTATTTACAATAAAATATTGGCGCGCCTTAATGGTCCTATAGAGGCGATCACTTGCTTGTGATTTGTCATTTTTCTTCATAGATGCATCCTTATTTCAAGAGGGGATAAATGTCATGATCGCTGACCGTTCTTGGGTTCAGAGAAATCTTGGATTCGATCCACTCCGTGATCCACCGCCAGCGACAACTTTCGCTGTTCCATCTATCGCGAAGTCGAAGGGTACAGAGGATTTTCAGCGAGAGATCATAGAGTTCGACTCTGAATCTTCGTCGGGGCTGCAATTTCTTGCGTTTACAAAATCCACCGGCCTATCCCGATACAAGGACATTCCATGGCCGCAAGGGTTGGCTCCGCAGACAGCCGGCAACGCAGGCGGTAGCAGCGGCGGTCCTTTGCCCAAAGCGGATGTCCTGGTGGTGACCTGGACCGTCGATGAAGGCCACGCCTTGAGCCGGGTACTTACCCCGGGCAAGGACAGCCGCGACGACTATCTTTCCTATACTCATCGATTTGCGGAAATTTCCAAGAACATGCGGCCTGGGTGCCCAGCCCTTCAAGCCAAGCGTCTCGGGGCCTATTGGATGACAACCATCGGCGGGAAATCCGTCGTGGTTTTTAAGTCCGATTCCCATATGTCACAAGACGGTCCGAAGGTACCGAATATCGAAGTCTGGCGGCAGATCATCGAAGAAGTCGCACCCAAGCTGGTGATCACGACCGGAACTGCGGGCGGTATCGGTAAGCAATTCGAGGTCGGTGATGTCGTGGTGAGTGCGCTGGTTCGCTTCGATTGTCTTGCCAAATTCAAGAAGGAGCCGTTTGCGGGCCTTCATTATGCAAGCGCTGTTGCCGATACCAAATACTTCGCCAAGGCACGGCAGCTGTTCAAAACCAACGCATCGCAGCTGCCGCAAGACAACACCCGGGTGCCCAAGATTTTTGTTGCCGCGCCAAGCGCGCTGAGATCGTGCGTGGTCACGACCGATTTCTTTGGCTTTGACACCTCCGATAATCATTACCACCTCCAGGGCCTTGGAGCTGTTTCGGAAATGGGTGACGCCATCCTTGGATTGGTCGCTTCGGAAATGGGCCCCGCGGCGCCGCGCTGGCTCGCGATCCGGAATGTTTCCGACCCTCAGATCAAGGCGGACGGTTTGACGCTCAAACAACAAGCCACTATGGCCGCGCAAATCTACAAAGGTTTCGGACGGTGGAGTTCGATCTGCAGCGCGGTCACCTGCTGGGCCAGCATCGTCGCCGAATAGACGGCGATGAAAGCGGTGGGGAAAGGTGGGCCCGATTAACGGACTCAGCCCTTGCCAAACCCACCCGGCGTCGGTGTCGTCAGGATGACGGCCTCGCCGGCCTCAAGCACCGTCTGATCACAGGCCTTCAACGTGTCGACGCGACCATCCTTGCGACGCACCTTGGTCGAGCCGACCTCACCATCACCACCACCGTCCAGCCCTTGTGGCGGGCGGTTGCGGTGCGAGGACAGGATCGCGCATTCCATCTTTTCGAGGAAGCGGATGGTGCGTTTGGTGCCGTCGCCGGCGCTCCATTTGCCCGTGCCGCCAGAGCCTTCGCGGATGTGGAAATCCTCCAGCACCACGGGAAAGCGCAGTTCCAGCACTTCCGGATCGGTGAGCCGTGAATTGGTCATGTGGGTGTGGACGCCGGAGGTGCCGGCAAAGCCGCGGCCGGAGTTCATCTGGCCGGCCGGCGAGCCGGAGCAGATCGTCTCGTAATACTGGTACTGCTTGTTGCCGAAGGTCAAATTGTTCATCGTGCCCTGCGCATTGGCCATCGCGCCCATGGCGCCGAACAGCGCGTTGGTGACATGCTGCGAGGTCTCGACATTGCCGGCGACGACGGCGGCGGGGTAGGCGGGCTTCAGCATGCAGCCATCGGGAATGATGATGTTGATTGGCCGCAGGCACCCGGCATTCATCGGGATCATGTCCTCGACCATGACACGGAAGGCATAAAGCACCGCCGCACGGGCGACAGGCTCGGGTGCGTTGAAGTTGTTCTTCATGACCGGCGACGTGCCGGTGAAGTCGACTGTCGCCTCGCGTTTTTGCCGGTCGACCGATATCTTCACCTTGATGATCTGGCCGGTGTCGGTCGGGTATTCGTATCGCGACGTGCCGGGCAGCCGTTCCAGCACGCGGCGCACGCTTTCGGCGGCGTTGTCCTGGACATGACCCATATAGGCCTCGACGACATCGAGGCCGAAATGCGCGACCATCTTGCGCAGTTCGGCGACGCCTTTCTCGTTGGCGGCGATCTGCGCCTTGAGGTCGGCTATGTTCTGGTGCGGGTTGCGGGCCGGATAGCGGTGGTCGGTGAGCAGCGTCTGCAATTCCGTCTCGCGGAACTTTCCGCGGTCGACGATGCGGAAATTGTCGAACAAGACGCCTTCCTCGTCGACCGTGGTGGCGAGCGGCGTCATCGATCCGGGCGCTGTGCCGCCGATATCGGCGTGGTGGCCGCGCGAGGCAACGTAGAAGAGGATTTCCTCCCCCCTTGAGGGGGAGGTGCCGCCGAAGGCGGCGGAGGGGGTCGCCGAGGCAGTGCTCGACGTTCTTGCGGTGCCTTCTGAGAGGACCCCACCCGGCCGCTGCGCGGCCACCCTCCCCTCAAGGGGTAGGGAAAATACCGGCGTCACCACGGTGATGTCAGGCAGATGCGTGCCGCCATTGTAAGGGGCGTTCAAGGCAAAGACGTCGCCGGGGTGGATGTCGCCGGAGTTCAGCCGGATGATGGTCTCGACCGAACGATCCATCGAGCCGAGGTGCACCGGCATGTGCGGCGCGTTGGCGACCAGCGCACCGGTGTGGTCGAAGACGGCGCAGGAAAAATCCAGCCTTTCCTTGATGTTGACGGAGTAGGCGGTGTTCTGCAGCGTGACCCCCATCTGCTCGGCGATCGACATGAAGAGGTTATTGAAGACCTCCAGCATGACCGGGTCGGCTTCAGTGCCGAGCGCTGCCTGACGGCGCTTTCTTTCGATGCGGCGCAACAGCACATGGTTCCTGGCGGTGATCTCGGCCTGCCAGCCCGGCTCGATGACGATGGTCTGGTTCGGCTCGATGATCAGAGCGGGACCGGCAATCCTGTTGCCCGGCTTCAGCGCCTCGCGGCGGAAAATGCCGGATGGACGCCATTCTCCCTCGGTGAAGATTTCGCGGCTCTGCGAAGGGCTTAAGGCGAGATCCTCGGTTTCTGAATCACTTTCGTCGCGGCCTCCGCCGCCGGTGTCGGTGCCCTCGACGCCGACTGTCTCGACGATCATCGGCTTGTCGTCATAGACGAAACCGAATTGCGCCTTGTGGGCGATCTCGAAGTCGCGCTTCGCCTGGAAAATCGAGTCACTTTCGAAATTCACCGGCAGCGTCGTGTCGGTGCCGTCGTAGCGAATGTGCAGCACCGGCCTGGCGGCAACCGCGTTCTCGGCGATGCCTTGCGCAGCGAGTTCGGCAATGACGGTGTTTCTCAAATTGGCAATGAGGCTACCAATCTCGGTTCGGGACTCCTCCGCAAGCGGCTTGAGCAGCGCCTGCTGGCGCGAGGCAAAGACGGACGCCAGGCCGATGCCATAGGCCGAAAGCAGGCCGGAGAAGGGGTGGATCAGCACCGCCTCCATGCCGAGCGCGTCGGCAACCAGGCATGCGTGCTGGCCGCCGGCGCCGCCAAAGCAGTTGAGCAGATATTCGGTGACATCGTAGCCGCGCTGCACCGAGATCTTCTTGATGGCGTTGGCCATGTTCTCGACGGCGATGGTGATGAAGCCTTCCGCGACCGCCTCGGGCGAGCGGCCGTCACCGATCTCGGCGGCAAGTGCGCTGAATTTCGCGCGCACGGCCTCGACGTCGAGCGGCTGATCCTGGCCGGGGCCGAAGATCGCCGGGAAGAAATCGGGCTGCAGCTTGCCCAGCATGACGTTGGCGTCGGTGACGGCGAGCGGCCCGCCACGCCGATAGGCGGCGGGGCCGGGATTGGCGCCGGCTGAGTCCGGGCCGGCACGAAAGCGGCCGGCCTCGTAGTGCAGGATCGAACCGCCGCCGGCGGCGACGGTGTGGATGCGCATCATCGGGGCGCGGACCCGCACGCCGGCGACTTCGGTGTCGAAGGCGCGTTCATACTCGCCATCATAGTGGGCGACATCGGTTGATGTACCGCCCATATCGAAGCCGATGACCTTGTCGAAACCGGCGGATTTCGCTGTCTCGACCATGCCGACGACGCCGCCGGCCGGACCCGACAGCAGCGCGTCCTTGCCCTGGAACATGTTGGCGGCGGTGAGGCCGCCAGAAGACATCATGAACATCAGGCGGGGGGATTGGTCAGTCTCTTCCGCCGCACCCAGTTCTCTTGCCACCTTCTGCACATACCTCGACAGGATGGGCGACAGATAGGCGTCGACCACGGTTGTGTCGCCGCGGCCCACCAGCTTGATCAGCGGCGAAACCTCGTGGCTGACCGAGACCTGGCTGAAACCAAGCTTGCGGCAGACTTTTGCCACCGCCTTCTCGTGATCGGGATATTTCCAGGCATGCATGAAGACGATGGCTACGGCATCGATGCCGTCGGCCCTGGCCTGTTCGATCGCCGGCCGGCAAGCGGCGATGTCGAGCAGCCGTTCGACGCAGCCATCGGCCAGCACGCGCTCGTTGATCTCGATGACGCGCTCATAAAGCTGTTCGGGAAGGATGATCTCCTTGGCGAAGATGTCCGGGCGCGCCTGGTAGGCGATCCTGAGCGCATCGCGAAACCCCTTGGTGATGAGCAGGAGCACGCGGTCGCCCTTGCGCTCCAGAAGCGCATTGGTAGCCACCGTGGTGCCCATCTTGATGTCGCCGATCCGGCCGGGCGGAACCGCGGCGCCAGGTTCAAGCCCGAGCAGGTCACGGATGCCCTGGATGGCGGCATCGGCATAGGCTTCCGGATTCTCCGAAAGGAGCTTGCGCGGATGCAGCCCCCCTTGCGGATCTCGGCCGACGACATCGGTGAATGTGCCGCCGCGGTCGATCCAGAAGTCCCATTTCGCGGCCATGGCGGCTGTCTCCGGCATTTTTCGTTTCCAGCTTTGTTGTTAATGCGCCATGGCATCGGCGGCAACGCATCCCGTTGATGTTACACGCGGAAACGCAACGTTACGAAACTCATGGCGATGTGATGCATTTTCCCTTCGACCGTTCACTGCAACGTGAACGTGTGTTGAAGGAGAGATGTTATGAAAAAGCTCATTCTTGCGTCCGTGTCCGCGCTTGCCCTGCTGGGCGTCGCGGCCTGCAGCGACAGCGGCACAGGCACAGACAACACCACCACGCAGAGCACCAATCCGCCGGCCTCCGAGCCGATGAAGCCAGCGGCCCCGGCCGATAATTCGACCAAGCCTGCCGAACCGGCTCCGGCAACGCCTGCTCCTGCGCCCGCGCAGTAGCTTGTAAGCAGTAAGTGTCTTGGGAGAAAAGGCCGGCGTCATGCCGGCCTTTTGTCGTGGAGTCGATCGTCGAAACCGACGAGGCGCCTCTCTTCACGGACCTCGGACAGTGGCCGTTATTGGCTTGATAGCGGGGACCGGTTGGCTCTATGAAGCTGGCCATGTCGATTTGGGACCGCCTTGGCGAATTCATAACACGGGTTTCGTCTTCGACGACGTCGGGCGTCGCCGACGTCGTCGAGGCCGTGCGCACGGTGTTCTCCGGCGACGCGGACCTGCGCCGCCGCGTCGCCTTCTCGGTGGCCATGATTGCGCTTTCGGCCAAGATGGCCAAGGCCGACGGCATCGTCACCCAGGACGAGGTGCGCGCTTTCCAGGAAATCTTCGAAGTGCCGCCGAAGGAGACGCGCAATGTGGCGCGGCTGTTCGATCTGGCGCAGCGCGACGTGGCCGGATTCGAGACCTATGCCGAACGGATGGCGCAGATGTGCGGCTCTGGGCATTCCAACTGCGTGATGCTGGAAGACATACTCGACGGCCTGTTCCACATCGCCAAGGCCGACGGCTTGGTGCATGAGCATGAAGGCACCTTCCTGCATCGGATCGCGGAGATTTTCCGCATCGACGAGGCACATTACGAGGCCATCCTGGCGCGGCACGTCAATCTTGGCGCTGGCGACCCCTATGTCGTGCTCGGCATCGAGCGCGGCAAGCCGTTCGAGGAGGTCAGGAAGCGGTACCGCAAGCTGGTTTCCGACAATCATCCGGACCGGCTGATCGCGCGCGGCCTGCCGCAGGAATTCATCAAGATCGCGACGACCAGGGTCGCGGCGATCAACGCCGCCTATGAGATGATCGAGCGAGGCCTGCGGCACGTATGAGCGGCTTCCTGCCCGACGAGCCGCGCGCCGAGGTCAGGGTGTCGCCGAATTTCGGGCCAAGGCGCGACACGCTGAAACCCGACATGATCGTGCTGCACTATACCGGCATGGCGACGGGTGCCGGGGCGGAGGCGTGGCTGTGCGACCCGGAGAGCGAAGTCTCGTCGCATTATCTCGTGCATGAGAATGGTCATATCGTGCAGATGGTCAGGGAAAGCGACCGCGCTTGGCACGCCGGCAAGAGTTCCTGGTTCGGACGCAGCGACATCAACTCCTGTTCGATCGGCATCGAGATCGTCAATCCGGGACATTCGCTGGGGTATCGCGGATTTCCCGGGCGCCAGATCGATGGGGTGATCGGCCTGTGCAAAGGCATTGCCGCGCGGCATGCGATCCCAGCCACGCGGGTGCTGGCGCATTCGGACGTGGCGCCCGGGCGCAAAGTCGATCCAGGCGAGAAGTTTCCGTGGGGCGCGCTGTTCGAGGCCGGTGTCGGCCATCTCGTACCGGCCGCGCCGGTGAGGCGAGGGGCCACATTGGGACCCGGTGCCCGCGGCGCCGATGTCGAGGCGCTGCAGTCGATGCTGGCGCTTTATGGCTATGGCGTCGAGATATCGGGCGTTTTCGATCATCAGACACGGATTGTCGTCGAGGCTTTCCAACGGCATTTCCGACCACGCCTGGTTGACGGGCTGGCCGACGGCTCGACGATGCGTACGCTGCAAAAACTGCTTGCCTCCATGAGTCGCTGACCCAGGGTCAAGGCCCTGCCCAAGTAATCCTTTGCGCCTTTCAGGTTACAAACTGTCACTTAAAGTGACTTGCCCCGCCTTCATTGGCGCGAATTCGGACTTCAAAGGGCAATTCGTACAGTTTGTCGGGCGTCTATCCCCCCGGATGTTCCGATATTAATCAAGGCGTGCCACGCGATGATCTTCGCGTGGCCCAAACAGAACAGGATCACATGCAGAAATTGACCGTTGTAACGGCAGCTCTTGCTGCCGGCGTAATGACTTTTGCCTTTGGTGCGGCCAATGCCGCGCCGTTAAGCCCACGGGCCGATCAAGGGCTCGTAGTGGCAACCGCCAAAGGCAAGGCCATTTCGGCCAAAAGCAGCAGGAGTGTGAAGACGGCGAAGAAGCAGGCTTCCGCGAAAGTGGAAAAGGCAAGTTGGACCAAGGCGAAGAAATCCACCGCCAAAAAGCACACCAAGCGCGGCCGCAAGACCGTCGACATGACAACAACGGCATCGATCGGCCTCGGGAATGCAGCCGCGTCGATGGCAGCGGTGACCAGCAGCGGCCAGTATTCCGCGATCGTCACCCGCTATGCGGCGAGCTACGGCGTCCCGGTGTCGCTGGCTAATGCCGTCATCAAGATCGAGAGCAATTATCGGCCGAACATGGTCGGCGGTGCCGGCGAGATCGGCCTGATGCAGATCAAGCCGGCGACGGCGCGGATGATGGGCTATAACGGTTCGGCCAAGGGCCTCTTCGATCCCGACACCAACATCAAATACGGCATGAAGTATCTCGCCATGGCGCGGGATCTCGGCGGCGGCACGACCTGCGGCACGATCCTGAAATACAATGCCGGCCATGGCGCGACACGGATGAACCCCGTTTCGGCCGCCTATTGCAGCAAGGTCAAGGTGCAGTTGGCTGCTGTTGGTGCGCCTGCCTGAGAAGAGCTGGCGTAAGAAGAGCTGGCCGCAACCGGCTTTTTCGGTTGCGTTTTCTGGGCTGAACCCCTTTATACGCCTTGCCAGCTGGCCGGGCGGCCGCACTCGCAAACGCCGAAAGGCCGCGGGTGAGGAAAGTCCGGGCTCCATGGAGACACGGTGCCGGTTAATGGCCGGCGGGGGCGACCCCAGGGAAAGTGCCACAGAAAGCAAACCGCCACGGTTTCACCGTGGTAAGGGTGAAAGGGTGGGGTAAGAGCCCACCGCGCGACTGGCAACAGGAGCGGCACGGTAAACCCCACCGGGAGCAAGACCGAATAGGGGCGGTGCGAGGGGAAACCCTCGAGGGCTGTTTCCGGCTCACCGTCCGGGTAGGTTGCGTGAGGCGCATGGCAACATGCGCCCAAGATGAATGGCCGCCACGTTCTCGTCCCGCAAGGGGCGAGGGCCATACAAAACCCGGCTTACAGGCCGGCTGGCAGTTTTCCTTCGAAAGAAAGCGCTTGAGATCAGCAGGTTGCGCCCTCCAGCGCGCCTGCCGATTCAAGTCGGTGCGACGTTTGCCGGCTGGATCGACACCAGGCCATTGCTTGAAGCTGGTACGATTAAATCGTACCATGGGATCGACGCAAGGCATCGGGAGCCTATCATGGGACATGTCGATAAACGCAGCATCACGCTGTCGCCGGAACTGGCGCAAGCGGTGGACGATGTGGTTGCCGCCGGCGAATATGCTTCGGCGAGCGAAGTGATCCGCGATGCGCTGCGGCAATGGAAGGACCGCCGCGATCTGCTCGGCTATACGGTCGAGGAACTGCGCAAACTGGTGCAGGAAGGGATCGACAGCGGGCCTGGTCGATTTGCATCGATGGATGAAATCAAAGCCGAGGCGCGCAATTACAGGCTGTCCGATGGCCCTGAGAGCGGGAGGATAGTGGACGGGCCTTTATTTATGGAGCGCTTGCGGGCCAAATATGTTGCTGCGTCCGATGTAGGCGACTTTCAGAAATGAGACATAGCTGTCGCTTCAGACGTTGGTGCTGCCCCTCATCCCCCTGCCGGGACCTTCTCCCCGTATAGTGACGGGGAAAAAGGGGGCTTTTTTCTGCAGTTTGGAAAACTGGCCAAACCGTCAAAGACAGCGCCTTTCTCCCCGTTCTCCACGGGGAGAAATGTCCGGCAGGACATTGAGGGGCGGCGCTGATGCCGGTCAATCTCGAGGATATCACAGCCAGGTTTCAGCCGCTGATCCCGTCCAGCGACGTTTCGATCGCCTTCCAAAGCTCTTCCACCGGTTCACAGCCGACCGAGAGGCGAACGAAGCCGGGCGGCACCGCGTCGCCTCGCTTCAAACGCCGCTCGGCCGAGGTGTGTACGCCGCCGAAGGATGTCGCTGCCTGCATCAGGTCGCAATTGTTGATGAAATCCTCGGCCCTCTGTTCCGAGGCGAGCTCGAACGAGATGAGAAAGCCGAAGCGCTCCATCTGGGCGCAGGCAAGATTATGCGACGGATCGCTCTCCAGTCCGGGAAAGCGCAGGCCGCTGATCGCCCGGTGGCCCTGCAGTCGCCGCGCGATCACCTCCGCGGAGGTGCACATGCGGTCGAAGCGCACATCGAGTGTCTCCAGGCCACGGTGCACCAGCCAGGCTTCGAACGGTCCGGGAATGCTGCCTGAAATTTCGCGCCAGCCGGTCACGGCGGCAATGAAGTCGGCGTTGCGGCTGGCGACGTGGCCGAACAGCACGTCGGAATGGCCGTTCGGCGCCTTGGTGTCGGCGGCGACGACGATATCGGCGCCGTGGTCGAGCGGGCGCTGGCCGAACGGCGTCATCGTCGTGTTGTCGATCGCCAGCAGCGCACCTGCTTTGTGAACCGCCGCGGCAACGGCCGCTATGTCGCAGATATCCAGTCCCGGATTGGCCGGGGTTTCGACGAAAGCAAGCCGGTAGCCATCGAAGCCGCCATCGAGGAACGTCGAGGTCGGGCGGACATCGTAGCTGACGCCGAAAGGCTTCAGGAAACGATCGGCCAGTGCCCTTGTCGTGTGATAGCCGTCCGACGGCAGCAGGATACGGTCGCCAGTCTTGAGCAGTCCGAAGAACACGGCCGAGATCGCGCCCATTCCGGAAGGGAAGGCCACGCAGGGCGCGTCTTCCAGATGCGCCAGCATGTGTTCGACCGCGTCCCAGGTCGGATTGCTGAAGCGGCCATATTGATCGTAGCCGGTGGCATCGCCAGGCGCATGGTAGATCGCGGCCATGGTCAGCGGCAGCGGGATCGGGTCGCCTTTGGCAAGTCCGCTGTTGCGCAGATGGGGAAGTGCTGCAGCGCGTGTGTTCGCTGATTCAGGCATCGATTCTCAAACCCTCCTGGTGACCGGTCGGACGCGACCAAACGCTATGCCCGGCAACGCGCCCCAGCAAGCCGCCTCCGGTTGGGCCAAGCGCTCTAAACGCTTCGTTAGGCTTAATGATCCATAAAGACGAGACGTGCCGGAACGGCTGCCCTCATCGGTCGCGATGCGCGTGTTTGCGAAGCCTATTCCCGTTGACGCCCATAGTGCCCCATGATATCCCATTTCGATACTCAAGCCTTCGTTCCGCGTCAGGGTAAAGCGTACGCCAATCGGGCAGCCGCGGCGGCTGCGCGTTTGCCGGTTTTTGCCCGCGTAAACGAGGTGGGTGCGAGGCAGGGAACGCGCTGCGGCGGCGCGTGCGACACGATAAAGAGGGGTGCGGCGGCGCAAGCGGCTGTAACGCGTGATGGACCGGTTTCTGTCGAACACGGTGAGCAGGATCGATGCGAAGGGACGGGTGTCCGTTCCGGCGCATTTCCGTGCCGTCGTGCAGAAGCGCGGCTATTCGGAACTCTACGCGCTGCGTTGCCTGGATCTGCCGGCGATGGATGTCGGTGGGCTCGACCTGCTCGATCGGTACGAGCAGCGCATCGCGCTCGAGGATCCCTTCCTGCAGACGGCGGACGACATGTCCTTCTTCTGCCATGGCGATGGCGCATTCCTGAAACTCGACCAGGATGGCCGCATCACCATGACCGATTTCATTCGCGAGCACACCGGCATCTCGGCGGAGGTGACTTTTGTCGGCCGCGGCAATTTCTTTCAGGTCTGGGAGCCGGGACGGCTTGCTGCCTATGGCGCGCAGGCGCGGGCCCGGCTTTTGCAGCTTCGGCAGGGGACGAAGCCTGGGGAGCGGCCGGAATGACGGCGGGCCACGGCGATGACATCCACGCCGTTGGCGGACCGGCCCGCCACATTCCGGTCCTCCTTGGCGAAGTGCTCGAGGCACTGGCGCCGGCGGAAGGCGACATCATCATCGACGGCACGTTCGGCGCCGGCGGCTACACCAAAGCCATCCTGGCTACGGGGGCCTCGGTGGTGGCCATCGATCGCGACCCGGACGCGATCGCCGCCGGACGCGATCTCGAGGCGCAATCGGGCGGCAGGCTGAGGCTGGTGCAGGCGCCGTTCTCGACCCTGGACGAGCATGCCGAAAGCGTTGATGGCGTCGTGCTCGACATCGGCGTGTCCTCCATGCAGCTCGACCAGGCGGAGCGCGGCTTCTCATTCCGCAATGACGGGCCGCTCGACATGCGCATGGCGCAGGCGGGCCTCAGCGCCGCCGATGTCGTCAACAGCTTCAAGCCGGGCGACCTTGCCCGCATCTTCGGCTTTCTCGGCGAGGAGCGTCACGCCGGGCGTATCGCCCGCATGATCGAGGCGCGCCGCGAAAAGCGGCCATTCGAACGCACGCTGGAACTCGCCGACGCCATCGAGACGCATATCGGGCGCGCGCCGAAGGACAAGATCCATCCGGCCACCCGCGTCTTCCAGGCGCTGCGCATCTTCGTCAATGACGAGCTTGGCGAGCTGGCCAAGGCCCTGTTCGCCGCCGAACGCGCGCTGAAGCCGGGCGGACGCCTCGTCGTGGTGACGTTCCATTCGCTGGAAGACCGTATCGTCAAGCGCTTCATAGCCGACCGCGCCGATACCGCGAGCGGTTCGCGCCACTTGCCCGAGGCGCAGGCGCGCAGCGCCACCTTCCGCAAGGATGGCGGCGGCGTGACGCCTGGTGACGCGGAGATCGCGGCCAATCCGCGCGCCCGCTCGGCGAGGCTGCGCGCCGCGATCCGCACCGAGGCGCCGGCGCGCCCCGGCGATTTTTCGATTTTCGGCCTTCCAAAGCTTCCCGGTGTCGATCGTCCGGGGGAGAGGTAAGCACGTGTTCCGTACCAGCGACATTGTCCTGATCGCCGTCATGGTTTCGGCGGCGGCCCTGACCTACAAGATCAAGCGCGAGGCCGAGGACCAGCTGGCGGCGGTGCAGAAGATCCATACCCAGATACGCTACGAGGAGGAGACGATCGACCTGCTCAAGGCCGACTGGAGCCTGCTCACCCAGCCGTCGCGGCTGCAGAAGCTCGCCGAACTCTACAAGGCGCAGCTCGCCCTCGAACCGGTCAGCGCGCGCCAGATCGTGGGCCTGAGCGACCTGCCGGCCAAGGCCCTGGACATCCAGGACATACTGAACGGACGCCAGGGCGGCATGGCCGACAATTCCGACAAGGCGCCCCCTGGCGACAAGGATCCCGTCGTGACCGGAGGCATCGCCCAATGATCGGCAAACTGCTGAAGCGCCGGGCCAGGACGGTTGAGGACGGGTCCATCGTCGTCGATGGCGCCCGCAAGGCGACCGGCGGCAAGGGCAAGGCGCGTATTGTGATGACGATGGCGGTGTTCTTCGGCATCTTCTCGGTCATTTCGGGGCGGCTGGTCTATCTCGGCTTCCAGACGCCCGACCTGTCGGGCGGCCCGCAGAGCCGGGTCACCGCCTCGCGGCCCGACGTTGTCGACCGCAATGGCGAAGTGCTGGCGACCGACATCAAGACGGCGTCGCTGTTCGCAGAGCCGCGCCGCATCGTCGATGCCGACGAGGCGATCGAGAAGCTGTCGACCGTGCTGCCCGAGATCGACTATGAGCAGACCTACCACAAGCTCAAGAGCGGCGCCGGCTTCGTCTGGCTGCAGCGCCAGCTGACGCCCAAGCAG
Organism: Mesorhizobium sp. B263B2A; assembly: GCF_020165775.1. Lineage (NCBI taxonomy): Bacteria > Pseudomonadati > Pseudomonadota > Alphaproteobacteria > Hyphomicrobiales > Phyllobacteriaceae > Mesorhizobium > Mesorhizobium sp. B263B2A. Next base: position 48,145 of record NZ_JAIUIU010000012.1, read on the forward strand.
CAGGCCGACATCATGCAGCTCGGCATTCCCGGCTTCGGCTTCCGCACGGAGAAGCGCCGCTTTTATCCGAGCGGCGAAACCTCGTCCTACATTGTTGGCCTGACCAATATCGACAACCAGGGCATCTCCGGTATGGAGAAATATATCGACGAGCAGGGCCTGAGCGACCTGCAGGCGTCGGGCTTGGCGGTGGCCAAGGATCTCAAGCCGGTCAAGCTTTCGATCGATCTGCGCATCCAGCATGTGGTGCGCGACGAGATCGCCGCTGGCCTGGAACGCTATCGCGCCCTGGGCGCCGGCGCCGTCGTGCTCAACGTCAAGACCGGCGAAGTGGTGGCCATGGCCTCGGTGCCGGATTTCGATCCGAACAATCCCTACAATGCACAGGAAAAGGACCGGCTGAACCGGATGTCGGCGGGCCTCTATGAAATGGGCTCGACCTTCAAGAGCTTCACCTCGGCCATGGCGCTCGATTCCGGCAAGGCGACGATGGCGAGCCGCTTCGACGCTTCGCATCCAATCCGGGTCGGGCATCAGGCCATTCACGATTTCCACGGCAAGAACCGTGTGCTGTCGTTGCCGGAGGTGTTCCTCTATTCGTCCAACATCGGGTCGGCCCGAGAGGCCGAACTGGTCGGTATCGCGGGGCACCGGGAATTCCTGCATCGTCTTGGCATCCTGGACAAGATGCAGACCGAACTGCCGGAAGTCGCCCGCCCGACGGAACCGAAGGTCTGGAAACAGGTCAATTCGTTCACCATCGCCTTTGGCCATGGCGTGTCGACGACACCGCTGCAGGCGGCTGTCGGCTGCGCGGCGCTGATGAATGGCGGCTACTTGATGGAACCGACGTTCCTGGTCCGCAGCGAGCAGGAAGCGATGGCGACGGCCAAGAAAGTGGTTAGCGACAAAACCGTCGAAGGCATGCGCTACCTCTATACGCTCAACGCCGAGAAGGGCTCGGCCAGAAACGCCAGGGTCCCCGGCTACCGCGTCGGCGGCAAGACCGGAACGGCCGAGAAGGTGATCAACGGCCGCTATTCTAAGGATTTGAATTTCAACACCTTCGTCGCAGCCTTCCCGATGGACGATCCGCAATACCTGGTGTTTACGATTGCCGATGCCCCGCACCCCGAAAAGCCCGGGATGACCGACGTCGCGGCCGCGAATGCTGGGGTTATAGCCGGCAATATCATCAGGCGTTCAGCGGCCATGCTTGGCGTGAAGCCAGATTTCAGCCATGAAAATGGTGCAACGCTGGTGTCCTATCAGTGATTCTTGGGGCGCGCCGGTAACTGCGCGCTATTTTGTTGCGGTGAACGGAACTCGATGAAGCTCAGAGATCTAGACGGTATCCTGCCAGTCGAAGGAACAGCTTCCGCCGATCTGGAGGTTACCGGCATCTCGTCGGATTCCCGGCAGGTTAAACCCGGCGTCATCTTCTTCGCGCTTGCGGGAAGCAAAGCCGACGGCTCGGCCTATGCCGCCGATGCCGCCAGGCGCGGTGCCGTGGCGATCGTAACAGCCAAGGGCACCGCCGTTGGCGGGCATCCGATTCCAGTGCTGGCGGTCGACGATCCGCGCCTGGCGCTGGCGCTGGGAGCCGCCCGCTTTTTCGGCAACCAGCCACAAACCATGGTCGCGGTGACAGGCACCAGCGGCAAGACGTCGGTCGCCGCCTTCACGAGGCAGATCTGGGAGCAGGCCGGCTACGCCGCCGCCTCGATCGGCACCACCGGCGTGGTGGCGCCGGGCCGCAACGAATATGGTTCGCTGACCACGCCCGATCCGGTCGCTCTGCACCAGTTGCTCAAGGAATTGGCCGACGCCGGCGTTACCCACGCCTCGATGGAGGCTTCCAGCCACGGGCTCGACCAGCGCCGCCTCGACGGCGTCAAGCTCGCGGCCGGCGGCTTCACCAATCTTGGCCGCGACCACATGGATTACCATCCAACGGTCGAGGATTATCACCGCGCCAAACTGCGCCTGTTCGACACGCTGCTGCCGAAGGGCGCGCCGGCGGTCATCTTTGCCGACGATCCGTGGTCGGCGCCGACAATCCAGGCCGCGCGGGCCGCCGGGCTCGAGGTGCTGACCGTTGGCCGCCATGGCGATTTCCTTAGGCTGAAACGGGTCGAGCATGAGCGTCATCGCCAGCGCGCCGAGGTCGAGGCCAACGGTGTGCTTTATGAAATCGACCTGCCGCTGGCCGGCGATTTCCAGATTTCGAACGCGCTTGTGTCCGCGGGGCTTGCCATTTCCACGGGAATACCCACTGCCAAGGCTTTGATGTCGTTGGAGAAATTGAAGGGCGCGCCGGGCCGGCTCGACCTCGTCGGGACCACCGCCAATGGCGCGCCCGTTTATGTCGATTATGCCCACAAGCCCGATGCGCTGGAAAACGTGCTGACCTCGGTGCGGCCGTTCACCACGGGCCGCGTCATGGTCGTGTTCGGCTGCGGCGGCGACCGCGACCGGGGAAAAAGGCCGATCATGGGCGAGATCGCGACCCGGCTCGCCGATGTCGTCATCGTCACCGACGACAATCCGCGTTCGGAAGTGCCCGAGACGATCCGCGCCGCCATCATGGCTGCGGCGCCTGGAGCCATCGAGATCGGCGACCGGCGCAAGGCGATCCACGATGCGGTCGCGATGCTTGATGCCGGCGACACGCTGATCGTGGCCGGCAAGGGTCATGAGGAGGGCCAGACGATCGGCTCCGAGACGCTGCATTTCTCCGATCATGAGGAAGTCCGCGCCGCGCTGCGGGAGCGTGCCGCATGAACCTCTTGTGGACTTCCGAAGCGCTGGTTACCGCCATGGACGGGCGGCCGCTCGGTCCGATGCCGGAAGGCATATCGGGCATTTCGATCGACAGCCGCAGCCTGCAGCCCGGCGATGCCTTCTTCGCCATCAAGGGCGAGGCAATGGACGGGCACGACTTCGCCACCGCTGCGATCAAGGCCGGCGCCGGCGTATTGGTGGTGGCGGAAGGCAAGCTGCCGTCGCTCGGCCGGCTGACGGCGCCGATTGTCGTCGTCGAGGATGTGCTGGTCGCATTGGAAAAGCTCGGTGTTGCCGCACGAGCCCGTTCGCAGGCAAAAATCATCGCGGTGACCGGGTCGGCCGGCAAGACCACCACCAAGGAGGCGCTGCGCCACGTGCTGTCGGCGGTGGGCAAGGTGCATGCCTCGGCGCAGTCCTTCAACAACCATTGGGGCGTGCCGCTGACCTTGGCGCGCATGCCCGTGGATTGCGATTACGCCGTGTTCGAGATCGGCATGAACCATCCCGACGAGATCCGGCCGCTGGTCAAAATGGTGCGGCCGCATGTCGCCATCGTCACCATGATCGCGGCGGCGCATCTCGGCTTCTTCCGCAACCTCGACGAGATCGCCAAGGCCAAGGCCGAGATTTTCGAAGGCATCGAACCGGATGGCGCCGCCATCCTCAACCGCGACGACGCGCGCTTCAAGCTTCTGGACAAGATGGCGCATGCCGCCGGTGTCGAGCATGTCTACGGCTTCGGCGAGAATGCGCGCTCGACCTTCAAGCTCACCAAATGCGAACTCCACGCCGACCATTCCGACATCGCAGCCAGGATCGGCGGTCATGATATGATCGCCCGCATCGGCGCGCCCGGCCGTCACATGGTGCAGAACGTGCTGGCCGTGCTGGGCGCGGCGCATCTGGTCGGCGCCGACCTCGACAAAGTGGTGCTGGCGCTGGCCGATCTCTCCGCCGAGCGCGGGCGCGGCAAGCGCCACGTGCTGCGCCATCCCGGTGGCCCGATCACGCTGATCGACGAGAGCTACAATGCCAATCCGGCATCGATGGCCGCCGCGATGGCGTTGCTCAACACGACGCCGGTGGCGGGCGAGGGTCGTCGCATTGCCGTGCTCGGCGACATGCTGGAGCTCGGTGACCATTCGGCCAAGCTGCATGCCGCACTTGCCGACCTCATCGTCGGTACCGGCACGCAGACCGTCTTTCTCGGTGGCCCGGAAATGAAAGCGCTGGCGGAAGCGCTTCCGGCCGAGATCCAGACGGAATACCGCGCCGGCGCCGCGGAGTTGAAGCCGGTGCTGCTTGCCGCGCTTAAGCCAGGCGACGTGGTGATGATCAAATCGTCGAAGGGCATCGGTTTCGCAAAACTGGTCGATGCGCTGCTGGGCAAATTCCCGGCGGAATCCACAACCAGCAAACAGACCTAGACCAAGTCGGGGGACGAAAGCGCATGTTCACACTGCTCGTCGATTTTGCGGACAAGATCTCGGTCTTCAATGTCTTCCGTTACATCACCTTCCGTACCGGCGGCGCGCTGATCACATCGGCGCTGATCGTCTTCATCTTCGGGCCGACGATCATCAATTCGCTCAGGCTGCGCCAGGGCAAGGGCCAGCCGATCCGCGCCGACGGGCCGCAGACGCATTTCAAGAAGGCCGGCACGCCGACCATGGGCGGCCTGATGATCCTGTCCGGCATCATCGGCTCGTCGCTGCTGTGGGCGAACCTGTCGAGCATCTATGTCTGGGTGGTGCTTTTGGTGACGCTCGGCTTCGGCTCGATCGGCTTCTACGACGACTATCTGAAGGTGACCAAGCAGTCCCATCTCGGCTTTTCCGGCAAGGCAAGGCTGGCGCTGGAATTCGTCATCGCCGGCATCGCCGCCTGGGCGATCATGCACAACGGCCAGGCACCGTTCTCGTCGTCGCTGACGTTCCCCTTCGCCAAGGAATTCATCATCAACCTCGGCTGGTTCTTCATTCCGTTCTCCTGCTTCGTCATCGTCGGCGCCGGCAACGCGGTGAACCTGACCGACGGCCTCGACGGACTTGCGATCGTGCCGATCATGATCGCGGCGGCGTCCTTCGGCGTCATTGCCTATCTCTCCGGCAACGCGGTGTTCGCCGAATATCTGCAGATCCATTTCGTGCCGGGCACCGGCGAACTGGCGGTCGTGCTTGGCGCCGTCATCGGCGCCGGCCTCGGCTTCCTCTGGTTCAACGCGCCGCCGGCGGCGATCTTCATGGGCGATACCGGCTCGCTGGCCATGGGTGGCCTGATCGGCACCGTCGCGGTCGCCACCAAGCACGAGATCGTGCTGGTCATCGTCGGCGGGCTGTTTGTCGTGGAAATCCTGTCGGTCATCATCCAGGTCGGCTACTTCAAGATGACCGGCAAGCGGGTGTTCCTGATGGCGCCGATCCACCATCACTTCGAAAAGCTCGGCTGGACCGAAAGCCAGGTGGTGATCCGCTTCTGGATCATCGCCGTCATCCTGGCCCTGGTCGGCCTCTCCACCCTCAAGCTCAGGTAGGAACCCCTTGATCCCCGCCGCATCTTTCGCAGGCAAGCGCGTTTCGCTCTTCGGGCTCGGTGGCTCGGGGATCGCGACCGCGCGGGCATTGATCGAGGGTGGCGCGGAGGTGCTGGCCTGGGACGACAATCCCGACAGTGTCGCCAAGGCGGCCGCCACCGGCATTGAAACCGCCGACCTGCGCGGCGCCGACTGGGCGAAATTCTCGGCCTTCGTGCTGTCGCCGGGCGTACCGCTGACACATCCCAAGCCGCATTGGACGGTGGAGCTGGCGCGCGGCGCCGGTGTCGAGGTGATCGGCGACATCGAACTGTTCTGCCGCGAACGCACGCTCAGTGCGCCGGCAGCTCCCTTCATCGGGATAACGGGCACCAACGGCAAGTCGACGACGACCGCACTGACGGCGCATATCCTCAAATCTGCGGGCCGCGACACGCAGATGGGCGGCAATATCGGCCGCGCGGTGATGACGCTCGATCCGCCGAAGCCCGATCGCCACTATGTCGTGGAATGCTCGTCCTACCAGATCGACCTTGCACCCTCGATTAACCCGACGGCCGGCATCCTGCTCAACCTGACGCCCGACCACCTCGACCGCCACGGCACCATGCAGCACTATGCCTCGATCAAGGAGCGGCTGGTAGCGGGCAGCGAGACGGCGATCATCGGCATCGACGATTCCTGGTGCGCGCAGATCGCCGAACGGCTGGAACGAGCAGGGCGGCAGGTCATCCGCATCTCCAAGCGGCTGCCTTTGACCGACGGCTATTTCGCCGACGGCAGCAATTTGATGGAAGCCGTGCACGGCCGCTACAGCCGGGTTGCCTTCCTCGAAGGCATCGGTTCGCTGCGCGGCCAGCACAATGCGCAGAACGCGCTTGCCGCGGTCGCTGCTTGCCTCCGGGTCGGGCTGGAGCTTGGCGAGATCCAGTCGGGACTGGAAAGCTTCCCCGGCCTTGCGCACCGTATGGAGCAGGTCGGCCGCAAGGACCATGTGCTGTTCATCAACGATTCCAAGGCGACCAATGCCGATGCGGCGGCGCCCGCCCTGTCGAGCTTCAGCCGCATCTACTGGATCGCCGGCGGACTGCCCAAGGAAGGCGGCATTGAGCCGCTGCGCGGCTTCTTCCCGCGTATCGCCAAGGCCTACCTGATCGGCGAGGCGGCGCCCGCCTTCTCGGCGACGCTGGGCGACGCGGTGCCCTATGAGATATCGGGCACGCTGGCCGCGGCCGTCGAACACGCCGCGCGTGATGCGGCCAGGGACGACAGCGGCGAGGCGGTGGTGCTGTTGTCGCCGGCCTGCGCCAGTTTCGACCAGTTCAAGAATTTCGAAGTCCGCGGCGAAGCCTTCAGGCAAGCTGCGAATGCTATCGAGGGCGTGAAACCCATCGGAGGGGCACGATAATGCAGAGCCGTCTCGACAAAAGCCCGGTTGCAACCTGGTGGTGGACGATCGATCGCTGGTTTCTGGCGGCATTCCTGTCGCTGATGGGGCTCGGCATCGTCTTGTCGTTCGCCGCCAGCCCGGCGGTGGCCGAACGGATCGGTCTCGACAGCTTCCACTTCGCCACCAGGCAGATCATCTTCACCGTGCCGGCGCTCGGCGTGATGCTGGCCGTGTCCTTCCTCGATTCCCGGCAGATCCGGCGCATGGCGCTGATCATGCTATGCCTGATGCTGGTGCTGATGGTGGCGGTGCTCTACATCGGCATCGAGGTGAAGGGCGCGCGGCGCTGGGTGTCGATTGCCGGCCTGTCGATCCAGCCGTCGGAATTCCTCAAGCCGGCCTTCGTCATCATGTGCGCCTGGCTGTTCGCCGAACACAAGCGCCAGCCCGACATTCCCGGCAATCTGTTCGCCATGCTGCTCCTGGTGCTGGTCGTGTCGCTGCTGGTGGCGCAGCCGGATCTCGGCCAGACCATGTTGACGACCGGCACCTGGGGCATCATGTTCTTCATGGCGGGGCTGCCATGGCTGTGGATCATCGTGCTGGGCGCGGCCGGCGTAGGCGGCGTCTTCGCCGCCTATACGGTGTTCCCGCACGTTGCCTTGCGCATCGACAAGTTCCTCACCGGCGAAGGCGATACGTTCCAGGTCGACATGGGACGCGACGCCCTGATCAACGGCGGCTGGTTCGGCGTCGGGCCGGGCGAGGGCACCGTCAAGCGGGTCATTCCGGACAGCCATGCCGACTTCGTGTTCTCGGTCGCGGGCGAGGAATTCGGGCTGATCATGTGCTTCTTCATCATGTCGATCTTCGCCTTCATCGTGCTGCGCGGCCTCAACACGGCGCTCAAGGAACATGACGATTTCACCCGTTATGCGGTCGGCGGCCTGGTCACCGTGTTCGGCCTGCAGGCGGTCATCAACATGTGCGTCAACCTGCAACTGGTGCCGGCCAAGGGCATGACATTGCCCTTCATCTCCTATGGCGGCTCCTCGCAGATCGCCATCGCCATCTCGATGGGCATGGTGCTGGCGCTGACGCGCAAGCGGCCGGAAAAGCGCAAGCAAATGGGCTTTACGCTGCCGCAGCGCGCCATGCCGGCGGAGTGACATGGCGAGAGGCGTCATCCTTCTCGCGGCGGGCGGAACCGGCGGGCACCTGTTTCCGGCAGAGGCGCTGGCGCATGAGCTGAACGAGCGCGGCTGGTCGGTGCATCTGGCGACCGACGACCGCGCCGAGCGGTTTGCCGGCCATTTCCCGGCCGCCGCCATCCATCCCATCCAGTCGGCGACTATGGGCTCGAAGAACCCCATTGCCATGCTCGGCGCCTTCTGGAAAATCTGGCGCGGCGTGCGCCAGGCGTCCGCTGTCATCGCCAGGATCAAGCCGGATGCGGTCGTCGGCTTCGGCGGCTATCCGACCTTGCCGCCGCTCTATGCGGCGACGCGGCGCAAGGTGCCGACGCTGATCCATGAACAGAACGCAGTGATGGGGCGCGCCAACCGGGCGCTGGCCGGCCGCGTGGACGCGATCGCCGGCGGCTTCCTGCCGCAGGATACGACTGCCGTAGGCGCCAAGACGGTGACGACAGGCAATCCGGTCCGGCCGGCCGTGCTGGAAGCGGCCAGGACGCCTTATGCGGCATCGGCCGGCGAACAGCCGTTCCGCCTCCTGGTGTTCGGCGGCAGCCAGGGTGCGCAGTTCTTTTCCGACGCCATGCCGGGGGCCGTCGCGCTGCTTTCGGATGCGCAGCGCAAGCGGCTTGTGATCACACAGCAGGCTCGCGCGGACGATGTGGCGCGGGTGAAGGCGGCCTATGCCGCTCTTGGCGTCGCCGTCGAGGTCTCGCCCTTCTTCACCGACATGGCGGCACGCATGGCGACCGCGCATCTGGTGATCTCGCGCTCCGGCGCATCGACCGTTTCGGAGATCGCCGTCATCGGCCGGCCGGCGCTGCTGGTGCCTTATCCCTACGCGCTCGACCATGACCAGGCGGCGAACGCGGCGGCCCTTGCCGCTGCCGGAGGCGGCGAGGTGCACCCGCAATCCTCGCTGTCGCCGGAGCGCATCGCGGCGCTGATTGGTGGGCTGATGGACAATCCCGAGCGGCTTGCCGCCATGGCTGCGGGCGCGAAATCGGCCGGCAGACCGGACGCGGCACGGTTGCTCGCCGATCTCACAGAGGCTATTGCGTCCGAAAAAACCGTCTCGGATTTCAGGAAGGGGACGCACGCATGAAGATGCCGCAGACCATCGGCCTTGTGCATTTCATCGGTATTGGCGGCATCGGCATGAGCGGCATCGCCGAAGTGTTGCACAATCTCGGCTACAAGGTGCAAGGGTCCGACCAGGCCGACAGCGCCAATGTGCAACGGCTGCGCGACAAGGGCATCGAATGCTTCGTCGGCCACAAGGCCGAGAATCTCGGCGAGGCCGAGGTGGTGGTCGTTTCGACAGCGATCAAGAAATCCAATCCGGAGCTGAAGGCCGCGCGCGAAAAGCTGCTGCCGATCGTGCGCCGTGCCGAGATGCTGGCCGAACTGATGCGCTTCCGCCAGGCGGTGGCGATCGGCGGCACGCATGGCAAGACGACGACGACCTCGATGGTCGCGACCTTGCTTGAAGCCGGCGGGCTCGACCCGACCGTCATCAATGGTGGCATCATCAACGCCTATGGCACCAATGCCCGTATGGGCGATGGCGAGTGGATGGTGGTCGAGGCCGACGAGAGCGACGGCACCTTCCTGAAACTGCCGGCCGAGATCGCGGTGGTCACCAACATCGATCCCGAGCATCTCGATCACTATGGCAGCTTCGACAAGGTGCGCGAGGCGTTCCGCCAGTTCGTCGAGAACGTGCCGTTCTACGGTTTTGGCGTGATGTGCACCGACCACCCGGAAGTACAGGCGCTGGTCAGCAGGATCGAGGACCGCCGCGTCATCACCTATGGCGAGAACGCGCAGGCCGACGTGCGCTTCACCAACCACCGCATGGCCGGCGCCATTTCGGAATTCGACGTGGTGATCCGCAACCGCAAGACCGGCGGCCAGACAGCGATATCGGACCTGCGGCTGCCGATGCCCGGCCGTCACAACGTCTCCAACGCCACCGCCGCGATCGCTGTCGCGCACGAACTTGGCCTGTCCGCCGAGGCGATCAAGAAGGGCCTGTCGTCCTTCGCCGGCGTCAAGCGCCGCTTCACGCATACCGGCTCGTGGAACGGCGTCGACGTGTTCGACGATTACGGCCACCATCCCGTCGAAATCGCTGCGGTGCTGAAGGCGGCGCGCAGCGCCACCAAGGGCCGCGTCATCGCCATTGCCCAGCCGCACCGCTTCACCCGGCTGCATGATCTGTTCAACGAGTTCTCGGCCTGCTTCAACGACGCCGACACGGTGATGGTCGCCCCGGTCTACGCTGCCGGCGAAGAGCCGATCGACGGTGTCACGTCAGACGAGCTGGTGTCTCGCATCCGTGCCGGCGGCCATCGCGATGCCCGCTACATAGAGGGGCCGGCGGCGATCGCGCCGGTTATCCGCGATCTGGCCAAACCTGGCGATTTCGTCGTCTTCCTCGGCGCCGGCAACATCACCCAATGGGCCTATGCGCTGCCCAAGGAGCTCGGCGGGACTGTTTCATGATGCACGGCCAGGCCTTGATCGACAGACTTGGCGACCGGCTTGGCGGCCTGCGCGGCCGCATCACGCCGAATGCCGAGATGGACAAGATCACCTGGTTCCGGGCCGGCGGCCTTGCCGAGGCGCTGTTCCAGCCGGCCGACGAGGAGGACCTGGCCGCGTTCCTCAAGGCGGTTCCCGAAGAGGTGCCGATGACCATCGTCGGCGTCGGTTCGAACCTGCTGGTCCGCGACGGCGGCATTCCCGGCTTTGTCATCCGGCTTTCAGCCAAGGGCTTTGGCGAGGCCGAAGTCATTTCGCCGATCAGGATCAAGGCCGGCGCGGCCACGCCCGACAAGCGGGTGGCCGCGGTGGCGCTCGAGGCAGGCATTGGCGGCTTCCATTTCTACCACGGCATCCCAGGCGCCATTGGCGGGGCGCTGAGGATGAATGCCGGTGCCAATGGTGTCGAGACACGCGAGCGCGTTGTCGAGGTGCGGGCGCTCGACCGCAAGGGCAATCTCCTGACGTTGAGCAATGCCGAGATGGGCTATGCCTATCGCCATTCCGGAGCCCCGTCCGGGCTGATCTTCACTTCGGCGGTGTTCGAAGGCTTTGCCGAGGAGAAGGCGGTGATCAAGGCGGCGATGGATGCAGTCCAGAACCACCGCGAGACCGTGCAGCCGATCCGCGAAAAGACCGGCGGCTCCACCTTCAAGAATCCGGAAGGCACGTCGGCCTGGAAGGAGATCGACAAGGCAGGCTGCCGCGGCCTGATGATCGGCGGTGCACAGATGTCGCCGATGCACTGCAACTTCATGATCAACACCGGCACTGCGACCGGTTACGATCTCGAATATCTCGGCGAGACGGTGCGTGCCCGCGTGCTCGAACATTCGGGCATCCGCCTGCACTGGGAGATCAAGCGCATCGGCAATTTCCGCTCCGGGCATGCCGTGCAGGAGTTTCTCGGTCAGCTCCTGTAGCCGCCGTTGAAGTTCATGTGATGCATGAACTTCAACGCGTTCCCGGAACGCGCAAAACCGTTGCTCCCAGGACTCACCGACACGGTTTTCGCAGCGATTTTCTCAGAAAGTGAATCTCTCGGAATCATAAGCACTTGCCAGTGAATCAACTCTCTGATTCTCTGCTCGAAAGCGTTTCCTGATTTGAGTCGTTCGACGCGTTACCCGCGTTTTCCGTCTGGGGGGGCAACCTGCCGGGAGACTCGGACTCAATGTTGCGGAAATCCTGGTTTTGGTCCGCCGTGAGAGGGGATGACGGGGAATGAAGAGCAAGCATGTGGCCGTACTGCTGGGAGGTTTCTCGTCCGAGCGGCCCGTGTCCCTGTCCTCGGGAAAGGCTTGCGCCGATGAGCTCGAGAAAGAAGGCTACCAGGTCACGCGTGTGGATGTCGGGCGCGATGTCGGCTCGGTGCTCGCCGAACTCAAGCCCGATGTCGCTTTCAATGCGCTGCATGGTCCGTTCGGCGAGGACGGCACCATCCAGGGCATCCTCGAATATCTCGCCATTCCCTACACCCATTCGGGCGTGCTCGCCTCGGCGTTGGCCATGAACAAGGAGCAGGCCAAACGTGTTGCCAAATCGGTCGGCATGCCTGTCGCCGAATCGAAGGTCACCAGCCGCTTCGCCATCCAGGACAAGCATCCGATGAAGCCGCCCTATGTGGTCAAACCGGTCAGCGAGGGCTCGAGCTTCGGTGTCGTCATCGTCAGCGAGGGCCAGTCGCATCCGCCGCAGGTCATCGGTTCGTCCGAGTGGAAATATGGCGATACCGTCATGGTCGAGCGCTACATCCACGGCCGGGAGCTGACCTGTGCGGTGATGGGCGATGTCGCGCTCGGGGTCTGCGAGATCATCCCGACCGGCCATTCCTTCTACGACTATGATTCAAAATATGTCGCTGGCGGATCAAAGCACGAATGCCCCGCAAAAGTTTCACCGAATATTTACCAAAAAATACAAACACTGGCGCTCAAGGCTCACCAAGTGATCGGCTGTCGGGGCGTTTCCCGGTCGGACTTCCGTTATGACGATCGTCACTCCGAAAATGGCGAGGTTGTATGGCTCGAGGTCAATACCCAACCGGGCATGACACCGACGTCCTTGGTGCCTGAAATCGCCGCCCATGCCGGGCACTCGTTTGGCGATCTGTTGAGTTGGATGGTGGAGGACGCTTCGTGTCTGCGTTGAAATGGGGACAAGGCAAGGGGAAGGGCGCGGCCGGGCCGTCGCTGCTTGGCCTGTCGCTTTCGTTCGACCATTTCGTCCTGCCGCGCATGCTTCGCCGCCCGGTGCGCATCCTGGCGCGCCTGGGTGACGGGGAGTTCCAGGCGCCGCGTTTCTCAGCCGCGGTGATGTCCGCCGTGCTGCTCGCTTCGAGTGGCGCCTATGGCGCCTATCTTGGCGGACATGCCGACGGCATTATCCAGAGCATTACCGCCCGTACCGGCTTTGCCGTCGATCAGGTCAAGGTGGTCGGCAACCGCCAGACCTCGGAGATCGATATTCTCGACAGGCTCGAACTCGACGGCTGGACTTCGCTGATCGGCTTCGACGCGGAGGCCGCGCGCGAGCGTATCTCGGGCCTGCCGTGGATCGAGGTCGCGGCGGTGCGCAAGGTCTATCCGCACACGTTGGAAGTGCGCGTCGGGGAGCGCGAGGCGTTCGCGCTCTGGCAGCAGGGCGATGCCCTTTCGGTCATCGAGAAGGATGGCGCCGTCATCGCGCCGTTCTCGGGCGGCAAGCAGGTGCTGCTGCCGTTGCTGATCGGGACCGGTGCGCCGGCCAAGGCGCCGGACTTCCTGGCCAAGATCGAAAAGTATCCGGACCTTGCTTCCCGCGTGAAAGGCTACATCCGTGTGGGTGAGCGGCGCTGGGACCTGAAGCTGGACAACGGCATCACCGTCAAGCTGCCCGAGGATGACGAGGACCAGGCGCTCGCCGAACTCGTCAAGATGGACCACGACAAAGGGCTGTTGTCACGCGACATCGCCGCCGTCGACATGCGCCTGACCGACCGGCTGGTCGTGCAGCTGACGCCCGAGGCGGTGACGCAGCGCGAGGCCGCACTCAACGAGAAGCCGAAAACCCTCAAGCGCAAGCCGGAGACGAAGATATGAGCTGGCTTGGCGGTCATGGCGATGCCTCGTCGCGCCGTTCCGGCACCTTGACGGTGCTGGATGTCGGCTCGAACAAGGTCTGCTGCATGGTGGCGAAGCTGAAGCCGTGCGACGACGGCAAGCTGTTGCGCGGCCGCTCGCACCGGATCCAGGTGATCGGCATCGGCCATCAGAAATCGCAAGGCGTGAAGTCTGGCGTGGTCGTCGATCTCGACCGGGCCGAGCATGCCATCCGGCTGTCCGTCGACGCCGCCGAGCGCATGGCGGGGCTGACGGTCGATTCACTCATCGTCAACATGACCGCCGGCCGGCTGAAGAGCGAAGCTTTCGCCGCGACCATCAATCTTGGCGGCCACGAGGCCGACGAAGCCGACATCAAGCGCGTGCTCGGCGCCGGCGCCAAACAGGCGCTCAAGGCCGAGCGCGAGGTGATCCATTCGCTGCCCGTCGGCTTCTCGCTGGACGCCGAGCGCGGCGTGCGCGACCCGCGCGGCATGGTCGGTGACGCGCTTGGCGTCGACATGCATGTGCTGACCGGTGACGCCGCCCCGATGCGCAATCTGGAACTCTCCATCAATCGCTCGCACCTTTCGGTCGAGCGCATGGTGGCAACGCCCTATGCCAGCGGGCTGGCGGCACTTGTCGACGACGAGCTGGAGCTTGGCGCTGCTTGCATCGACATGGGCGGCGGCACGACGACGATCTCGGTGTTTTCGGAAGGCAAGTTCGTCCATGGCGACGCCATCGCCATCGGCGGCAACCATGTCACGCTCGACATGGCCAAGGGGCTCTCGACCTCGCTCGATGCCGCCGAACGGCTGAAGGTGATGCATGGCTCGGCGCTGCCGGGCAGTGCCGACGACCGCGACCTGGTCTCCATCCAGCCGATCGGCGACGATGGCGACGTGCCGCTGCAGATACCGCGTTCGGTGATGACGCGCATCGTGCGCGCCCGCATCGACGAAACGCTCGAACTGCTGCGCGACCGGCTGAACAAATCCGGCTACGGCAATGCGGTGGGCAAGCGCGTCGTCTTGACCGGCGGCGCCAGCCAGCTTGCCGGCCTGCCGGAAGCGGCGCGCCGCATCCTGGGGCGCAATGTGCGCATCGGCCGCCCGCTCGGCGTGGCGGGCCTGCCCGAGGCGGCAAAGGGGCCAGCCTTCTCGGCCGCCGTCGGGCTTTTGATCTATCCGCAGATGGCGAGCTTCGAGAGCCATCCGGCGAAAGGAATTTCCGGTCTCAGGATGACCGGGACGGGCGGAAAACTGCATCGCATGAGTCAGTGGTTGAGAGACAGTTTCTAATTGACGGGGACAGCCCCATAGGCGGCCGCGGCGGCGACGCGGCGTGAAAGGCAAAGGACGGAGACAATGACCATCAATCTGCAGAAGCCGGACATCACCGAGCTTAAGCCCCGCATCACCGTGTTCGGCGTCGGCGGCGGCGGCGGCAATGCCGTCAACAACATGATCACCGCCGGTCTGCGCGGTGTCGAGTTCGTTGTCGCCAACACCGACGCCCAGGCGCTGACCATGTCGAAGGCCGATCGGCTGATCCAGCTTGGCGCGCATGTCACCGAGGGTCTCGGCGCCGGCTCGCAGCCTGAAGTCGGCCGTGCGGCGGCCGAAGAGTGCATCGACGAGATCATCGATCACCTGTCCAACACCCATATGTGCTTCGTTACCGCGGGCATGGGCGGCGGCACGGGTACCGGTGCTGCTCCGGTCGTGGCGCGGGCCGCCCGCGAAAGGGGCATCCTCACCGTCGGCGTCGTCACCAAGCCGTTCCATTTCGAAGGCCAGCGCCGCATGAAGACGGCCGACCTCGGCATCGAGGAGCTGCAGAAATGCGTCGACACCCTGATCGTCATCCCCAACCAGAACCTGTTCCGGCTGGCCAATGACAAGACCACCTTCGCCGACGCCTTCGCCATGGCCGACCAGGTGCTCTATTCCGGCGTTGCCTGCATCACCGACCTGATGGTCAAGGAAGGCCTGATCAACCTCGACTTCGCCGACGTGCGTTCGGTGATGCGCGAAATGGGCAAGGCCATGATGGGCACCGGCGAAGCTTCGGGCGAGGGCCGTGCAATGGCCGCCGCCGAGGCAGCGATCGCCAACCCGCTGCTCGACGAGACGTCGATGAGGGGCGCCAAGGGCCTGCTGATCTCGATCACCGGCGGTCGCGACCTCACCCTGTTCGAGGTCGATGAAGCGGCGACCCGTATCCGCGAGGAAGTCGACCAGGACGCCAACATCATCCTGGGCGCCACCTTCGACGAAGAACTCGAAGGCGTCATCCGTGTCTCGGTGGTCGCAACCGGCATCGACAAGTCGGCGGCTGAAATCGCCGCCGCGCCGATCGCGATCCGCACCGCGCCGCAGAAGCCGACCCCCCGTCCGGCGGTGGCAGCGGTGGAAAGCCGCCCGGCGCCGGTCCAGCAGGCCGCATACGAGCCGCGCGCCGCGGATCCGGTCGCCGAAGCCATCCAGCTTGCCGAGGCAAACGCCGCGGCGATGGCGCAGGCTCGTCCGGCTCCTATCGCCCATGCGGACGATTTCCGCCCGCAGAGCAAGATCTTCCAGGCGCCGCCGGCACAGCCGCAGCCAATGGCACAGCCGGTGGTCCAGCAGATGGTGCAGCCGGCCCCGCAGCCGCGCGAAATGCTGCGTGAGGTGCAACAGCCGGTGGCGATGGCGCCGCAGCGCATGCCGCGCGTTGAGGACTTTCCGCCGGTCGTGAAGGCCGAGGTGGACGCCAAGAGCCGCCCGGCCGACCATGAGAACAACAGCGGGCCGATGGGCCTGTTGAAGCGCCTGACCAATGGCCTGACCCGCCGCGAGGAGGAGCCCGCACGGCTGCAGCCGGCGCAACCGCGCGAGCCCAAGCTGCGCCAGGCGGCACCGGAAGTGCGCCGTCTCGCCAGCCAGGACGCGCAGCTCTATGCGCCACGCCGCGGCCAGCTGGACGACCAGGGCCGCCTGACGCCGCAGACGCGCGCGACTCAGGACGACGATCAGCTGGAGATTCCGGCGTTCCTGCGCCGCCAGGCCAACTGAGCGGTTAACGGACTGTAACAATTGTTAACAAGCAAGCAAGAAATTGCTTGCCTGTTAACGTTTAAAATGCTGCAAAAACAATCGGTTATAACGCCATTCGTATTCCTGTTCGCGGTTACAAAGAGTAAGAAACCGTGATTTGGAGTCTCTCTGCCGGGACACTATCTTCGCTGCCTACCATAGTCGGTGTGCCGGGATTTCGGGGGAAGTCGCCCTGCCAGCCGATTTAACAAGAGCCGCGCCCTCGGGTTGGAGAAGCGGACCTAGGCATTACGGGCTTATGGGGATTGTCTTGCACGACTACCAGACGACAGTGAAGGCGCGCGCGTCGCTTACGGGCACCGGCGTTCACAGCGGCAAAGAAGTTTCCGTCAGTTTCGTGCCCGCGGATGCCGATACCGGTATCGTGTTCCAGCTTGTCAGCGAGAAAGGGCAGGGCCGTGAGTTCCGCGCCCTGTTTTCCGAGATCGGCGCCACCGACCTGTGCACCATGCTTGGCGATCCGGCAGGCGAGCATATCGCCACCGTCGAGCACATCATGGCCGCTTTGTTAGGCCTCGGCATCGACAATGTCCTCATCGAGATCGACGGTCACGAGGTTCCCATCCTCGACGGCAGCGCCATGGCGTTCGTGGAAGCCATCGACCAAGCGGGCGTCGAGACCTTGCCGGTCAAGCGGCGCTACATCAGGGTCGTCAAGCCGGTCCGCATCGAGAACGGTGCTTCCTGGGCGGAGTTCAGGCCTTATGATGGCACCCGTTTCGAGGTCGAGATCGACTTCGAAAGCCCGGCGATCGGACGCCAACTCTTCGCTTCCGACCTCAATGCAGACATTTTCCGCCGTGACATCGCGCGGGCCCGCACCTTCGGCTTCATGAAGGATGTCGAGCGGCTGTGGGCGGCCGGCTATGCGCTGGGATCCTCGCTTGAGAATTCGCTGGTGATCGGTGACGACAACCGCGTCATCAATATGGGCGGCTTGCGCTTCCCCAACGAATTCGTGCGCCACAAGACGCTGGACGCCATGGGCGACCTGGCGCTGGCCGGCGCCCGCTTCATCGGCTGTTTCCGCTCCTATCGCGGCGGCCACAGGCTGAACGCGGCGGCGCTGCGGCGGCTGCTGTCAGACCGCACGGCTTTCGAAATCGTCGAGACGACGCGTCGCGAGCGCGGCCGCGCCGCCGAGATGAGCGCCGTTAATGCGCCGCTCTACGCACCCTGGATGATCTGAATTCCTCGACGTTTTCGGGACGGTGAGTGTTGCATGAATGCACCATCCGCCGGCGAAATCGCAGCGATACTCCGACTCGGTCCGGCCGCCACAAAAATGCGCGATTGGCTGGACATAGCGTTGCCGGGCAAGGCGGTTATGGTCTATGGCTGCTGCCGTCGATTAGTGCATGTCGCTCAAAAGTGGGGACCAGTTTTGGGACAACAGCATGCAAGAGGCATTAAAATAACGCCGAAAGGGCGCAATCCAATCATGTTTTTCAAGCGAGTCGGTCAATCGAAAGCGCCGCTGCGGTCTGTTTTCCTGGCGCTTTCGGTGGTTGTTCCATCGCTCTTTCTGTCGGCTTGCATGTCGTCCGAGAAAGACATCGACCTGTCGACCTATGTCGACCAGACCGAGCCGGCCGACGTTCTCTACAACCAGGGCCTCGCCAATCTGAATGCCGGCCGCCTGGACGAGGCGAGCAAGAAATTCGACGCCGTCGACCGCCAGCATCCCTATTCGGAATGGGCCCGCAAATCGATGGTGATGGGCGCCTTCGCCGACTATCGCAAAGGCAGCTACGACGAAGCGATCTCGTCGGCCAAGCGCTATCTGGCGCTTTACCCGTCCACCGATGACGCGCCCTATGCGCAGTACATCATCGGCCTGAGCTACTACCGCCAGATCAAGGACGTGACGCAGGATCAGAAGGAAGCACGCCAGACCTTGCAGACGATGCAGGATCTGGTTACGCGCTGGCCGACTTCGGAATATGTCGACGACGCCAAGGAGAAGATCCGCTTCGCCAACGACCAGCTCGCCGGCAAGGAAATGCAGATCGGCCGCTATTATCTGGAGCGCCGCGAATACATCGCCGCCGTCAAGCGCTTCCGGACCGTGGTGGAGAACTATTCCAATACGCGCCATGTCGAGGAAGCACTCGCCCGTCTCACCGAGAGCTATTACGCGATGGGGTTGACCTCGGAGGCCCAGACGGCCGCCGCTGTGCTCGGCACCAACTATCCCGACAGCCCATGGTACAAGGATTCCTACAAGCTGCTGCAGAGCAACGGGCTTGCGCCGCGCGAGAATGCCGGATCGTGGATATCCAAGGCCGGAAAACTGATCACCGGCGCCTGACCGCCAGGCCTCGGACCGAAGCGCGCGTTTTTGGATTGATCCGACGCTGAAACAAAAAGATAGTGCGGCGCTGCGACTCCAACCGGGTCGCGTGCCGCTCCACAGCGGTTCGGTGGTTTGATTGAAGCGCTGAGCCGTCCTAACTTTTTGTTCTACGCAATTCCCGTGGGAAAACCGCTACGCACTTTTCCTGGAATTGCTTGAGGTCCGGGTTCTGATGCTTGCCAGACTGTCGATCCGCGATATCGTCCTGATCGAGAAGCTGGATATCGACTTCCAGCCCGGCCTTTCCGTGCTGACCGGCGAAACCGGTGCCGGCAAATCCATCCTGCTCGATGCTTTGTCGCTGGCGCTCGGCGCGCGCGGCGATGCCTCGCTGGTGCGCCACGGCGCGGCGCAAGGCCAGGTCATCGCCGTGTTCGATGTGCCGCGCAACCATCCGGTGCGCGCGCTGCTTGCCGAAAATGCCATCGAGGATGACGGCGACATCATCCTGCGCCGCGTGCAGACGGCGGATGGCCGCACCCGGGTGTTCGTCAACGACCAGCCATCCAGCGTGACCTTGATGCGCGATGTCGGCCACGCGCTGGTCGAGATCCACGGCCAGCACGACGAGCGGGCCCTGGTCGATCCCGGTGCCCATCGCGACGTGCTCGATGCTTTCGGTGGCCATCTCGGCGCCGTTCGCTCGACCGGCGAGGCATGGCGGCACTGGCGCGCCTGCGAGCAGGAGCTTACGCGCCACCGCGCCAAGGTGGCGGCGGCGGCGCGCGAGGCCGACTATCTGCGCGCGGCGGTCACTGAGCTGACCAGGCTCGATCCCCAGCCCGGCGAGGAAACGGAACTTGCCGAACTGCGCGCCCACATGATGCGCGCCGAGAAGATCGCATCCGAGATCCATGACGCGCAGGACGTGCTGTCCGGCCCGTCATCGCCCTTGCCGCAACTGGCCAGCCTGCTGAGGCGGCTGCAACGCAAGGCGACGGAGGCGCCCGGCCTGCTCGAGGACGTCGTCAAGTCGCTGGACGAGGCGATGCTGTCGCTCGATGCGGCGCAGTCTGGCGTCGAGGCCGCATTGCGGGCCACCGAATATGACCCGCAACGGCTGGAAAAAGCGGAGGAGCGGCTGTTTTCGCTGCGTGCCGCGTCACGCAAGCACAGCGTTGCCGTCGATGACCTGGCGCAGTTGCGCGATACGATGGTTGCCGATCTTGCCGATCTCGATGCCGGCGAGGAACGCCTGCACGGGCTGGAAAAGCAGGCAGCTGCCGCGTGCGAGGCCTATGACATCGCCGCCGCACAGCTTTCCTCGCTGCGTCACGCGGCGGCGATCGGCCTGACCAAGGCCGTCATGGCCGAACTGCCGGCGCTGAAGCTCGAACGCGCCGCCTTCATCGTCGAGATGAAAAGCGAGGCCGAGACCCGCATGGAAGAGGGCATCGACCAGATCGAGTTCTGGGTGCGCACCAACCCCGGCACGCGGCCCGGCCCGATGATGAAGGTGGCGTCCGGTGGCGAGCTGTCGCGCTTCCTGCTGGCGCTGAAGGTGGCGCTGGCTGACCGTGGCTCGGCGCCGACGCTGGTTTTCGACGAAATCGACACCGGCGTGGGCGGCGCCGTGGCGGACGCCATCGGCCAAAGGCTGGCGCGGCTGTCGAAGCGCGTGCAGGTGCTCTCGGTCACCCATGCGCCGCAGGTGGCGGCGCGCGCGGCGACGCATTTCCTGATCTCCAAATCGGGAGGCACCGATCGCGTCGCGACCGGCATTGCCGAGATGGACAGGACGGCGCGGCAGGAAGAGATCGCCCGCATGCTGGCCGGCGCCACGATCACCGATGAGGCACGCGCCGCCGCCGAGCGGTTGTTGCGCGAAAACACAAACGCGGCATAGGAATATCCGGCGTGATGGATCGAGTCAGGATATGGCTCCATCCTGCTGGTCAGGAATGATCTTTTCCGAAAACCGGTTCCCACTTTTCGGGATCATGTTCTATTGTGACGCGGCATCGTTCGGGGACGAAAAACATGGCCGAAAAACCTGTCGATTCGCTCAGCGAAAGCGAGGCCGAAGCCGAGCTCCAGCGGTTGGCCGAGGAGATCGCCGAGCATGACCGGCGTTATCACACGGAAGACGCACCAACGATCACGGACGCCGAATATGATGCGCTGCGGCGTCGAAACCTGGCCATCGAGGAGCGCTTTCCCGGCCTTGTACGCGAGGATTCGCCGTCGCTCAGGGTCGGGGCTGCGCCAGCGGAAGGCTTCGCCAAGGTACGCCACGCGGTGCCGATGCTCAGCCTGGCCAAGGCCTATACCGACGAAGACGTCACCGATTTCATCGAGCGCGGCCGGCGGTTCTTCGACCGCGACAAGGACCTCGACATCGCCTTCACCGCCGAGCCGAAGATCGACGGGCTGTCGGCATCGCTGCGCTACGAGAAAGGCGTATTCGTGCAAGGCGCGACGCGTGGCAACGGCACTGTGGGCGAGGACATCACCGCCAATCTGAGGACCATCGCCGACATTCCCGCGAAGCTGAAAGGCTCGGGCTGGCCGGAAATCATCGAGATACGCGGCGAGGTCTACATGACCTATGCCGAGTTCGAAGCGCTGAAGGCACGTTCGGCGGCGGCCGGCGGCCAGGACTACGTCAATCCGCGCAACACGGCTGCCGGCTCGCTGCGCCAGAAGGACGCCTCCGTCACCGCCAGCCGAAACCTCAAATTCTTCGCCTATGCCTGGGGCTACACGACGGAAGATCCGGCGCCGACCCAGTACGGTGCGGTGCAGAAATTCGCGGAGTGGGGGTTCAAGATCAGCCCCTTGATGGTGCGGGCGAAGTCTGTCGAGGAACTGGTCGCGCACTATCACCGGATCGAGGAGCAACGCTCCTCGCTGGGCTACGACATAGACGGCGTCGTCTACAAGGTCGACCAGCTGGAACTGCAGCGCCGGTGGGGATTCGTCACCGGCGAACCGCGCTGGGCTATCGCGCACAAATTCCCCGCCGAACAGGCAATGACGACCGTGCAGAAGATCGACATCCAGGTCGGCCGCACCGGCACGCTGGCACCGGTTGCACGGCTGGCGCCGGTGACCGTGGGCGGCGTGGTGGTCGAGAACGTCACGCTGCACAATGAGGATTACATCAAGGGTTTCGACAGCAACGGCCAGCCGATCCGCGACGGCATCGACGTGCGCATCGGCGACACGGTGGTGATCCAGCGCGCAGGGGACGTCATTCCGCAGATCGTCAGCGTCGTCATCGACAAGCGTCCGGCCGACGCTACCCCTTACGAGTTCCCGCACACCTGCCCGGTTTGCGGTTCGCCGGCGACCCGCGAAATCAACGAGAAGACCGGCAAGGAGGATTCGCGGCGACGCTGCACGGGCGAATTGATCTGTGCCGCGCAAGCCGTGGAACGATTGCGCCATTTCGTCTCGCGCGGCGCTCTGGACATCGAAGGCCTTGGCGCGGAAAACATCGATACCTTCTTCAATGCCGGATTGATCAAGACGGCCGCCGATATCTTCACGCTCAGGGATCGCCGGCCAGCCGTCACCAAGGCGCTGGCCGAGCGGCGCGAGGAGCAGGCCAGGCAGCGCGAGGCGGCATCCGGCAAGACGCGCAAGAATGTCCGCAGCGTCGAGGACCGCAACTATGAGGGCCTGGACAAGCTCTTCGCAGCCATCGATTCGCGCCGCGAACCGGAACTCGACCGCTTCATCTTCGCATTGGGCATCCGCCACATCGGCGAGACGACGGCGGCTTTGCTCGCCCGCACCTTCTCGACCATCGAGGAGCTGATCCGCGTCGGCAAGGAGACGGCCGCGGCGGAAGATCCGCACACCGTGTTCCCGTCGATCAACGGCATCGGCGACACGGTGATCGACGCGCTGCGCGATTTCTTCGGCAATGAGCGCAACGACGACGTGCTTGAGAAGCTGCTCGAGCAGGTCAAGCCGAAGCCGTACATCGTCACCGTCTCGGCCGACAGCGAGGTCGCCGGCAAGACGATCGTGTTCACCGGCACGCTGGAGAAGATGACCCGCTCCGAAGCCAAGGCGATGGCCGAACGGCTCGGCGCCAAGGTCGCCGGCTCGGTTTCGGCGAAGACCGACCTGCTGGTGGCCGGGCCTGGTGCGGGCTCGAAACTCAAGCTTGCCAGCGAACTCGGCGTCGAGGTCATCGACGAGGACACCTGGCTGCAGCGGGTCGGCAAGTCCTGATGGAAAGCACCTTCAAAGGGTTCGGCCAAAAGGCCATTCCGTTCCTGAAGGCGCTGGATTTCCACCAGAGCCGGGAATGGTTTTTGGAGAACCGCGACCTGTTCGAAACGGAATTGCGCGATCCACTGGGCGATCTCGTCGACACGCTGACGCTGCGTTTTGCAGCGGCGGGGTTGGATTTGCGCGGCGACCGCAAGAAGTCGCTGTTTCGCATCAATCGCGACGTGCGCTTCGCCAAGGATAAGCGACCCTACAACCGCCACCTGTCGGCCATCCTTTCGCCGGACGGCACCAAGATGGAACAAGGTGTGTTCTATGTGCATATCGGGTTGGAGGGTTGCTTCGCCGGCGTCGCCTGGTGGCAGCCGGAGGCCGCACTGCTGCTGGCGATACGCCGTTCCATCGAGACATGGCCCGAGAGGTTTCGCGCCATGGTGAAGGCGTTGAACAAGAATGGCCTCGAACTCGATGCCGAAGGCGCCATGAAACGCACGCCGCGCGGCTTCGAACACGTCATCGACAAAGACCTTGCCGCAGCCATTCGCAACCGGCATTTCGTCGTTCGCCACGTGATCGATCCGGCCGGCATTCACGGGCCGGAACTGGTCGAGGAGCTCGTCGATTTCACCTTGCGCGCCAAGCCGCTGCTCGATTGGGGCAGGGCTATCGAGGGCAAAACCGCGAAGGATTAAGCGTTACTCGAGCGCCGCCACGATCATTTCCGTTGATCGTTCGGCTCAAGCGAATTCGTGTGACAAGGCTGGGCATGCCACCTACATACCGCCACTCCTAAAGCGCGTCGCGCTGAAGCGGATTCATGCGACGCGCTTTAGGTCTTTGTTTTTGTGCATGTCGTTCCCCCAAAACCGGGTCACTTTTTGGGCGACATGCATTAGTTGTTGTGCATGTCGTAATCCCAAAACCGCTGCGCACTTTTGGGTGACATGCATCAGGAGTGGTTTATGGCGACGGACGTGATTTCGCAGAGCGGCGATCGAAGCGATTTCTGGCAGGGCGTGCGGCTCTCGATGCCCGTCGTGGTGGCGTCGGCGCCGTTCGCTGTTCTATTCGGGGCGCTTGCCGTCGACAATGGCTTCTCGGTCTTCGAAGCCTTCCTGATGAGCGCACTGGTTTATGGCGGCGCCAGCCAGATGGTCGGCATCCAGCTGTTCGGCCAGCACGTCGCGCCGTGGCTGATCGTGCTGTCGATCTTTGCTGTCAATTTCCGCCATGTGCTCTATTCCGCCGGCATCGGCCGGCGCATCGCGCACTGGCCGATCATCCAACAAGCGCTTGGCTATTTCATCCTCACCGACCCGCAATTCGCGGTGGCCGAGGCGAGAGCGCAATCCGGACAGACGGTTGGTTTTGCCTGGTATCTGGGACTGGGCCTGCCCGTCTACGTGTTCTGGGTGATCGAAAGCGCGCTTGGCGCGATGTTCGGCAAGCTGATCCCCGACACGCATGCGCTGGGCATCGATTTCCTGCTGCCGATCTATTTTCTCGGCCTGGTGATGGGCTTCCGCAAGCGGCCGCTGTGGCTGCCGGTGGTGATCGCCAGTGCCGCCGCCTCGATCATCGCCTACAAGACGATCGGCTCGCCCTGGCACGTCTCGATCGGCGCCATTGCCGGCGTGCTGCTCGCCGTCATCCTGCCGCCGCACCATAGCGGCGTGGAGACAAGGCCATGAGCACGACGTTCTGGATCATCATCGCCGGCGCGATCGCCACCTATCTGACGCGCATCGGCGGGCATCTGGTCATCTCCCGCTTCGACAACATCCATCCACGCGTCGAGGCAGGCCTCAACGCCGTGCCGGCGGCGGTGCTGACGACACTGGTGGCACCGGAACTGTTGAACGCCGGACCGGCGGAATGGGCGGCATTGGTGGTCACGGCAGTGGTTTCGCTGCGCGGCGGGCTGATGGCGATGTTTCTGGCGGGGGCGGCGATGCTGATTTTGGCGCGGCAGTTTGTGGGGTGATTTTGCCGGCGCGAACGTTTCGAACGTCCGCGCCGCCCTTCATTGTCCTGCCGGGCATTTCTCCCCGTAAACGGGGAGAAAGTAGCTCATCTCAAATCTTGGCGTCGTGCGGCAATGGCGCGGTTGCCTTTTCCAGCCAGGCCAGCGTTTCGCCGTCGAGCATCGGGCCGATCTCGGCCAGTACGCGGGCATGGTAGGCGTCGAGCCAGTGCAGTTCCTCGCGGGTCAGCAGGTCGGACCGCACCAGCCTGAGGTCGATCGGCGCCAGCGTCAGCGTCTCGAAGCCGTGCATGGCGATGTCGCCGCCCTCGATTTCTGCCGCTGGGGTCACCAGGATCAGATTCTCGATGCGAATGCCGTAGGAGCCTTCCTTGTAGTAGCCGGGTTCGTTCGAAAGCATCATGCCTTCGAGCAGTTTCTCGGTGCCGGTGCGGGCGATGCGCTGCGGGCCTTCGTGCACGGCGAGATATGAGCCGACGCCATGTCCGGTGCCATGGGCGAAGTCGCAGCCGTGCTTCCACAGCGCCATACGGGCGACGGCGTCGATCTCCGAGCCGCGCGTGCCGGCGGGGAAGCGCAGCGTTGAAATGCCGATCATGCCTTTCAGCACCAGCGTGAAGCGTTCGCGCATTTCCTCGGTCGGTTGGCCGATGGGTACGGTGCGGGTGATGTCGGTGGTGCCGTCCTGATATTGCGCGCCGGAATCGAGCAGGAACAGCTCGCCGGCCTTGAGCTTGCGGTTGGTGGCACGCGACACGCGGTAATGCATGATGGCGCCGTTCGGCCCGGCGCCGGAAATGGTGTCGAAGGAGACGTCGCGCAGCGGCATCTGGGTTTCCTCGCCGGTCTGCCGGCGCGTTTCCTCCAGCCGGGTGACGACCGCGATCTCGTCGAGGGAGCCGGGTTTCTGGCGCTCCAGCCAGCACAGCAGTTTCGCCACCGCCGCGCCGTCACGGCGATGCGCGGCGCACGACCCGTTGATCTCGGCCTGGTTCTTGGTGGCGCGCGGGATGCGGGCCGGGTCGGGCGCGGCAACCACGGTGCCGCCATTGTCCTCGACCAGCATGCGCAGCCTGTCGGCCGCCAACACCGGGTCGAGCGCGATCTTGGCGCCGCCCTTGGCAAGCGCCACGATGGCGGCTTCGAATTCGTCGGGCTCGTGCAAATCGGCGAGCTGGGTCAGATAGGCGGCGACCTGGCGCGAGAACTTGCGCTTGTCCATGAACAGCTTGTGCGATCCGTCGGCAGCGAGGATGGCGAAGCCAAGCGCCAGCGGCGTGTGCGGCACGTCACCGCCGCGGATGTTGAAGGCCCAGGCGATGGAGGAGGGGTCGGTCAGCACTGCATGAGTGGCGCCGTCCTTGCCGATCGCCGCCGCCAGCCGCGCCAGCTTGTCCTTGGCAAGTTCGCCGGCAAAGCCGATCGGGTGCAACTCGACGGGTGCCACCGGTGCCGCGGGCTGATCCTTCCAGATGATGTCGATCGGGTTCTTGGTCAGCGGCACCAGCACGGCGCCGATCTTGTCGGCAGCGGCCTGCAGCGCCTTGACCTCACCGACCGTGTGCAGCCACGGATCGAAGCCCAGCCGCGCGCCCTTGCCGATATTGTCCTTGAGCCAGACCGGGGGCGGGTTGTCGACCAGGCTTTCGACCGAGAAGATGTCGAGATCGACCTCGCTGCGCACCTGCAGCGTGTAGCGCCCGTCGACAAAGATGAAGGCGCGGTCGCGCAGGACGATGGCGACACCGGCCGAGCCGCTGAAGCCGGTCAGCCATTTCAACCGCGCCGAGCGATCGGCGACATATTCGCCCTGGTGCTCGTCGGCGCGCGGAACGATGAAGCCGTCGAGGCCATTGCCGCTCAGCCATTGACGCAGCAGCGCCACGCGCGGCTTGCCGACTGCCGGGTCGCCCGCGGAATCGAAGGTCTGGAACATGATGGGCCTCCTTGCACGCGCGAGCGTAGCTTATGGCTTGGGAAATCGGAATCGGTTTCCAGCGGCGCAAACTGCTACAGCCTCGCCTGGCTGACAACCGAGTGGGCTTGGTCCAGCGCCTGCGAGCTCCGCGCTCAGTGCTTGAGGTGGATGGTCACCCAGCCTTCGCGGTGCAGCGTGCGCACGTGGCGGAAGTTCTGGGCGACATAGGCCGAGATGACCGCGTCGCGCTGGCGCTCGAGAATGCCTGACAGCACGATCGAGCCGCCAAGCGCGATGTGCCCGGCCATTTGCGGTGCCAGCCGCATCAGCGGCCGCGCCAATATGTTGGCGATGATGAGATCGAAGGGCGCGCGCCTGCCGAAGATCGGGTGGTGAAAGCCCGGCGCGGTCACCGTCTCGATGAGAGCCTTGACATGGTTGAGCCGCGCATTGGCGGCGGCGACCTTCACCGCCACCGGATCGATGTCGGTGGCGAGCACCGGAATATGCGCCAGCTTGGCCACGGCGATCGCCAGAACGGCGCTGCCGGTGCCGAGGTCGAGCGCATTGCGCGGGTGTTCGCGCCGCACCACCCATTCCAGCATTTCGAGGCAGCCCGAGGTGGTGCCGTGGTGGCCGGTGCCGAAGGCGAGGCCGGCCTCGATCTCGATGGCGAGTTCGCCGCTATGGCGTTTCCTGCGGTCATGCGCGCCATGGACGAAGAAACGCCCGGCGCGCACCGGCTTCAACCCTTCCAGTGAACGCGCCACCCAGTCGATGTCGGGCAGCGCCTCGCGCTCGACGGGCTTCGACAGAGTGAGGCCGGCGAGAATGTCCTTCATCCGCGCCTCGATCGCGTCGACGTCACCGTCGGCATAGAGCGAGACTTCGTGAATGTCCTTGTCTTCGTCGACCTCCAGCACCGCGATCGGCAGGCCTTCATCCTCGAAGGCCATCTCAAGGGCCGCGAAAATACGCTCGGCCTCGACCTTGCCAGTGGTGAAATGGAGCCGTGTCTGGGTCATCAGGTTAAGTTTCTCTTTGAGCGTGATGTTGTCCGAAAAACCGGCTTCCACTTTTCGGGATCAAGCTCTAGCCCTTGGCAGCGAGGCGCTTCAGTTTTTCGACAGCGGTGCTTGCACTTTCGCCGTAGGCGATCGTGCCGGCGAAATCGCCCTTGCCGTTGAGCAGCAGTACCGAGGCGGTGTGGTCCATCGTGTAGTCGCCGTCGCCGGTGTCGACCTTCTTCCAGTAGATGCCGAACGACTTGGCCATGGCGTGGACCTTGTCCGGATCGCCGGAGATGCCGATGATGCGGTCGGAGAAATTGCTGACATAGGCATTCATCACCGCCGGCGTGTCGCGCTCGGGATCGACGGAGACGAAATAGGCATGCAGGTTCTTGCCGTCGTCGCCGAGCGTCTTCAGCCAGCCGGCGAGTTCGAACAGCGTGGTCGGGCAGACTTCCGGACAATGGGTGAAGCCGAAGAAGACGACGCTGGGCTGGCCCCGGAACGCGGCCTCGGTGATCGGCGCGCCCTTCTGGTCGACCAGGGTGAAGGGGGCGCCGAAGGGTTCGCCGCCATAGTGGCCGCGATACCAGTCGAAAGTCAGCCAGCCGATGCCGGCCGCCATGAGGACGAGAATGCCGACCAGGATAGAACGCATCATCAGAATAGTCCGTCTGTAACTTCATCGGGTGCCGGCCGAAGCCACGCTCCCTTGTTCGGCCGACAGTCTTAGCGGTTCGACCGGGTACACGCAAAGATGCCGCGTTGACGCAACCGGCCGTGGCAGCGCCCGGCGTTTTGATCGCATCTTGCAATGCATTGGCCCTCGCCCCACCTGAGACCGGCAACTCGAACCGCAGGAGGCTCCACTTGCTCGAACTGATTGGGCGCGGACGGATTGGGCGAAAACTGTTCGGCGCGTTGGCCGCGTGCGTCGTGCTTGGCGCTGGCGCTGCCGTCGCCGAGGAAGTCGGCAAGGTCGGCGTCGACTGGGTCGGCAACGACATCATCGTCGAGGCGATCAAGGATCCGAAGGTGGAAGGCGTGACCTGCCACGTCTCCTATTTCGACCGCAGCATCATCGACCGCCTGCACAAGGGCAACTGGTTCGAGGATCCCTCCGATTCCTCGATCTCCTGCCGCCAGACCGGACCGATCACCATCGGCGACATCGACATGGGCGAGGGCGGCGAGGAGGTTTTCAAGCAAGGCATCAGCCTGATCTGGAAGAAGCAGGTGGTGAACCGCATCTACGACAAGGCCAACGATACGTTGATCTATCTCTCGCATTCGCGTCAGGTGCAGAATGGCTCGGCCAAGATGTCGGTCACGACAGTGCCGCTCTACGGCCAGAACGTGGTGTGGAGCAAAGGCAAGCCGAAATAGATTCGCGCGATTGGCCTGACGGACAATTGTTCGCGGCTTGCGGGCGTGGTTGCTCTGACGTAAAGCCGCCCTCATGGACCGTTCCCAAGATCTCGTGCTGAAGGACTCCGAGCCGCGCATCCATCCGACCGCGGAATTGAAGGCGTGCAAGCTCGGCCGCTATGCCGCGATCGGCGAACGGGTGGTGCTGCGGGAAGTCAATGTCGGCGACTTCTCCTATTTCGAGCGCCATTCGGAGGCTATCTACACCACCATCGGCAAATTCTGCTCGATCGCCGCCAACAGCCGCATCAACGCGCTGGAGCATCCGATCGAGCGACTGACCCAGCACAAGGTCAGCTATCGGCCGAACGAGTATTTCCGCTGGCTGGGCGTCGACGCCGCCTTCCGCGACCGGCGGCAGTCGAAAGCCGTGACCATCGGCCATGATGTCTGGATCGGCCATGGCGCGGTAATCATGCCCGGCATCACCATCGGCAACGGCGCCGTCGTCGGCGCCAATGCGGTGGTGACCCATGATGTGCCGTCCTACACCATCGTTGCCGGCATGCCGGCGAAGCCGCTCAGGGCACGCTTTTCCGCCGCCGTCGCGGCACGGATCGAGGCTCTTGCCTGGTGGGACTGGCCGGTCGAGAAACTCGCCCGGGCGGTTCCCGACATTCAGGCGATGCCGATCGAGGCGTTCCTCGATCGCTGGGAAAACCAGGCCTTTTAGGCCGGCATCCTGCCGTTGTCTCGAAGTTCCGCGCTCCGTTGAGCGAGGCAATCCGCAGGCTGAGGCGGCGCTGCGAAGCAAGCTGCCATTTTCCGTGCTCTCCGGACTGAAACCCCTTCCGCCATGCGGGGGTGGCGCGGCGGAAGGGGCTGGAGGTAAACCGCCGTGAAGCGGAAGGAACAGGCACTTTTGCCTGCACGGTCACCATGACATTTAACCCGATAAGGCGTGTTTTCCCTCACATGCCCGCTTTGCGTGTATTCAATTGCGCCTGACGCATTTGTCGCCCGGTTGGAACCCGAAACGGCCGCCGGATGTTTCTCATCGCGGCAGCCATCGAGGGATCCGACACATGGAAAAGCATTTCACCAAGATCGCCAACTGGGTCGCCCATGTAACCGGCCTGCCGCTAACATTTTCCGTCTGCTGCCTGATCGTCGTCGTCTGGGCGGTAACCGGACCCTACTTCGGTTTCTCGGACACCTGGCAATTGGTGATCAACACAGGCACGACCATCATCACCTTCCTGATGGTGTTTCTGATCCAGAACACCCAGAACCGTGACGGCGCGGCAATTCAGGCCAAGCTCGACGAACTGATCCGGGTGAGCCGTGCTCACAATCATTTCATTGGCATCGAGCACCTGACGGAGTCCGAGGTCGAGGAAATTCGCGCCAAATGCGAACGGGCGGCACGGCGGCATGACCAGAAGATTGCCGCCACGGGCGGGAAGA
The DNA here is from genome assembly GCF_020165775.1 of Mesorhizobium sp. B263B2A. Lineage (NCBI taxonomy): Bacteria > Pseudomonadati > Pseudomonadota > Alphaproteobacteria > Hyphomicrobiales > Phyllobacteriaceae > Mesorhizobium > Mesorhizobium sp. B263B2A. Next base: position 79,064 of record NZ_JAIUIU010000012.1, read on the forward strand.
AGGCCGTGGCGCAAAAGCGCGGGACGAAGAAGCAGGCCGCTTGACGGGTCAGCCTTTTATGAAGGCCGCGAAAGCATCCTTGTGGTCGGGGTGCCAACGCGACAGGGCAGGACGGTTTTCGATGATGTCGCCGATCGCCCAAGCCATGCGCTTTTCATCCAGCGGGCGCGCCACGTCATTGTCCGGGCACAGGATGTAGAAGTCGCCCCTGACCAGCGATTCCAGCATGAAATCGATGACTTGTTCGCCGGTCCAGGCCCCGGCCGGCTTTTCCGTCGCGCCTTCGGTGAGGCCGGTGTAGGTGAAACCGGGGATCAGCAGATGCGCCGACAGGCGTGCGCCAGGCTCGTTGCGCAAGGCGTGCGCCAGGCCCTCGGTGAAGGTCTTCACGCCGGCCTTGGAGACGTTGTAGGCAAGGTTGCCGGGCGGCGTCGTGATGCCTTGCTTGGAGCCGGTGTTGACGATCAGCCCCGGCCTGGCAGACGCCAGCATGCGCGGTGCGAAGGCCTCGACGCCGTGCACGACGCCCCAGAAATTGATGTCGAGGAGCCGCTTCCACTCTTCGCGGTTCTCCCAGGGTTTGCCGGGATTGTCGCCGACGCCGGCGTTGTTCATCAGCAGCGAAACATCGCCAAAGGCGCCGAATGCCCGGTCGGCGAGACGATCGACCTCATCGGCCTTCGAGACGTCGGCGGCAACGGCCAGCACGGCGTCGTCGCCGGCAATGGCGGAGACCGCCCGGGAGGCATCGTCAAGACGCGCGCCACCAATGTCGGCAAGCACGATCTTCATGCCCATCAGCGCAAGCCGCTTTGCCGCTGCCAGACCAATGCCGCTGGCGGCGCCGGTGATGACGGCGGTGTTGCCCGGCGCAAGCGCGGGCAGAGCGGTCTGGATTTCGGCGTCGGGGATCATCGGTGATGGGTTCCTTCTTTCGATGGCGCCGAACTTAGCGCCGCTACGGGCTTGCGCAAGCCTCCGTCAGCGTGTGTTCGGGTTGACCATGCCGGTCGAGGCTGCGCATGCTGCCCTCGGCAAAAGGAGACTTTTGCCAGGGCAAAAAGGAATTTTTGCCGGAGCAAAAGGAGACTTTTGTCGGGACAAATGGAGATTTTTCGATTGACGGATTGGGTTGCAATTTTGAAGGAACAGACCGCCACCGGCGACCAGATGGGACGCGAGGTGCCGCAGATGCTGGCCAATCCCGATATCAGCGAAGCGCAGGTGAAGACGCTGTTTTCCGCGCTGGAGAAACAGGCCGAGTTCGTCGAGAAACTGCGCATGGCGTTGGAAAAGTTCGGCCATGATTTCTCGATCATCAAGGCGGCGGAGCGGCTGGAGGAGCGTTATGCCGACCTGGCTGCTTCGGTGGCGGAAAAGCTGAAAGCGATGCGCAGATAGAGCAATTCCAGGAAAAGTGTGAAGCGGTTTTCCGTCCGGAATTGCGTCAAACAAAGAGCAATTCCAGGAAAAGTGTGAAGCGGTTTTCCGTCCGGAATTGCGTCAAACAAAGAGCAATTCCAGGAAAAGTGTGAGGCGGTTTTCCGTCCGGAATTGCGTCAGACAAAGAGCAATTCCGGGAAGGTCTACTTTTCGATCATCCGCGCGAAACGCGTATCCGGCACCAGCCAGACCAAGGCGACCAGCACATAGAGCGCTACGCCGATCCACTGACTGACGAAGGTCAGCACGATGGCCGCGATATAGACGGCGAGCGAGATCTTTCCCTTGCGATCGTGGCCCAGCGCCTTGGCAAAGGCGGTCTCGTTGCCGTGCAGGCGGTGCAGCGCTGCGGCCAGGATCGTATAGGCAATGGCGCAGAGTGCGAGATCGGCGCCATAGACGGCGACCGGCACCGGCGCAAAGTGGTTCTCGCCCATGAAGGCGGTCGTTGCCGGCATCAGGGACAGCCAGAACAGCAGGTTGAGATTGGCCCACAGCACGCTGCCATCGACGCGCTGCACGGTATGGAACATGTTGTGCAGATTGTTCCAGTAGATGCCGACGTTGATGAACGACAGTACGTAGCAGAAGAAGATCGGCCACAACGGTGCCAGGGCGGAAAAATCCTCGCCATGCGGCACTTTCAGTTCCAGCACCATGATGGTGATGATGATGGCCACCACGCCGTCGGTGAATGCCTCGACCCTGCCTTTGCCCATGATTCCACCCTTTTGGCCGCAACGAATTGTCGAAAGAAAGTAAATTGTTAGCTTATGTTGCCGGCCCGATAAACGGCGCTTGGGAAATTCCTCAACTATGTCGGTGGAAACCGTGGAACCGGAGCCGCCGATCGCCGTGATTGGCGCTGGCCCGTTGTTGACTTTTCCCACCGCTGGCTCTCCCCTGTGACGCCTCGCGCCAACGCAGTCGACCGGACGGGGAACGAATGGAGGGATTGATGAGATTTCGATTTCTGCTTGCGATCGCGACCGTACTGGCCGCGGTCTTCGGTACATCCGCCGCGGCCTTCGCCTATGGCGCCCACACCACCACCAACCTCAACGTCCGCAGTGGACCGGGGGCAAGCTACGCAAGGGTCGGAACCCTGCCGGCCGGCTTCAGGGTGAATGTCACCGGCTGCGAGCCTGGCTGGTGCAGAATCCATGGCGGCGGTGTCAGCGGCTGGGCCAGTTCCGGCTATCTCTCGCGGGCCCATGTCGTTCGTCCGCCGGTCATCATCGTGCGCCCGCCGCATCGGCCGCCGCACTGGAACCACCGGCCGCACCGTCCTCCGCATCATCGCCCGCCGCACAGGCCGCGCCCCGGCAAATGCAAGATCGCGCCCGGCTTCCCCTGCAAATAGGCCCAACTTTCCTGCAAATAGGCCCAACTTTCCTGCAAATAGCCCCAACTTTCCTGCAAATAGGATGGCCGCGGCTGATACGTGATGGATCGAGGCCGCCGGCCTCGATCCGAGCCTTCTTCAGTCGGCGGCTTTCCCGTTGAGGCTCTGGTTTTTGTTTTGACGCAATTGCCAAGGGAAGCGCCAATGCGCTTTCCCTGGGAAACCGCTTCACACTTTTCCTGGAATTGCTCTCAGTTCACCGTGGTGTCAGGAGCCTGCCAGCCGGCCGGAACGTCGGGAATGACGACGCGTTAAGATCGCGATCCCGAGGCTGGAAGGGAGGTTGGCCATGACATTTCGCGATTTGGCGCATACGCAAGAAGCGGCTCGTGGCGATGCTCTTGCCATTCCGACTGTCGCCGCCATGATTGCCGTGCTGTTTGCCGGCAGCACGGCACTGACACCGCTTTATATCATCTACAAGCAGCAATTCGGTTTTTCGCAGATCACGCTGACGCTGATCTATGCGGTCTATGTCGTCGGCAATCTCGCCGCCTTGCTGGTGTTCGGCGGCGCATCGGACGTTGTCGGGCGCCGGCCAGCGGCCCTGGCGGCGATGGGCGTCGCCATCGTCAGCGGGCTTGTCTTCCTGTTCGCCGAAAATGTTCTCTCGCTCGACATAGCGCGCATCCTGAGCGGGCTTGGCATAGGCATTGGCGCAGGGACAGGGACCGCGTGGATTGCCGAGCTTCTCCCCAATGCCGACAAGTCGCGCGCCAGCGTCATTGCCACCAGCACCAATTTCCTCGGCCTCGGATTCGGCGCGCTCGTTTCGGGACTGCTGGCACAATATGAGCCCTGGCCGTTGCGGCTGGTCTTCATCGTCTTTCTGGTGGCACTCGTGGTGGTGACGATCCTGGTCTGGCGCACCCCTGAAACGATCGCGAAGCACGGTGGCGTCAATCAGATTTCCATGCGGCCGCAACTTTCCATCCCGCAGGAAATACGCGCGCGCTTCGTTGCGCCGGCGGTGACCGGCTTCGGCGCGATGGCGCTGGTCGGTTTCTATGCCGCCCTCGCTCCCAGCATTCTGGCGCAGCAGCTGCAGGAAACCAACCACGCCGTCGCCGGCGCGCTGTTCTTCGAACTGGCGATCGTCGCCGCAGTCAGCATCGTGGTGCTAAAGCAGGTGCAGAGCAGCAAGGTCATGTTGGCCGCGCTTGCCCTAATGGTCCCCAGCGTCCTGCTGGTGGTGGCGGCACAGATGCTGGCATCGATGGTGCTGATGATCGCGGCCACCGCCTGCTGCGGCGTCGTGGCGGCGCTTGGCTATCGCGGCGGCCTGCAGGTGGTGAACGAGATCGCGCCGGATGATCGCCGCGCCGAGGTTGTGTCCAGCTTCTTCGTCTGCTGCTTCGTCGGCAACGCCTTGCCGGTCATCGGAATCGGGATCGTGTCGACCTATGCCAGTCCGATCGCCGCAAGTCTGGCATTCGCCGCCATGATTATCCTATTCGCGGTGGTGGCGCTGGGCTTCGGGCTGAAAACCAGGCGTTGAGACGAGGCAGGCCTCAACCGTTCGGCGTTTCCGGCGCCATGTTCGCTCGTCCGCGCGGCACGCCAAGCCCGGTGTCCGGCGGCTCGCCGGCAGCCGGCCTGTTCTCAATCATGTGCAAGGTGCGCCAGCCACCGAAGCGGTAGTAGGCCGCGGCCAGCACCAACGAGGTGATCGAGCCGGCCGGGAAACTCCACCACAGCGCTTCCTCGCCGAGCACACCGCGCATGAAATAGGCGAAGCCGGTGCGCACGACCAGCACCGAGATCACCAGGATGATCAGCGGCGGCATCACCGCGCCCGTGGCTCGCACCGTGGCGAACAGCACGATGGTGATGCCGAACAGGACGAACGACCACGACGCGACACTGTTGATGTGGGCGGCGATGTCGATCGCCGCGCTGTCGCTGCTCAGGAACAGGCTGAGGATCGAGCGGTCGAAGAACCACAGCAGCGCGACGAGGGCGCCGGTCAGGACAAGGTTGAAGCCAACGCCGGAGGCAGCGACGCGGCCGATCCGGTCCCAGCGGCCGGCACCGACATTCTGCGCCGCCATGGAGGAGACCGCGGCACCGATGGCGAGCGCCGGCATCTGGATATAGGTCCACAATTGCGCGGCGATGCCGTAGGCGGCGGCAACCTGCGAACCGTAGGAATTGACGATGCCCATCACCGTCAGCGCCGCCGCCGAGATGACGATCATCTGCAGGCCCATCGGCACGCCCTTGAAGACGACGATGCGCAGCAAGGCAGGGTCTGGGCGCAGCAGGGCGAGGTTGGCGCCGGCCAGCCGCAACGGATGCTTGCGTACATAGAGCACGACGAGGATGGCGATGACGCTCACGGTCTGGCCGATCAGCGTGGACGTGGCCGATCCGGCGATGCCGAGTTCGGGAAACGGCCCGATGCCGCGGATGAGCAGCGGGTTGAGGATGATGTCGAGGACGACCGCGAGCGCCATGAAGATGAAGGGCGTGCGCGAGTCACCGGCGCCACGCAGCACGGTCATGACGAAGGACAGAAGGTTCATCATCGGCACGGCGACGAAGATGATGCGCAGGTAGGAACGCGCCAACGGCAGGGCGTCGGCCGGGGTGCCGAGCGTGTTGAGGATGGCGTCGACCCAGATCCAGCCGCAGACGGCGAAGATGATCGAGACGAGGAAAAAGAAGGTGGCGCTGGTGCCGACGATGCGGCGCGCCTCCGGCAGGTCGCGAGCGCCGACCGACTGCGCTACCAGGATGGTGGCCGCCATGCCGATGCCGAACACGGTGCCGAGGATCAGGAAGAGGACGAGGTTGGCATTGGAGGTGGCGGTCAGCGCCGATTCACCCAGGAAACGGCCGACCCAGACGGCGTTGATCGACCCGTTGAGCGACTGCAGAACGTTGGAGCCGAGCACCGGCAGGGCGAACAGCAGCAGCGTGCGCGGGATCGGGCCGCTGGTCAGGTCGGCGGTGCGCCGGCGCGTGGGCTTTTTTTCGTCCATGGCTGGCAACTCGGGAAGTGGTATTTGGATCCGGTCCCCATCATTGCCGATCCAGCGGGACAGGTCGATGCGGTGCCGGAAAAGATTGGCATCGGGTCTTCTGGCGTGCCTTGATCTAATCATGTTCTCAAAGCTTCCGGAATGGGATACTGATCCTGATGGGGCCGCGTTCCTGTTGGATCTTGCGGTTGAGCTGGGGGGTTCATGTCCGATATTCCGCTGTTTTCCGAGCGCCTGAACCGGCGTGCGTTTCTGAGTGCGTCCGCTTTGAGCGCGGCCGCGATGGCCCTTTCGGCGTGCTCCACGACGGATGTTGCGCCGCCGCCGCCGGTGGCCGCCGCGCCGCCCGATGCGGCTTTCGGTGACGCCGCGAGCATGTACGCGGCGCGCACCGACGAGGGCTATCAACTGCCGGCAATCCCGGTCACCAAGCTCGACCCGAAGTTCGTGCGCCAGGTCGTGGCCGACCCGACCGGCGAAAAGCCCGGCACGATCGTCGTCGATACGTCAGAGCACTTCCTCTATCTGGTACAAGATGGCGGCAAGGCCGTCCGCTACGGTGTCAGCCTCGGCAAGGCGGGTTTCGGCTGGACCGGCAGCGCCGTGGTCCAGGCGAGGAAGAAGTGGCCGGTGTGGACGCCGCCGCCGGAAATGATCCAGCGCCGGCCGGAACTGGCGAAATACAAGGACGGCATGCCGCCCGGCCCGAAGAGCCCGCTCGGCGCCCGCGCCCTCTATCTGTTCCGTGACGGCAAGGACACGATGTACCGGCTGCACGGCACGCCGGAGTGGGATTCCATCGGCAAGAACGCGTCGTCCGGCTGCGTGCGCTTCATGAACCAGGACATCATCGACCTCTACAGCCGCGTCAACGGTCCTGCCCAGGTCTTCGTGCGTCCCAATTTGTCGGCCGCCGGCAAGATCATGGCCGTGTCGACTAGGACGGCCGAGCCGATCGATGCTGGCGTGCCGAAGGATGCGGAGATGTTGAAGTAGGCGCCTTCACGGTCTGTAGCAGGGCTCGATCATTCGATGGTGGCAGGTCAAGCGGGCGCGTCAGGCGCGCCCGCCTGCATGGGTGTCGCTACTTCTTGGCGAGGCCGGGCAGCGTCACCTGATAGACCAGGAACATGGTGTCGACATCGGCGCCGTCGTCGGTCTTGTAGGGAGCGCCGACCTGGAAACCATCCTGGGCCAGGAAGTCGTTGTCATTGGCGACGAACAGGAAATAGTCGTCCGGCAGCTTCGGATCGAGCACGCTTGCCAGCGACATTGCTTCCCATTTTTCCGAGAGGTTGTCGTGATCGTTCGGCGCGCCGTTGTGCAGGCCGAAGCGGCCGAGCTGAGCATTGTCGTTGATGTCGATGAACGGCGTCAGCTTGGCCGGCGTCACCGATGGATCGAGCACGCCCTTTGGCGCTACCGGCTTGTCCTTGTCGAAATCCGCGCCGGCGATGTCGGTGGCGGCGGAGACGTCGACGATGCTGATTTCGCGGTAGAGCGAGGTATCACCCTTCAGGCCCTGGCCGTTGCCGCTGTCGCGCGCCAACATCAGGAAGGATGTGTCCGACAACGCCACGATCTCGCTTTGCGCGGCGACCTTGGTCTTGCCCTTGGCATCCTTGAACACCGGCAGCGGCACGACATACTCATGCGCCAGTTTCAGGTGGGCGAGATCGGACGCGTCATAAACCAAGGCTCTGGTGTTCTGCCGCGTCGCAGGAGAATCGCCGCCATCCTGCCGGGTCGCCGACTGCAGCACGGCGATCAGGAACTTGCCGTCCGGCGTCATCGCCATGCCTTCGAGGCCCTGGTTGTTCTGGCGGCCGGTTTCCGGATCCTTGGGATCGGGCTCGGCGGCACCGGGGCCGGGATTGTCGGAGGAGAAGTTCGGTGTCCCCTTGCGCATCGGCACCAGGGCAGCCGGCGGCTGGGTCGCCGACATCAGGCGGCCTTGCGCGGAGAAACGGTAGATGTTGGGGCCATATTCGTCGGAGATGAACATCGAGCCGTCGGGCAGTCGCACGATCGCTTCGTTGTCGAGGGCGAGCTTGCCGTTGGTGGCGGCGGGCAGCATCGGCAAGTCGCCGGCGGCGGCGCGCACGTCCGACAGCGGATCGAGGCCGGTGGCGTCGGCACCCTTGTCGTCGGTGAGCAGCATGCTGTCGGCAAGCGTCGCCTTGACGCCGGTCTGTTCCTGGCCGGTAGCTGGGGCGGCGCCCGGCGCGACGGGGATAAACTCGATGCCGATCGTGTTGAGGCGCGGGCGATAGTCGGTGGTGCCGGCGACATTGTAGCCGCGGTCGGGCAACAGCCAGAGCGAGCCCTTGTAGCCGGCAGCGTCATGCGTCCAGCCCGATGTGTCGATCGACATGCCGGAGCCCGAACCGAAGGTTTCGCCGAACTTGTCGCGCTGGGCGGCCGGGATGCGGCCGACGCCGACGAGGCCCTTGTTGACGAGGCCGCCGACGGTCGCGGTGCCGTCGGCAAGCGCCGGTGTCAAGGCGGTGAACAAGGCCAGCGCGACGCCAAGCGACGCGGTTCGGTGCAGGTGTTTCATGAACAATCCTCTTTGTGACGAAGCGTGCCGGAACGGCTGAATCTGGAGGAGGCGTCATCTCGATGATGCCGCGCGCGTCTCCCCGAAAGCGATCTACGGCGTGAACATGATGCTTGCGTGACAGCGGCGGTGCGTGCCCGCCGGCGTGTTCGTGCACCAGCAAAGAAGCGCATTCGTGTGACCGAATTGATGGCGCTTTGCTACGCGGAGTTTCGCCCAGTGCGGCAAGTCGACGGCACGCACTAGACACATATGTCCAGTGCGTCTATGATGCCGCCCTCGAACAGGGGGAGGGAAGCCTTGAAGTCGCACTACCGCGCAGTCGTCATCGGAGGTGGCGTTGTTGGCGCCTCGGTGCTCTACCATCTGACGCGGTTCGGCTGGTCGGATGTGGCGCTGATCGAGCGTGCCGAATTGACCGCCGGTTCGACCTGGCATGCGGCGGCCGGCTTCCATGCGCTCAACGCCGATCCCAATGTCGCGGCGCTGCAGGACTACACCATCAACCTCTACCGCGAGATCGAAGCCGAATCCGGCCAGAACATCGGCCTGCACATGACCGGCGGCGTCAATATCGCCAGCGATCCGCAGCGCTGGGAGTGGCTGAAATCGGCCTGGGCGGTGTTCCAATCGGTCGGCATCGAGACCGCCCGGCTGGTGAGTCCGCAAGAGATCAGAGAACTCTGCCCGATCGTCGATGTTACCGGCGTGCTCGGCGGACTGCACGATTCCAACGAAGGCCATCTCGACCCCTACGGCACCACCCATGCCTATGCTGGCGCGGCGAAGAAGCGCGGCGCCGAAATCATCCTGCGCAACCGGGTCATCGAGTTGAAGCCGCGCGCCGACGGAAGCTGGGATGTCATCACCGAGCAGGGCACCATCGTCGCCGAGCATGTCGTCAACGCCGGCGGGCTATGGGCAAAGCAGCTCGGCCGCATGGCCGGCGTCGACCTGCCGGTGACGCCGATGGAGCATCACTATTTCATCACCGAGGACATTCCCGAGATTGCGGCACTCGACCGGGAAATCGGCATTGCCGTCGATCTCGACGGCTTTTCCTACCTGCGCCAGGAACGCAAGGGCGTGCTGCTCGGTGTCTACGAGCAGAACCCGAAGCACTGGAACATGGATGGGGCGCCGTGGGACTACGGCATCGAGCTCATCCCGGAAGACATCGACCGCATCAGCCCGGAACTCGCCAAGGCGCATGAGCGCTTTCCGTGCCTGGCGACGGCCGGCATCCGCAAATGGGTCAATGGCGCCTTCACCTTCACGCCGGATGGCAATCCGATCGTCGGACCGGTGCGCGGTCTCAAGAATTATTGGGTCGCCTGCGGCGTCATGGCCGGCTTCAGCCAGGGCGGCGGCGTCGGCAAGTCGCTGGCCGAATGGATGATTTTCGGCGAGCCGCAGGCGGATATTTTCGGCATGGACATCGCCCGCTACGGCGCCTTCGCCGCCAACCGCGAATATCTCAAGCAGACGACGCGCCAGTTCTATTCGCGCCGTTTCGTCATGACTTTTCCCAATGAGCGGCTGCCTGCGGGCCGGCCTTTGAAACGCCCCGGCGCCTATGACGGCATGAGTGCCGCGGGCTGCGAATGGACGGCTTCCTGGGGGCTGGAAATCCCAGCCTATTTCGCGCCGATGGGTTTTCGCGAGAACACCACGCTCAAGCGCTCCAACGCCTTCGACATCGTCGGCGATGAAGCGCTGCAGGTACGGCGTGCCGCCGGCCTCGTCGATATCTCGGCCTATTCGCGCTACGCGGTGTCGGGGCCAGGCGCCCAGGCATGGCTCGACCGGCTGCTTGCCGGCAAGCTGCCGAAAGCGGGCCAGGCGCGGCTCGCGCCAATGCTGGGGCCAGGCGGGCGGCTGAAGGGCGATCTCACCGTCTTCAACTGGGGTGGTGGCGACTATTGGCTGATGGGCTCCTACCATCTCAGGGAATTCCACATGCGCTGGTTCGAGAGCCACGCGGCCGACGGCGTCACGGTCACCGATCTTTCCGACGCGATGAGCGGCTTCCTGCTGACCGGGCCGAACGCGCGCAAGATCCTGGAACGCACCACGCACCAGGACCTGTCCAGCAAGGCGTTGCCGTTCATGGCTTGCGGGGCATTCGATATCGGCATGGTGCGGGCGCGGGTTGCCCGGCTTTCCATCGCTGGCGAACTCGGCTTTGAGATCAGTTGCCCCGTGGCCATGCATGCCACGCTGCGCGACACGCTGCTTGCCGCAGGCGAAGATCTCGGCCTGGCGGAGATCGGCTACTACGCGCTCAATGCGCTCAGGCTGGAGAAAAGCTTCGACGTCTGGTCGCGGGAATTCACGCAGGGCTACGCGCCTCGCCAGACCGGGCTCGACCGCTTCATCGCCTTCGACAAGGGCGATTTCATCGGCCGCGAGGCGGCGCTGAGGGAGCGCAAGGCAGGCGTCTCGCAACGGATCGTGACGCTGGAGATCGATGCGCTCGACGCCGACGCCAGCGGCTTCGAGCCTGTCTGGCGTGGCGGCCGGCGCGTCGGCTTCGTCACATCGGGCGGATTTGGCTACACGATCGGCAAGAGCGTCGCGCTGGCGTTGGTGGACGACGATTCTGCCGAGGAGGGGACAGCGCTTTCGGTGCACATTGTCGGCGTCGAGCGGCCGGCACGCGTCATCGCGGCCTCGCCTTACGACCCTGAAGGCAAGGCAATGCGGCAATGAGGAGGATTTCCGATGATCGATGAGGCGGCACGTGAGGCTAGGCGCGAGCGCAGGCGCGGACGCACGGGCGAGGCCGGCAGCGAAAGCAGTCGCCGGCCCAATTACCGGTCACTGAAGAACCCGTTCCTGCCGCAGCCGATCTTTTCGGACGACCAGGTCGCCTCGATCCACGACACGGCGCTGCGCGTGCTGGAAGAACTCGGCATCAAGGTGCTGCTGCCGCAGGCGCGAGAGATTTTCGCCCGCGCCGGCGCCCTGGTCGACCCGGAGACCGACATGGTGCGCATCGGCCGCGACATGGTGGCGGCGGCGCTGGCCTCGGCGCCGAGGTCGATCCATGCCCGTGGCGGCGATCCTTCCCGCGATCTGACGCTCGAACTCGGGTCGATGACGTTTCTTGCCGGAAGCGGGGCGCCCAACGTCACCGATCTCGAGCGCGGCCGGCGGCCAGGCACGCTCGCCGCCTTCGAGGAGTTCATCAAGCTGGTGCAGCATTTCGATGTCCTGCATATGCTCGGTCCCTGCGTCGAGCCGCAGGATGTCGACAACCGGTTTCGCCACTATGCCGTCAATCGTGCGCAGCTGACGCTGTCCGACAAGTTTCCCTTCGTGTTCGCGCGCGGCACGCCGCAGGTCGAGGACGGTTTCGAGATGCTGCGGCTGGCGCGCGGCCTTTCGGAGGAGGCGTTCCGCTCGAACGCCTGGTGCTACACCGTCATCAACACCAACTCGCCGCGTCAGCTCGATATACCGATGGCGCAAGGCATCATCGATTTCGCCAAAGCGGGGCAGGTCTCGATCATCACGCCGTTCTGCCTGGCGGGCGCCATGGCGCCGATCACCGTTGCCGGTGCGTTGACGCTGCAGCATGCCGAAGCGCTGGCCGGGCTGACGCTGGCGCAGATCGTGCGGCCCGGCGCGCCGGTCGTCTATGGCTCCTTCTCCTCCAATGTCGACATGAAATCCGGAGCGCCGGCCTTCGGCACGCCCGAACATGTCAAGGCAACGCTGGGCGCCGGCCAACTGGCACGATTCATTGGCCTGCCGTGGCGGTCCGGCGGCGGCAGCGCGGCCAACATCTCGGATGCGCAGGCCGCGCATGAGACGCAATTCGCATTGTGGGGTTCGGTTCTGGCCGGCGCCACGGTTTGCATTCATGCCGCCGGCTGGCTGGAAGGCGGTTTGAGCGTTTCACTGGAGAAACTGGTCACCGATGTCGAGGCGTTGCAGACGGTCGCCGAACTCTGCGCCGCGACGCCCGGCGACGACGATTCCATCGGCTTCGAGGCGATCGCCGAAGTGCAGCCGGGCGGCCATTTCTTCTCGGCCGGCCACACGATGGCGCGCTACCGCACCGCCTTCTACGAACCGCTGGTGGCCGATTGGTCGAATTTCGGCAATTGGACGCAAGGCGGATCAAAGACCGCGAGCGAACGCGCCACCGGCATTTGGCGGCGCATCCTTGCCGATTTCGAGCCGCCGGCTTCGGCCGCCGCCACGGTCGGCGTGCTCGACGAGTTCATCGCCCGGCGCACCGAAGAAGGCGGGGCGCCGCCCGTGTCATAAGGCCGATCGTCCCGGTTGTGGTGCGATCCGGAACTTGCAGTGCCTTCCGCGCATTCATGGTTTGCGGCCGGTGCCCATCGGCACCGGCGAGCCATTTTGAGGGGAGGACCGACACCATGGGTTTCGACCAGTATCACGAACCGCCTGAGGAACTGTCGCAGAAGGTGCGGACCTTTGCCCGCATGATCACCTCGCTGATCGAGGAGGCGGAAGCGATCTCCTGGTACGAGCAGCGCATGTCGGTGGAGAAGGATCCGCAGGCCAAGGCGATCATGAAGAACGCGCAAGGCGAGGAGTTCAAGCATTTCGGCATGGACCTGGAATTCCTGCTGCGCCAGAAGACGGATTGGCGGGCGGAACTGAAGGAAATCCTGTTCACCACGGGCGATATCGTCGAGGCCGGCGAGAAGGGCGAGAAGAAGGTGGACTGAGCACCTTCTTCGTCTCCGTCAATCGCTGTCGCGCGCGATCAGCTCCAGCGGCCAGACCTCACGGATGATGCGCGGGCCTTCGGGGCCGGCGAAGGCGGGGAGCGAGGCCAGCAGCATTTCCGCCAGCCGCCGGCCCATTGCCTCCAGTGCCGGACGGAAGGCGGTCAGCGTCGGCGAGAAGTAGCGGCAGAGCGGCGTGTCGACGATGACGATCACGGCCATGTCATGGCCCGGCTTGATTCCCATCTCGGCCAGCGCCTTGCAGCCGCCAAGCGCCATCGCGTCATTGTTGAAGATGATGGCCGTCGGTGGGTCCTTGGAGCGCATGACTTGCGGCGTCACCTGGTAGCCGCCGGCCTCGTTGATGAAGCCGTCGGCGATCAGGTCGGGGTCGACCTCGATGCCGTGCCGCTTCAGCGCCTTGCGGTAGCCGTCGAGAAACAGGTAGCCGAAGTTGAGATCAAGTGAAGGGCGGATGGCGGCAATGCGCCGGTGTCCACGCGCCACCAGGCGGTCGACGGCTTCATCACCCGCTCTCTCGAAATCGATATCGAGAGAAGGATAGGTGTCGCTACCGGACTGACTTCGGCCAAGCGTGACGAAGGGAAAGCCTGCCTTGCTGAGATAATCAATCCGATCGTCTTCCCTTCGTGTATTGGCCAACACGACCGCATCGACCAAGCGCGTCTCAACCACGCGGCGCAACCGCTCCTGCTGATATTGGCCGGGCTCACCCATGACGACCATCAGATCGAGGCCATGCTCGGCGAGCTTCGCTTGCAGTCCGATCAGGAACGGGATGAAGAAGGGTTCGCCATATTGCTGGTCGCCCGGATGCGGCTGCAGCATGAAGGCGATCGAATGGGTGGCGCCTTGCCGCAGGCTCCGGCCCGACTGGTTCGGGGAATAATTCAGCTTCTTGGCGGCTTCGAGCACGCGCTGGCGTGTGTCGGCATTGACATCGGCACGGCCGTTCAGCGCCCGCGACACGGTGCCGATCGAAATGTTCAGGTGACGGGCAAGGTCATGAATGCTGGATGCCAAAGGACAATTCCCCCGCCTTGGCCGACGCAATTCCAGGGAAAGTGCGAAGCGGTTTTCCGCCCGGAATTGCGTCAAAACAAAGAGTTAGAGCAGTTCGCCGTTTCTTGAAAGGCTGAACTGCTCTAGCACCGGCTGCCGTTCAGGCCAAGGCTTCCGTATGGTTTTCGAGAAGCAGCCGATTGACATTCTACGCTATCGGGTGTGTTCTCGTAAACGTTTACGGAAAAACGTTTACGGTGATGCCGTGGACGCCGTGACATTCGGCCTGGAGGGGCCGGACGGGAGGAATGCCGAATGATGAAAGCCGTCCTCGTCGGCTGTGGTGCGATGAGCAGACAGTGGCTCGATGCCGCGAGGCAGATCGACGGGCTTGCCATTGTCGGGCTTGTCGACCTCGACGCCGAACGGGCGAAGGCGAGGGCGGGCGAATACGATCTCACCAGCGCCGTCATCGGCACCAGCCTCGACGCGGTGCTCGAGCAGACAAAGCCTGATGCGGTGTTCGATGTCGTTGTCCCCGCAGCCCGGCGCGATGTCGCTTTTGCCGCCTTTGCGCATAATTGCCATCTCTTGACCGAGAAGCCGCTGGCCGACAGTCCGCAGAACGCCCGCGCCATCATCGAGGCAGCCAAACAGGCAGGACGCGTTCACGCCGTCGTGCAGAACCGCCGTTACGTCGCCAATGTCAGGCGCATCCGGCGGTTTCTCGAGTCGGGCGCCATCGGCAATCCGACCAGCATCCATGCCGACTTCTTCATCGGGCCGCATTTCGGCGGCTTTCGCGAGGAGATGGCCCATGTGCTGCTGCTCGACATGGCGATCCACACATTCGACGCGGCCCGCTACATGGTCGCCGGCGAGCCGGCCGGCGTCCATTGCCAGGAATGGGAGCCGGCCAATTCCTGGTACCGGCAGGGCTCGTCGGCCAGCGCCGTCTTCGACCTCGGCGGCGGCAAGATCTTCACCTATGCCGGCTCCTGGTGCGCCGCCGGTTTCCGCACCAGCTGGGAGGGCAGCTGGCGCATCGTCGCCGAACGCGGCAGCCTCATCTGGGATGGCCACGATGTGCTGAAGGCTGAAATGGTGGTGCCGGGCCGTGATGGGCTGCTGGACAAGACCGAGCCGGTCGAGGTGCCGCCGCTCGATCCCGCCGACCGCATCGGCGGCCATCTCGGCATCATCAGGGATTTCATGCACGCCATCGAGACCGGCACCGAGCCGGAGACGCATGGTGCCGACAACATCAAGAGCCTGGCCATGGTTTTCGGCGCCATCGAAAGCGCCGAGACTGGTCGGCGCGTCGCCATCGCAGAGGAAGCACAGTGATGCCCAACCCGCTTCTCGACATCCGGATCGGCACCATGGTGCGGGCCAATCTCGACGATCCGGCTGCCTATATCAGGCAGATCCTGCCGCTCGGCTTCGAGAGCATCCAGCCCTTCTTCTGGCAGACGCTTGGCGGCAAGGATTTGCCGCGGCTGGCCGGGCAGATCCGCGAGGCGATCGGCGACGCCGATGTCAGCGTGTCCACGCTCGGCGTGTTCGGCAATCCGCTGGAGAGCGGCGAGGTCGATCGCGGCGTGCTCGAGGCGTGGGAAACGGTGATCGACAACGCGCATCTGTTCGGCGCTTCGACGGTCAGCGGCTTCACCGGACGCATTCGGGGCAAGAAGCTGACCGACAGCCTGCCGCGCTTTCGGGAGGTGTGGGGGCCGCTTGCAAAACGCGCTGCAGACAAGGGCGTGCGCATCGCCTTCGAGAATTGCGCCATGGACGGCAACTGGGCCAGCGGCGATTGGAACATCGCCCACAATCCGGACGCCTGGGAACTGATGTTCAACGAATTGCCCGACGACAATCTCGGGCTGGAATGGGAGCCCTGCCACCAGCTTGTGTACCTGATCGATCCGATGCCGCAGATCCGCAAATGGGCGTCGCGCATCTTCCATGTCCACGGCAAGGACGCGACGGTGCGCTGGGACGTCATCCGCGAGCACGGCGTGTTCGGCCGGCTGCCCTTCGTGCAGATGCGCACGCCAGGCTTCGGCGACAGCGACTGGACGCGCGTGATCAGCGAATTGCGGCTCGCCGGTTACAAGGGCGCCATCGACATCGAGGGCTGGCACGACCCGGTCTATCGCGGCGATCTCGAGATCACCGGTCAGGCGCGGGCGCTGGAGTATCTCAAGCAATGCCGGGGAGGGGCCAGCTACCTGCCGAACCCGATGTAAGGAAAAGCCGGCGGGAGGAGCCGGCCAGCCAAGTGCGGCGCATTGCCGAAGCAAATGTCGAAAACCCTCGCGCTTGCGAGGACAAAAAGGGAGGAACTTGCATGAGCATCGCCAAAAGAACGACACTTCGCCTGACCGTCGCGGCAGCCGCCACGGCGCTCGCCGCCGCCATCTCGACACTGCCGGCCCACGCGCTCGACGCGCAATGGTGCAAGGACGTCCACATCCGCTTTTTCGTCGGCGGCGCCGAGGGCGACGCTTTCGGCACCATCGTCTACAATGGCGCCAAGCAGGCGGCGGCCGATCTCGGGCCGAAGGTCGATTACATCTTCTCGGGCTGGGACGTCGAAAAGATGGTGCAGCAATTGCGCGAGGCGGTCGCGGTCAAGCCCGGTGGCATCGCCATGATGGGCCATCCCGGTGACGCGGCGATCATGCCGCTGGCCGAACAGGCGCACAAGGACGGCATCAAGATGATGTACCAGAACGTACCGGTGCCGACGGTGACGGCGGCGTTCGGCGGTGGCTATGTCGGCGCCCAGCAGGAACAGCAGGGACGCGCGCTCGGCGCCGAGGCGTTCAAGCTGGCCGGGCTGAAAGCCGGCGACAAGGCGATCATGATCGGCCCGTTCGAGAATGAGAGTCGCGGCGCACGCGAGCGTGGGACAGTCGCCGCCCTGAAAGAGGCCGGCATCGATGTCGTTCAAATCAACTCCGCGACCGAGTGGGCAGCCGATCCGAATCTGGCGATCCCGGTGATCACCGCGGCACTCCTCAACAATCCCGGCGTCAAGGCGGTCGGCTATCCCGGCGGACAGATGCTCGGCAACGTGCCGACCTATATGCAGTCGGCGGGCAGGAAGCCCGGCGACATCTTCAATTTCGGCTTCGACACCAGCCCGCAGATCGTCGAGGCCTTCAAGGGCGGCTGGGTGCAACTGACGGCCGACCAGCAGCCGTTCATGCAGGGCTATCTGCCGATCCTCAGCCTCTGCCAGCAAGTGGTGCTGGGTCTGGCGCCGATGAATGTCGACACCGGCGCCGGCTTCGTCACGCCGCAGAACTACGAGATCGTCTCAGAGCTCGCCAAGCAGGCGCTGCGCTGACCTCCCAAGGCTGCCGGCCGGGTTTAGCCCGGCCGGCAGGACCGCCGGTGACGAGGCCGGCAAGCGACAATGAAAAGCGAGGATCCGATGGCCGAACGCATCATCGAACTGCGCGACATCAAGAAATCCTACGGCCAGGTCTATGCGCTGGGCGGGGTCGATCTCAGCGTCGACCGCGGCGAGGTGGTCGGCCTGATCGGCGACAATGGCGCCGGCAAATCGACGCTGATCAAGATCCTGTCGGGCGTCGTCAGGCCGACCAGCGGCGAGATATTGGTGCGCGGCCAGCCGGTGAGCGGATGGAGCGCGGCGCGCTCGCGCGACGCCGGCATCGAGACGGTGTTCCAGGACCGGGCGCTGGCGGTGCAGCAGACCATCGTGCGCAACATCTTCATGGGCCGCGAACTCACCGGCTTCATGGGCTTTCTCAGGGTTAACAAGGAGATCGAGGAGGCGAGCCGGCTGATGCGCAACATCGGCTTCACCTCGAAGGTGTTCACGCCGCATTCGATCGTCGGCCAGCTTTCGGGCGGCGAACGCCAGGGCGTGGCGATCGCGCGCGCCATCTACAAGCAGGCGGAGCTGATCATCCTCGACGAACCGACGACGGCGCTGTCGCTGACCGAGACCGCCAAGGTCTTCCATTTCGTGCGCCAGGTGCGGGCGAGCGGACGATCGATCCTGTTCATCGGCCACAACATCCATCATGTCTTCGACATCGCCGACCGTTTCGTGGTGCTCGACCGCGGCAAGGTGGCGCTGACCACTGACCGCAGCGAGGTCAAGTCGGCCGAGGAGCTCATCAATTTCATGGAAGACGTGGCGCATCCGGGCGGGCTGCCCGGACTGCACGATGGCGGCGAGACGGAGCAGAGAGCGCGATGAGCAAGGCCATGGAACCCGATCTGCAAAGCCCTTTCAGCGGTTCAAGCGGCGACACGGTTGGCAAGGAATGGCGGCATCCATCCGATCACTGGCTGCGCGGCTTCGTCATCGACAACCGTGCCTCGCTCGGCACGCTCGCCGTGTTCGTCGTCATGATGGCGGTGTTCATGATCGCCAACCCGACCGTGTTCACCACCTGGTATCTCTACAGCTCCGTGCTCACGACGCTCCCCGTCGCGCTGTTCGTGGTGGTGCCGCTGGTCTTCGTCGTCACCTGCGGTGAGATCGACCTGTCGTTTCCGGCGACGATGGGTTTTGCCTCATGGGTGTTCGCGCTGGTGGTGCAGGCCGGCTACGATCCGTTCCTTGGCATTGCGGCGGCACTTGTCACCGGCGTGCTGCTCGGCTTCCTCGTCGGGTCACTGGTCGTCTATGGCGGGCTGTCGTCGCTGATCGCCACGCTCGGCATGAATTTCCTGCTGCGCGGCCTGATCCAGATCATCAACGAGGGCAGGTCGATGGCGCTGACCGGCCTTGCCGACACCTCGGCCTACAAGATCTTCTCCAGCCAGGTCTACGGCATCCCGGTGCAGATCTTCTGGGCCATCGCCTTCGTCGTGCTGTCGGCGATGCTCTACAACCGCCACCGCTTCGGCGCGCAGGTCAAGGTGGTCGGCGACAATCCCGACAGCGCCAAGCAGATGGGCATCGACGTCAAATGGGTGCGGGTGAAGGTGTTCGTCTTCGTCGGCATAGGTGCCGCGATCGCCGGAACGTTTTCGGTGATGATCAATTTCACCTGGTGGCCGACCGCCGGCGACGGCTACCTGCTGCCGGTGCTGGCCTCGGTGTTCGTCGGCGGCACCCCGACCTGGGGCGGCATCGGCACGGTCGCCGGCGGCGCCATCGGCGCGGTGACCGTTTCGTTCATCCAGACCGGCGTGGTGGCGGCGGGCCTGAGCGGCTTCTACGTGCAGTTCTTCAACGGCCTGATCATCATCCTGTCGCTGCTGGGGCACAAGTGGAACCAGGCAAGGTATCGGTGAGGGGCGCTGCCGCCGGTTGGGCGCACCTCACACCGCCGCGACGAACCCGTCCAGCACGCGTTTCTGGCCGGCCTTGTCGAAGTCGATGGTCAGCTTGTTGCCTTCGATGGCCGCAATGTTGCCGTTGCCGAATTTCTGGTGGAAAACGCGGTCGCCGACGCTGAAGGCGGATGGCGTGTCGGAGACGGATTTGGCGACCAGTTCGCCGTCGATGGTGCGGCCCTTGACCGAGGTGCGGCCGGCGCCATAGCCACTGTCGGTTTCGCCATAGCCGATGCGCTCGACCTGATGGCCGGAGCGCGTGCCCCAGTTGCGGTCGGTCGCCTCGGTGCGGTTGGCCTGGGCGCGCTGCCAGCCCGGCGTCGAATAGGTGTTTGAGAAGGCGCCGGATTTTTGGGTGTTGGCGCCGACATTGTCGAAGCGCGAAGCGCCGTACGGGTTCTGTCTTCCTGCTCCCTGGCCGCCGCCCCGGCCCGCCGCGAACGAGCCGCCGCCGTAGGGATTGCCATAGCCGCCATAGGAATTGCCGGCTTCGGCGACCTCGACGTGGGAGTTTGGCAGCTCTTCAAGGAAGCGCGACGGGATGGTCGATTGCCACAGGCCGTGGATGAGGCGGTTGGAGACGAACCAGATGTGCAGGTTCTTCTTGGCCCGCGTCAGCCCGACATAGGCCAGCCGCCGCTCTTCCTCCAGCCCTGAGCGGCCGCCTTCGTCGAGCGCGCGCTGGTGCGGGAACAGGCCTTCCTCCCAGCCGGGCAGGAAGACGGTCTCGAATTCGAGGCCCTTGGCCGAATGCAGCGTCATGATCGAGACGGCGTCGAGCCCGGCATTCTGCTCAGCGTCCATGACCAGCGCGACATGCTCGAGGAAGGAGCGCAGCGACTCGTACTCCTCCATCGAGCGGACCAGTTCCTTGAGGTTCTCAAGCCGGCCGGGGGCTTCGGCCGAGCGGTCGTTCTTCCACATGTCGGTGTAGCCGCTCTCTTCGAGAATTGTCTCGGCGAGCTCGGTGTGCGGCGTGGTTTCCAGCGCCTTCTGCCAGCGTTCGAAATTGGCAGCGACCTCGCGCAGCGCGGCGCGCGGTTTCGGCTTCAGCTCGTCGCTTTCGGCGAGGTTGGCGGCAGCCTCCAGCATCGGGATGCGCAGCGCCCGCGCCGTGTCGTGGATCTGGCGGATGGTGGCTTCACCCAGCCCGCGCTTGGGCACGTTGACGATGCGCTCGAAGGCAAGGTCGTCGCCGCCGTTGGCGACGACGCGGAAGAAGGCCAGCGCGTCGCGGATTTCCATGCGCTCGTAGAAACGCGGACCGCCGATGACGCGGTAGTTGAGGCCGAGCGTGATGAAGCGATCCTCGAAAGCGCGCATCTGGAAAGACGCGCGGACAAGGATCGCCATGTCGTTCAGATTGTGCTTCTGGCGCTGGTAGGCCTCGATGGTCTCGCCGATGGCACGCGCTTCCTCCTCGGAATCCCAGGCGGCGTGGACGTTGACCTTGCCGTCCTCGGGATCGTTGCGATCGGTGAACAGCGTCTTGCCGAAGCGGCCCTCATTGTGGGCGATGAGATGGGAGGCCGCACCCAGGATGTGCGCGGTGGAGCGGTAGTTGCGCTCCAGCCTGATGATGGTGGCGCCGGGAAAATCCTTGTCGAAGCGCAGGATGTTGTCCACCTCGGCGCCGCGCCAGCCATAGATCGATTGATCGTCGTCGCCGACGCAGCAGATGTTGACGGTGGCCGGACGCGGATTTCCCTCCCCCTTGAGGGGAGGGTGGCCGGGCGAAGCCCGGTCGGGTGGGGTCCTCGCGGCAGTGCGCGACGCTGCAGCGGTGCCTTCTGCGGCGACCCCCTCCGCCCGCTTCGCGGGCACCTCCCCCTCGAGGGGGGAGGATTGCGGCCGCTGCGCCAAGAGCCGCAGCCACATGTACTGGGCGGTGTTGGTGTCCTGATACTCGTCGACGAGGATGTATTTGAAGCGCCTGTGATAGTCCTTCAGCACGTCCGGATTGGCGCGGAAGATGCGGATCGGGTGGCACAGAAGGTCGCCGAAATCGCAGGCGTTCAGCGTCTGCAGGCGTTCCTGGTAGGCCTTGTAGAGCTCGCGGCCCTTGCCGTTGGCGAAGGCGCGCGCGTCGCCCTCGGCGATGTCGGCGGGACCTTGGCCCTTGTTCTTCCAGCCGTCGATCATCTGGGCGAACTGCTTGGCCGGCCAGCGCTTGTCGTCCAGACCCTCGGCCTGGATCAGCTGCTTGATCAGCCGCACGACGTCGTCGGTGTCGAGGATGGTGAAGTCGGATCTCAGGCCGGCAAGCTCGGCGTGGCGGCGCAGCAGTTTCACGCCGATCGAGTGGAAGGTGCCGAGCCACGGCATGCCCTCGACATTGCCTTCGCCGATCAGGATGCCGATGCGCTGCTTCATCTCGCGCGCCGCCTTATTGGTGAAGGTCACCGCGAGGATCTGTGACGGGAAGGCCTTGCCGGTGGCGAGGATGTGGGCGATGCGGGTGGTCAGCACGCGGGTCTTGCCGGTGCCGGCGCCGGCCAGCACCAGAACCGGGCCTTCGGTGGTTTCCACCGCCAGCCGCTGTTCGGGATTCAACCCCTTGAGATAGTCGGGTGCGTTGTTCTGGCCGCTGCGGGCAGCCATGGCGCGCGCGGCAATGCCCGACGGGGCCGTGGGCCGCGCATTGGGTTCGTCGAAAAAGGGCATGTCTTCGGAAAAGCCGGACATCTTCCCCCGAATGTAGTGATTCGGGAGGGAAAGACCAGAAGTGTCTACGTTTTGTTCCCGGTAAAGTGGCTTATCCGGCCGCCTAGCCAACGGACGATCGGCCTGCCCAGCGTTTGCAGCCGGGGAGACAGCCCCTATCACGCCGCATGGCTCAAGCTTGACAGGCGGGGCGGGCGGAGGAAAGTTGTGTTCCGGGCGTGAACGCAATGCCGGGTTGCCCATGGCCGCGCCACGCAGCGCGAACAGTCGAAGGAGTATCATCTTGGCTGTCACCATCACCTCCCTCGTTCTTTTTCTGCTTGGCCTGGCGCTTGGCGCCGGCGGCATCTGGTTGGCTTCGCTGGGCGGCAGTTGGTATTACATCATCGCCGGTCTCGCCTTCCTGATCGCCGCTTGGCTGCTCTACCGGCGCCGCTCCACGGCACTGTGGCTCTATGCGGCGATCGTGATCGGCACGCTGGCCTGGGCGGTCTGGGAAATCGGCTTCGACTGGTGGGAACTCGGCCCGCGCGGCGGCATCATCGTGCTGGTGGCGCTGTGGCTGCTGACGCCGTGGGCGAGGCGGGGGCTTGCCGGTCCCGACGGGCGCGCACCGCTGATCCTGGCGGTGCTGGCATCGCTGGCGGTGGCCGGCTATTCGATGACCACGGACCCCAAGGACATCGCCGGCGCGCTCGACACCGATAAGGTGACCCCCAACGCCAATCTTGGCGGCGATGTGCCGGCCGGCGAGTGGCACTATTACGGCCGCACGCAATTCGGCCAGCGCTATTCCCCGCTCGACCAGATCACGCCGGACAATGTCGCCAACCTGAAGCCAGCCTGGACCTACCGGACCGGCGACGTAAAGGGGCCTGACGATGTTGGCGAGACCACCTATCAGGTCACGCCGCTGAAAGTCGGCGACACGCTCTACATCTGTACGCCGCACAATTTTGCCATCGCGGTCGATGCGGCGACCGGCAAGGAAAAATGGCGCTACGATCCCAAGATCAAGCTCGACAAGGATCGCCAGCACCAGACCTGCCGTGGCGTATCCTATTATGCCGATGCCGCCGGTGCCGCTGGCCAGCCTTGCGCGACCCGCGTATACCTGCCGACCTCCGACGCGCGGCTGATCGCGCTCGACGCCGCCAACGGGCAGGTCTGCCCCGCCTTCGCCGAGGGCGGCACGCTCAACCTTCTGACCGGGATGCCGTACCCGAAGTCGGGCTATTATTACTCGACTTCGGCGCCGCTGATCGCGGGCGGCAAGATCATCGTCGGCGGCGCGGTCAACGACAATTATTCGACGCAGGAGCCGTCCGGCGTCATCCGCGCCTATGATGCCGCCACCGGCAAATTGCTGTGGAACTGGGATTCCGGCAATCCGGACCAGACGACGCCATTGGCGCCCGGCCAGACCTACACCGCCAACTCGCCGAACATGTGGTCGACGCCGAGCGCCGACGAGAAGCTCGGCCTGCTCTACGTGCCGCTCGGCAACCAGACGCCCGACCAGCTCGGCATGGGCCGCAGCGACAATGTCGAGAAGTTCTCCTCCTCGATCACCGCGCTCGACCTCAACACCGGACAGTTGAAATGGGTGCGGCAGACCGTACATCACGACCTGTGGGACATGGACGTGCCGGCGCAGCCGACCCTGATCGACATCACCAAGGCCGACGGCTCGATCGTGCCGGCGCTGGTCGGGCCGACCAAGCAGGGCGATCTCTATGTGCTCGACCGGCGCAGCGGTGAGCCGGTGATCGCGGTCAAGGAAGTGCCGGCGCCAGGCGGCGCCATCGAAGGCGACCACACATCGCCGACCCAGCCGGCGTCGGACCTCTCCTTCAACCCGAAGCCGCTGACCGATGCCGACATGTGGGGCATCACCATGTTCGACCAGCTGGCGTGCCGGATCGCTTTCCACAAATTGCGCTATGAAGGGCGCTACACGCCGCCCTCGCTGCAGGGATCGCTGGTCTATCCCGGCAATTTCGGCACCTTCAACTGGGGTGGCGTGGCGGTCGATCCGGTGCGGCAGGTGATGTTCGGCATGCCGACCTATCTCGCCTTCACGTCGAGACTTGTTCCGCGCGCGGACGTGCCGGCGCCGGGCGACGACACCAAGGGCAGCGAGCAGGGGCTGAACCGCAACGACGGCGCTCCCTATGCGGTGGTGATGGGACCGTTCCTGTCGCCGCTCGGCATTCCCTGCCAGGCGCCGCCCTGGGGCTATGTCGCCGGCGTCGATCTCAGGACCGGCGCGATCGCCTACAAGCACCGCAACGGCACCGTCTACGACATGACGCCACTGCCGCTGCCGCTGAAGGTCGGGGTGCCTGGCATTGGCGGGCCGATGATCACCGCCGGCGGCGTCGCCTTCCTGGGTGCTGCGGTCGACGATTATCTGCGCGCCTATGATTTGACATCGGGCAAGCAGCTCTGGCAGGCGCGGCTGCCAGCGGGCGGCCAATCGACGCCGATGACCTATACGGTGGCGGACGGGCGCCAGTTCGTGGTCATCGTCGCCGGCGGCCACGGCTCGGTCGGCACCAAGCCCGGGGATTACGTAATGGCCTACGCGCTGCCGAAGTAGGCGGCGGGCAACACCAAATCGTTGGTGCTAGCCGAGCCCCAAATGGCCCTTCAGGCTGGGCACCGAGCCGAGCACCTGGTTGGTCAAATCGGGGCCAGCGGCGGCTTCGGCCTGCTGGACCAGCGTTTCGCCGGCCTTCTGGATTTGCGCCATGTCGAGGCCGGATGCCTTGAGCGCGGCGAGGCCGTTGACCAGCGCGCCGGCCTTTTCGCCGAGGACGCCGCCAAGCGCGCCCTGCAGCGACGACAGGAAGCCGCCACCGCCGCCGGCAGGGGCGGCGGCCATGACGTCATATTTCTGCGCCAGCGCATCGGCGCCCGGGATCTTGGCGAAAAATGACGAGGCGCTGGTGCCTTCCGCCTCGTGCTCGAGCACCGAGAAAATGGTGCCGACGACTTTTTCCGTCGTTGCCTGGTCGAGACCCGCCTTCTGCGAAACGGTGTTCACGATGTCCTGCACGTCCATGACTTCACCTCAACCTTGGGTTTTCGTGTTTGCCGGATAGCGCTGGCTGCGAACCTTGACCATGGACTTCTTGACCGTCGACTTGTGGCTCGCCGCGACAATTGTCGCGCGCATCGCCAGTATGGCGGCGGCGGCAATCATGAAGGCGGTTGCAAGGATCGGCATGGTCATCGTTTCCTCCAGGCCGCGCCATCGGGCGGCCGATCAGCCAGTTTCCCCTACTATTGTGGCAGCGCCACCAAGATTGTCGATGATGACAAAAACGTGATGAGAGATGAGATCCGTCGTCTGGGCGCCGATCGCTGGGCGGACCGATGTCACTGTCCCGTGACTGGACGATGAGAGGCCGGCCCCTATCTTGCGGACGGCAGGGACAGTCCAGCCCCGAGGAGTGCGCCATGACCGACGTCACACCCGTGATCACCCAGGCGATGATCGATGCCTATGACGAATACACGCATCTGACGCTCGACCGCCGCCGCTTCATGGAACAGCTGAGCAGGCTTGCCGGGTCGGGTGCGGCGGCGGCCGCGATCGCGCCGCTTTTGGCGGCGAACTCCGCCCAGGCGGCGATCGTTGCCGAAAACGACGCCCGCGTGAAAGGCGTGGACATCACCTATCCCGGCAGCGGTGGCGAGATGAAGGGCTATCTGGTCAGACCGGCAAACCAGACAGGCAAGGTCGGCACCGTCATCGTCATCCATGAAAACAGGGGGCTCAACCCGCATATCCGCGACGTTGCCCGGCGCGTGGCGCTGGAAGGGTTCGTGGCGCTGGCGCCCGATTTCCTGTCGCCGCTCGGCGGCACGCCCGCCGACGAGGACAAGGCGCGCGACATGTTCACCACGCTCGACCCGGCACAGACCGTCGCCAACGGCGTTGCCACCGTCGCCTTCCTCAAGGCCGACAAGGACGGCAACGGCAAGGTCGGCGCCATCGGCTTCTGCTGGGGCGGCGGCACCGCCAACATGCTGGCCGTCAATGCGCCCGACCTGGCAGCCAGCGTCGCCTATTACGGCATGCAGCCGAAGGCCGCGGATGTGTCGAAGATCAAGGCGGCATTGCTGTTGCACTATGCCGGGCTCGACGATCGCACCAATGCCGGCATAGACGCCTTCAAGAAGGAACTCGATGCCGCGCATGTCGAATACACTGTTTATGTCTATGAAGGCGCCAACCATGCCTTCAACAACGACACCTCGGCGGCACGCTACGACAAGAAGGCGGCCGATCTCGCCTGGGGCCGGACGATCGCTTTCCTGAAGGAGAAACTGGCCTGAAGGAGAAACTGGCCTGAAGCAAAAACTGGCATTGGGTGTCTAATCCGTCCTCGCCGGCTTGTGGAAGGCGACACCGGCGACCACCAGCGCGATGCCAACACAATCGCTGAAGCCGGGAATCTGGCGCAGCACGATGACGCCGATCAGCGTTGCCGTAACCGGCAGCAGCGACAGCATCAGCGCAAAGCTAGAACGCGGCAGCCGCGACATGGCGAGCTGATCGCCGATGTAGGGAATGACCGAGGAACAGATGCCGACGCCGATGGCGGCGATGAGCAGCGGCGGCGAGAAGAAGGCGGGCAGCGCATCGCTGAAGCCGATCGGCAGCACGACCAAGAAGCCGACTGCCATGGCCGCTCCCAGGCCCGCTATGCCGTCACCGGCGCCGGCGCGGGCGACGCGGTGGCCGAGCACGATGTAGCCGACAAAGAGCGCGCCGTTGAGGAAGGCCCAGAACAGCCCGAGCGGATCGCTGGACCACTTCACGTCGATCAGCAGCAAGGTGCCGGTGACGGCTATCGTCAGGGCGGTGAGGTTGCGGGCGCTCCTGAGGCCGACCAGCGCGACGCCGATTGTGCCGACGAATTCGATCGCCGCCACCAGCGAGATCGGCAACCGGTCGAGCGCCAGGTAGAACGCGCAGTTCATCACTGCCAAGCAAGCGCCGAAGGCCAGCAACAGCAGCCGGGTTTGGGGATCGGCGCGGGCGAAGGTCCGCCACGGGCGCGTCAGCGGTGCGAAGATCAGCGCGGCGGTGGCGATGCGCAGCCACGCCATGCCGAGCACGCCGACATGCGGGAAAAGCAGCACCGCGAAAGCCGGGCCCAGATAGTGGAAGACGGCGCTGACGCCGAACCAGACATGCGGCGGCAGTTTTGCCGCCAGGAGCATGGGGCCGCCGAGGGCAGGGCTGGCAGCAGGCGCTTGCGTTCGATCGTTCATCGGATCAGTATCGCAGGCAGTTTTTCCTAATCACATGGGGAGCGACCGGCCTGTCTGGCATGTTCCTTACCGGAAGCAAGGATTTTTCCGTGAAACGCCTTCGAACCGAAAATATCGATCTCGATGCCGCGGACATGAAGATCCTGCGCCTGCTGGAAAAGGATGCGCGCGCCAGCACGGCGGAGCTGGCGCGCGCGGTCGGCCTGTCGGCGCCGAGTGTCGCGGAGCGGATCAAGCGGCTGCAGGAGAACGGCGTGATCGAAGCCTATTGCGTCAGGATCAATCCCGCCGCCCTTGGCCTGAAGCTGTCGGCGTGGCTGCGGATCCGGCCGGTGCCGGGGCAATTGTCCGTGGTGGCCGACATCATCCGCGAGCTGCCGGAGATCGCGCAATGCGACCGGGTGACCGGCGAGGACTGTTTCATTGCGCTCGCGCATGTCGGCTCGGTAACGGAGCTCGAACGGGTGATCGACCGGATCATCCCCTACGCGATGACCAACACGGCCATCATCCAGTCGTCGCCGGTGGTGGCGCGCTCGCCGCTGGCTGCGATCAAAAGATCGGCGTAGACCGGGGCGCAATTCGAGATGCTTGTTGATGGGTTGCGCCGCCCCTCATCTGCCTGCCGGCATCTTCTCCCCGTATAGTGACGGGGAGAAGGGGCTGGCCGCAATGTCGGCGCTTGTTCTGCAATGCTGGTGATTGGCGAAGCTGCCGGTGACAGCGTCCTTCTCCCCGTCACTATACGGGGAGAAGTGCCCGGCAGCGCGATGAGGGGCAGCACTGACCTATCGAAAATGGTAGCCGGGATGCCTACCCATCGGTGCTAAGCATGCCCGCGCTTCAGGCGGGCGCGCTTCAGAATGCTGCGCCAGCGGATCATGTCGAACGGGATCGGTTCGTTGTTGTTGGCGATATGGAAGATCTCGTTGTCGACGTTCTTGAGCGAACGCCAGAAATCATAGTCGGTGATGCGCGGATCGGCGGCCAGCCTGTCCACCTCGACCTTGATGTCGGTTTTCATGCACGTTCCTCGAACCGGCTCCGCCCGCCGCCCGTATAACAACCCGTGCGGACCTTTTCTGCCGCTCCGCTGAGTCGTTCAACGGCCCAATTGGCTTGTTCCCGTTAAAACCTCGGTAAGGTTAACGCCGTGGCGAGGCTGCTTCAAGAACCGGCGCCAGCCGATTTGCAGGTTCTTCCATTTTGAGCTGCCGGTGTGGCTTTGATGCCCAGTTCGCTGGACGCGGTGACAGTGTCAGCTCGCCTTATTTGCGCTTGATTCCGATCGAACGGCCGGCACGCTCCGGCATCGGCAGCACCGAATGCGCGGCGCGCATGGCTTCGACCTTGGCCAGCACATCGGCGGGGAAGGGCGCGACCTTCGGCCCCGACATGTCGACATGCAGCGACAAGGTTTCGGAGGTGGCGGCGAGCCAGCCGTCGACATGGCGGATTTCCTGATAGGCTCTCAGCCGCTTCTCGTCATGATCGATCAGCTGGAAGGAGACCTGGACCTTGTGCTCCAGATGCAGCTCCTGCACGTAGCAGACATGGACTTCGGCGGTGTAGATGGTGAGCCGCCGGTCTTTCACATAGTTCAGCCCCATGCCCATCGCCTCGAAGGCCTCGTCCGAGCAGCGGTCGAACAGCACGTTGTAGTAGGCCATGTTGAGATGGCCGTTGTAGTCGATCCAGTCTTTTTCGATGTCCATGGGCCTGGAGACGAAGGGGGCTGGGATGGACATGGAAACTTCCTTGTTCTGGCGCTGGACAGAGCGTGGCTACGGAGACTACGCATCCATAATCGCATAACAAGCGTGGACACTGGTCCATTCGCGGAGGAATTCATGGCTCTGAGCGACCTCAATCCCGTCGAACGCAACGAGGAAGGCATCGCGGCGGTGCTCGGCATCCTCAAGCAGCGGCTCGGCGAGCGCTTCCAGACCGGCGAGGCCATCCGCTCGCAGCACGCGCACACCACCACTTACATCCCGACGCAGGCGCCCGATGGCGTCGCTTTTCCGGAGACGGCGGCCGAAGTGCAGGAGATCGTACGGGCCTGTGCCGCCCACCGCGTGCCGGTGATCGCCTTCGGCGTCGGTTCGTCGCTGGAGGGCCACACCAATGCACCTGGCGGCGGTATTTCGGTCGATACGTCGCGCATGAACCGGATTCTTTCGGTCAATCCGCAGGATCTCGACTGCACGGTCGAGCCCGGGGTGACACGCGAGGATCTCAACCGGCATCTGCGCGACACCGGCCTGTTCTTTCCGATCGATCCGGGCGCCAATGCCTCGCTCGGCGGCATGGCGGCGACACGGGCGTCCGGCACCAACGCCGTGCGCTATGGCACGATGCGCGAGAACGTGCTGTCGCTGACGGCCGTCATGGCCGACGGCGAGACGGTGACCACCGGCAAGCGGGCGAAGAAGAGTTCGGCCGGCTACGATCTGACGCGGCTGCTGGTCGGCTCCGAAGGCACGCTCGGCATCATCACCTCGCTGACGTTGAGGCTGCAAGGCATTCCGCAGGCGATCTCCGGCGGCGTCTGTCCGTTTCCGAGCGTCGAGTCGGCCTGCAACGCCGTCATCGCGACCATCCAGATGGGCATTCCTGTGGCTCGCATCGAACTGGTCAATGCGCTGCAGATGCGGGCGATGAAGGTTTATTCCAAGCTCGATTATCCGGAAAGCCCGTGTCTGTTCGTCGAATTCCACGGCAGTGATGCCGGTGTCGCCGAGCAGGCAGAGACCTTCGGCATGATCGCGGAGGAAAATGGCGGCGGACCGTTCCTGTGGACCAGCGTCGCCGAGGAGCGGACGAAATTGTGGAAGGCCAGGCACGACGCCTACTGGTCGTCGCTGACATTGCGGCCGGGCGCCAAGGGCCTGTCGACCGATGTCTGCGTGCCGATCTCGCGCTTTGCCGAATGCGTCACCGAAACCGAAGCCGACATCGCCGAAATGGGGCTGATCGCGCCGATCGTCGGCCATGCCGGCGACGGCAATTTCCACGTGCTGGTGCTGATGGACGTCAACGACCCCAGGGAGATCGCGCTGTCGGAAAAATTCGTCGCGCGGCTCAACATGCGGGCGATCGCCATGGACGGCACTTGCACCGGCGAACACGGCATCGGCCAGGGCAAGATCGGCTTCCTGCGCCACGAACTCGGCCACGGCGTCGACATCATGCGCACCATCAAGCAGGCGCTTGACCCGCAAAACATCATGAATCCGGGCAAGATATTGCCGAGCGAGGGCCATTAAATGTCGGGTGCCGAGACCCTGCTGCCGATCGAGGTGCCGCCGTCTTCCCCCGGCGCGCCATTGCCTCATGTGTTTGCGGATGAAAGCAGGCTGCTCGTCGCTTATATCGCCAATGCTCCGGATACGTCCTTCGATGGCACGAATCCGCGCTCGGTTTCACCGGCAACAGTCAACCAGCATGTCGTCGTCCTGACGGCAGATCCTTATCTGGCATTTCAGTTCGGCCCGCCGAATGATGAAACCATCAGCGGCCACCGGCTCTATGCACTGGGCTTGCGACCCTATGAGGCATTCGAAGTCCGCAACTCAGCGTGGATCGCGTCCCTTGAAAAGACAAATCGGGTTCATCCGTCACACACGCCGGAACTGTTTTCAAACTATCGGCACTTCATCCTGACGTTTCATGATTCGATGCTGGAATTTATTGCGGAGAGTTTCTCGACCAGTCTTCACAACGGAACCGTTTTGACCGTGTTGATGGAGGGTGTCGGACGGCGAGCCTGAACGTTATAGGCGAAAGTCTCGCAGGCTCGTTGGTGAAGACAACCCGTGAATGCGTCGGCACGAAAAGGCTTGTCGAACGCGCCGCCGTTCGGTTCGGACGGCACCTGCACCGGCCGCATGGTGAGGCCTGAAACAGCCCGCACATTCGGAACCGATTCACGGTTTTCCCGTTGCGGCAACCAACGGTTATCGTCAAAGCGGAGCGGCCGCC
The DNA here is from genome assembly GCF_020165775.1 of Mesorhizobium sp. B263B2A. Lineage (NCBI taxonomy): Bacteria > Pseudomonadati > Pseudomonadota > Alphaproteobacteria > Hyphomicrobiales > Phyllobacteriaceae > Mesorhizobium > Mesorhizobium sp. B263B2A. Next base: position 110,456 of record NZ_JAIUIU010000012.1, read on the forward strand.
ATGGACTGGAAAGGCGTCTGGAAGAATCAATACGGGTCCATTGTCGAGATCACCGATGATGCGGACAACCGTATATCGGGATCGTTTCGAACCGCGTTGCCGGATAGCGGTTTCCATGGCCAGGAAATTCCGATTTTGGGCGTCCACCGCGGCGACTGCATCAGTTTTGCCGGCGGCGGGAAAACGCCGGTTGGGGATGCGGTCGTTTCCTACACCGGCCTCCTTCGGGAGGGAAAAATGGAGACGTTGTGGTTTGTCGTCTCGGATGCGGCGATAAAGGCCAGCGGCGAGGGCCAACCCGCGAAAATCGAAAAACTGAATTGGTGGCGTTCGATGTCGACCAGCGCGGACACGTTCCAAAGAAGCTAGTCCCGATGGCCGGAAGCCATTTGGCCCCGCTAGAAGCCGAATCCGGAGCGCTAGCGTGCGGCCGCAGGCTGCTCCTGCGCGTCCTGGACAAGGGCCTGCAGCATGGGTCGTGTCGGGGCGAAGAAGGTCGTGCCCGTGTGCGGCGTGGAGACATCGAGCAACCGGTCGTAGGCGCCCGGCGGGTCGCCGACATACATGCGCTGCAGCATCTTTTCGGTGACCCAGAGATACCGGGAATAGCCGATGAAGTAGGTGCCGAACTCGTTCTGCCCGGGCCTGCCGAACGGCATGTTGTCGCGCAATATGTCGTATTCGTTGCCGTCGGCATCCTCGATGGTGGCCAGCGACTTGTGCGATTTGCGCGGCGCGTCGTCATCGTCGATTTCGATGTTGTCGATCTTGGTGCGGCCGATGATCGCTTCCTGCTCGGGCGTTGGAATGCGCGCCCAGGCCTGGAGATCGTGCAGGTATTTCTGGACGACGACATAGCTGCCGCCGGCAAAGCCGGCATCCTCGTCGCCAACCAGCGCCGAGGCGGGCAGGTCGAGGCCGGCCGGGTTGGCCGTGCCGTCGACGAAACCGAGCAGGTCACGGGCATCGAAATAGCGAAAGCCCGTGACTTCGTCGACGACGGTCACATCAGGGCCAAGCCTGTCGAGCAGGATACGCTCGAACTCGAAGCACATGTCTGATCGTTCGGCGCGGATGTGGAAGAGCAGGTCGCCCGGTGTCGACGGGGCCGAATGGACCGCTCCCTTGATCGGCGCGAACGGTTTCAACTCCAGCGGCCGCCGGCCGGGGCTGAGGCGGTTCCAGAGAGCGCGGCCAATGCCGGCGATGCAGGACAGGCGGCCGCCAAGGTCGCGGAACCCGACATTCTTGACCAGGTCGTCAAGGTCGCCGAGTGCGGAACAAACCCTGGCGAGAGCCGGCTGTTCATCGGCGACGGTGACCACCAGAAAAATCGCCGACCGCGAAAGCGGCGCATCGACGCTCTGCGCGTCGATCGGCACGCGGTCCCAGTTCTTGCCCGACATCCGAGAATCTCCGTATTTTCCGGGATTTGTTTCAGATCGCCCGACAGGACGCAACACTCGAAGAATTGCCTCTTTATCGACACGCGGATGCGGGTAGAGTGCGGCGGAAATTCAATCAACCTGTTCGGAGCTGATGCTCGCACGCCTGTTCGTGATCTTCGGTGGCCTGTTCGTGCTGGTGCTGTGTGCGGCGCTGGTGGTGCCGTATTTTATCGACTGGACCGGCTACCGCGCCGATTTCGAACGTGAGGCGAGCGCCATCCTCGGCCGCAAGGTGATCGTGCAGGGCGACGCCACGGCAAGGCTGTTGCCGTTTCCTTCGGTGACCTTCTCCAACGTCGCCGTCGCCGGTGGCCCCAATGGTCAGCCGGCCATGACCGTCGAGACGTTTTCGATGGATGCCGAACTCGCGCCCTTCCTGCGCGGCGAGGTGCTGATCTTCGACATGCGGCTGGTGCGGCCGAAGGCGACCATCGACATCGCCAGGGATGGCACGGTCGACTGGGCCATGCGCCCGTCCTCGCCCTTCAACCCCAGCCAGATCTCGATCGAGAAGCTGACGGTGACCGAAGGGCAGATCGAATTGCGCCATGCCGCCGGCGGGCGCAGTCACATCTTTTCCGAAATCAATTCGACCATTTCAGCCAAGTCGCTGGCCGGTCCATGGCGCCTGGACGGCACGTTGCGGCTGGACGGCTTGCGCACCACGGTCGCTGCGTCGACCGGCAAGGCCGAACCCTCCGGGCAAATGCGCATTCGCCTGAAGGCCGACCCCGATGCCTATCCGCTGGTGATCGAAACAGACGGCAATGCGGGCATCGTCAACGGCGCCGCCGTCTACTCAGGCCAGTTCAAGATTGCTGCCTCCGACAAGAATGGAGCCGACAAGAACAGCGCCGAGCTGCGCGGCAACGATGGCGAAACGGTGAAGGTCTCGACCGGCAAGCCCGATCCGGGTTTTCGGCTGAATGGCAAATTCTCGCTCGACCACCAGAAGCTCGGCATCGACGAATTCCGTTTCGAGACGGGGCCGCTGGATAATCCCTACACCGCCGACGGCAAGGCCTCGGTCGACCTTGGCCAGAAACCGAGCTTCGCCATCGAGGCTAATGGCGCGCAGGTGCAGTTCGACGAGGCCGTGGGCGCTCAGGCCGGCACCGGCCTGACGCTCGACCAGCGCATTGCCGGGCTGGAGCAGGCGCTGCTCGATCTGCCGAAGCCGACCATTCCCGGCACCGTCGAGGTCAAGCTGCCGGCGGTGGTGGCCGGCGACACCACGGTGCGCGACGTGCATCTTTCCGCCGAGCCGGTCGAAGGTGGCTGGAAGGTAAAATCGCTGGCCGCGACACTGCCTGGCCGCACCACGCTGGAAGCCGATGGCATGCTGGTGCTCAACGTGCAGAGCCATTTCGGCTTCACCGGCTCGTTGCTGCTTGCGGTGGCGCAGCCGTCGGGCTTCGCCGCCTGGTTGTCGAAGGATGTCGACGAGGCGATCCGCCGCCTGCCTGCCGCCGGCTTCAAGGCCAAGGTCGATCTCTCGGAAAACCATCAATCCTTCAGCGACCTCGAACTGATCCTGGGCAAGGCGAAGTTTTCCGGACGCATCGATTCCAGCCAGCCCGACGACGCCAGGCCCTCGGTGCTGATGCGGCTCGATGGCGGCGAGCTCGATGTCGACGGGCTGGCGGCGTTCGCCTCGATCTTCGTCAGCGACAAGGGCACCAACCGCTTCGCCGACCGCGATCTCGATTTCCAGATCAAGGCCGGGCCGGTCAGCGCCGGCGGGCTGACCGCCGACACAGTCGACACGGCGCTGAGGCTGCGCGAGGGCTTGCTCGAAATCGACCGGCTGTCGGTGGGCGGGCTGGCCGGCGCCTCGATCAGCACCACGGGCCGGATCAAGGATTTCCCGGCGAGCCCGACCGGCAAGCTGGACGCTTCCGTGGTCGCCGTCGATCTGAAGCCGCTGATCGACGTCGCCGCGCAGCATTACCCGGACAGCACAGTGCTGAAGGGCCTGGCAAGCCGTGCGGCCGCCTATCCCGACCTGTTCCAGGATGCCCGCGTCGACCTCGTGGCGAGTGCCGCCGACAATGGCGATGGCACGACGGGCCTGGCGGTGAGCGGGCAGGGCAAGGCCGGCGGCTCGGCGTTTTCGGCCTCGCTGTCGGGGAAGGGGGCGATGGACGATCTTCTCGACGCGCCGGTAACGCTGACCTTCAACGCCAAAAATCCCGACGCCACCGCTCTCCTGGCGCTTTACGGCCTGCCGGCGCTGCCGCTCGGCATGCTGGGCGAAGCCAGCACCGATATCCAGGCCAAAGGCACGCTCAGTGGCGGCCTGGCGACAAATTTCAGCCTCGCCGGCAACGACTTCAAGGCCGGCTTCGAGGGAACCGTGGCGGACACGCCGCAAGGGCCTACGGCCAAGGGCAAGCTCAGCCTCGACGCCGCCGACATCGAACCCTGGCTGATGACATCGGGCATCGGCCTGCCGGGCATGGGCGCCGGCATGTCGGCATCGCTCGCGGCGCAGGGCGACTACGGCAACGGCCTGCTGGTGCTCGACAATCTCAGCGGCGCCATCAACGAGGCGGCGGTGTCCGGCGACGTCAACGTCGATGTCAAGGACGGCGTGCCGCATCTGGCCGGCGCGCTGGCACTCGACGAACTCGACCTCGATCCGATGGCGGTGGCGCTGTTCGGCGATTCCGCCTTTCTTGCTGACAAGGGTGCGGCTGACAAGAGCGGGGCCGACAAGCGTGGCGCCTGGCCGGATGCGCCCTTCAGCCAGAAATCCAGCCTGCCGTTCAGCGCCGACCTCGACCTGACGACAGCGGCACTCGCCGCCGGCTCGTTCGCCACCGCTTACGACGCTGGCTTTTCGCTCAAGCTCGACCAGGAAGGCATCCGCGTTTCCGATCTCAAGGCCAAGCTCCTGGGCGGGGTGCTGACCGGCCTGTTCGAATTGAAGAACAATGACGGCACCGGGCTTTTCAGCGGCCAGATGAAACTGGCCGGATCCGATTTGGGAACCGTGCTGCCGGATGCCGGCATCAGCGGCAAAAGCGATTTCTCGGCGGCGCTGTCGACCAGCGGCAAGTCGGTCGATGCGATGGTCGCCGCTTTGTCGGGTTCCGGCACGGCGACGCTCAAGGGGTTGCAGATCGCCGGCGTCAATCCCGATGCGTTCAGCGCTTTGCTTGCCAAGGCCGATGCGATCGGGCGTGACATCGACGCGGCCAAGACCGCCGGCTTCGCGCCTGACATCGCCGCCGACGGCAGCTTTGCCGCTGGGGATGCCGAAATTGCTTTCACGGTTGCCGGCGGCACGCTGCGGGCGCCGCCGATCAGTTTTGAAAATCCGGCGGCGACCCTGTCCGCCGATATCACGGCCGATCTCAACGCCAGCACGGTGTCGGCCAAGGGCGCGATCACCTACAAGCCCGGCGACGAGGCCCTGGTCGGTTCCGAGCCTGTCATGAATTTCACCGCCGAAGGCCCGCTCGGCGCCATCAAACGGCAGTTCGACAGCGAGCCGCTGGCGCAGTTCCTGACCCAGCGGGCGCTGGAAAAGGAGCAGCAGCGCGTCGAGGCGATGCAGGCGGCGCTGCTGGAGAAACAGCGGCTGCGGCGCGAGGTGCGCTACTACGCTGCACTCCAGGATGCGCGCGACAAGGCCGCCGAGGAACTTCGCCAACAGGAGGAAGCGGCGCGGCTGAAAGCCGAGGCGGACGCCAAGGCGAAAGCGGAGGCCGACGCCAAGGCCCAGGCTGAAGCGGATGCCAAAGCTGAAGCGGATGCCAAGGCGAAAGCCGACGCCGAAGCGAAAGCCAAGGCGGATGCCGACGCCAAGGCAAAGGCGGATGCGGACGCCAAGGCCGCGGCCGAGCAGCAGGCCGCCGACGAGGCGGCCAAGGCCCAGGCGGAACAGGAGCGCCAGAAGGTGGAAGAGGCAAAGCGCATCGCCTCGCAGGAAAAGGCAAGGCAGGAGGCCGAACGGAAAGCCGCCGAACCGGCGCCCAAAGTCGATCGGGCGCCACAGCCGCAGGCCAACGACAATCCGCCAGCGAAACCAAAGGCCAATCCGTTCACGATCGACAATCTGTTGAAGTCGTTGGAGTAGGGCAGTAGGGCAGTAGGGCAGTAGGGCAGTAGGGCAGTAGGGTCTTGCTGTCCGAAATCGTTTTTATAGGACGGACATTTCGGCGCCGTCCGCGGCATAGCGGGCGTGGCGGAAGTCGCGGATGGCGGCAAGCTTGCCGTCTTGCCAGGCCAGCAGGATGAAATAGGTGGGCCGTGCGCCCGGGTCGTTGGCGTCGCTGACGAGGATTGCCGGCCTGTCTTCGACGAACCCCGGCACGAAGCACCAGTCCTGCACGCGGGAATAGTTGCTGAAATAGGTGCCGACTTCCTTGCGGCCGTTCAACCGCGTCCTGGCCACCAGTTCGAGCCGGACTTCATCGGCCAGCATGTCGCGCACCGCGTCGAAATCGCGGGCGTTGAAGCGATCGATGTAAGCATCGAGCAGCAGACGTTCCGCAGCGCTCAATCTCGGAACAGGGCGGTCGTCCTGTTCGTCCGCGAGTTCGCGCAACCGGCCCCGGCCGCGATGCAGCGCGGCCTTGATCGCTGGGACGCTGGCATCGAGCGTGGCGCTGATCTCCTGCAGCGAATAGCCGAGAACATCCATCATGATGACGCTGCTTCGCTGCGCCACGGGAAGGCGCATGAAGGTGTGCAGCGCGGCAGAAGCGGCCTGACGGTCAACGGTAGGGTTTGCCGGGTCGACGATCATGTCCGGATCCTCATCGGAATGGACCTTTTCACGAGCGCGGCGGCGCAGGAAATCGAGCGCCGTGTTGTGGGCGATGCGAAACAGCCACCCTTCCGGGTTGGCGATCGGCCCGGCATCGGCCAAGGCCTGGAATGCCTTGGCCAGCGCCTCCTGCAGCACGTCCTCGCCGTCGATGACCGAGCCCGTCATGCGGGCGCAGTAACGGTGCAGCTTGGGGCGCAGCTCCCCAGACAGGCGCTCGAAAAGCGCGCTGTGCCGGTCAGCAACGGGAATGGTCATGCGTCTCCCATCCTGCGACGTCCTCGGTTACGCATCCAGCATCCGGTAACTGCCCACCACGGTCATCTCGTCGCGCTGCGGACGTTCGCTGCAACGATCCCGGATGCCGTTTTGAAATGCCTCAAATGCGGCCAGTCCGGTGATGATGTCGGCATGGGCATCGGTTTGCGTCTCGACCAGATGGACGAATGTCCCGTCGCCGGAGCGCAATGTCATATAGCGAACGCCGTTCGGCGATTTGTCGTGCAACTCCTGGAAAACGGCCTTGACCAACCGCTCGTTCTCGTCGGCCCGTTCCGGTTTCGTCTTGTAGCGTATCAGATGGCGTTTCATCTCTGGCCTTCCTCTGGATTGTACCGCGCCCCTTTCGGGCTCTCACTGCCGAGACGTTGCGGAGAGGCCAAAGGATGCGGGGCGTCGTGAAAATATAGGCGCCGTCCGCGCAAGACGTTCGAGCATCACTCGCCGTCCCGATCGAGCAGGCGCCGCAACATGGGCTCTATGCGCGAGAGTTCGTCGAGATGAACCGCCGACAGCTCGGCCAGACGATCGTCGGCGCGCTCGGTCAGCCGCAGCAGCACGCGGCGATGGTCGTCCTTGTCCTGGTCGCGTACGACCAGCCCCGCCTCGCCGAGGCGGTTGACCAGTTCGACGGCGCTGTGGTGGCGGATGCGCAGGCGCTCCGCCAAGTCGCCGACCGTCACCGGTCCGCCGCCCGGAAAACCCTTGATCGCCAGCAGCGCCTGGTGCTGGCGCGGCGTCAGGCCGGCGTCTTCGGCCTGGATCTGGCTGAATTCAAGGAAGCGGCGGATCAGGTAGCGAAACTCGGACAGCCGCTGGTAGTCGGACTGTCTGATGGCGGGGCGTGATTTCCTAGGCTGCGTCATATCGGACATTTGTTCGGTTTCCGGCGAAAGCTCAAACGGATTTCGAGCAGAACCCGCTTGAATATTTATATCGTGTTACGATACATAGCCAGCCGACAAAGCCGGCTGGCCGCTTCGACCGTGCCGCGCGTGCGAGATACGGCCCGGTGCCAGGAAGCAAAACCATCATGAAGACCCATCAACCCAATCCCGACCATCTCAGGGATTTTACGACCGATGCCAGAGTGCTGCTGGTTGCCGCCATCGCCGTCGTGGTGGCGACAGCGGGGCTGTTTGCCGGCATCGTGCTGTTGAAGCTGATCAGGCTTGCCACCAACATTGCCTATTTCGGCCAGTTCTCGCTTGCCGACCTGAAGCTGCAGGATACGCCGCTTGGGTTTGCCGCCGTCCTCGTTCCGGTCATCGGCGCGCTGATCGTCGGCCTGATGGCGCGCTACGGCAGCGAGAAGATCCGCGGCCATGGCATTCCCGAAGCCATCGAGGCGATCCTGCTCGGGCGCTCGAAACTCGACGCCAAGGTGGCGATCCTGAAGCCGCTGTCGTCGGCGATCTCGATCGGCTCCGGCGGCCCCTTCGGCGCCGAAGGCCCGATCATCATGACGGGCGGCGCGATCGGCTCGCTGATCGCGCAGATGCTGCCGGTCAGCGACAATGAACGTAAGACGCTGCTGGTGGCGGGCGCCGCGGCCGGCATGACGACCGTGTTCGGCACGCCGATCGCCGCCATCATGCTGGCGGTCGAACTGCTGCTTTTCGAATGGACGCCGCGCAGTTTCGTTCCCGTCGCGGTCGCCGCAATCATCGCCGAGGTCGAGCGCACCTTGCTGCATCTGCCCGGGCCGATCTTCCCGTTCGAGGGCGGCATGGCGGTCTCGTTCACCGCGCTTGGCGGCTGGGTTCTGATCGGCATCTGCGCCGGCCTGTTGTCGGGGCTTCTGACGCAGATGGTCTATGCCTGCGAGGACGCTTTCCAGAAACTGCCCATCCACTGGATGTGGTGGCCGATGATCGGCGGCCTGGTGGTCGGCATTGGCGGGTTGATCGAACCGCGGGCACTCGGCGTCGGCTATGAAAACATTTCGGACATGCTGGACGGCCATACATTGGCGACCGCAGCACTCATCCTGCTGGTGGTCAAGGCCATCATCTGGTCGGTGGCGCTCGGTTCGGGAACGTCTGGGGGCGTGCTGGCGCCGCTGTTGATCATGGGCGGGGCGATGGGGGCGGTGCTTGCCGGTTTCCTGCCGGCGGCGGATCCGGGCTTCTGGGCACTGCTGGCGATGGCCGCCACGATGGGCGGCACGATGCGGGCGCCGCTGACCGCGACCTTCTTCGCCGTCGAGTTGACCGGCAACACCCATGTTCTGGTGCCGCTGATCGCGGCTTGTGCGGCGGCGCACGCCGTCACCGTGCTTCTGATGAAGCGTTCGATCCTGACCGAGAAGATCGCAAGGCGAGGGCACCATCTGGTGCGCGAATATCGCGTCGATCCCTTTGCGCTGACCAGGGTGCGCGAGGTGATGACCACGCAGGTCGAGAGCGTGCCGGCGACGATGACGCTGCATGGCGCTGCGGCCTTCCTGACCGCACCGGAAACGCGGCATCCGAGCTTCCCGGTGATCGACGAGAACGGGCATGTGCTCGGCCTCATCGATCCGCCGGCGATCCTGCGCTGGCGGCGCGCCGGAACCCACCGCACCACGACGCTCGGCGCGTTGCTGGCCGGGAGCAAGGTGACGCTGGCCTATCCGGACGAGTATCTGGAAGGCCTCTCCGACAAGCTGCTGACCGCCAACGTGTCGCATCTGCCGGTCGTCACCCGCGAAGGCCTGCAACTGGTGGGCTATGTCGGCTGGAAGGATCTGATGCGCGTGCGGTCTCGCAAACAGGCGGAAGAGCGTGAGCGTTCGACCTTGCTTGGCTTCGGCGGCAGGCGCAGGCAAAAGGCGGGCGCCGTGGAGGGCCTTTAGAGCATTTCACCGTTTCACGGAAACGGCGAACCGCTCTATCTCTTTGTTTTTACGCAATTCCGGATGGAAAACCGTGTCACACTTTTCCTGGAATTGCTCTAGCCGCTCGTCCCGCGCTTCGCCCATTCCAGGACATGCAGCCTCAGCGCCGAGGACAGGTTGGTGTCGCGCGGTCGCGTCTCGTCGACTTCGGCGACGAGAGCGGCGAGCGTCAGCCTCCTGTCCGCCGCGATGGCGACGAGATCGTCGTAGAAGGGCTTTTCGAGGGAATAGCTGGTGCGATGGCCGCGAATGGTCACGGAGCGCTTTTCGACGACGCTCACGGTCGGACGCTCATGGCCGGACGCTCATTGGTCGTCGCTGTCGGACGGCTCGAGGCGATGGCCGGCGACGAATTTGTCGGCCTTGTCGGCGATCAGCCGGTCGCGCTGCTTGTCCGCCTTGGAACGGCCGTGCAGCGCCCGGTTCTGTTCGGCGACGCGCAGCTTCTCGTCCCGCGCCCTCTGCTTGCGAGCCTGGCGTAGGTTGACGATGTCGGCCATGGCGCAAACCGTGGGCTTATTTCTTGCGGAAAGCGTCGAGCGAAACCACTTCGGCGCCCTTGGCGGCAGCGTCGCCCGCGGCCGGCTTCTTCTCCGGCTCGGCGGCAGCCTTCTTCTCGGCCTTGGTCTTTTTCTCGGAGACGATGGTCAGCGGTTCGGGCGTGGCCTGGTCTTCCAGTTCCTCGGTCGCCGCACCTTCGGTCTTGACGTCGAATTCGAGCTCGAAGTTGACCGATGGATCGTAGAAGCCGCGCACGGCGGAGAACGGGATTTCGAGCTTCTCCGGCACATCGGAGAAGGACAGGCCAACCTCGAAACCGGTGTCGGTCACCTTCAGGTCCCAATACTGGAACTGGATGACGATGGTCATCTGCTCGGGATAGCGCTCGCGCAGGCGCGACGACACGCGCACGCCGGGCGCGCCGGTCAGGAAGGTGATGAAGAAATGATGGTTGCCGGGGAGGCCGGTGCGCGCGACCTCGGCCAGGACCTTGCGCATGACGCCGCGCAACGCCTCCTGGGCCAGAATGTCGTAGCGGATATGGTCGTCGGCCATGTGGTGGTCGGGTTCCGTTGAATCGTCCGCATAGCTGTAATCAAGCTTGAGCGCGGCGTAAACCGCATATAGATCGCCGCCGCGCCGAAGCCAGAATTATTGCGAACGATTTGATCGGCAAGCCGGCTTCGCGGGAATCGCAAATGTCAGGCGTTGGCCAGCGCGGCGTGCTTCTTGAGGCCGGCCGGGGAAGGGCGCTTGCCGAAAGCGCGCAGGAAGGTGCGCACGCCGTTCGTCGCCGATTGCACAACCTCGTCTTCGCCCGGCGTGCCGCCAAGCATGAACGTTGTCTGCAGTTCGGCGTTGACGAGGCCAAGGAACTGGCGCGCCGCCACGTCGGGATCCTCGATCGTGAGGTATCCGCCATAGGCAAGGCGGGCGAAGCGGGCAGCAATCGCCGGCCATGTCCGGCCCGGTCCCTGTTCGCGCCACTCGGCGAAAAGTTCCGGGTAGCGCTCGCCTTCGGTCTGGATCAGCTTGCGCAGGAATTTTCCGTCGCGGTTGCAGATGCAATTCTGGTTCAGTCGCACGGCAAAGCCGATCAGGTCCGCTTCGAGATCGCCGGGCTGGTCGGGAAAGGTGGCAATGGTGGCAAAAATACCGGCGTTGCAGCGCTCGGTGAGGTCGCGCACCACCGCCATGAACAGCTTTTCCTTGTCGCCATGGTGGTTGTAGACGGTTTGACGCGATACGCCGGCCTCGGCGGAGATCAGGTCGATATTGGCGCCGGCGAAACCCTCGCGGCAAAACACGCCGGCAGCGGCATCGACGATCGATATGCGCTTGGCCTCATGGCCGCGTGGCGGGAAAGTGTCAGGAGAAACGCCCAGTCTCATGAAAATCTATATAGAGGTGATTGACGATTTAGACAAGAGTGTCTAAATTTGTGGACACGATACAAAGGGATTTCACTCCTGGGAGGCGAAAGGAATTCGCTCTCGGAGAGTCGGAATCCCGTGGGATGGAACGTCCTAGGGTTAGACGTCGCCTGGCGGCGGCAACCAGATTCGAAAGAAGCCAATATCATGAGTCCCAAATTCCTCCGCATCGCGGTCGTGCTCGGCCTGTTGTCCGCCATCGGCCCGTTCGCGATCGACATGTATCTTCCGGCCCTGCCGTCGATCGGCGAGGATCTGCATGCCAGCACGGCCGCCGTGCAGATGAGCCTGCTGATCTTTTTCCTGTCGATGGGCTTCGGCCAGATCGTCGTCGGGCCGATCTCCGACATGGTCGGCCGCAAGCTGCCGCTCTATGGCGGGCTTGCGCTGTTCATGGTCGGCGGTATCGGCTCGGCCATGGCGCCGACCATCGAGTGGCTGATCGCCTTCCGCTTCCTGCAGGGGCTTGGCGCCAGCGCCGGCATGGCCGTGCCGCGCGCCATCGTGCGCGACCTGCATACCGGCAATGAGGCCGCCAAACTGATGTCGCTGTTGATGCTGGTGTTTTCGGTGTCGCCGATCCTGGCGCCGCTGACCGGCAGTCAGATCATCGAGAGTTTCGGCTGGCGCGCCGTGTTCTGGACGGTGACCGGCGCCGCAGCCCTTGCCACGATCCTGCTCGCGACCTCGCTCAAGGAGACGCGGCCGGCGGAGGAACGCGTCGGTTCCTCCTTCGGAACCGCGCTTGCCGGCTACCGCTTCCTGATGGGTGACCGCAACTTCCTTGGCCTGGTGGCGATCGCAGGCTTCGGCATTGCGAGCTTCTTCGTCTACCTGTCGAGCTCGTCCTTCATCCTGATCGACCATTACGGGCTGTCGCCTTCGGTCTACAGCGTGTTCTTCTCGATCAACGCGGTGGCCTTCATCGGCATGTCGCAGCTGACGGGATTGCTAGCCGAGCGGTTCGGGCTGCGGCGCGTGGTGCGTGTCGCGGTGACCGGCTATGCGACGACGATGGTGGTGCTGTTCGCGGTGATGGCGACCGGCGTCGACCGGCTCGACGTGATGGCGGCACTGCTGTTCGTCGGTTACGGCTTCCTCGGCCTGGTCATCCCGACCACGTCGGTGCTGGCCATGGAAGAGCATGGCGAGATCGCCGGCACGGCGTCGGCGCTGATGGGCACGCTCCACTTCGCCATCGGCGCGCTGGCCATGGGCGTCGCCGGCGTGTTCTTCGACGGCACGCCGCTGCCGATGGTCGCCGGCATCACGCTGTGCGCCGTGATTTCCTTCACGCTAGCCAAGATCACGCTCGGCCGCTCGCGTGAGGCGGTCGAAGCGCCGGCCGAATAGGCACTGCTCGCAAGCACATGAAAAGGCCGGGTTTTCCCGGCCTTTTTTCATACCAATCCTGTCTCGGTCAATACGAAGCGCAGCCGCGCTTCGACTGGCGCCAGGGGCAGCGGAACCAGTTCATAACCCAATTCCCCGTAGACGCCGACCAGCGCATGATAGGTGCGCTCGGCCTCGTCGAGCGTCTGCTTACGCTCTTCGTCCTGCGCGAAGATTTCCGGCCAAGGCGGGGCGACGAAGACGCGCGGGCTGTAGCGGAAGTGCTTGGCGGCGGCGCTGATATGCTCCGGCGCCGGCAAGCCGATCAGCCGGAGATAGCCAAGCGTGTCGGGCACGCCGCGATCGAAGAAGACCGGCCCCTTCTGTTCGATCGCGTCACGATACGAGCGCATCTCCCATGACAGCATCAGTTCGGCGAACAGGGCGCGATCACGCCAGGGCAGGGCGGATCCACCGATGGCCGACTGGTCGCGGATGACGCCACGCCCGGCCTCGATGGATGTCGCATAGCCTGCCTGACGTAAGGCTTCGATCAGGGTGGTCTTGCCGGAACCGGGACCGCCGGTCAGCACGAAGAATCGATCCGAATCGTTTTGCATTTTTTTGCCTATGGGAGAGAGGCACCCGGCGCCACGGCTCGGGTCACGCGGGGCGTACAAGGGCCGGCGCGGACTTGCCGTTGCGCGTGTCGTATGTCGAGAGGGGGAGAAGTGGAGGTTTCTGTTGCCAGGTACCTCCGAACCCCGCCTAGAAGTGCGAACCCCTAGGGCTTGATTTGAAGCTATCGCACTGCATTAAGCAGCGAGACGTGCTTCCGCATAGTTGTCGTTGGCAACTATAAGTTTAGCCCGATGACGGTGGTACAATGCCGGGCAAAAGTACGATCTTTACACCTTCGTCGATCCTATTTCGCCCCCAGCAAAAACCGCTCTGTCCTGAACAGCGGCTTTTGGTGGAGGCGCCGGGTACCGCCCCCGGGTCCGAACGGCTTATTTCATCGCCCATTTATCGCCATAGTCGGTCAAGCCGACAAACCGAATATAGGGGGCTGCCGCCAGAAATGAAAGGGCGCAATGGTGCTTTGTCGGTGTGTCAAATCGCGACGCCCGAGGGTTGACTTGGGCACGGTCTCAACCGAAGCTTTGCCGCGGTGAGGAGTTATCGACCAAGCGCACAGATTGCGAAGCGCGCCACAGCCCTCATCGATCGGATCGGTGGCGCCGACGAGGGGAATTTTGATGGCCGACTATCTTGCGGATGTGAAGAAGTATGACACCGCGGCAAACGCCGCCGCGGTCGAAAAGATCGTCAAGCACCTTGGCATCGCGCTGAGAAACCGCGATTCCTCGCTGGTGTCCTGTACGGACCCGAAGGAACTCGAACGCGTCCGGGAGAGCTGGGCGGCCAAGAAACTCGGCGTCAGCGATGCCGCGAAAGCCGACGCCGCGATCCAGAAGACCTGCACGGCGATGCACGCGGACAACACCAAGAGCCGCGTGACCTTCTACTATCTGGTGGCCAAGGATCTGGGCAAGCTCGGCTCGCTCTGACGATCGCACCAACTGGCTGACTTCACCAGGCGTCAGCGCCGCCCCTCATCTGGCTGCCGCCATCTTCTCCCCGTATAGTGACGGGGAGAAGGGCGCTGTCTTTGACGATTTCGCCAATCTCGAGCGTTGCAAGTAGGGCGCCAGCGTTGCGGCCAGCACCTTTCTCCCCGTCACTATACGGGGAGAAATGCCCGGCAGGGCAATGAGGGGCGGCGCAAACGCTGGGGAAGAATGGTGGTGCAAGCGACGCCCGTCGTTTTGCTGTGTTCGACGGGCTGTCCGGCAGCTATAATGCCTGCACACTCGAATCGAGCCGGAACCGATGCGCCAGTATCTCGACCTCTTGCAGCATGTGCTGGAAAACGGCGCCGATCGCGGCGACCGCACCGGCACCGGCACGCGCTCCGTCTTCGGCTACCAGATGCGTTTCGATCTGGCGCGTGGCTTTCCGGTCACCACCACCAAGAAGCTGCACCTGAAGTCGATCATCCATGAACTGCTGTGGTTCCTGGCCGGCGACACCAATATCAAATACCTGACTGACAACGGCGTTTCCATCTGGGACGAATGGGCCGACGAGAATGGCGACCTCGGTCCGGTCTATGGCAAGCAATGGCGCTCCTGGCCGGACGGCCATGGCGGCTCGATCGACCAGATTGCGAATCTTTTGAAGGAGATACGCCGCAATCCTCAATCGCGGCGACTGATCGTCTCAGCCTGGAATCCGGCCGAGGTGGAAGCCATGGCGCTGCCGCCGTGCCACTGCATGTTCCAGTTCTACGTGTCCGAGGGCCGGCTTTCCTGCCAACTCTATCAACGCTCCGCCGACATCTTCCTCGGTGTTCCCTTCAATATCGCGTCCTATGCCTTGCTGACGCTGATGGTGGCGCAGGTGACCGGGCTGAACCCGGGCGATTTCGTCCACACGTTGGGTGACGCGCATCTCTACTCCAACCATTTCGAGCAGGCGCGCGAGCAGTTGCGGCGCACGCCGAGGGCGCTGCCGACAATGTGGATCAACCCGGAGGTGAAGGACCTGTTCGCCTTCCGCTTCGAGGATTTCCGGCTGGAAAACTATGTCGCCGACGCGTCGATCAAGGCGCCGATCGCGGTTTGAGCGGCAGCCTCAGTCTACCCCGACCATCACGTCCGAGGCCTTGACCACGGCGTAGGCCTGCTTGCCTTTTTCGAGCTTCAGGTCGGTAACGGCCTCGTTGGTGATCGAGGCGGTGACGATGGCGCCGCCGCCGATGTCGATCCGGACATGCGAGGTGGTGGCGCCTTTGGCGATCTCGGTGATGGTTCCCTTGAGGATGTTGCGGGCGCTGATCTTCATCGAAGGGTCCTTTCCAAGTTTTTTCTTTGCTCGTTTTACCAGAACAATCGATGTCGAGAAGGGTGTCGGCCCTTCCCTTGTTATATTCATGCGGATATATCGGTTGTCAGGCTTCGCGCCGCACGGATTTCAAACCAGGGAGAGTTTTCGATGAAGCGCAAAGGTCTCGGGTTGAGGGCGATCGCCATTGGCGGTTTTGCGGCGGCGTTGATGGCGGCGGTGCCAATGGCGCACGCGGAAGACAAGGTCGTGGTGTTTGCGGCCGCCAGCCTCAAGGACGCGCTCGACGCGGTGAACAAGGCCTGCGAGGCCGATGTCGGCGAGGCCGCGACCGTCTCTTATGCCGCAAGCTCGGCGCTAGCCAAGCAGATCGAGGGCGGGGCGCCGGCCGATGTCTTCATCTCGGCCGACCTCGACTGGATGAAATATCTCTCCGACAAGAAGCTGATCAAGCCCGACACCGAATTGAAGCTGCTCGGCAACGAGATCGTGCTGGTGGCGCCGAAAGATTCGACTGCTAAAGCCAAGATCGAGAAGGGGTTTGACCTCGCCAGGCTGGTTGGCGACGGCAAGCTCGCCATGGGTGACGTCAAGGCGGTGCCGGCCGGCAAATACGGCAAGGCGGCGCTGGAATCGCTCGGTGTCTGGTCTTCGGTCGAGGGCAAGGTGGCGCAGGCCGAGAATGTGCGTGCGGCGCTGAAGCTGGTTTCGACGGGCGAAGCGGCTTTCGGCATCGTCTATGCCACCGACGCGCATGCCGAAAAGGGCGTCAAGGTGGTCGGTACCTTCCCGGAGGATTCGCATCCGCCGATCATCTATCCGGTTGCCCAGACCGCCGATTCGAAGGACAAGGATACGCCGGCCTTCCTGAAGTGCCTGCAATCCGCCAAAGCCGGCGCGCTTTTCAAGGAGCAGGGCTTCACCGTGCTCGCGCCGAGCAACTGACTCTGAAAAGGCCCTGATATCGCAATATGAACTGGCTGCTGGACCTCACTCCCGACGAATGGAATGCGGTCCGGCTGTCCATCAAGGTGGCGACGGTGGCGATGCTCGCCAGCCTGCCGCCCGGCATATTGATCGCGCTTGTGCTTGCGCGGGGAGAATTCTGGGGCAAGACGCTGCTCAACGGGCTGGTGCACCTGCCGCTGATCCTGCCGCCAGTGGTGACCGGCTATCTGCTGCTTTTGACTTTCGGCAAACGCGGGCCGGCCGGCGCCTTCCTGGCCGAGCATTTCGGCATTGTTTTCTCCTTCCGCTGGACGGGTGCGGCTCTTGCCTGCGGCGTCATGGGCTTTCCCCTGATGGTGCGGGCGATCCGTCTGTCGATCGAAGCGGTGGACCGCAGGATCGAGGCGGCGGCAGGGACGCTCGGCGCCAATCCTCTGTGGGTGTTCGCCACCATCACGCTGCCGCTGATCCTGCCCGGGCTGATCGCCGGCGCGATCCTTTCCTTCGCCAAGGCGATGGGCGAGTTCGGCGCGACGATCACCTTCGTCTCCAACATCCCCAACGAGACACAGACGCTGCCTTCAGCGATCTACACCTTCACGCAGGTGCCCGGCGGCGATGAGGGAGCGCTGCGGCTGACGCTGATCTCGATCGTTATCTCGATGGCGGCGCTCGTCGCCTCGGAAGTGCTGGCGCGGCGCGTCGGCCGGCGGATGGATATCGAATGAGCGTCCTCGTCGACATCGGCCACCGGCTCGGCGATTTCGCCATCGACGCCCGCTTCGAGAGCGCCGGGCGGCTGACGGCACTGTTCGGCCCGTCCGGTTCTGGCAAGACGACGCTGATCAACATGATCGCCGGGCTGATCCGGCCCGGCAAGGGGCGCATCGAGGTCGACGGCCGCGCGCTGGTCGACACGGATGCCGGCATTTTCGTGCCGAAGCACAGGCGCCGCATCGGCATGGTGTTCCAGGATGCGCGACTGTTTCCGCATATGAGCGTGGCCGGCAATCTGCGCTATGGCCGCTGGTTCACGCCGGCTGGCGAGCGCTACGCCGACATGGACGCGGTTGTCGACCTGCTCGGCATCGCTCCGCTTCTGGACAGGCGACCGGCAAGGCTGTCGGGCGGCGAGAGACAGCGCGTGGCGATCGGCCGGGCGCTGCTGGCCAGCCCCAGGCTGCTGCTCATGGATGAGCCGCTGGCCTCGCTGGACGAGGCGCGCAAGGCCGAGATCCTGCCCTATATCGAGCGGCTGCGCGATGAGACGAAGATCCCGATCGTCTATGTCAGCCATTCGATCGTCGAAGTGGCGCGGCTGGCCAGCGATGTGGTGACGCTGGCGCAAGGCAAGGTCGTTGCCAGCGGCCCGACCGAGGCCGTCATGCAAAGGCTCGACTTGCTGCCCGCGGAAGAGCGCGGCGAGGGCGGCGCCGTGCTCGACACGAAGGTGCTGCGCCATGACGAGGCTTTCGGCATGACCGTGCTCGGCTCGGCCGCCGGCGAGATCCGCGTGCCGCGATTGGCCGTGACGGCAGGAGCGCCGGTGCGCATCCGCATCCGCGCCCGCGACGTCATGATCGCCACCGAACAACCAAAGGGCCTCAGCGCGCTCAACATCCTGCCCGGAACGATCGTGGCGATCAGCCCGGGCGAGGGGCCGGCGGTCGAGGTCGGCATCGACTGCAATGGCGCAACGGTGCTTGCCCGCATCACCGAGCAGTCGCGGCAGGCGCTGAAGCTGCGGCTGGGCGGCAAGGTTTTCGCGGTGGTCAAGACGGTGAGCTTCGATCGGGCCAACACCAGCGCCGGTTTGCCGTTCGAGGTCGATGGCTGACAGGCGCGGCGATCGGCGCTATGTTGATTTGGAATAACGGTATCGCCACGGCAAGATGGTGATCGCGGAGGAGCAAAGATGCCGTCGTTGAGCTTGCGGATAAATCTCGATCCCGACGGTCGGATCGGCCCGGGCAAGATCGAGCTGCTGGAGCAGATCGCCTCCTTCGGCTCGATTTCGGCCGCCGCGCGCGGCATGGAGATGTCCTACAAACATGCCTGGGACCTGGTCGAGGACATGAACCGCGTGTTCGGCAAGCCGTTGGTTTCGGCACAGACCGGCGGCCGCAAGGGTGGCGGCGCGCAACTGACGGCGGTCGGCCTGGCGGTGGTCAGCCGTTTCCGCGCCATCGAGCGCGCGGCGGCCGCGGCGGCAGCGACGCATATGGAGGCACTGCAGGCGGAGATCGATGCTGGGTAGGCAGTAGGGCAGTAGGGAGGTAATCCGTAGCTGTTTTCCAGCACAAAAAATCCTTCACCTACTGCCCTACTGCCCTACTGCCTTCCTATTCGCCTGGCTTGCGCAGCAGATACGTATCCATGATCCAGCCCTTTTGCCGGCGGGCTTCCTCGCGGGTCTGTTCGATCCTGGCGCCGACGTCACCAAGGCGGCCTGAAATGAGGATCTCGTCCGGTGTGCCGAGATAGGCGCCCCAATGGATGGTGACATCCTGGTCGGTCAGCGTGTTGAAGGCGCATTTGCCGTCCAGCATGACGATGGTGCTGCCGGCATTTTCGGCCAGGCCCTCTTCGGTAAGCCTGCGGCCGGTGGTGACCAGGATGGAATCGCCGATGCGGTTCAGTGCCATCTTGTGGCTGGCGGCCAGCGCCTGGATGGCGGTGATGCCGGGGATGACCTCCAGTTCGAAGGCGACATTGCCCCTCAGCCGCACGCGCTCGAGGATGCGCAAGGCGCTGTCGTAGAGCGAGGGATCGCCCCAGATCAGGAAGGCGCCGCAGCCGTCTTCGGCGATCTCGCCGCGGATCAGGCCCTCGTAGATGGCAGCGATGGCTTCGTGCCAGTCGTCGACGGTCGAGCGGTAGGATGGCGCCGGCTCGGCGCGCACCGGCACGTCGAACTCGACGCGGCGCGACTTCGGGTTGGTGACGAAGCGGTCGCAGATCCCGCGCCGCAGGTCGGCAAGGTCGTTTTTCTTCGCGCCCTTGTCGGGAATAAACAGGACGTCCGCCCGGTTCAGGCCGGTTATGGCCTGCACGGTCATGTGGTCGGGATTGCCGGCTCCGATGCCGATGACGAGAAGCGTGCGCATGAAGCGAACTCCTGCCCGATCGGAGCCTGTTAGTCCAGACATCGTGGCGCGGTCATGGGATATGGAAGGGCTTTGAAACGCCACGTTGAAACGGCTAGGGTCATCGCGACATTCTCGCCGAGGGAGCTTTCATGTTGCGATATATGCTGAGCGCGGTGCTGGTCTTCTCGACCGTGCCAGCCTTTGCCAATGATTCAGTGGCCGAACTCGGCACCGGCGGCCTGATCCTGTCGCGCAGTGACGCCGTGGCGATGCAAAGCGAGGATCTGTTCATCTCGCCCGAAAAGGTGACGGTCGACTACGTCTTCCACAACAACACCGACAAGGATGTCGATGCGATCGTCGCCTTCCCGATGCCCGACATTTCCGGCAATCCCGAAGAGATGCCGGCCATTCCCGAGAACCAGAGCGACAACTTCCTTGGCTTCGAGGTGACGATCGACGGTGTCGCGGCAAAGCCGCAGCTCGAGCAGAAGGTGTTCGCGCTCGGCATCGATATCAGCGCCGATTTGAAGGCGCAGAACGTGCCGTTCAATCCGTTCGGCGACGCGGCCAAGGCGGCCCTGGCGAAGCTGCCGCAAGCGGTGGCCGACGATTGGGTCAATCGCGGCATCATCATCGAGGATACCGCCGATGACGGGAGCGGCATGAAGTCCAGCTATGCGCCGTTCTGGCAGCTGCGCTCGACCTATTGGTGGCGCTCGACCTTTCCCGCCAACAAGGACGTTCATGTCGCGCACCGCTACAAACCGAGCGTCGGCGGCACCTCTTCGGTCAGTTTTTTCAACGAGGGCCAGTTCCAGGGCGCATATGCGGCCTACAAAACCCGCTACTGCATGGACGACACGTTCGAAAAAGCGGTGCGGAAGGCTGCGAAGGACAGCCCCGACGGCTACCCGAAATATTATGAAAGCCGCATCGCCTATATCCTGACCACGGGCGGCAACTGGGCGGCAGGCACCATCGGCAAGTTCAAGCTGACCATCGACAAGGGCAACCCGAAGGCGCTGGTCTCGTTCTGCGGCGACAATGTCAAAAAGGTTGGGCCGACGAGCTTCGAGATGACCGCTGACGATTTCTATCCCGAGCACGACATCGATATCCTCCTGCTCGAACCGTCGGACAACAGCGGCGGGGACGCGAACTGATGCATGTCGCGATCTACGTTGCCATCGCCGAGAATGGCGTGATCGGCCGGGATGGCGGGCTGCCCTGGCGGCTCTCCACGGATCTCAAGCGCTTCAAGGCCGACACGATGGGCAAGCCCATCATCATGGGCCGCAAGACCTATGAAGGCATCGGTCGCCCGCTGCCGGGCAGGCTGAACATCGTCGTCACGCGCGACAAGGCCTGGCGCGCCGAGGGGGTCGAGGTGGCGCATACGCTGGAGGCCGCGATCCAGCTGGCGAATGTGCGCGGACGCTGCATGACGGGCGTGGACGAGGTCTGCGTCATCGGCGGCGGCGAGATCTATGCCCAGGCACTGCCGCTGGCCGACCGGCTGCACGTCACGCATGTTCTGGCCACGGTCGATGGCGACGCGCATTTTCCGCCGATCGACCCGAAATCCTGGCGTATGGTGAGTGCGCAGGAGGTTCCCGCAGGGGAAAAGGACAGTCACGCGACGCGCTATTCGGTTTACGAGCGCCGCCGCGAGATACATTGATAGACAAAAAGGGCATTGAAAGACGACAAAGGGTCGCGACCGGTCCAAATCGGACGAAGTCGGCGGCGCATCGCGTTGAAAGCGTGCCGTGGCGACCCTATAGAAGAACAACACTGGATTTGCGCCGTAACTCCGGCGCTTGAGGGAATTCCAAGCGAAAGGACATTCATGCCCTGGAACGACAAGAGTGGCGGAGGCGGCGGCCCGTGGGGCGGCGGCGGCAACAATCAGGGACCCTGGGGGCAGGGGCCAAAGGGACCGAGCGGCCCGCAGGGCTCGCCTCCCGACCTCGAAGACATCATTCGCCGCGGCCAGGACAGGCTGCGGCGCGCGCTGCCCGGCGGTGGCGGCGCCAGTCCGGCCGTGTTCGGGCTGATCGCCGCTGTACTGGTTGTCCTGTGGGCGTTCCAGGCGGTCTATACCGTGCAACCGGACGAAGTCGCGGTCGAACTGCGCTTCGGCAAGCCGAAGGCCGAACTCTCGCAGCCCGGCCTGCATTTCCACTGGTGGCCGCTTGAAACGGTCGAGACGGCCAAGATTTCCGAGCAACTCGTCGACATTGGCGGCGGCAACACCAGCGGCAACGGCCTGATGCTTTCGGGCGACCAGAACATCGTCAACGTGCAGTTTTCGGTGGCCTATCAGGTGTCCGATCCCCGGGCCTATCTGTTCGACGTCTCCGACCCGGACGGCATGCTGCGGCAG
Source organism: Mesorhizobium sp. B263B2A (assembly GCF_020165775.1). NCBI lineage: Bacteria > Pseudomonadati > Pseudomonadota > Alphaproteobacteria > Hyphomicrobiales > Phyllobacteriaceae > Mesorhizobium > Mesorhizobium sp. B263B2A. The sequence goes on from NZ_JAIUIU010000012.1 coordinate 132,437, forward strand.
GTCGCCGAAAGCGCCATGCGCGAAGCCGTCGGCCGCAGGCCGGCACAGGACATCTTCCGCGATGACCGCCAGGGCATAGCGGCGTCGGTGCGCGAAATCATCCAGACGACGCTGGACGGCTACAAGGCCGGTCTCAACGTCAACGCCGTCTCGATAGAGGATGCGGCACCGCCACGTGAAGTGGCCGACGCCTTCGACGAGGTGCAGCGTGCCGAGCAGGACGAGGACAAGTTCGTCGAGCAGGCCAATCAGTATTCCAACCAGAAGCTTGGCCAGGCACGCGGCGAGGCGGCACAGGTTCGCGAAGACGCGGCCGCCTACAAGAACAGGGTCGTGCAGGAAGCCGAAGGTGAGGCCCAGCGCTTCATCTCGGTCTATGACGAATATGTCAAAGCGCCCGACGTCACGCGCAAACGGCTTTATCTGGAAACCATGGAGAGGGTTCTGAAGGACTCGAGCAAGGTCATCGTCGAGCAGGGCAACGGACAAGGTGTCGTGCCCTATCTGCCGCTGCCCGCACTGCAGCCCAAGCCGCCGGCACCGGCCGCGCCTGCCGCGAACACGGGAGGGACCCAGTGATGGCCAACCGTCTTCCCATCGTCGTCGCCATCGCGGCGGTCATCCTGTTCCTGATCTATTCCTCTGTCTTCGTGGTCAATGCCCGCCAGCAGGCGCTGGTGTTGAGGTTCGGCGAGATCGTCGACGTCAAGAGCGAACCCGGCATCTATTTCAAGGCGCCGTTCTCGTTCTTCGACGCCGACACGGTGCAGCTGATCGAGAACAGGGTGCTGCGCTTCGACCTGGACAACATCCGCGTCCAGGTGTCGGGCGGCAAATTCTATGAAGTCGATGCCTTCATAGCCTATCGCATCTCGGATCCGCGCGTCTTCCGTGCCGCCGTGTCCGGCCAGATCGAACTGGCGGAAGCGCGGCTCAGGACGCGTCTCGACGCTGCCTTGCGCCGCGTCTACGGTCTGCGCGACTTCGAGGCCGCGCTTTCGGAACAGCGTGCGGTGATGATGCGCGAAGTGCGCGATCAGCTCCGGCCCGACGCCACGTCGCTTGGCCTGCAGATCGAGGATGTCCGCATCCGCCGTACCGACCTGACGGCCGAGGTTTCACAGCAGACCTACGATCGCATGAAGGCGGAACGGCTGGCCGAGGCCGCCAGGCTGCGGGCACGCGGCAACGAAGCGGCACAACGCATCACGGCACGCGCCGATCGTGAAGTCGTCGAGATCGTGGCCGAAGCGCAGAAGGAGTCCGAGATCCTGCGCGGCGAGGGCGAAGCCCAGCGCAGCGCCACCTTCGCGGGAGCCTACCAGCGCGACCCGGCCTTCTTCGATTTCTACCGGTCGATGAATGCCTATGGCACCGCGCTGGACAATACCGGGACGACGATGGTGCTGTCGCCGAGCTCCGAGTTCTTCCGCTTCTTCCGCAATCCCGACGGCAAGGAAGGGCCGGCAACCCCGGCACTGGCGCCCGCCGCGCCGGCGACACAACCCAGCACCGGCCAGTAGCGGGCCGGTGCTGGATTTCTTCGCGGCGATAGGCCTGGTCCTTGTCATAGAGGGCCTGGTCTATGGCGGCTTCCCCGGCTTTGCGAGGAAGCTCGCGGGCGAGGTGCTGTCCATGCCGGAAAATGCCTTGCGGATCGGCGGCCTGGTGGCGATCACCATCGGTGTCGGCATCGTCTGGCTGGTGCGCGGCGGATGAGAGCGGCCGGCTTTCGTCTCCGGAATAATGGAGGATTTATCCTCTGCCGATAGTCATAGCCGCAAACGTGCCGTATTTTTTGCCAAGATGGCGCAACGCGGTATCTTCGCCATTGCGCTTTCTTTTTCAGACATACCGGGAGGCTTCTCGATGACATCCACACTCCTCTTGCGCGCGGCACGGCGGACGTTCATCGCTGGCGCGGCGGCGCTTCTCGTCGGCGCCGTTGCTGTCCCGTCCTTCGTGACCCCGACATTGGCCGCCGACGGGCCTGCCTCGGTGGCCGACCTTGCACAGGGCCTGCTCGGCGCGGTGGTCAACATCTCGACCTCGCAGACGGTGAAGGGCACGGAAGGCCCGGGCGCGGTGCCGATGCCCCAGCTGCCCGAGGGTTCGCCCTTCCAGGACTTCTTCGACGATTTCTTCAAGAACCGGGGCGGCGACAAGGACAATGGCGCGCAGAAAGTGCAGTCGCTGGGGTCCGGTTTCGTCATCGACGCCGAACAGGGCATCGTCGTCACCAACAATCATGTGATCGCCGACGCCGACGACATCGAGGTCAATTTCTCCGACGGCATCACGTTAAAGGCGACGCTGGTCGGCACCGACACCAAGACGGATGTCGCGGTGCTGAAGGTTGATCCGAAAGGCCACAAGCTGACGGCGGTGAAGTTCGGCGATTCCACCAAGATGCGCGTCGGCGACTGGGTGATGGCGATCGGCAATCCGTTCGGCCTCGGCGGCACCGTCACCGTCGGCATCGTCTCGGCCCGCAACCGCGACATCAATTCCGGACCCTATGACGATTTCATCCAGACCGACGCCGCGATCAACCGCGGCAATTCCGGCGGCCCGCTGTTCAACAGCGCCGGCGAGGTCATCGGCATCAACACGGCGATCATTTCGCCGTCCGGCGGCTCGATCGGCATCGGCTTCTCAATCCCCTCGCAGCTCGCCTCGGGCGTTGTCGAACAGCTGCGCCAGTATGGCGAGACACGGCGCGGCTGGCTCGGCGTGCGCATCCAGCCGGTGACGGACGATATCGCCGAGAGCCTCGGCATGGCGACCGCCAAGGGCGCGCTGGTCGCCGGCGTCATCAAGGGCGGTCCTGTCGACAACGGCACCATCCAGGCCGGCGACGTCATCCTCAAGTTCGACGGCAAGGATATCCATGAAATGCGCGACCTGCCGCGCGTGGTCGCCGAAAGCCCGGTCGGCAAGGCGGTCGACGTGCTGATCGTGCGCAAGGGCGTCGAGCAGACCGTGAAGGTGACGCTCGGCCGGCTCGAGGATGGCGAGAAGGCCGCCAACGCCGAAGAAGGCGGCAACACCGACCAGGACAAGGGCGACAAGGCTCCGGCCGTCTCGACGGCCTCCGTGCTCGGCATGACCGTCGGCGAACTCAATGACGAGACGCGCAAGAAGTTCAGCATCGCGGCTGATGTGTCGGGCGTCGTCATCACCGATGTCGCCAAGGATTCGGCCGCCTCGGAGCGCGGCATCCAGCCCGGTGAGGTGATCACCGAGATCGCCCAGGAATCGGTTGCCACGCCCAAGGACGTCATGGACCGGATTGGTGCCCTTAAGGAACAGGGGCGCAAGAACGCGCTGCTGATGCTGGCGTCGAAGACCGGCGAGTTGCGCTTCGTGACGATCCGGATGGATTGAGATTTCAATCCGGCGATTCAAAAAGGCGGCTAACCGGCCGCCTTTTTTCTTGCTTGCCAGTCCTTGAGCGAAAGCCGGTAGAGCACATGCCGCTTGAGTGCGGGGTGGCTGTCGGGAATGTTGGGATGATCGAAGTCGGCTGATGGATCGGCTGTCATGCCGAGACGTTCCATGACGGCCGTGGAGCGGCGGTTGGCCGCGACGGCGAATGACACGATTTCATCGAGGCCAAGCGTCTCGAAGCCGTAGGCCAGCCAGGCCTCGGCTGCCTCGGTGACGTAGCCCTTGCCCCAGAACTCAGGCGCCAGCCGCCAGCCGATCTCGACGGTGCCGGCCGGCAGGGACGGCACATGATCGGTGTCGAGCAGGCCGACAAAGCCGATACACTCGCCCGTGGCGACAATTTCGGCTGCCGCGAAACCGTAACCATCCTCAGCGATCCAGGCGCGGAACTCATCCATCTTGGCGTCCGCCTGGGCGCGGTCGCGTCGGAACGGGAAGAACTCCATCACCCGTTCGTCGGAGTTGATGCGGTGGAACAGGTCGCGGTCGCGGTCTTCCCAGTTGCGCAGGATCAGGCGCTCGGTTCGCATTGGTTTCATTGCACGAATTCTTCCTGGCGATAGCCCTGCAGATAGAGCAATGCGGTCAGGTCGCCATGGTCGATGCGAACCTTGGCCTGGGCCGCCACGGTCGGCTTGGCATGGAGCGCGACACCGGTGCCGGCCAGGCGGATCATGTCGAGATCGTTGGCACCGTCGCCGACGGCGATCGCATCAGCCGGCGTCAGGCCGAGGCGGGCGGTGATTTCGAGCAGCGCGTCGGCCTTGGCGGCGCGGCCAAGGATCGGCTCGCCGACCAGCCCGGTGAAGCATCCGTCCTGTTCAAGCAAGCGGTTGGCTCGGTTCTCCTGGAACCCAAGCATGGTCGCGATGCGCGTGGTGAAGACTTCGAAGCCGCCAGACACGAGCGCCGTCCAGGCGCCGTTGGCGCGCATGGTCTGAACCAGGGCGCGGCCGCCCGAGGCCAATGTCAGCCGGTTGGTGACGATGCGGTCGACCACGGCGGCTTCGAGGCCCTTCAGCAGCGCCACACGTTCGCGCAGCGCCGGTTCGAAAGCGATCTCGCCATTCATCGACCGCGCCGTGATGACGGCAACACGATCCTTGACGCCGATCTCGTCGGCCAGTTCGTCGATGCATTCCTGGTCGATCATGGTCGAATCCATGTCGGCGATGAGGATCTTCTTTCGCCTTGCGTCAGCCTGCTGGACGATCACATCGACCGGCTCCGCGGCCAGTGCGGCGCGCAGGACGGCGGTGGTTTCGGCGGCGTCGGCTTCTTGCGGCAGGGCAAGATCGCAGGCAATCCCTTCGGCTAGCCAGACGACGGCGCTTGCGCCCACCGACCGTGAGGCCATATTCGCAAGCGACGGCGACAGAGCGCGGTCAGCGGGACGGGAAACAAGCGTGGCAATGAGCGGCATCGAGAATTCCGGCGCGGGTGCGGGCGAAGGCCGCGTGAAGAACGCGATCCTGATAGCCGGGCCGACCGCCAGCGGCAAGTCGGCACTGGCGCTCGACTTGGCAGAACGCACGGGCGGCGTCATCGTCAACACCGATTCCATGCAAGGCTATTCGGTTCTCGACGTGCTGACCGCCAGGCCGGGGGCGGCCGACCTCGTACGTGCGCCGCATTTTCTCTATGGGCATGTCCATCCCGGCACCGCCTACTCGACGGGGGCATGGCTGCGCGACGTGACGAAGCTGATCGATGACGGCGCGCTCTCGCGGCGGCCGATCTTCGTCGGCGGCACAGGGCTTTACTTCCGCGCGCTGGCAGAGGGCATTTCGGACATGCCTGATATCCCCCAGCAGGTGCGCGATCGTTGGCGTTACGAGCTGAAGGAGCGGGGATCGGTCAAGCTGCACGGCATCCTGCTGCGCGAGGATTCGAGAACCGCCATGCAATTGAAGCCCACCGACAGCCAACGCATCGTGCGCGCGCTCGAAGTGCTCGATGCATCCGGCCGATCGATCCTGGAATGGCAGGCCGAGCGCGGCCGGCCGCTCATCGACAGGCAGACGGCGCATTTCCTGGTCATCGAGCCGGACCGGGCTGTGCTGGTCGATCGCATCGAAAGGCGTTTCGACCAGATGCTGGACAAGGGCGCGCTGGAGGAAGTCAGGCAACTTGCGGCTCTTCATCTCGATCCGGACCTGCCGGCGATGAAGGCGATCGGCGTTCGTGAGCTGCAGGGCGCGATGGCCGGGCAATCCAGTTTTCCCGAGGCGATCGAACGCGCCAAGATCGCGACGCGGCAATATGCCAAGCGGCAGGCGACCTGGTTCCGGCATCAACTGGGGCCGGAATGGCAAAGATTGCGCCCTGGTGACGATCTCGAAACCACGATCCAAGCACTTGTTGCCAATACAACCTGAAAAGTTGACCCCAAGGAAAGAGTTCCCGCCGAGGTTGTCCAAGTTAACGCTCCGTAAGTCGGTCCGTGCCATAAAGTCGATGGGCACTTTTCCATCGGGGAGCAGATGCGTTTCCATAAGGCGGAATCAGCATTTTTCGTCTTTATCTTCGTGATCCTGGCCGCGGGCCTGGTGACGCTGCATGCCTATGGACAACTGCAATCCTTCGCCACGGAACTCCATACGGCTTCGGGCCTGGACAAGGTCATCTACCTCAACAAGCTTTTGTTCGCGACAGGCGTGCTGCTTGCGACAGCACTGTTTTTCGGCATCTTCTTCATCTACCCGCTGATCCGCAAACAGGCGACGGAAGAAGGCAAGCTGCGCGCCATGACGGTTTCGCTCAGTGCACGCTCCGAAACGCTCGAGCACGCGGCCCTGACCGACAGCCTGACCGGTATGCAGAACCGGCGTTATTTCGACGACGCGCTGAAGGAATATCTCGAAGAGTTCAGGCGCATCGAAAAGCCGGTCGGGCTGATGATCCTCGACCTCGATCATTTCAAGCAGGTCAACGACACACACGGCCACGACGTCGGCGACGAGGTGCTGAGGGCGGTGGCCAGTTGCCTGAAGGACATGACACGCTACCACGACGTGGTGGCGCGGCTGGGCGGCGAGGAGTTTGCCGTGGTTACGCCCAACATGGATGCGGAGCTTCTGGGCAAGTTTGCCGAGCGCATCCGCAAGGCGATCGCCAACATGTCCGTGCTGACAGGCAATGTCCGGCTCAAGATCACGACCAGCGTCGGCCTTGCCGTCTGGGACAGGCAGGAAACGGCGGAAGATTTCTATCGCCGCGCCGACCGCCAGCTCTATGAAGCTAAGCGGCAAGGCCGCAACCGCGTCTGCGCCTAAAATCCCATCACTGAATTCGTGAGGCCGGCCGTTTGATGCCGACTTCTGCGCTTCCGGTGCTCACGCACTGAATGTCCGCTCCGCTCCGGTTCTCAAAAACAGCACCATCCGGACTCAGCCTGACGAATTCCCTGACGGGATTTGCCCAAGCTGGCCAACGAAGCTGGCCCTTGGATGTTGCTCGGAGCTAACGACGGATGGACTTGACGCCAGGCTCAATCGTTCTGCGGGCGCAGGCCGAAGGTGGCAGGCTTGAGGCCGTAGCGCATGTCGAAATCGTCGTCCGATTGGACGCGGGTGGTGGCCGGCGGCTTGCGATAGTCGGGATCGCCTGCCTGCCTGCCGGAATCGACCACTTCGGCGAACGGCATGCCCTGCGGCTGCGGCTTGGGCACGTTACGCAACCGCTCGACGATCGCCACCAGATCGACGTCGTCGTTTAGTTTCGCTGCTTCCTGCTGCTCTCGCTTCGATGCACCGGGAAGCAACTCGGCGGGCAGTCTTTCGAACTTCAGCCGCATGGTCGTCGCCACGCCTTCGCCGAAGGCGATGGCTTCGCGCTGGCCCATGGACGACAGGAAGGCGAGCGTGGAGGCGGACGAGTCGGCGATGGCCGAACGGATGATCGCCTGGTCCTGCTCGTTGGCGAGGCGCATGGCGAAGAAGGTCGAGCACTGCGACAGGATGGTCGGGTCGAGTTCGCCCGGACGCTGGGTGACGACGCCGAGATAGCAGCCGTATTTGCGGCCTTCCTTGGCGATACGCGACAGCGCGTGCCTAGTCGGCGCGAAGCCGAGGCGGGCGTCGGCCGGCATGTAGCGATGCGCCTCTTCGCACAGCAGCAGGAGCTGCAGCTTGCCTTCGCTCCACAAAGCAAGGTCGAAGGCCAGGCGCGCCAGCACCGAACAGACGGAATTGACCACTTCGGAGGGCATGCCGGCCATCTCGAAGCAGGTCACCGGGCGGCCGTGATGCGGTACGCGGAAGATGTTGCCGATCGTCTCGTGGATGGTGTCCTCGATCAGACGCGAACTGAACATGAAGCGGTAGCGCGGATCGGCGGCCGCGGATTCGATGCGCGTCTTCAACGATTTGAGCGTCGGGCGCTCGTTCTTGCTTTCGAGCATGCCCATGCGCTCGTCGATCTGCTTGAGCAGGTCCGCGATGCGGTAGGGTATCGGCGTATCGGCGGTCAGCGCGTCGTTGCCGCGCCTGAGGTACGCGCCCGAATTCGGGTTGCGGTAGAGGTTCTTGGCGAGCGGAATGAGGTCGCGCAAGGCGTCGATCTCCTCCGGCACCGTCTCGCGCCCGCGAAACAGCACCTCGGCGAACTCCTCCAGCTTGAACATCCAGAACGGCAGGTCGAGCGTCTTGGAATCGACCCTGACACAATATTCGGGCAGCGATGCCGCGAACTCGTTGTGCGGGTCAAGGATCAGGATGCGCAGATCCGGCCGCGCTGCGATCGATTTGCGCAGCAGGAGCGAGACGGCGGTGGATTTGCCGACGCCGGTGGTGCCGACGATGGCGAAGTGGCGCGCCAGCGTGTCGTCGATGGCGATGTTGGCGGCGATCGTCTCGTCCTGCGACAGCGAGCCAATGGTGATGGAATGGCGGCCGGCCAGATCGTAGACCGCCTGCAGATCCCGGCTGCGGATGCGGTGCGCGACGGCGCCGATATGCGGATAAGTGGTGATGCCGCGGTCGAAGATCGGCTTGGCGCCGGGCTCAGCACCGTCACGCACTTCGCCGATCAACTCGATGCTGACCTCGATGGCGTTCTGGCCTTCATTGTTCCAGGCGCGGTCCGACTTGCCGATCGCATAGACGAGACCAACGGTGCGCGTCGTGCCCAGGTTGATCGAGATCATCTTGCCGACCGTCCACAGGCCGGTGACCGCGCCGTCGACTTCATCTGCAAAGGCGCTGATGGTGGCGCGGGCGCCGTCGCATTGCACGACATTGCCAAGGATGCGCCTGTCGTTCTGCTCCGCGTGGCGGCGCTCCTGCGATGTCGGTTCTCCGACGGAAGCTTCGCGTTCGACAAACATGGACAGGACAATCCCCATTTCCCTGGAGCATCGACCCTACAGGAACGGGGTTAAGGTCGGGTGAGGTCGGATGGTGTAGAGAGGATTAAAGAGCCAGCTAAAATTGTCGCGAGATGGCTCTTCTCCCATCTTGTCTCCAATCTTGGAATTTCGCTATACTGGACGAATGGATGATATAGCGAACGACATTTCCTCCACCATCGGCAGGCGCATACACGCCGAGAGGGTCATGCGTGACTGGTCGCTGGCGGAGCTTGCCGAGCGATCCGGGGTTTCCAAGGCTATGTTGAGCACGATCGAGCGCGGCAAGACCAGCCCGACCGCGGCTCTTCTGGTGCGGATCGCCGCGGCGTTCGGCATGACGCTGTCGACGTTGATCGCACGGGCGGAATTGCAGGGTGGTGGGCTGCTGCGCGCGAGCGATCAACCGGTATGGCGCGATCCCGATACCGGCTATGTCAGGCGGCATCTTTCACCGGCCTGCGACATGCCGCTCGAACTGATCAAGGTGCATCTGCCGGCGGGCGCCAAGGTCAGTTTTCCGGCCGCATCCTACGCCTTCATCAAACAGCAGATATGGCTGATTTCCGGGCGGCTGGAATTCATCGAGGGCAATGTGGCACACAGGCTCCAGCCCGGCGACTGCCTGGCGCTTGGAGCGCCGTCGGACTGCACCTTCCATGCGCTGGAGCCGGGCGCCGACTATCTCGTCGCGCTGGTCAGGGGCTGAGATCATGGCAAGACGGCCAAAGCGCTCCCACAATGGGGGGCCGCCTCTCGATGACTACAAGGGACCGCCATGGGGCAAGGGCGATCCCTACATCTTCCTCGCCTGGCAGGCCGCCCATGCCAAGGCGTGGAAAGCGCCGAGCCGTGATGTCATGCTGATGCGCATGGACAAGGCCGAGCGGCTGGGCCTGACCTATGAGGAATACACGCTCGAGATCCTCGAGCGCGGGCGTCATCTTGGGCAAGAAGACGCCGACCGCATCAGCGCCATCAAGGCCGCGCGCAAACGGCGCCGTGTGCGCCAACTGGGCTGACCGGGACGAGCTTGCTTCACTCATTTCACTGCTTCCAAAGGATATCGAAGGCATGAATTCCATCGAAATCGAAGCTCTCGGCGCACGTCCGGACACGCTGGCGATGCTGGCCGACCTGCTGGTCGAAACGGTTGCCGCCGGCGGATCGGTCAGCTTCATGCATCCGCTGGCACCGGAAGCGGCAACCGCATTCTGGGAAAGATCGCTGGCAGCGGCGGCAAAAGGGGAAAGGGCGGTGCTTGGCGCCTGGGACGGCAAGGCCCTGGTCGGCACCGTCACCCTGCTGCTCGACTGCCCACCCAACCAGCCGCACCGGGCCGAGATCGCCAAGCTGATGACATCGGTCGAACACCGGGGCAGGGGTGTCGGGACGCGCCTGATGCGGGCCGCGGAGCGTCTCGCCGTCGAGAAGGGGCGCACGCTGCTGGTTCTGGATACGGCGACGGAGGAGGGCGCTTCGGGCCTCTACGAGAGGCTTGGTTTCACCCTGGCCGGCGAAATCCCGGACTATGCGCTGAAACCGCATGGCGGCCTGACCGGCACGCTGATCTACTGGAAGCGTATCGGCACACGGGTAGGGGTATAGTCAGGCCGAGGCCACACCGGAGAGGCGCCCCAGCAGCCAGGTGCGGAAATCCTGCTCGGCGCTGGTGAGCTGTGCGGTCGATGCCTTGGTCAGGAAATGCCCCGAGCTGCTGGAAAGCTCGAAATCCGAGAGCCTGACCAGTGTTCCGCTGTCGAGCGCCGCATCGATCAGCGGGCGCGACCCCAAAAGCACGCCGGCACCGGCGCGCGCCGCTTCCATGGCGGCGACGAAACTGTCGAAGCGGTGCGATCGCTGGAGGTGGCCAGCCAATCCGGCCGCCGCGAACCATTCCGCCCACATTTCGCGTGCACCGGCGACCAGAAGCAGCGGCAGGGATGTCCAGTCGGCATCGGCAGCCAAGGCTGGAGCCGCCACCGGCACCAGCCGCTCGGCGGTCAGCCTGTCGGCTTCGCGCCCGGGAAAGGCGCCGTTGCCGAAGCGGATATCCAGCACCGACCCCGGCAGATCGTAGTCGGTCGGGCGGTGGATCGTCACAAGATCGAGCTGGATGCGCGGCAGTGCCTGGGCGAGATCGGGAAGTGCCGGAACCAGCACCAGCAAGGCGAAGGAGATCGGCACCCGGATCGAGACGGTCTGGACGGCGCGCGGCTCGAACAGCTCCGTCGTGCTGCTGGAGATGGTAGCGAAGGCCGACTGGATGTGGGGCAGGTAGGCGGCGCCTTCCGGCGAGAGCGCGACGCCTCGCGCCAACCGCGAGAACAGCCGGGTCTTCAGCCGCTCCTCCAGAAACCGGATGTGCTGGCTGACGGCCGCCTGGGTGAGGCCGAGTTCGGCGGCCGCCGCCGTGAAATTCGACAGCCGCGCGGCAGCCTCGAAACTGCGCAGCCAGTCGAGCGGCGGCAAGGTGGGAATGGTTTTTCGAGGCATTAGCTATCTGCGGTCTTTGGCCAAAAAATGATAATTTGAGTTATGCCTTTCGTGGGGCGAACATGCAATCGAAACCCCGCGGATCGGGCCGTGGGGTGTAGCGGACAGGGACGGATTTCCATGCTCACCCACGCGCTGGTTGGCGACGAAGGCAGAACAATCGAACTTGGCTGGAAGGACGGGAGACGCACCCGCTTTCACGCCATCTGGCTGCGCGACAACGCGCTCGACGACAAGACGCGCAGCGCCGGCAACGGCCAGCGCCTCATCACCATCCTCGACATTCCGGCCGAGACGAGAATTGGCGCGGCGGCGATCAAGGCTGGCATGCTGGAGGTCAGCTTCGTGCCGGAAGGAAAAACGGTCAGCTTTCCCGCGCAATGGCTGAGTGCCAACGCCTATGACCGCGATGAGCTTCGCCAGCCGGGCTGGACGGGCGATATCCAGCGCTGGACGAAAGCGACGATGCAGAATTCGCTGCCGCGCACCAGCTACCCGGCAGCCAGTCACGGCCGCGGTGTCCTGAGGGAATGGCTTTCGGCGGTGAGGACCTATGGCTTTGCGGTGATGGACGGCCTGCCGGCCGAATCCGGAGCCCTCTGCAAAGTGTCCGACCTGTTCGGCTACATCAGGGAAACCAATTACGGCCGCTGGTTCGAGGTGCGCGCCGAGGTCAATCCGAACAATCTTGCCTACACCAATCTCGGCCTCCAGGCACACACCGACAACCCCTATCGCGATCCGGTGCCGACGCTGCAGATCCTGTCCTGCATCGAGAATACGGTGGAGGGCGGCGAATCGAGCGTTGTCGACGGTTTTGCCGTCGCGGCTGCCTTGCAGGCCGAGAACCCGGAAGGCTTCCGCCTGTTGAGTTCATGCCCGGCGCGTTTCGAATATGCCGGCTCGTCGGGCGTGCGGCTGCAGGCCAAGCGTCCGATGATCGAGCTCGGTCCCGATGGCGAACTGATCTGCATCCGCTTCAACAACCGCTCGCTGGCGCCGACCGTCGACGTGCCCTTCGCCGACATGGAGGCCTACTACGCCGCCTATCGCCGGTTCGCCGAGCTGATCGAGGATCCGTCCTTCGAAGTCACTTTCAAGCTCGAGCCCGGCCAGGCCTTCATCGTCGACAACACCCGCGTCATGCATGCCCGCAAGGCGTTTTCGGGCACCGGCAAGCGCTGGCTGCAAGGATGCTACGCCGACAAGGACGGCCTGTTGTCGACGCTCGCCGCGATCGAGCAGGGTTTCAAGGTGGCCGCGGAATGAGCGGCCAGGATTTGAACGCGGACAACATCGTCGAATTCATCGCCGACATTTTCGAGCGCCGCGGCGCGGAATCCTATCTTGGCGAGCCGGTGACGATGTCCGAGCACATGCTGCAGGGGGCATGGCTGGCGGAGCAGGACGGTGCGCCCGAGGTGCTGGTGGCGGCCGCGCTGCTGCACGACATCGGCCATTACACCAGCGAGTTCGGCACCTACTCGCCCGAGGATGTCGAGGACAAGCACCATGACGAAGCCGGCGGCGAGGTGCTGGCGCCGTTCTTTCCGCCTGTCATCGTCGAATGCGTCAGGCTGCACGTGGCGGCCAAGCGCTATCTCTGCGCCACCGACCCGACCTATTTCTCCAAGCTGTCGCCGGCTTCGGTTCACACGCTCTCGCTGCAAGGCGGGCCGATGAACGCGGACGAGGTGGCCGAGTTCCGCAAGAACCCGTTCCATGAGGACGCCGTTCGGGTTCGCATCTGGGACGAGGGCGGCAAGGTCGCCGACATGAAGACGCGGGCGTTTCGCGATTATGTGCCGTTGCTGCAGCGGGTGGTTCGCGACTTCGCCAACCGCGCCTGACGCAACCAGTCACCGGGAGGAGACCGCCCATGTGCTTCTGCTTCGACGGCGACACTGCGGTCGCCGCACACCGGCCGGATGCGTGCCGCGAGCATCTACCTGACGCTCCGCCGCATCATCGATCGATCGCGGGGGAGGCCCAGCCGGCTCGCCCCGCCTTGCCCGACGAGCGCAAGGTCATCCAGCGCTGGGCCGAGGCAAGCGGCGTGACGTTGCGCGGCTGAAACGAAGGCCCGCGCGGCGAACATGCCGCGCGGAGATTCAAGAAGGCTGGGTGTGTCGTTAGCCTTTGTGGTGCACCTGCTGAAGTCCGTAGACCGGCGTCGGCAGCCCGGCATGCCTGGCTTTCAACTGCAGCGACAGGAACTGCGAATAGTGGCGCGACTGGTGCAGATTGCCGCCGTGGAACCACAGCGCTTCCTGTTGCGTCGGCTTCCACATGTTGCGCAACTCGCCTTCCCAAGGGCCGGGATCCTTGGTGGTGTTCGAGCCGAGGCCGCAGCACTTTCCGACCTTGTCCGCCGTTTCGCGCGATATCAGATCGGCGGCCCAGCCATTCATCGAGCCGTAGCCGGTGGCGTAGACGATAAGGTCGGCAGGCAGTTCCGACCCGTCGCTGAGCAGAACCGAATGCTGCTTGATCTCTTCGACGTCGACACCGCTCTTCAGCTTGATCGACCCGTCGATGACCAGCTGGGAAGCGCCGACATCGATATAGTAGCCGGAGCCTCGCCTGAGGTACTTCATGAACAGGCCTGACTCGTCGTCGCCCCAGTCGAGCATGAAACCGGCCTTCTCCAGTCCCTTGTAGAACGCCGCGTCGCGTTTCTTCATCTCGGCATAGGCCGGGATCTGGAATTCGTGCAGGATCTTGTAGGGCAGGGAGGCAAAGATCAGATCGGCCTTGGCTGTGGTGATGCCGTTCTGAACCGCCTGTTCCGAGTAGAGGGAGCCCAGGCCGATTTCCATCAGCGTGTCGGATCTGGAGATATGGGTGCTCGAGCGCTGCACCATGGTGACGTCGGCGCCGGCCTCCCAAAGCGCGGCGGCGATGTCGTGGGCGGAATTGTTGGAGCCGATGACAACCGCCTTCTTGCCGGCATAGGCATCGGGGCCGGGATGCTTCGAGGAGTGATGCTGGTCGCCCTTGAAATTCTCCATGCCCTTGAAGTTCGGCAGATTGGCCTTGCCGGACTGTCCGGTGGCCAGCACCAGCTGCTTGGGTTTCAGGGTGATGTCCTTGCCGTCGCGGTGGACGACGACGGTCCATTCCTTCTTCTCCTCGTCATAGGAGGCGCTCTTGGCCTCGGTCGAGGACCAGTAGTTCAGCTCCATCACCTTGGTGTACATTTCCAGCCAGTCGCCGATCTTGTCCTTGGGCGAGAAGACCGGCCAGTTCTTCGGGAAATCGATATAGGGCAGATGGTCGTACCAGACCGGATCGTGCAGGCAGAGCGACTTGTAGCGCTTGCGCCAGCTGTCGCCGGCGCGCTCGTTCTTCTCGATGATGATGGCCGGCACGCCGAGCTGCCGCAGCCGCGCGCCGAGCGCGATGCCGCCCTGGCCGCCGCCGATGATGACCGTGTAGGGCTGCGTCTTGAAGCCGAGTTCGGCCGCCTCCTTCTCGCGTTCTTCCTTCCATGTCGGGCGGTTCTTGCCCGAGCCATGCCTGGCGCCCATCGGCCGCGCGAAGCCCGCCGGTTCCTCATGGCCTTTCAATTCGACCATGGTGGTCAGCAGCGTCCAGATCTTGCCGTCCTTCAGCCTGACATGGCCAAAGCCGCGCGCCACTTCGGTCTCGAAACTGATCCAGCCTTCGATCAGCCCGTCGCTCTCGGTCGCGTCCTCATCCCTGGCGATGGCAAAGCGTGATGGCTTGGTCTTCGACAACTGGCTCTTCAGCATGTCGCGGACCTGGTCTTTGCCTTCCATGGTCTTGATGTTCCAGGTGAAGGTGACGAGGTCGCGCCAGTAGCAGTCCTCCTGAAAACAGCCGACTGCCTTCTCGATGTCATTGGCGGCCAGGGCAGCGCCGAATTGATCGAGCAGGTCGGACAGTTTCTTGTCTGGGGGCTTGTCGAGCATAAGTTTTCCTCCGTGAAATCCAGGCCGTCATGGTTGCTCCTCCCGACTTGCAAAGCCGGACAATCAAGTATTGGCAATGAGAATAGCCTTCGTCACGCCCCACCATAGTTTCGCGTGGCTTCAAGGACTTATCCGGAAAACATGCTGCCAAGCCGGTTTGACGCCGTGTCCGTCGCGAAATCGTGACGGGTATTTTTCAAATTGGGAAGCGGCTTCATCGGCGTCGCGATTTTTGCCGTTGACAGCCTGCCTTGCCCGCCCTTAGTGTCCGCCATCATGAAAAAGGCACTCATTCTCGTAGGAAGGCGCGTGGGCAAGGCGGTGTAACCGCCGGGCGAAAACCTCCCATGCGCAACACACAGGCTCCCTCGGGGGCCTTTTTTATTGCCTAAAACACGACTAAACGACCAGCAGCAGCCAAATGGCAACGCCCAAAGGGCGACAGTACGGGACCAAACCGATGAGCAACGGACAAAGTGAACGGCGCGAAATGCCAAGAGCCGAAATGACGGGCGCCGAAATGGTGGTGCAGGCGCTGAAGGACAATGGCGTCAAGCATGTCTTCGGTTATCCCGGCGGCGCGGTTCTCCCGATCTACGACGAGATCTTCCAGCAGGACGAGGTCGAGCACATTCTGGTGCGGCACGAGCAGGGTGCGGGCCACGCGGCCGAAGGCTATGCGCGCTCGACCGGCAAGGCCGGCGTCATGCTGGTGACCTCCGGCCCCGGCGCCACCAATGCGGTGACGCCGCTGCAGGACGCTTTGATGGATTCGATCCCGCTGGTCTGCCTGACCGGGCAGGTCCCGACGTCGCTCATCGGCTCCGACGCGTTCCAGGAATGCGATACGGTCGGCATCACGCGCCCCTGCACCAAGCACAACTGGCTGGTGAAGGACGTCAACGAACTCGCGGCGACGATACACGAGGCCTTCCATGTCGCCACGACCGGCCGTCCCGGCCCGGTGGTCGTCGACATTCCGAAGGACGTGCAGTTCGCCAAGGGATTTTATGTCCCGCCGCAGATCGCGCCGCGCACCAGCTACCAGCCCAAGGTCCAGGGCGATCTGGAGAAGATCAAGGCGGCGGTCGAGCTGATGGCGACCGCGAAGAAGCCGATCATCTACTCGGGCGGAGGCGTCATCAATTCCGGCCCGGAGGCGAGCCATCTCTTGCGCGAACTGGTCGATCTCACCGGCTTCCCGATCACCTCGACGCTGATGGGGCTCGGCGCCTATCCGGCGTCGGGCAAGAACTGGCTGGGGATGCTCGGCATGCACGGCACCTACGAAGCCAACATGGCCATGCATGACTGCGACGTGATGATCTGTATCGGCGCGCGCTTCGACGACCGCATCACCGGCCGGCTGACAGCGTTCTCGCCGAACTCGCGCAAGATCCACATCGACATCGACCCGTCGTCCATCAACAAGAACGTGCACACCGAAGTGCCTATCATCGGCGATGTCGGCCGGGTGCTGGAGGACATGGTGCGGCTGTGGCGGGCGACCGCCAAGGCCGACAAGAAGGCGCTCTATCCCTGGTGGGAGCAGATCGCCAAATGGCGCGGTCGCGATTCACTCGCCTACAAGATGAACCATGAGGTCATCATGCCGCAATACGCTATCCAGCGGCTCTACGAACTGACCAAGGACATGGACACCTACATCACCACCGAGGTCGGCCAGCACCAGATGTGGGCAGCGCAGCATTATCATTTCGAGAAGCCGAACCGCTGGATGACGTCAGGTGGGCTGGGCACGATGGGCTACGGCCTGCCGGCAGCACTCGGCGTGCAGATCGCGCATCCCGATGCGCTGGTCGTCGACATCGCCGGCGACGCCTCGGTGCAGATGACGATGCAGGAGATGAGCGCGGCGGTGCAGCACGATGCTCCGATCAAGATCTTCATCCTCAACAACCAGTACATGGGCATGGTGCGCCAGTGGCAGCAGCTGCTGCACGGCAACCGGCTGTCGCATTCCTACACCGAGGCGATGCCGGACTTCGTCAAGCTGGCGGAAGCCTATGGCGGCCACGGCATCCGCTGCGAAAAGCCCGACGAGCTGGACGACGCGATCAAGGAGATGATTTCGGTCAGGAAGCCGGTGCTGTTCGACTGCCGGGTGGCGACGCTCGCCAACTGCTTCCCGATGATCCCGTCGGGCAAGGCACACAACGAGATGCTGCTGCCGGACGAGGCGACGGACGAGGCCGTGGCCAACGCCATCGACGCCAAGGGCAGGGAACTGGTCTAGAGCGCGAAGCCAGGGCAGGGCTGTCGCGAGAAGCCGTGCGGAAACAGATCGTTAGATCAAGAGTTTGAAATCGAGATTCATGTCATGAACGCACAGCATCTTCAACCGACCGGCTCCGCCTACTTCATCGCCAAGGAGACGGAGCGGCCGGAAAACCACACGCTTTCCGTGCTGGTCGACAACGAGCCGGGCGTGCTTGCCCGGGTCATCGGGCTATTCTCCGGTCGCGGCTACAACATCGAGAGCCTGACCGTTTCCGAGACCGAACATGAAAAGCACCTGTCGCGGATCACCATCGTGACCCGCGGCACGCCGCATGTGCTGGAGCAGATCAAGCATCAACTCGAGCGCATCGTTCCGGTGCACCGCGTGGTCGACCTTACCGTGCGTTCGCACGAGTTCGGCCAGGAGCGGCCGCTGGAGCGGGAACTGGCATTGGTCAAGGTCGCCGGCACCGGCGAAGCCCGCGTCGAGGCGCTGCGGCTGGCCGACGCTTTCCGCGCGTCGGTCATCGACGCCAACACCGAACATTTCATCTTCGAGATCACCGGCAAGGGCTCCAAGCTCGACCAGTTCATCGCCATCATGAAGCCGCTCGGCCTGGTCGAGATCTGCCGCACCGGCGTGGCGGCGATGAACCGCGGCCCGCAGGGGATGTAAGAATTCATACGGCGTTCAGATTCTGCATTCACGTTGGGACAAGGCAGTCCGAAAGACGGTTTGAGAATTGGTGGCGCATGACCCCGCGACAAGAACTGGCGATACATGTGATGATGTACGCCATGATCGCATTCTCGATTTGGGTGCTTGCCCATGCCTGGGTGACGATGACTGTCCCTGTCGGACGAACCGTTGAATGGGTCGCCTATGCAGACAATCCAACGAGATTCTGGGATGGAATCTTCTTCCATGCCGGATGCATCGTCGTCTTCAGTTGGTTTCTTTGGTGGCTGAAGTATAGCCGTCGTCGAGACTGATCGCCCCAATTTATCCGGTCGGGCGCGCCCGGGAAATCAGCCGTCGGATCGCGGCGGGCGCATTGGACCAATCGAATGAAGTTGCGTCCGGCGCCCGGTCGATTTAGTCAACATTACTGACCTTTGTGAGCCGTCATGACCCTCGACGCATTCCTCGCACTTTTGGTCTACGCCTTCGTGACCTCGATCACGCCGGGGCCGAACAATCTGATGCTGCTGGCTTCAGGTGTGAATTTCGGCCTGGTCAGGAGCGTGCCGCATATGCTTGGCATCAGCATCGGTTTCCTGGTGCTGCTGCTTGCCGTCGGCCTTGGCCTTGGTGCCGTGCTGACGGCGTTTCCGGCGCTGCATACGGCGTTGAAGATCGCCGGCGCCGCCTATCTGCTCTACCTCGCCTGGAAGATCGCCATGTCGCGCTCGTTCGCAGGCAAGGGCGAGGCAAGCGGGCGACCGATGCGCTTCATCGATGCGGCGGCGTTCCAGTGGGTCAATCCCAAGGCCTGGGTAATGGCGATCACCGCCATGGCCGTCTACAGCAATCCGGAGCACCCTTTCCTGTCGGTGGCGCTGATCTCGGTGGCCTTCACCATCGTCAACCTGCCGAGCGTCTCGGTATGGGCGGGATTCGGCACGGCGCTGCGCGGTTTCCTGTCGGATCCGGTACGGCTGAAATGGTTCAACATCGGCATGGGCGTGCTGCTGGCGGCGACGCTTTGGCCGATGTTGAAATAGGACTTCCTCGGGGCTCGTCGTAGCTTCGGCCAGCGGCCATGCCGGGTGCACATCCATTGTGCAGTGCACATTAAATCTTCGTAATGCCGTGTTTTGGCCCTTTTCCGACAAAGGCGTGTCCTATCTATTCGGCGAAATCGCGGCAGTGAGCCGTGAGTTGCGCTAGAATACGACCACCTGGCTATGGCGTGTCGGACAGAGAGGGCCTTTTGTCGATGCGTGGAAAAGTCATTCTTTCTTTGCTGGCGGTCGCCTGCGCGGGTGCTGCCTGGCTCTATCTGTCTCCCGACGCACTGAGCCGGGCCCAACAGTTGATCGGCGCAAAGCAGGTCGCGGCTGCATCGGACAAGCAGGCATCTGACAAGCAGGCCCGGGACACTCAGGCTGGGGACAAACAGGCAGGCGGCAAGCAGGCGGCTGGCGGCAATGGTGCGCGTTCGGCCTCGATCGTCTCGGCGACGGCGACGACGGCCGACTTCCCGATCCGGCGCTATGCCATCGGCTTCGTCTCCTCTCCGGCGGTGGTCAATATCAACGCGCGGGTGTCCAGCCAGATCGTCTCCATCGACGTCAAGGACGGACAGATGGTGAAGGCCGGCGATCTCCTGCTTTCGCTCGATGACCGAGCGCTGAAGGCGCAGCTCGCCAAGGACCAGGCGACGCTCGCCAAGGACCAAGCCCTGCTCGCCAGCTCGAATTCCGATCTTCAGCGCGCCAAGGATCTCGTCGCCAAGCAGGCCGGCACGCAGCAAACCTACGACCAGGCGGTTGCCGCGCAGAAGGCCGCGGCGGCGACCGTCGATGCCGACAAAGCGACGATCGATGCCGACAACGTCCAGCTTGGCTTTGCCACTATCACAGCGCCGATCGCCGGCAGGCTGGGTGCCGTCAATGTCGCCGTCGGCGATCTTGTCACCGTCAGCAATGGCAACAGCAGCACGGCGACGCCGTTGGTGACCATCACCCAGATGGACCCGCTGCAGGTGAACTTCAATCTGCCGGAAAGCAACCTTGCGCTGCTGCACAAGGCGCTGGCCAATCCGCAGCAAGGGGCGGTGACGCTGACCCAGGACGGCGACCCGACGCCGATCGGCAAGGGTACGCTCGATTTCGTCGATTCCAGCGTCGACACGGCTTCCGGCACCATCGCCACGAGAGCCAGCATACCGAACGCCGATCTCTCGCTGTGGCCGGGCCAATATGTGAATGTCGTCCTCGACGCCGGCGTCATGCCGCGGATGACCTCGGTTCCCACGGTCGCGGTGCAGCCGAGCCAGAAGGGGCCGTTCGTCTATGTGGTCAAGCCCGACAACACCGTCGAGATGCGGCCGGTGCAAGTGGCGCTGACCGAAGGCGAGAACAGCGCCATCAGCCAGGGAGTGAAAGCTGGCGAGAAGGTGGTCACCGAAGGCCAGACCAGGTTGAAGAACGGTGCCGCCGTGCATGAGGGCGCCTCCACGGCAGCGCCCAAGGTGGCCGAGGCGACCAATGCCGGCGGGGCGGCCCAATGATCTCCGAATTCTGCATTCGCAGGCCCGTCGCCACGCTCCTGATGTCGTTCGCTCTCGTGCTGGGCGGACTGTTCGCCTACAAATTCCTGCCGGTGGCCGCACTGCCCAGCGCCGAATTCCCGGTGGTCAACGTCTCGGCCTCGCTGCCCGGCGCCTCGCCGGAAACCATGGCGACGTCGGTGGCGACGCCGCTGATCAAGCAGTTCGCGACCATCGCCGGCATCGATTCGATTTCGACCACGAACTCGCTTGGTCAGACTTCGATCGCCATCCAGTTCGTGCTCAACCGCGATATCGACGCGGCGGCGGCCGACGTGCAGGCGGCGATCGCGCGCACGCAGAAATCATTGCCGCCGCAGATGACGTCGCCGCCGAGCTATCGCAAGGTCAATCCGGCCGACGCGCCGATCCTTTTGATGTCGCTGGTCAGCGACACGGTTCCGCTGACCGACCTCGATGCCTTCGCCGAAAACGTCATCTCGCCGTCGCTGTCGACCATCGACGGGGTGGCGCAGGTCTCGATCTTCGGCCAGCAGAAATACGCGGTGCGCATCCAGATCGACCCGACCGCGCTTGCCGCCCGCGGCATCTCGATCGATCAGCTGCAGGCGGCGGTCGCGTCCGCCAACAGCAACACGCCGCTCGGCGTGCTGCAGAACAACAAGCAGCAGCTGACCATCACCGCCAACACCCAGTTGACCGACGCCGCCGGCTTCTCCAACCTCATCATCGCCACCAAGAACGGCCACCCGGTGCGGCTGGGCGAGGTGACCCGCGTCGTCAATTCCGTGCAGACCACGACGACGGCGAGTTGGTATGACGGTACCCGCGCGATCATCATGGCCGTCCAGCGCCAGCCCGACGCCAACACGGTCGACGTCGTCGACAAGGTCAAGGCGATGCTGCCGTCCTTCCAGGACCAGATGCCGGCCGCGGCCCAGATCAAGCTGCTCAACGACCGCTCGACCTCGATCCGCCAGGCCGTCGACGACGTGCAGTTCACGCTGCTTTTGACCATCGCGCTGGTGGTGATGGTGATCTTCGTGTTCCTGCGCCGGGTGACGGCGACCATCATTCCGGCCGTGGCGGTGCCGATCTCGCTGATCGCCACGCTCGGCGCGATGTTCCTGTTCGGCTTTTCCATCGACAACATCTCGCTGATGGGACTGACGCTCGCGGTTGGCCTTGTCGTCGACGACGCCATCGTGATGCTCGAAAACATCTTCCGCCATATGGAGGAGGATGGGCTGTCTGCCTTCGACGCGTCGCTGAAGGGCGCGCGCGAAATCGGCTTCACCATCATCTCGATCTCGATCTCGCTGGTCGCCGTGTTCATCCCGGTGCTTCTGATGGGCGGCGTGATCGGGCGCATCTTCAACGAGTTCGCCGTCGTGGTGACGGTCGCCATCCTGGCGTCGATGTTCGTGTCGCTGACGCTGACGCCGATGCTGTGCTCGCGGCTGCTGTCGGTGACCAAGGCCGACCGCGAAGCACACGGTGCGGGCCACAAGCGCGATTTCATCACGCGCGGCTACGACCGCGTCCTCAGCTTCTGCCTGCGGCACACCTTCCTGGTGTTCCTCGTCTTCATCGGCACCGCGGCGGCGTCGGTGTGGCTGATCCAGGTATCGCCGAAGGGCTTCTTCCCGCAGGAGGATATCGGCCAGATCTCGGTGACGACCATCGCGCGCCAGGACATCTCGTTCGACGCCATGGCCAAGCTGCAGGGGCAGGTGGCCAGCGTGTTCTCGCATTCGCCCTATGTCGACCATGTCGCGTGGTCGGCGGGCAGCGGCAACAATGCGCTCAACCAGGGGCAGCTCTTCGTCCAGCTCAAGGGCAAGGACCAGCGTCCCGATATCGAGAAGGTGCTTTCGGATCTGCGCAAGCAACTGGCCGGCGTGGCGGGCATCGAGACCTACATGCAGCCGGTGCAGAACCTGAGACTGGGTTCGCGCTCGTCGGCCAGCGCCTACCAGCTCGTGGTTCAGGGGCTGGACACCGGCCAGACCGATATCTGGGCACAGAAACTCAATGACGCGATGGCGGCCGATCATGCGACCTTCACCGACGTCACCAGCGATTTGCAGAACAATGCGCTGCAGGCATCGCTGGTGGTGGATCGCGACAAGGCCGCCCAGCTCGGCATCGACACCGACACGCTGCGCACCGCTCTCTATGGCGGGTTCGGCACCGACCAGGTGTCGACGATCTTCGGCTCGGCTGACAGCTATGAGGTCATCACCGAGCTCGATCCCAAGATCGAATGGTCACCCGAGCGGATGCTCGCCATCCAGATGCGGACGGCGAGCGGCAGCCTGGTTCCGCTCGGCGCCTTCGCGCGCGTCGACCGCACGGCCGGCGCCCTGACGGTCAACCAGCTCGGCCAGCTTCCGGCGGTGACCATCTCCTACAATTTGCCGCAAGGCGTGGCGCTCGGCGACAGTACGGCCCGCATCAGCGCGCTGAAGGAGCAGATCGGCATGCCGACGGCGATCTCGACGTCCTTCGCCGGCACCGCCAAGACCTTCCAGGATTCGCTTGCCAACCAGGGCCTGCTGATCGGCGGCGCCATCCTGACCATCTACATCGTGCTCGGCATCCTCTATGAGAGCTTCATCCACCCGCTCACCATTCTGACCGGCCTGCCGTCGGCGGTGCTTGGCGCCCTCGTTGCTTTGCGCTTCGCTGGCATGGATCTCTCCGTTATCGCTGTGATCGGCATCCTGATGCTGATCGGCATCGTCAAGAAGAACGGCATCATGATGGTCGACGTCGCGCTCGAACTGCGACGAGAAGGCATGTCGGCCACCGATTCCATCCACAAGGCCTGCCTGATGCGTTTCCGGCCGATCATGATGACGACGCTGGCAGCACTTATGGGCACCTTCCCGATCGCGCTCGGCACCGGCGCCAGCGCGGAACTCCGCCAGCCGCTGGGTGTCGCGGTCGTCGGAGGCCTGCTCGCCTCGCAGGCGCTGACCCTGTTCGTGACGCCGGTGATCTATGTCTACATGGAGAATTTCTCGGGCTGGCTGGTCGGACTGATGCCGAAGCGCAAGGCGGAGTTGCATGTTGTCGACGTAGGCGATCAGCCGTCATTGTTCGGCACCAATGATGACATCCAGGGCGAGCCGCAGAAAACGGCCGCCGAGTAACGGCTTGATGCGGTCCGGATAAAAGCTGGCCCAAGCCGTCATGCTTGCGGCCGGCGGATCGGAGCCATAGTTTGTGGCAATGTCCCATGATCATGACCACGACAACGAACTCGATCCGTTTGCCGCCCGGGTGCGCGCGCTGGAGACAATCCTGACTCGCAAGGGGCTGATCGATCCGGCCGCGATCGACGTCATCGTCGATACCTACGAGACCAAGATCGGTCCGCGCAACGGCGCCAGGGTGGTGGCGAAAGCCTGGAGCGATCCTGCCTATGCCGACTGGCTGAGGCGCGACGCGACGGCGGCCATCGAATCGCTCGGCTACACCGGCCGGCAGGGCGAGCACATGCATGCGGTGTTCAACACCGATGACACGCACAATCTCGTCGTCTGCACGCTGTGCTCCTGCTATCCGTGGTCGGTGCTCGGGCTGCCGCCTGTCTGGTACAAGGCGCCGCCCTATCGTTCACGCGCCGTCATCGACCCGCGCGGCGTGCTCGAGGAATTCGGGCTGACGCTGCCGGTGGACAAGAAGATCCGCGTCTGGGATTCGACCGCGGAGCTGCGCTATCTCGTCGTGCCACAACGGCCGCAGGGCACCGAAGGCTGGAGCGAGGAGCAACTGGCCGATCTGGTGAGCCGTGACGCGATGATCGGCACGGCGCTGGCCAAAGAACCGGAACAGACGGGGGAGCCGGCATGAACGGTCCCCAGGATCTCGGCGGACAGATGGGGTTCGGGCCCGTGGTCCCTGAAAAAGATGAACCCTATTTCCATGCGGATTGGGAGAGGCGGGCGCTCGGCGTGACGCTGACGGCCGGCGCCATGGGAGCCTGGAACATCGACGAAAGCCGGCACGCGCGGGAATCGCTGCATCCGGCCGACTATTATGGCTCCAGCTATTACCAGATCTGGATCAAGGCGCTGGAGACCTTGCTCAAGCGGCATGGTTTCGTCAGCGAACGCGATCTCAAGGCGGGCGAGGCGATCGATGCGGCGACGACGCCGAAACGAGTGCTGAAGGCGGAAAACGTTCCGGCCGTTCTGGCCAAGGGCGGCCCATGCAACCGGCCGGTCGAGACGGCGCCGCGCTTCAAGGCTGGCGACGCCGTGCGGACAAAGAATTTCAACCCGACCGGCCACACCAGGCTGCCGCGCTATGCGCGCGGCAGACAGGGCACGATCGAGGCGGTGCGCGACGGCTTCGTCTTTCCCGACACCAACGCGCACGGGCAAGGCGAGAACCCGCAATGGGTCTACACGGTGGTTTTCGATGGCACGGAGATCTGGGGCGAGGGCGCCGACCCGACGCTGACCGTATCGATCGACGCCTGGGAGAGCTATCTTGAGCCGGCCTGAAGGGACCGCCGCCGATTTGCCGCCGGGGGTCGATGCCCCGGTGTTTGCAGAGCCCTGGCAGGCCGAGGCCTTCGCCTTGACGGTTGCTCTGCACGACAAGGGCCTGTTCTCGTGGAACGAGTGGGCGGATGCCCTGTCGGCGCAGGTGAAGAAGCCGGACGCCGCGGCTGACGGCCACGATTATTACGAACATTGGCTGGCAGCGCTGGAAAGCCTCCTTGCGTCGAAGGGGTTGGCCGCCAGGGCGGATGTCGACGCGATGGCGCAAGCCTGGGAGCGTGCCGCCCATGCCACCCCGCACGGCAAGCCGATCCTGCTTGAGAACGATCCTGCTTGAGAACGATCCTGGGATCTGACGGGGAACTTTCAATCGGCCGACTGATTTTTAGTTGAGAGTTCGCTGTCTGAGGAAACCAACGATGCCTGGTGATGTTCGCGATCCACAGGATCTGGCGCGGCTACTGGTTCTTCGCGAACAAGCGGGAGACGTCGGCGGAATGACGGCTCTTTACGAAGCCGATGCTGTCTTGGACATCGGCAACGGACAGTTCGCCCGCGGCCGCGACGCTATCAGCAGTTTCTACGCTGAGTTGGTGGCAGCCGGGCGGCGATTTGATCTCGGAGATCAGCGTCCGGCGATAGTCTGCGGCGATCTGGCGCTCACTTCGACCCGCCTTCCCAGCGGCTTGGTGACTGCCGAAATCGCTCGCCGGCAAGATGACGGAAGCTGGCTCTGGGTGATCGATCAGCCGTCCATCGCTCAATATCTATAGTCATTCCGTTCATGGCATGAACTGAAACACCCGATCAATTCGTTCCCTTTACGTTCTAATTCACCCCTGATAGCTTGCACTGTCGGCGGCATTGCCGCATCGACCTTGTCTTTCCCCTGCGAATCCGGTCACACGATCAGATGGAATTTTCACCCCAACAGGACGAGGCGCTGCAAGCGGTTGCCCGCTGGCTCAAAGAGGGCCAGCCGCAGCTGTTCCGGCTGTTCGGCTATGCCGGCACCGGCAAGACGACGCTGGCGCGCTATTTCGCCGAGCATGTCGACGGCCAGGTGCAGTTCGCCGCCTTCACCGGCAAGGCAGCGCAGGTGCTGCGCTCCAAAGGGGCGGTCAATGCCCGCACCATCCATTCGCTGATCTACCGGCCCAAGGGCGAGGAATCGGTAGAGGACGAGGTGACAGGCAAGACCTCGATGTCGCCGACCTTCTCGCTCAACCGGCAGAGCCCGATCTCGCGGGCCAAGCTGGTCGTCATCGACGAATGCTCGATGGTCGACGAGCAGCTCGGCCGCGACCTGATGAGTTTCGGCACGCCGATCCTGGTGCTGGGCGACCCTGGCCAGTTGCCACCGATCTCGGGCGGCGGCTTCTTCACCGACCACGAGCCGGATTTCCTGCTCACCGAAATCCACCGGCAGGCGCGCGACAATCCGATCCTGCGATTGGCGCTCGACGTGCGCGAGGGCCGAGAATTCATGCGCGGCGACTACGGCACGGCGCAGGTCATCGGCAAGGAAGACGTCAACCAAGAGTTGGTGCTCAGGGCGGACCAGGTGCTGGTCGGCACCAACCGCACGCGCCGCCGCTACAACCAGCGCCTGCGCGAGCTCAAGGGCTTCAATGCCGACTATCCGCAGGCCGGCGACAAGCTGGTCTGCCTGCGCAACGATCCCGCCAAGGGGCTGCTCAACGGTTCGCTGTGGAAGGTGATGACCTCGTCGCGCGAGACGGTGAAGCCCGGCATCAACCTTCTGGTTTCGCCCGAAGAGGACGATCCGGACCGCGGCGTCGCCAAGATCAAGCTGCTCAAGGCGGCATTCGAGGATCCGGATGCCGAAATCCCCTGGCAGCAGAAGAAGCGCTTCGACGATTTCGACTACGGCTACGCGCTGACCGTGCACAAGGCGCAGGGTTCGCAGTGGAACGAGATCGTTCTGTTCGATGAAAGCTGGGCCTTCAAGGAAACGCGCCAGCGCTGGCTCTATACCGCGATAACCCGGGCCGCCGAGCGGCTGACCATCGTCAGGTAGCGTTACGACGATGGCTTCTCTCGCGCACCGACCCGCTGGACCCCGAGCCATTCCCAGGCGTCGGCTTCGTCCTCGGCCTTGAAATGCCTGAATTCGATGGGTGACGAAGCCGGCAAGGCGTGTCGTGCGTCCGCCGTCCAGTCGGGTGTGCCGATTGCCGCGCAGCGGCCTATGTGCTCCAGTGCGTGGACGGCACCCTGCTTGAGGGTTTCGTCGGAGATGTCGGTCCAATCGACGCCGTCGTGATCGACCATGCGCACGGCCACGTCGATTCGCTGGTGGAGCGCGTACGCCGCTTCCAGCAGGCCGAACAGGTTTTCCGCATCGGCCGCCGCGACATGCCCGACCACATCGATTGCGAACAGGTCGTCGCGATCGGTGTCGATGCGACGGATCGCCGGCACGGATTGCAGGAAATTCACGGGCGGAGCCTCCTTTGGCGGAAATAGCGGTCTTCTGGAACACCGAAAACCCCCTATCTGTTCCCGTCAAAGGCGCTATAGATGCCCGGTCTCAAGCGCGCCGCGGCTGAACGGCGCGCGCCAACCGCCTGATCTCACGGACGCCAGCCCATGCCCGCAAAGCTTTCCGTCAACCTCAACGCCATCGCCATGCTGCGCAACCGGCGCGACCTGCCATGGCCAAGCGTGATCGGTGTCGGCCGCCTTGCCCTTGCCGCCGGGGCGCACGGGCTGACGGTCCACCCACGTCCCGACGAACGTCACACAAGGCATTCCGACCTGCCCGAGATCAGGGCGCTGATCGACGATGAGTTTCCGCAAGCCGAGTTCAACATCGAGGGCTACCCGAGCGAGGATTTCCTGGCGCTTGTGGAAAAACATCAGCCCGAACAGGTGACGCTGGTTCCCGATGACCCGGCACAGGCAACTTCCGATCATGGCTGGAACTTTGCCGCCGACTCGGCTTTCCTGACACCGGTCGTCAGGCGTCTGAAGAAGAGCGGTTTCAGGGTGTCGTTGTTTTCCGATGCCGATCCTGCCGGCGTGACGGCGGCGCGCGACACCGGCGCCGACCGGATCGAACTCTATACCGGCCCCTATGGCAGCTACCATTCCGATTCCGAAAAGGCCGCTAACGAGCTGGAAAGACTTGGAAAAACCGCCGATGCAGCATTCGCCGCCGGCCTTCAGGTCAATGCCGGGCACGATCTGACAGTGGACAATCTGCCGGCGCTGGCAAGGCGTATTCCGGCATTGGCCGAAGTGTCGATCGGACATGGGTTGACAGCCGATGCGTTGGAGTATGGCATGGCCGGCACGGTGGGTCGGTTTCTCAGAGCCTGCGGCTGGTAGGGGTGGAGAGCGTCGCTTTGCAGGTATGGCAGCCATAGCGTGCGATTGACATCGCATCGCAGCATGCATGAAGCGCCGCGCGCTTGTCGGGGAGTGGTCCATGGACCTTGCCAGTCGCGTTAGCGAGGCCGAAACCGTCGAGCAATCGAGCCATTCAGGGGCCGAAAAGCAAAGCACCAAGGTTCTGATGCTGGGTGCGCTCGGTGTCGTCTATGGTGATATCGGCACCAGCCCGATCTACGCCTTCCGCGAGGCGCTTCACGCTTCGCCCGGTATCGATACGCGCGTTCACGTGCTTGGCGTGCTGTCGCTGATCGTCTGGGCGCTGACGATCATCGTGACCATAAAATATGTCGCCTTCGTGCTTCGTGCCGACAACAAGGGCGAGGGCGGCACGCTGTCGCTGATGTCGCTGGCGCGCAGCGCCTATCCCAAGGGAGCGCGGCTCATCCTGGCGATCGGCCTTTGCGGCGCAGCGTTGTTTTTCGGCGATTCGATCATAACGCCGGCCATCTCCGTACTGTCGGCGGTCGAGGGCCTCAGGGTGGTGACCCCGACACTGGACGCTTACGTCGTGCCGATCACGCTGGTCATCCTGGCCGTGCTGTTCTCGGTGCAGCGCTTCGGCACGGGGAAGGTGGCGGCGGTGTTCGGGCCGGTGACCGCGCTGTGGTTCCTGGCCATCGGCGTCGCGGGGCTCTATCATCTGACGGACGACCCGTCGATCCTGCTGGCCATCAATCCCTATTACGCGGTCGTCTATCTCGCCAGCACACCCACGGCCGCCTTCGTCACCGTCGGCGCTGTGTTCCTGGCGGTGACCGGGGCCGAGGCGCTCTATGTCGATCTCGGCCATTTTGGACGCAAGCCTATCGTGTTGGCTTGGTTTTCCGTGGTTTTTCCATGCTTGCTGCTCAACTATTTCGGGCAGGGCGCCTTTGTGCTGGCCAATGACGGGAGGCCGACCAATCCATTCTTCCAGATGCTGCCCGACTGGGCGCTGATGCCGATGGTGGGACTGGCGACGGCCGCGACCGTCATCGCCAGCCAGGCAGTCATCTCGGGTGCCTTTTCGCTGACCCGCCAGGCGGTGCAGCTCAACCTTCTGCCACGCATCGAGGTGCAGCATACGTCCGAAATGCAACTCGGCCAGATCTACATGCCGCGCGTCAACCTGCTCATCGCTTTGGGGGTGATGCTGCTGGTCGTCGGTTTCGGCAGCTCGAGCTCCCTGGCTTCCGCCTATGGCATCTCGGTCACCGGCGAAATGCTGATGACAACGATCCTGCTGTTCGTGGTGATGCGCAAGCTTTGGAAATGGCGGCTGGCAGGCGCCCTGGCGCTGACCTTGCTGTTCGGCGTCATCGACAGCGGCTTCTTCCTGGCAAACATCGTGAAGATATTCGAAGGCGGTTGGGTATCGATCACGGTTGCCTGCCTGATGGGGCTGATCATGTGGACCTGGATACGCGGCAGCCGCTATCTGTTCGACAAGACCCGCCGCAACGAGATCCCGCTCGATTTCCTCGCCGGCAATCTGTTGAAGAAGAAGCCGCAGCTGGTGTCCGGCACCGCGGTGTTCCTGACCAGCGATCCCTTGAGCGCCCCGACCGCGCTGATGCACAGCCTCAAGCACTACAAGGTGCTGCATGAGCAGAATGTCATCCTTTCGGTGGTGACGGCGCCGCAACCGGTGGTGCCAGACAGCGACCGCGTCAAGATGGAGACGGTCAACGAGCTCTTCATGCGGGTGACGCTGACCTTCGGCTACATGGAGCAGCCCAACATCCCGCGCGCCCTGGCGATCTGCCGCAAGCAGGGCTGGAAGTTCGACATCATGACGACGTCGTTCTTCCTGTCGCGGCGCTCGCTCAAGGCCTCGCCCAACTCCGGCATGCCGGTGTGGCAGGACCGGCTGTTCATCGGCCTGGCACGCACGGCGGCCGATGCGACCGAATATTTCCAGATCCCGACCGGACGCGTCGTGGAAATCGGCACGCAAGTCGCTATCTAAGGCTGATACGGCAGGTCTTATGGGCGCTCGCCATGCTCCCGAAGCCACGAATTCAGCCCGCGACCCATTGGATTACAGGCCATTTCCCAAGGAGCCTAGCGTTGCCGGCATGGGAGCCATCACGTGACGGCACTTGATATTGCATTGCAGCAAGCGTAGAGCACCGCGCGCTTATCGGAGTGTCGTCCCATGGCCCTTACCAATGCTGGTAGTGAGGCAGAACCCGTCGAACAGTCGAGCCATCCGGAGATCGAACAGCATAGCACCAAGGTGCTGATGCTGGGTGCTCTTGGTGTGGTCTATGGGGATATCGGCACCAGCCCGATCTACGCCTTTCGCGAGGCGCTGGTGGCATCGTCCCACGGCAGCGTTGCCCAACGCGGCGATATTCTCGGCGTGCTGTCGCTGATCATCTGGTCGCTGACGATCATCGTCACCATCAAATACATCATGTTCGTGCTGCGTGCCGACAATCGCGGTGAGGGCGGCGTGCTGTCGCTGATGGCGTTGGCGCGCGGCAGTTTCCCGAAGCGCTCGGCGGTCATCCTTGGCATCGGCATCGTCGGTGCCTCGCTGTTTTTCGGCGACGCGGTCATCACGCCGGCGATTTCGGTGCTGTCGGCGGTCGAGGGCATGAATGTCGTCACGCCGACCTTCCAACCCTATGTCGTGCCGCTGACGCTGATCATTCTCGCCATAGTGTTCGCGGTGCAACGTTTCGGCACGGGCGGCGTGGGACTGGTCTTCGGTCCGGTGACGGCGGTATGGTTCCTGGCGATCGGCCTTTCGGGCCTCAACCACATCATCGCCGATCCGGAAATCCTGTGGGCGATCAGCCCGCACTATATCGTCGCCTTCCTGATCCATTCGCCCGACGTTGCCTTCGTGACGATCGGTGCCATCTTCCTCGCCGTCACCGGTGCCGAGGCGCTCTACGCCGATCTCGGCCATTTCGGCCGCAAGCCGATCGTGCTCGCCTGGCTGTCGATCGTGTTTCCCTGCCTGCTGCTCAACTATGCCGGGCAGGGCGCCTTCGTGCTGGCCAAGAATGGCGTCGTCGGCCATCCGTTCTTCGAGATGAACGAGGGTTGGGCTCTTATTCCCATGGTCGTGCTGGCGACCGCGGCGACGGTCATCGCCAGCCAGGCGGTGATTTCGGGTGCCTTCTCGCTGACCCGGCAGGCGGTGCAGCTCAACATGCTGCCGCGGCTCGAAATCCTGCATACGTCGGAAAGACAGTCCGGCCAGATCTACATGCCGCGCGTCAACCTGTTGCTGGCGCTGGTGGTGATGATGCTGGTGGTTGGCTTCGGCGAGTCCAGCAAGCTCGCCTCGGCCTATGGCATCTCGGTGACCGGCAACATGCTGGTGACGACGGTGCTGCTCTATGTCGTCATGACCCGCATCTGGAAATGGCGGCTCTGGGTTGCGATCAGCCTGACGGCCCTGTTTGCCTTCATCGACATCGGCTTCTTCGCCTCCAACATCGTCAAGGTGTTCGAAGGCGGCTGGGCATCGCTGGCGGTGGCTTTCACCATCGTGCTTGGCATGTGGACATGGGTGCGCGGCAGCCGCTATCTGTTCGACAAGACCCGCCGCAACGAGATCCCGCTCGATTTCCTCGCCGGCAATCTGTTGAAGAAGAAGCCGCAGCTGGTGTCCGGCACCGCGGTGTTCCTGACCAGCGATCCCTTGAGCGCCCCGACCGCGCTGATGCACAGCCTCAAGCACTACAAGGTGCTGCATGAGCAGAATGTCATCCTTTCGGTGGTGACGGCGCCGCAACCGGTTGTGCCAGACAGCGACCGCGTCAAGATGGAGACGGTCAACGAGCTCTTCATGCGGGTGACGCTGACCTTCGGCTACATGGAGCAGCCCAACATCCCGCGCGCCCTGGCGATCTGCCGCAAGCAGGGCTGGAAGTTCGACATCATGACGACGTCGTTCTTCCTGTCGCGGCGCTCGCTCAAGGCCTCGCCCAATTCCGGCATGCCGGTGTGGCAGGACCGGCTGTTCATCGGCCTGGCACGCACCGCGGCCGATGCGACCGAATATTTCCAGATCCCGACTGGACGCGTCGTGGAAATCGGCACGCAGGTGGCGATCTGACGAGCTCAGTCGCCTCGGCCTGATGGATGGGGGAGGTTGGGGATGAGCGGCGAATTGGTGCTTGTCACCGGCGGGTCTGGCTTCCTCGGCGCCCACTGTATCCTCGAACTCTTGAAGGCGGGCTACCGCGTGCGCACGACCGTGCGCTCCGCCAAGCGGCAAGCCGACGTTCTGGCCATGCTCAAGGCCGGTGGCGCCGAGCCGGGCGGCAGCCTCTCCTTTGCCATCGCCGACCTCATGATCGATGCGGGCTGGCCGCAAGCGGTCGCCGGCTGCGACTATGTTCTTCATGTCGCCTCGCCATTCCCGCCCGGCGTGCCGAAGCACGAGGATGATTTGATCGTTCCGGCTCGCGAAGGCGCGCTGCGCGTGTTGCGGGCGGCGCGGGACGCCGGTGTGAAACGCGTCGTGCTGACCTCCTCCTTCGCGGCCATCGGCTATGGCAAGATGCCACCCGACGGCCGGCCGTTCACGGAGGAAAGCTGGACCGATCCGACCGGCAAGGTCAGCGCCTATGTGAAGTCGAAGACGCTTGCCGAGCGCGCCGCCTGGGATTTTATCGCCGCCGAGGGTGGCGGACTGGAGCTGGCGGTCGTCAATCCGGTCGGCATCTTCGGCCCGGTGCTCGGGGCTGACCATTCGACCTCCACGGAATTTGTCCAGCGCATGATGAACGGTGCGATGCCCGGGTTGCCGCGCCTGTCCTTCGGCATTGTCGACGCACGTGACGTGGCGGACCTGCATGTGCGCGCCATGACCAATCCCGCCGCGCGCGGCGAGCGCTTCCTGGCGGTATCGGGCGATTTCATGACCGTGCGGGAAATCGCGCAGACCTTGAAAACGCGGCTCGGCGGCGCAGCGTCGCGCGTTTCCACGCGGCGGCTTCCCGATTGGCTGGTGCGGATCGTCGGCCTGTTCAACCCGGAAGCCGCGCAGCTGGTGACGGAATTGGGCAAGGTCAAGAATGCCACCGGCGCCAAGGCGGTGCGCATGCTCGGCTGGGCGCCACGATCGCGCGAAGACGCACTGGCCGCCACCGGAGAAAGCCTGATCCGGCTCGGCCTGCTCAAGAGTTCGAAGTAACGCGGCGGGAGAAAGACCTGCCGCCGCGCTGCTTTCAGCCAGCCAACGCGGCTTTGTTGGCCTCGAGGAATTGCTTCAAGGTCTTCGGCGTCCTACCGGAAAGCGCCTCGATCGCGTCGGTCACCATGGCGATGCGGCCGGAGCGGGTGTTGACGTCGAAGGACACGACGACGTCAGCGAAATCCTCGGGAACGCCGGCCGCCTTCACACCTTCGGCCAGCGCCCCATCCGGAACCTGAATGACTTCCAGCGGCTTGCCGGTGACCTCGCTTACCAGAGCCGCGATCTCGGCCGTGGTATAGGCATGCGGACCGGTCAAGGTGTAGGTCTTGCTGTCGGTCGTGCTGGAAACAAGGCCTGCGGCGATCGCCGCCGCCATGTCGTCGCGTGCGCCGTGGGCGATGCGGCCTTCGCCGGCGGATGTATACCAGCGTCCCGAGGCGATCGCGTGCGGCAATGCCAGGAACAGGTTCTCCTGGTACCAGCCGTTGCGGAAGATCGTGTAGGGGATGCCGCTCGCCTTGATCGCCTGCTCGGTGCTGTAGTGGTCATCGGCAAACAGGACCGGCGATACCGGCTCCGGATTGGGCATCGAGGTGTAGAACAAATGCGAAATGCCGGCGTTTTTGGCCGCGGCGACGGCATTTTCGTGCTGCTTCAGGCGCCTGCCGCTTTTGAGATCGAGATCGCCGGTCGAAATGATCAGCACCTTGTCGGCGCCCTTGAACGCGGTTTCCAGCGAAGCCGCGTCGTTGAAGTCGGCCGCCCTGACGACGACGCCGCGCGCCGCCAGATCGGCAACGCTTTCTGGATTGCGTGTGGTGGCGATGATGTTTGCCGGCAGAACTTTGTGCGTGTCCAAGAGAAAGTTGACGACGCCGCGGCCGAGCTGGCCGGAGGCGCCTGTAACGAGGAGGGTTTCGGTCATGGGAGATCCTGACATTGTGCCGCAACGGCGGTCGAGTGGTAGTCTCAGAAAGAGACCAGCACTAAAATAGGAATTGACCCGGTGCCGTAAAGAAGGCAGTTTTTTGGGAGGTAGGCACGCGCAGGGAACCAGCCATGGACGGCAAGGTCATCAATCTGAAATCGAAGATGGAAATCTACAAAGCGATCAGCGGCGGCGGCAATATTGCCAATTGTCCGGTTCGCGATGTCATCCAGGGTGTCAGCGGCAAATGGAGATCGCTGCTGATGATGGCGCTGGCTGAACAACCCTACCGCTTCGGCGAGTTGAGGCGCTTTGTGCCCGACATCTCGCAGCGCATGCTGACCCAGACGCTGTACGATCTCCAGCGCGATGGCTATGTGCATCGCGAGGTGTTTCCGACCAAGCCGCCGAGCGTCGAATACAGCCTAACCGATCTCGGGCGCTCGATGTTCGGCGCCTTTCATCAATTGATCCTGTGGGCCGAACGCAACCATGATGCGGTGCGCGAGGCTCGTGCTGATTTTGATGCCGCCCAAGGCTGAACAGCCGAAGAGCCGCCGCGACTTGATTTCATCCGGCCGCTGAAGGATTGTCCCGGCCAGATCGGCTTGGGGGCATTGGCATTTCCTACGATATCGCAATTGCAGGCGCCGGCCCGGCGGGGCTCGCCATGGCGCTCTATCTCAAGCGCACCGGGCACAGGGTCACCGTCTTCGAGCGCTTCGAGGAACCCAAGCCCGTCGGCTCCGGACTGATCCTGCAGCCGACCGGGTTGACCGTGTTGGCCGATCTCGGCCTGCTCGACGACATACTGGCGCTCGGCGCCCGCATCGACCGGCTGCATGGCGCCGACGCCTCGACTGGCCGCACCGTGCTTGATGTCCGCTACGATGCGCAGTGCGGCAGCCGTTTCGGCCTGGCGGTGCACCGGGCTGCCCTGTTCGGCGTGCTTTTCCGCGCCGCCCGGCGCGAGGCCATCGCTATCGAGACCGACGTCGAGATCGAGGCCGTGGAGGCCGGCGAACGGGCGACGCTGGTCTGTGGCAACGGACGAAGGGCAGGGCCGTTCGAGCTGATCGTCGACGCCAGCGGCTCGCGCTCGAAACTGCGGCAATGCGCTGACAATGGAGGCGCGCCGCGGCCGCTCACCTATGGCGCGTTCTGGGCGTCGCTCGGCTGGCGCGGCGAGGGCTTCGACGAGCACGCGCTTTCGCAGCGCTACGACAGAGCGAGCGTGATGATCGGCGTGCTGCCAATCGGCCGTCCGGAACCGGGGGCTGAAAAGATGGCGGCCTTCTTCTGGAGCCTGAAGCCTGATGATGCCGACGCGGTGCGCGCCAAGGGCCTGGACGCCTGGAAGGAGAGGGTGGTCCGGCTGTGGCCGCAAAGCCGGGCGTACACCAGCCAGATCGACAGTTTCGACCAGCTGTCGCTGGCCCGCTACGGCCACCACACGATGAAGCTTCCGGTTGGCCGGCGGCTGGCGATCATCGGCGATGCCGCGCATTCGACCAGCCCGCAGCTCGGACAAGGGGCCAACATGGCGCTGCTCGATGCGGCGGCGCTCAGCCATGCGCTGGCACAGACCGACAATGTCGAGGCAGCCCTCGAAGCCTATGCCAGGGCGCGGCGCTGGCATGTGCGTGTCTTCCAGGCGCTGTCGCTGGCGTTCACGCCGTTCTACCAATCGGATTCCGTGGCGCTGCCGTTCATCCGTGACCGGCTGGTGGCGACCATCGCGAAAATCCCGCCGGCGCCGCAGTTCCTGGCGTCGATGGTGGCCGGCACGGCGATCGATCCGTTCAAGCGGATCGGGCTGACCGAAGCGCGATGGGCAGATCGTTTCGATGGCTCGACAGAAATGAGCCCTTCGCCCGCAGGAAGGCATCCAGCCGCCGCGGATAATCCGGTGCAACGGCGTCCCTGATGGAGGGGCGTTGGCTCAATGCCTTTCGCCAGGCCTGGACGCGTGGCTTGCCGTCCAGGATGCCGAAATCGCCGATCCGGTCGAAGGCGTCGAGATATCGGAAAACGGGGCCATGGACCGCATCGACGAGCGAGAAACAGTCGCCCGCAAACCATGGCCCACCCTGCCGGGCTTCGTCCGCCAGTTCGTCTTCAAGACGGCCAAACATGGCCGACAGCGTGCTGGTCTCGGCAAGGAAGCCGGCCTCGGTGGGGGCCGAATAGAAGCGGCCGATGGCGTTGAGGATGGCCGAGCCGAATTCGATCCAGGCACGGTGCCGGGCGCGGGCATAGAGATCGGCGGGGTGGAGGGGATTGGCCTGTGTCTCTTCGAGGAATTCGAGAATGACAGCCGACTCGAAGATTACCGTCTCCTCGCCATTCCGCGGCAAGCGCAGCAACGGAACCTTGCCGAGCGGCGAGATCGCCTTGAACCAGTGCGGCTTGTCGGCGAGGTCGATGTCGATGCGTTCGAACGGCACGCCTTTTTCGGTCAGCGAGATCGCCGCGCGCTGGACGTAAGGACAGAGAGGGTGGCTGACGAGAATGAGTTTGTCATGCTTCATGGATCTGTCTCTCAGAATTGATGCAGTTGCATCTATGTAGATGCGTGTGCATCGATCGTCAAGCTTGATGCATCTGCATCTATCGCCTAATGTGGGCCATGACCGAGAACACCACGCCTTCGCCGGACGCCATCAAGGCATGGGCTCGCCTGATGCGCGTTTCGCGCCAGCTGGTGGAGAGTGCCGAAGACGCGCTGAAGCAAGGCGGGCTGCCATCGCTCGACTGGTACGATGTGCTGCATGAACTCGCCGAGGCGGGCGAGGGTGGCTTGCGGCCGTTTCAGTTGATCGAGCGCACCCTTTTTGCGCAATACAACATCTCGCGGCTGCTGGCGCGGCTCGAAGCGGACCGGCTGGTCGAGAAACTGCCCGTGGCCGATGACGGCCGCGGCCAGACGATCCGCATCACGGCCAAAGGGCTGGAGATGCGCCGGCGGATGTGGGCCGTCTATGGCCGGTCGATCGCGGAACTGGTTGGCGCCAAACTCCGCGCGGATGAGTTGAACGCGCTGTCGGCACTGCTTGGACGGCTGCGTCATCCGCCTGCCGGAGACTAACATATGCGATGCGTGGCATCGCAGGGACTTGCAGTTTTTTCTTCGTCCCCCTTGCGCCGAGGACCGGATTGCGCAATATGCCGAACCGTAACGTACGGTACGGCCGCCGGATTGGCGACCAGCCTTGCCGTTTGGGAATGATCGTGTTGCTAGCAAACGCCGACATCGAAACCAGCGAGACGCTGACGGAGCGGCAGAAGGCCGTTCTGGATGCGGCATTGCGGCTGTTGGTCGAGGAGGGCGATCAACTGACCATGACCGCCGTGGCCAGACGGGCAAGCTGTTCCAAGGAGACGCTCTACAAATGGTTTGGCGACCGCGACGGGTTGTTGACGGCGACCGTGCAGTGGCAAGCGTCCAAGGTGCGGGTAGCGCCGGTCGATGGCAGGGGGCTCGATCTTACCTCGCTGGCGGCAAGCCTCGAGCGTTTCGCTTCCGACTGGCTGAAAGTGATTTCGAGCGATACCTCGATAGCGCTCAACCGGGTGGCGGTCAGCCATGCCGGGTCAGGCAAGGACAACCTTGGCGCCGTCGTGCTGGACAATGGCCGCTTCGCGCTGGCCAAGCGGCTGAAGCCGGTGCTGGAGGCAGGCCGCCAGGCAGGGCTTCTGGATTTCGCGGATGCCGAGACGGCGTTTCGTACCTTTTTCGGGCTGGTCGCCCGTGACGTGCAGATCCGTCTCTTGCTCGGCGACCGGCTGGAATTGACTGAGGCGACGATCGGCGGCGATGCCGTCCGGGCGACGCAGCAGTTTCTCGCTCTTTTCGGAGCAAAACCGGGCCGCGAGGCCTCTGATTCATAAAACGGGAAGGAAGTAAAAATGCGCGTCTATTACGATCGTGATGCCGATCTCAACCTGATCAAGGGCAAGAAGGTCGCCATCATCGGCTATGGCAGCCAGGGCAGGGCGCATGCGCTCAACCTCAAGGATTCCGGCGCCAAGGAGATTGCCATCGGCCTCAAGGCCGGCTCGGCGACCGCCAAGAAGGTCGAGGCCGACGGGCTCAAGGTGATGAGCGTGGCGGACGCCGCCAAATGGGCCGACCTGATGATGATGGCGACGCCCGACGAATTGCAGGCCGACATCTACAAGAACGAGATCGCGCCGAACATCCGCGACGGTGCCGCGATCGCCTTCGCGCATGGCCTCAACGTGCATTTCGGCCTGATCGAGCCGAAGTCGACGGTCGACGTCGTCATGATCGCGCCGAAGGGCCCCGGCCATACCGTGCGCGGCGAATACCAGAAGGGCGGCGGCGTGCCGTGCCTGGTCGCCGTCAACCAGGACGCTTCGGGCAACGCGCTCGATCTCGCGCTCTCCTACGCCTGCGGCGTCGGCGGCGGCCGTTCGGGCATCATCGAGACCAATTTCCGCGAGGAATGCGAGACCGATCTGTTCGGCGAGCAGGTGGTGCTGTGCGGCGGCCTGGTCGAACTGATCCGCGCCGGTTTCGAGACGCTGGTGGAAGCCGGCTACGCGCCTGAAATGGCCTATTTCGAGTGCCTGCACGAGGTCAAGCTGATCGTCGACCTGATCTATGAAGGCGGCATCGCCAACATGAACTACTCGATCTCGAACACCGCCGAATGGGGCGAGTATGTTTCGGGCCCGCGCATCATCACCGCTGAGACCAAGGCCGAGATGAAGCGCGTGCTGAAGGACATCCAGACCGGCAAGTTCACCTCGGAATGGATGCAGGAATACCGCGCCGGCATGTCGCGCTTCAAGGGCATCCGCCGCAACAACGACAGCCACCAGATCGAGGAAGTCGGCGCCAAGCTGCGCGCCATGATGCCGTGGATCTCCAAGAACAAGCTGGTCGACAAAGCCAAGAACTGAGCGAAATCTACGTTCGACGAGCAACGGACCAAAAACGGCGCCACCTGGCGCCGTTTTCATTTCCTGATCGTTCCAGCCTCACCTCAGCTATAAGGCGAATAGCATTGCTGGCGGGGGCCGTTGTAGGGCTGGAACGTATTGTCCCAGGCGCGATACGACCGGTACCTGTTGTAACACCATTGCACATGGGCGTTCGAAAGCCGTCCCGCACGGTAGTAGCGGCGCGGCGCCGGCCTATAATAATCGTAGTTGTTGTAGTTGTTGTACATACTGCCAAGGCCGAGCCCCAAGCCGAGGCCCAGGACCGCGGCGGCGCCGTCGTCATAATAGCCGCCGTGATAGTGGCGGCGGCCGTGACGCCAGCGCCAATTGCCGCCGCCGTTCCAATTGCCCCCGTTCCAGTGCCGGTTTCCATTCCAGTGGCCCGACCGGCGCCATCTCCAGTCGTTGTTGAAAGAGCGGTTGTTGCCGCCTGCCCAGCTGTCGCGCACCGGAGTGACCGCAGGTGCTGCCGTGCTGGCGGGAACCGACAGGTTCGGCTGAAGGATCGGACCGGCAGCGGACGGCGCCGTGACGCCGGAGACAATTCCGAGCGCTATCAGCCCGGATTTCATGGTGGAAGAAAAGAGCGAATTCATTGCACTCTCCAAGAGACACAGGCCCCACGCCTACCCTGGAATGGGCCTACTGTGGATGTTTGCATCTGAACGGCGGATGAACGGAAAGGTTCCGTCAACCATGACGCGAACAACGCAGGACCAATCGATCTCCGCTTGTGGTCCCTGCGATCTTGTTTTCTGGCGCACTTGCGGGCAAAGGTCGGAGCATGTCGCTGCGCCTTGCCACCTTCAATGTCGAGAACCTGATGAACAGGTTCGATTTTTCCGGTTATCGCAATCAGCTCAACGAGGACCGGACGCTGGCGCTGTTCGATATCCAGAGCGAGGCCGAATACAAGATG
The DNA here is from genome assembly GCF_020165775.1 of Mesorhizobium sp. B263B2A. Taxonomy (NCBI): domain Bacteria; kingdom Pseudomonadati; phylum Pseudomonadota; class Alphaproteobacteria; order Hyphomicrobiales; family Phyllobacteriaceae; genus Mesorhizobium; species Mesorhizobium sp. B263B2A. The sequence continues at coordinate 173,040 of NZ_JAIUIU010000012.1, forward strand.
CTGGAGCAGGCCCGGGCGATCGCCCAGTCCGACGACATGCGCCAGCTCACGGCGCTGGCGATCGCCGCCACCCGTGCCGATGTGATCTGCATGCAGGAGGTCGACAACATCGAGGCGCTGAAGGCCTTCGAATACGGCTATCTGTTCAAGATGGTGGGGCAGGGCTACCGCCAGAAATACACCACGTCGGGCAATGATTCGCGCGGCATCGATGTCGCCATCATGATGCGCAACGAGACCGCGCAGGGCCAGCCGATCGAATTCGTGCGCATGACCAGCTATGCCCATGTCACCTACGAGCAGTTCGGGCTGTATACGCCGGAACTGGCGGCCCTCGGCAATCAGGCCAATGAACGCGTCTTCCGGCGTGACTGCCTGGAAATCGATATCACCGTGGGCGGCGTGCCGCTGACGCTCTATCTCGTGCACTTCAAGTCGATGGGTTCGCCGCGCAACGGCCTCGACGGGCGCGAGGCGACGATGCCGGTGCGGATCGCCGAGGCGCAAGCGGTGCGCCGGATCATAGAGCAGCGTTTCGGCGTGGATCATGCCGCCGACAAGCGGTGGGCGATCTGCGGCGACATGAACGATTACCGCCAGCGCGTGAAGATCGCCGGCGATGAATTCGACGGCTACCGTTTCGAGGTGGTCGACGAGGCCCAGTCCTGCATCGACGTGCTGACGGCGGGCGGCTTCAGTGAAAACATCGTCGAACGGCGGCCGGAAATGAACCGCTGGACCTTCTACCACACACGCGGCCCCGAGGAGCGGCATCTCTGCCAGCTTGACTATATCCTGCTTTCGAAGGGGCTGGCGGCGAAGAATGCCACCGCCGTTCCCGACATCATCCGCAACGGCCAGCCCTGGCGCACGATCTTTCCCGCGGGCCAGGAAGTCGAGCGTTTCCCGCGCGCCGGCTGGGACCGGCCGAAGGCATCCGACCATTGCCCCGTGGCGATCACGCTGGATATTGTCCGGTGAGCAGGATCGGGCCTGAACGCATGCGTTTCGATCTACCGCGCAATGTCATCCTGCCGGTCGATGCCGTCGAGGTCCGGCTCGATCCCGGCCCGCACCCTTTCGCGTTGGAAAACGCTGACGCGATCGCCGAGAACTGGCAGCGCGAGATCGCGGCCAATCCGGCGCTGTTCGACGGCACGGTCGTGCTTTTGTCGCAACTTGCCTGGCGCGACAACCGGCTCGTCGGCCGCTGTCATGCGATCAACTACTCCACCTTCATGCTTTGGCGTAAGCAGCGCGAGAATTCCGGCGCGGAGCATGCGTACGCCCATGCCATGCTGGTGGCCGGCGACAATGCGCTGGTGGCAATCCGCATGGGTTTACGCACGGTCAGCGCAGGCCGCGTCTATTTTGCCGCCGGATCGTTCGAGCCGATCGACTTTCGCGAAGGTCTGGTCGACGTCGATTTCAACATGATGCGCGAGGTGCGCGAGGAAACCGGTCTCGACCTGTCGGCTGCCAGGCGCGGCGTGCGTTATCATGCCCTTTCGACGGCAAGCGGCACGGTGATCTTCCGCCGCTATCACGTGACGGCACCGGCCGATGAGATCGCGCGGCGAATCTCAGCCTTCGTCGCCAGCGAGACCGATCCGGAGATCGAGGCGCCGGTCATCATCCGACATGCCGCCGACCTGCCGGAGGGGCTGTCGCCGCACATGAAGCCGCTGATCGAGTGGCATTTTTCCGGCGAAAGTTAAGGGCGCGTCTTGCCCTGCGCCGCCTTGCGATCGTTTTTGGCTGCGACGAAGAACAAGATAAAGCCGATACCCAGCAAGCCGCCCATCGCCATGCCCATGGTCTGGCCGACGACTGCCTGGAAATCCGAGGTGACGCGATCGGGATTGGCCATGCCGTAGCGGGCGAGATACCACCAGATGCCGGCCAGGGCGGCTTCGATGATGACCATCACCAGGATCAGTCGTGACTTCTTGCTCATGCGTCATTCCTCAACCAAGGATGCCATGGCCTAACATTGCGAGCCGCCTGGCGGGAGAGGGGGAAACGTCGAAGGTTGTGCAAAAAAACCAGATCGAAGCGCCGGACACGTTTTCCGATTGGGATTGCCTATTCGTGCCGGAGCGCGTCGATCGGGTCGAGCCTGGCGCCGCGCAGGGCCGGGAAGAAGCCGAACACCATGCCGATCAGCGCCGAAAAGCCGACGGCGAGCAGGATGACCGCCGGGCTTGGCGCGAAGGGGATGGTCAGCGTCGCCGAGGCGAGGCCGGCCAACGCCAGGCCGATCAGGATGCCGATGATGCCGCCGAGCAGCGACAGCACCGTCGCCTCGACCAGGAACTGGATGAGGATGTGCTTTTCATGCGCGCCGATGGCGAGCCTGATGCCGATCTCGCGGGTGCGTTCGGTGACCGAGACCAGCATGATGTTCATGATGCCGATGCCGCCGACCAAAAGGCTGACGCCGGCCACCGCACCCAGCATGCCGGTCATGGTGGTGGTGGCGCTGGCCATGGCGTCGGCGATCTGGGTCATGTCGCGGATGCCGAAATCGCTCTCGCGGTCGGGTGTGATGCGGCGTGCGTCGCGCAAAATGTCCTCGACGCGCGGCTGCAATTCCGTGGTCGGCGTGCGGTCGTCGGCGGCGATGTAGATGTTGTCGATATCGCGGTTGCCGGCGATGCGGCGCTGGTAGGCATGCAGCGGCATCAGCACGACATTGTCCTGGTCCTGGCCGAAGCCGGTATAGCCCTTGGGTTCGAGCAGGCCGATGATCTTGCAGGAGGTTCGGTTGACGCGGATGATCTCGCCTTCGGGATCGCCGGCGCCGAAGAATTGCTGGCGCACCGTCTCGCCGATCAGGCAGACGCCGGTGCCGGAACGGGTTTCGGAATCGCTGAACGGCCGGCCTGACACCAGCTTCCAGTCGCGTGCGTCGAGATAGGCGCTGTCGGTCCCGGTGACGCCGGAGGTCAGGCTCTCGGTGCCGAAGATGACGCGCACCTGTTTCTGCGAGGCCGGCGAGATGGCGCGAGCGCCGCTGAGATGCGCCACAAGCGCCGCCACGTCCTTCTCGGCCAGCGGCCGCACCGCCTGGTCGAGCCCGCCGGGGGCGCCGGGACCGGCGGGCCGCCCGGCGCGAACGACCAGCAAATTGCTGCCGAGCTTGGAGATGTCAGCCTTGACCTTCTGCGTGGTGCCTGAGCCGATGGTCAGCATGGCAATGACGGCGGCGACGCCGATAACGATGCCGAGCAGCGTCAGGAACGAGCGCAGCACATTGCGGCGGATCGAGCGCAGCGAGAGGCGGACGGTTTCCCAGATCATTTACGCCGTCTCCAGATTCATGGTGTCTGAGGCGACATGCCCATCGAGGAAGCGGATGGTGCGCTCGGCATATTCTGCGACATCGGCTTCGTGGGTGACCATGGCGATGGTCAGGCCAAGATCCTTGTTCAGCCGCGTCAGCAACTCCATGATTTCGTGCGTGCGGGCGGTGTCGAGGTTGCCGGTCGGCTCGTCGGCGACAAGCAGCGTCGGCCTGGTGACGATGGCGCGCGCGATCGCCACGCGCTGCTGCTGGCCGCCCGACAGTTCGGCCGGCGTGTGATGCTCGCGGCCGACGAGGCCGACCTCGGCCAGCGCCTGCATGGCGAGGTCGCGGCGCTCACGGGCGGCCACGCCGCGATAGATCAGCGGCAGTTCGACGTTTTCGGCCGCGGTGGTTCGCGCCAGCAGATTGTAGCCCTGGAAAACGAAGCCGACATAGAGGTTGCGCAGCATGGCGCGGCGGTTGCGGTCGAGCCGGCCGGCGTCGACGCCCATGAACGAATAGGTTCCGGCGGTCGGCGTGTCGAGGCAGCCGATGATGTTCATCGCCGTCGACTTGCCCGAACCGGACGGTCCCATGATGGCGACGAATTCACTGCTGCGGATCGCGAGATCGACACCGGCCAGCGCATGCACCTTGGCCTCACCCTGGCCATAGCTCTTCCAGACCTTGTCGAAGGTGATGAGGGCAGCACCGGCGGCCACGGCCTCAGCTCCGCTGCTGCGAGGCGGTGATGACCTGCGCGCCTTCCTCCAGGCCGGAGGTGATCTCGGTCAGTTCGCCATCGGTCGAGCCGATCTTCACGTTGACGGGATGCGGCCGGCCGTTCTCCAGCACGTAGAGCGTGCGCGAGCCATCGGTGGGGGCCGTCGCTGCCTGGCGCTGGCGATTGCCGCCTGGGCGGCCAATGCGGCCGGTGAACAGGTCGCTGAAACTCCAGGGCCGCGCGGCTTGCTGCGTCGGACGGTAGCGGAAGGCGCCGGCGGGCACGGTGAGCACATCCTTGGCCTGGCGGGTGACGACCGAAACCGTGGCGGTCATGCCGGGGCGCAGCAAAAGCTCGTTGTTGTCGACCTCGAGCCGCGCATTGTAAGTGACGACGCCGTCGGTGGTGATCGAGGCATAGGAGATGTCGCGGATCTCGGCATCGAACGGCCGGTCCGGAAAGGCGTCGACCGTGAAGCGCGCATGCTGGCCCGGCTTGACGGCACCGATGTCGGCTTCGTCGACCGCCGCCACCAGCTCCATGTTCCTCAAATCAGCGGCGATGATGAACAGCACCGGCGCCTGCAGCGAGGAGGCGACCGTCTGGCCCGGATCGACCGAGCGCGTCAGCACGATGCCGTCGATCGGCGCGTAGATGGTGCTGTTGGCAAGGTCGGTCTGCTGCGATTTCAGATCGGCATTGGCGATGGCGAGATTGGCCTCGGCGCTGTCGAGCGCCGCCTTGGAGCGGTCGCGCGTCGCGGTCGCCGCCTCGAGCGACTGGTCTGTCGCCATGCCGCGCTTGGTCAAGGCCGCCGCACGCACCAGCGCGCTTTCATTCTCGGCAAGCGTTACCCTGGCGTCCTCGACATTGGCCGCCGCCGCCTTGGCGGACGCTTCAGCCCGTTCGATCTGGACCTGCAGCTTGGCGGTATCGAGAGCCGCAAGCACGTCGCCCTTCTTCACTTGCTGGTTCTCGTTGACCGAAACCGAGCGTATGATGCCGGAGAGCTGGCTGGAAATGTCGACCTGGGTGAGCGGCTGCAGCGTGCCGGTGGCGGACACCTGGACAGTGAGGTCGGCCTTGGCGGCCGGGACGGTGGTGTAGTCGATCTTGGCCGGCGTGCCGGCATACCATTGGTAGAGGCCAAGACCGGCGGCAAGTGCGATCAGGGTCAGCAACGCATAGAGCCAGCCACGCCGGCGCGTCTTGCGCAGACCTTGTCGGTCGAGCCCGAGCGCGGTCTCGATGGCGGAATCCGATTCCGTCTTTGGCAGATTGACAATCTGGTCCACGCCGGACCCCTATGAAGCGCAATGTCCCTGTCTGCGTACAGATCAGGCTTGATGGTTCAAATATCAAATTAAATTTCGCCCATGTTTGGATTGAGGCAGGAATGCAAACCCGGAATTACTTGCTTTACGATGTGTTCACGACCGAGCGACTGGCCGGCAATCCGCTGGCCGTGGTGTTGGATTGCAAAGGTCTGGACACGGCGGCGATGCAGGCCATCGCGCGCGAGTTCAACCTGTCCGAATCGGTCTTTGTGCTGCCGCCGGACAATCCCAAGCATAAAAACCGCATCCGTATCTTCACGCCGGACTATGAAATGCCGTTCGCCGGCCACCCGACCGTGGGGTCGGCAATCGCGCTGGCCGAACTTGCCGGCGAGGGCGGGGCCGGCATCTTCGTGCTGGAGGAAAACATCGGCCCGGTGCGCTGCGCCGTCAGCAGGCACGATGGCCAGACCTTCGCCGAGTTCGACCTCGCGAAACTGCCTGAGCCGCTGAAACTCGAGGCCGATCCGGAGGCGATCGGTGCCGCCCTTGGCCTGACGCCGCATGAGATCGGCTTCGAGAATCACCGCGTCGCGTTCTGGTCGGCGGGCGTGCCCTATGTGACCATCCCGGTCGCCAATCTCGAAGCGGCGGGCCGCATCCGGCTGGACAACCAGGCGTGGTCGGAACTGGCGCCGCGCAAGAGCGACTGGGCCTTCGCCAGCCCCTATGTCTACTGCCGCGAGACGGTGAACCATGAAAGCGCGTTCCACGTGCGCATGATCGTGCCCGGTACGCCCTCCTATGAAGATCCGGCGACCGGCTCGGCTGCGGCCGCCTTCGCCGGCGCCATCATGCATTTCGACGGTCCGACGGATGGCATCTCGCAGCTGTGGATCGAGCAGGGGCTGGAGATGGGCCGGCCGTCGCGCATCCGCCTCGAACTGACCGTGCAAGGCGGAAAACTGACCTCCGCGCGCATCGGCGGCAACGCGGTCAAGGTGGCGGAAGGCAAGCTTTTCGTCTGATTGCGATGGGCTGAAAGCGATTTGTCGGGAAATGACTCCGGCAGGGCTGGACATGACGGATGGTGGCGGCTATATGCCCGCCAACGCCGGTTTTTGCCGGCCGAGTGGGTGCGTAGCTCAGTTGGTAGAGCAGCTGACTCTTAATCAGCGGGTCCACAGTTCAATCCTGTGCGCACCCACCAAATTCCTAGAAGACTTGGTGGAAAGACCCTGAAAGCGGGAAACCGATGCGGCTCATCCAAGGTGAGCCATCGGCGTTCAAAGGCGATTATTGCCGCGCCCAAAAACGCGGCCCAGAAACCTGCCGAATCGAAAAGCGATGCCACCGTTCACGCTTTGATGTTCGCCGACGTCACTGCCGGCCTTTCCTCCTGAAAAATCGCTGATGAGCCACCAGAAGAAAATCAGGAAAAGAACAAGAATCCCGGTGTCGATTGGGCCGTAGGTGGAGTATCCGCTGCGCCAAAGCACACCAGCACACATTGCAGCGATGGTTGCAGCAGCAGCGACTGGATGTAGCTTTTTCATCCTAAAACTCTATTGGAGAATCGCCTGGAACGAAAGCTGCCGTCCTGTGGGGCAGCCCTGTCGGCCGCACCCACCGGAAATCCCCTGATTACTTCTCCGACACACCAGCCTCGGCAAAGCTCGCCATCCTGGCATGGCACTCCAATGCCGAGCGGACGATGTTGACGGCGAGGCAGGCGCCGGAGCCTTCGCCGAGCCGCATGCCGAGATCGAGCAGCGGCGGCAGGCCGAGCGCTTCGAGCAGACCACGATGGCCTGATTCGGCCGAGACGTGGGCGGCGATCGTGTGGGCGAGGCCTGTCGGATGCAGCCTTGCCAGCGGGGCCGCTGCGGCGGTGCAGACGAAGCCGTCGAGCAGCACTGGTATGCCGAGATGCCGGGCGGCCAGCGTGGCGCCGAAGATGGCTGCGAGTTCGCGCCCGCCGAGCGTTGCGGCCACGCTCAGCGGATCGGCAAGGGCGGCGGCGTGACGCTTCAGGCCGGCCTCGATGGCGACCAACTTGCGCTTCAGGCCGGCATCGTCGACGCCGGTGCCGCGCCCGGTCCATTTTTCGGCACCGCCGCCGAACAGGGCGGCTGAAATGGCGGCGGCCGGCGTGGTGTTGCCGATCCCCATCTCGCCGAAGCAGATGAGGTCCAAATCCTTCGTCACCGCGTCATGGCCGGCCGAGACGGCGGCCAGGAACGCTTCCTCGTCCAGGGCCGGCACTTGCGTGAAATCGCCGGTCGGATGGTCGAGGTCGAGCGGGATGACATCGAGTTCGGCGCCGGCAATGCGGGCAAGCTGGTTGATGGCGGCACCGCCGCCGGCGAAATTCGCCACCATCTGCACGGTGACTTCCGAAGGGTAGGCCGACACACCCTGCGCGGTAACGCCATGATTGCCAGCGAAAACGAAGACTTTCACCCGGTCGAGCCTCGGCATGTCGCGGCCCTGCCAGCGCGCCAGCCATGCGGCGATGGTTTCGAGCCGGCCGAGGCTGCCCTGGGGCTTGGTCAGCGTGTCCTGGCGGCGGGCGACCGCATCGGCGGCCGCATCGCTGCCGGCGGGCAGGTCGCGGCAGGCCGCGCGCAGTTCATCGAGGGATTTGAAGGACATGGGGGAAAAATCTCCAAAAGGGAATCAAGCCAAGGGAAATCAAGAGAGGGCGACGGAAGCGACGAGCAGCACCGCGATTTCGCTCACCTGCTGCAGGGCGCCGATGGTGTCGCCGGTCTGGCCATCGATCTGGTTGAGGCAAAGGGCGTGGAAGGCGGCAAACAGCAGGCCGAGCAGGATCAGCGCGGCGATGGCGCCGCCGATCCCGAGCAGGAAGAGCGGGATGGCGCCGAGCACGGCGCCGGCGATTGCCGTTTCCCGCGAGACGGTGCCGGCGCCGGCCGAAAGGCCGTCGTCGCGGGCCGGGGGCAAGATGTGCATGAAGGCGCCGAGCACGCCGCGCGAGGCCGTGTGCGCGGCAATGAGGGCGAAGAGCGCCTGTGTCGGGTCGACGAGTTCGGAGAGTGCGCTCCAGCGGATCAGCAGTGACAGGGCCAGCGCCATGGCGCCGTAAGCGCCGATGCGACTGTCGCGCATGATCTCGAGTTTGCGGCCGCGCGACTTGCCGCCGCCAAAACCGTCGGCGACATCGGACAGCCCGTCTTCATGCAGGCAGCCGGTGGTGACCACGGTTGCAACCAGCGCAAGCGCCGCCGCCGGGCCCATGGCAAGGCCAAACCGTTCCGCCGTGGCAAAGACGATCGCGCCGATCAGGCCGACGACGACGCCGGCGACGGGCGCCGCCCAGATCGCGGCGGCAAGGCCGCGGCCGCGAAAATCGAACACGGGCAGCGGCAGCCTGGTGAAGAAGACCAGGCAGAGCGCGATGTCGCCGGGGATTTGCCGGGGCGAGAAGGTCAAGTTGGGGAGCTTCATGGCCTAACCCCTCGCAATGGCATGGAAGAAGGTGCCACTGACATGGCCGCGCCGATAGCCCGAAGCGCCGATCGGATTGCCCTGGCCATCGGCGAGGTCGGCCAGCGGCTCGTCATTGCCGGTGGCAGTCATCTGCGCATAATGGAATTCGTGGCCCCGGATCAGCGCTCCCTGTGAGCCCAACGGACAATCCGCACGCAGCCGCGCCTCGCGATAGCCGAGGTTCATCTTGCGTTTGGCGAAGCTGGTGGAATGACCGAGCAGGCCAAGCATGCGATGCGTTTGGCCCGAGGCATCCTCGATCGCCTCGCCGAGCACCATGAAGCCGCCGCACTCGCCATGGATGGGCTTTGTTGCAGCGAAGCGGGTTATCCCTGTCTTGAAGGTCTCCGCTGCTGCCAGGCGACCGGCATGGAGTTCGGGATAGCCGCCGGGCAGCCAACAGACATCGCAGCTCTCGTCAGGCGCTTCATCGGCAAGCGGCGAGAACGGGACGATCTCGGCGCCGGCCTTGCGCCAGTAGGCCACCACATGCGGATAGAGGAAGGTGAAGGCGGCATCTTCCGCCAGCGCGATGCGTTGGCCGGGCGGCTGCAGCGCGTCTTCAAAGCCGCCGGTTGCCGGGGCGAGGGGCGTTGCCAGCCTCATCACGGCGTCGAGGTCGAGCGATTTCTCCGCCATGTCGGCCAGTCGGTCGAGATGCGCCATCAAGTCATCATACTCACCGGCCTGGACGAGGCCGAGATGGCGTTCTGGTAGATTGAGCGTGGGATCGCGCAGGATGGCGCCGACGACGGGCAGGCCGATCGCCTCGATGGCGTCGCCGGACAGCCGCCGGTGACGCTCGCTGCCCAACCGGTTGAGCACGACGCCGGCCATGCGCACATCGGGATCGTAGGTGGCGAACCCCTTGGCGACGGCCGCCGCCGTGGTCGATTGACCGGACACGTCGAGCACCAGCAGCACCGGCAGGCCGTAGAGCCGGGCAAGATCCGCCGCCGAGCCGGTGCGGCCCGGCGCGGCCGGAATGCCGTCGAACAGGCCCATGGCGCTTTCGAGGATGACGAAATCCGTATCGTCTGCCTGTTGCGCGGCGAGCGCGTTGAGCAGCGATGGCGGCATCGCCCAGCTGTCGAGGTTGACGCCGGACAGGCCGGTGGCGGCAGTGTGAAAACCGGGATCGATGTAGTCAGGGCCGGATTTGGCGCCGCGCACTTTGAGCCCGCGCCGGGTGAGCGCGCGCAAGATGCCGATGGTGACGCTGGTCTTGCCGGAGCCGGAGCGCGGCGCGCCGATGATGATCGCGCGGGCAGTCATGCCCCGCCCGCCAGGGCCGCGCGCATGGCGACGATGCCGCCGACGACGATCAGAGCCGGCGAGGCGAGCCCGGCGGCGGCTGCTTGCTCGGCGATGGTGGCGAGCGTGGCGACGACGGTTCGCTCCTGCGGCGTGGTGGCGGCGACGATCACCGCCGCCGGTGTCGATGGCGCCAGCCCGCCATCGAGCAGTGCCGCTGCGATCAGGGGCAGATTGGCCATGCCCATATAGACGACGACGGGCTGGCCGGTGCGGGCGATTGCCGCCCAGTCGATGTCGTCATCGGTGCCGGCGGCGTGGCCGGTCGCCAGGATCACAGCCTTGTTGATGCCGCGCATGGTGGCCGGGATGCCGGTAGCGGTCAGCGCGCTGAGGCCCGATGTCAGGCCGGGCAGGACGCGGAAGGGAATGCCTTCGCGCACCAGCGCCAACGCCTCTTCGCCGCCACGGCCGAAAATATAGGGATCGCCGCCCTTCAGCCTGATAACGCGGCGGCCTTCGCGGGCCAGCCGTACCAGCAGTGCTGTGATGTCGTCCTGTTTCATCGACGGTTTTCCGCCGCGCTTGCCGGCAAAGAAAAGCTCGGCATTATCGGCAACCGCGACGACATCAGGCGAGACAAGAGCGTCGTAGACCAGCGCATCCGCCTCGGCCAGGGCAGCCAGCACTTCCAAGGTCAGGCAGCCGGGATCTCCGGGGCCGGCGCCGGCCAGCCAGACATGGCCCGGATCGAGCGGGCGCGGCTTGAAGTTCAGCCGCGACAAGGCCTGTTCGAGCGTGGCGTTGCCGCCCTTGTTTTTGCTGGTGCCGCTCACAATCCGTCCCGTCCGCGAAAACGCCGCTGGTAATGGGCGTCGTAAAGAGAACTCTCGCCAAACCCTTCCGCTGCAAGCGAGCGGCCAACGAAGATGATCGCCGTGCGCTCCATCGGATCGGCCGCAAGCTGTGCCTCGATCGTTGCGAGCGTGCCGGTCAGCACGCGCTCATCCGGCCATGAGGCGCGGAAGACGATCGCTACCGGGCAATCACCGCCATAGTGCGGCGTCAGCTCGGCGACCACGCGGTCGATGGCGTGGATGGCCAGATGAATGGCCAGCGTGGCACCGGTGCGGCCGAAGCCGGCCAGCGTTTCACCTGATGGCATCTTCGAGGCGCGGCCGGAGATGCGGGTCAGCACCAGGCTCTGCGCGACCTCGGGAATGGTCAGCTCGCGGCGCAGCGCGGCCGCTGCGGCGGCGAAGGAGGGCACGCCCGGCGTCAGCGTATAGGGGATGCCGTGCTTTTCCAGCCGGCGGATCTGCTCGGCGACGGCGCTCCACACCGACAGGTCGCCGGAATGCAGGCGGGCGACGTCGTGGCCGGCTCTGTGGGCATCGAGGTAGGCGGCTTCGATCTCGTCAAGCGACATCGGCGCGGTGTCGATCAGCTTTGTACCCGGCGCGCAGTGCTGCAGCAATTCGGGCGCGACGATCGAGCCGGCATGGAGGCAGACCGGGCAGCTTGCCAACAGTTTGGCACCGCGCAGCGTGATGAGATCGGCGGCGCCCGGACCGGCGCCGATGAAATGAACGGTCATGGCGCGTCTCCGCTGATGGCGATGGCGCAGGTGACCGGGCCGAGCACCGTTCGGGGGCCGAGCAGCCTGGCGCCCTTGCCGGCCACCGCGAGGGCCGATGCTTCGGAAACCGACGACGTGCCGGCCAGCTCTTGCGAGAGATCGGAATGGCTGAGCGTGTCCGTCGATACGGCCTGAAGCGCTGTGTCATCGACGATGATGACCGGTAGGTTCAGCGCGCGGCCGGCGGCGGCGATCGCATCCTCATCCTGTTTGAGCGTGGCGGTCGCCAGTGCGGAAAGCGCCGTCATCGCCAGCCCATGCGCTTCGAGAGCGGTTTCGATCGCCGCAAGCACGTCTTCAACGTTCACGCCTTTTCGGCTGCCGATGCCCGCGACCATCATGGCTTTACCCAGCTCCATTGGGTGACGGGCATGGCCGGACGCCAGGCCTGCATCGAGCCGACCGGCGAAGCGCGCGAAATGGTGATGCGCGTGAGATCGCCGCCCAGTTTTATGTGCTGGGCGAGAAGCAGGGTCTCCATCTCCAATGTCACCGCATTGGCGACGAGCCGGCCGCCGGGGCGCAGCGCCTTGATGGCGGCGGCCAACACGCCGGAGTCGCTTCCGCCGCCACCGATGAAGATGGCGTCGGGCGTGTCCAGTTTGGCAAGTGCCCTGGGCGCGCTGCCTTCCACCACGACGAGGCCGGGAACGCCGCAGGCAGCGGCGTTGTTGCCGATGCGAGTGGCGCGGATGGGGTCGGCTTCGATGGCAATCGTGCGCATCAGGGGATGGGCGAGCATCCATTCGATGCCGATGGAGCCCGAACCGGCGCCGATGTCCCACAGCAGTTCGCCGCGCCTTGGCGCCAGCGCCGACAGGGTGATGGCGCGGATTTCGCGCTTGGTGATCTGGCCGTCATGGTCGAACAAATGATCGGCAAGGCCAACCGTGAGCGGCAGCACGCGGGCTTGCGGGCTCGAATCAATTTCGATAGCCAAAACGTTGAGTGGATTGATGTTTTCGATGTCGAAGGCATCGGCGCGGGCGGAGCGCTGGGTCTCCTTCGGACCGCCCAGCGCCTCCAGAACCGTCAGCCGTGAAGCGCCAAAATCGAGTTCGGTGAGCAGGTGCGCAATTGCGGCCGGTGCGTCGCCATCGGATGTCAGCGCCAGAATGCGCGCGTTGGGTTGCAGCAGGGGGCGGATCAGGTCGATCGAGTGGCCATGCAGCGAGACGGTCTCGATCTCCTGCAGCGCCCAGCCAAGGCGGGCGGCTGCAAGCGAAACGGCTGACGGAGCGGGGATGACATGCATCTCACGCGCTTTGACCTTGCGGGCGAGGGTGGCGCCGACTCCATGGAAAAAGGGATCGCCGGAGGCGAGCACGCAGACGTTTCTGCCGGCAAGCGCCAGCACATCGCGCATCTCCGGATCGAAAGGAACCGGCCAGGGACGGGGTTCGCCCTTGGCGAAGGAAGCGACCAGCGCCAGATGCCGCTTGCCGCCGAAGATGATTTCCGCCCCGGCAATCCGCTGCTTGGCCTCGTCGCCGAGACCCGCTAAACCGTCCTCGCCGATGCCGACGATGGTGAGCCACCTCGCGTTGAGCTTGGCGCCGCGCAGACCCTCAACAGGCATGATGACCCACCGCATTCTGATCCTTGGCGGCACGACGGAGGCCCGGCAACTCGCCGGGAAGCTGGTCGCGCGCGCTTCGGTCACGCTGTCGCTGGCCGGCCGCACCGAAAGGCCGGTGGCGCAAGGGGTGCCGGTGCGAAGCGGAGGATTTGGCGGCGCCGACGGGCTGGCCGCTTATCTCAGGGAGACGCGCACCGATCTGCTGATCGACGCCACGCATCCCTACGCGGCGCGAATCTCCGCTAACGCCGCGCAGGCGGCGCGCATGGCCGGCGTGCCGATCCTCGCCTTGCGCCGCCCAGGCTGGGAACCGGTAGAAGGCGACCGCTGGACGCTGGTCGATACGGTCGATGATGCCGTGCAAGCGCTGGGAGCGGCGCCGCGCCGCGTGTTCCTGGCGCTGGGCCGGCAAGAGGTCGGTGCCTTCGACGCCGCGCCCCAGCACCATTATCTCATTCGCAGCGTCGATCCGATCGAACCGAAGCTGGCTGTGCCCGATGCGACCTATCTGCTGGCGCGCGGGCCGTTCCGGGAGGACGACGAACGCGCCCTGCTCGAAACCCATCGCATCGAAATTGTCGTGTCCAAGAACAGTGGCGGCGCGGCCACCTACGGCAAGATCGCCGCGGCGCGGGCGCTGGGCGTCGACGTGGTCATGGTCCAAAGGCCCGATCTGCCGGATGTTCCCTCGGCGGAAACCGTCGAAGTTCTGGCCGCGATGATCGATCATTTTGTCGGGCCCGCTGCCGAACGCTGCGTGTAGACCAGCGCCGGCTTGTCGCCGCGCTTGATGATCCGGGTTTCCTGAGAGCCGATGATGATGCAGGTCGCCATGTCGGCCTTCTCAGCCTCGACATCGGCCAGCAGATAGACCTCGATGCGCTCGTCCGGGCGGCCGGCGGCGCGGCCGAAAATGACCGGCGTGGTGCCGGGCAGGATGGCGGTCAGGCACTCGAAGGCGCGGCCAAGCTGCCAGGGGCGCGCCTTGCTGATCGGGTTGTAGAGCGCGATGACGAAGCCCGCGCCGGCGGCTGCCAATAGGCGCAGCTCGATCAAGTCCCATGGCTTCAGATTGTCGGACAGCGAGATGGCGCAGAAATCATGGCCAAGTGGTGCGCCGATGCGGGCGGCGACCGCCAGCATCGCGGTGATGCCGGGAACGACCGCGATATCGACGGCGCGCCATTCGGCTGGGCCGGCCTCGATCGCCTCGCAGACGGCGGCCGCCATGGCGAACACGCCGGGGTCGCCGCCAGAGACCACGGCGACGTCATGGCCTTCCGCGGCCTTGATCAGGGCATCCTTGGAGCGGGCGAGTTCCTCGCGATTGTCGGAGGCGACGCGGGTCTGGTCGGGGCGAAGCTCCAGCCGGTCGAGATAGGGCTTGTAGCCATAGAAGAATTTCGCTTGCGCCACAGCACGGCTGGCTTCCGGCGTGACCTGGTCGGCATTGCCGGGGCCGAGGCCGATGACGGTGAGGCGGCCGCTCATGTCTGCGCTCCCAGCGCACCGGGCCGGCCGGACCAGCCGGCCACCAGCACGATGGCGAAATAGGGCGCCTTGTCATCCTGTTTGTCGGCAAGCCTCATCGAAACGCTGCCGGCCATGGTGCCACGCTCGACATAGACGGCGCGCGTCAGCTTGCCGGTCGCCTCCAGCGCGCGCCTGATCTTGGGCAGGTTGCGGCCGACCTTCATGATCACGGCGGCATCGGTGTCGGCCAGCCGGCGGCTCAGCTCGAATTCGCTCATCGTGCCCGGCAGCACGGTCAGCACGTCATCGCCCTGGACGATCGGAACACCGGTCTGCGACCAGCAGCCGGACATGGCGGTGATACCGGGAATGACTTCGGTCGGGAAGCGATGGGCGAGGCGCACATGCAGGTGCATGTAGGAGCCGTAGAACAGCGGGTCGCCTTCGGACAGCACGGCGACCATCCGGCCGGCTTCGAGGTGCCCGGCCACCGTCTCGGCGGACTCTTCGTAGAAAGCCGTGATCTGCGACCGGTAGTCGTCGTGGTCCTTGTCGATTTCCGTGGTCACGGGATAGAGCAGGGGCAGTTCCGTCATGTCCGGACGGAAGCGCGTTTCAACGATGGCGCGCGCGTTGCTGTTGTTGCCGCGCTTGGCGAAATAGGCCACCACATCGGCCTCGGCCAAGGCCCGCGCGGCCTTCAGCGTCAACAGCTCGGGGTCGCCGGGACCGGTGCCGACGCCGACGAGACGGCCTTTTGCGATGGCGTTCACAGGCCGGGCCTCGCCAATGAATTGAGCGCGGCGGCGGTCATAGCGCTGCCGCCAAGCCGGCCGCGCACGATGGCGTAGGGCACGCCATAGGAATTTTCGGCCAGCGCATCCTTGGATTCGGCGGCACCGACGAAGCCAACCGGCATGCCGATAATGGCCGCCGGCTTCGGCGCGCCGTCGCGCAGCTTTTCCAGAAGATAGAACAGCGCGGTCGGCGCGTTGCCGATGGCGACGACGGAGCCTGCCATACGCTCGCCCCACAGGTCTATTGCCGCGGCCGAACGGGTGTTGCCGATTTCCCTGGCGATGTCGTGCGTGCGCGGGTCGCGCAATGTGCAGATCACCTCGTTGCCGGCCGGCAGCCGGGCGCGGGTGACACCGTGCGAGACCATCTGCGCGTCGCAGAAGATCGGCACGCCGGCCGCTAAAGCGGTGCGGGCGGCGGCAACGAAATCGGGGGAGAAAACGAAATGGCTTGATGCCTCGACCTGGCCGCAAGCATGGATCATGCGGATTGCGACATCGGCCTCGGCTTCCGAGAAGCGAGAAAGGTCGGCCTCGGCGCGAATGATGGCGAAGGAGCGCTCGTAGATCGCCGTGCCGTCGTGAATGTAGTCGTAGGCGGCCATGTTCATTTCCGTTTTTTGGTTTGGGCCTGTCGGTAAGCCTCGGCGATGCCGGCCTGCCCGAGCCTTGTCAGGCAAGCGGCGGCTGTTTCGCCCGGATATCGTGCGCTGCGGATCGCCGCCGCGACGCGACTGAAACCACGCGCGGCGTCATAGCCCGGCCTGTACCCGGCAGGAAGGGCCTTTGCCGTCGCGTTCACGACAAGTCCGGCTCCATTTTCGCCGCCGACGATCGTCAGCGCCGCCGGGCCGGGATGCGCGCAGCCCTTGGCGCAGCCGGAAATGTGCAGCGTGAAGTCGAGGATGTCGGCGTTTTCGGCGGCGATCGTCCCGGCTATGTCGCGCGTGGCGATGCGGCCGGAAGCACAGGCCGGGGTGCCGGGGCAAGCCGCGATGCGCGTGCGCGGGTCGGTGAAGGAGGTGACGAAGCCGAGGGCGGCGGCTGTGTCTTGAAGGGGCTGGTTGGCGACCGGTGGCTGGCCGAGGAAGAGCAAAGCGCGGCCTGGGGCGAGGCGGATTTCGGTGGTGCCGAGGGAGAGGGCGCTTTGGGCGAGGGCGATGATTTTGTCCGCCGGCATGCTGCCGTAGGGGAGGGTTATGCCGAGGGTGAGAGTGTCGCCGGCCAAGGGGAAAAGGCCGACAGGTTTGCGCGAGGCGCCCCCCTTTGTCCTGCCGGACATCTCCCCCTCAAGGCGGGAGATTGGCAGTGCGGGCGCCGGCTTTTCCTTAACAAGACCGGAGATTGGCGAAACCATCGGTGACAGCGTAATCTCCCCCCTTGAGGGGGAGATGTCCGGCAGGACAGAGGGGGGCGCCTCGCGCAAACTTGTCAAGCATAGCCAACCTGCCAGAGACACCAACTGTCGATCCGACAAATCCCGTGTGTGAGCCTCACGGCCTTTCTCGGCGACCATTCTCAGCGCAGCGACGGCAATGTCTCTCGCAGCATTTGCATCGACCTTTGCCAATACCTTCGCGTTTCGGCCGTCGCCCGCAATCGATACGCTCCAAACGATGTCGTTGTCGGCTCGCACCGCCTTCAGCCGCACATCAGCTGTCACTGCATCCATCGACAGCTGCCCGCCGCCGTCCACGATGACCGAAACCTTCGGCCCCAGCCGTTGCGTCAACCCAGCCTCATCGACCGCCACCCTGATCCGCTCAGCCATAGGCCGCGGATCGGCGATCTCCTGCGGATCGATGCCCGCCAGCGGTCCCGTCTCGACCGGCACGCCTGTGCGCACCGCAATGCCCAGCGCATCGACCTCTGCCGCCAGCAGCCCAGCGCTTTCCGTGGTCAGCCCGCGTATCTGCAAACTGCCGCGAGCGGTCACCTCCATGATGCCGTTGCCGTGCCGCAGGGCGGTTTCGGCCAGGGCGATCAACAGCTTCGGCGACAGGCCTCCGGCAACCGGGTTGAGCCGCACCAATAGCCCGTCGCCGGTCAGCATCGGCGCCGACAGAGCCGGACAGGCACCACGGCGCGAGAAAGCGTTCATGCCGCCACCCCGAGCGCTTCCGCCTCGGCAATGAGTGCGGCGAGGTCGTCGTCGACGGAGTTGCGCAGCGGATGCCAGAGGCCTCGCCGGCGCGCCGAGAGAAAACGCTCGGCAATGACTTTCGCGGCCGCCGGGTTTTCGCGCAGGATGAAGGCGCGAACTTCGGCGTCGCCGACATAGGCGTCGTGCACGGCCTCGATCAGCTCGCCCGATATGGCATGGGTGGTCTCGGCAAAGCCGACCAGCCGGTCGACTGTCTCGGCGAATTCGGAGGCGCCGCGCGGGCCGTGGCGCATCTGGCCGGCGATGAAACGCGCGTTGACGGCGCGGGCGCGCACCACCCGCGACACGGCCTCACCAACCGAGAGTGGCTTCGGCTTTTGCGGATCCGTGGTGTCGAGCACGATGACGTCGGCATTCCTGCCGAGCGCCGCGAGTGCGGCCGAAAAGCCGCCGATGAAGGCGACGTCGGCCGAGCCTTCGAGGATGTCGCGGCCGGGGTCGTCGCCGGTGTGGACGAGAAGGTCGGCCTCGGCGATGCGGCCCTCGAAAGCGCCTGGTGCCGAGACGCCTTCGCCGCCGGCGCCGCCATAGGCATGCGAGGTGGCGTCGAGATAGGCGCGGCCGATCTCCTCGCGCGCGCTCCACTCGCCGCTCGACAGCAGATCCTCCACGCCGGCGCCGTAGGTGCCGGGCGAGGTGCCGAAGATGCGCGGGCTGATCTTGCCCTCAATGCGGGTTTTGGCTGCGAGCGGGTTTTCCGCATCCTCCTCGTCGCGGGCCGCGACGGCACTGGCGGCGGCATCGATCAGCGCGATCTGGGTCGGGAACATGTCACGGAACAGGCCCGATATGCGCCAGGTGACGTCGACGCGTGGCCTGCCGAGCATGGCCGGCGGCAACACCTCGATGCCGGTGATGCGGCCGGTGGCAGCATCCCATTGCGGGCGGCCGCCCATCAATGCCAGACCTTGCGCGATCTCCTCGCCGCCGGTGCGCAGCGAGGCCGAGCCCCAGAGGTCGATGACCAGCGAGCGCGGCCAGTCGCCATGCGACTGCATGTAGCCGCGCACCACTTCTTCCGCCGCCGCCTTGCCCAGATCATAGGCGGTCGGCGTCGGCATGGTACGCGGGTCCGACGTGAACAGGTTGCGGCCGGTGGGCAGCACGTCGGAGCGGCCCCGCGCCGGCGCGCCGGCCGGACCGGCCTTGACGTGGCGGCCATCGAGCGCGGCGAGCAGCGCCGCCTTCTCGGCCTCGGCACTTCGGCGGCGCATGGCGTCGGGCTCGTCCTCGGGCGCACGGCCATAGACATGCAACCCGTCCTTGATGGCAAAATCCTTGAGATCGCAAAGCCAGGCGTCGATGCGGCGCAGCGCTTCGTCGGGTGCGTCGGTCCTGGCGACGCCGGCTTCCGAGGCGAGGCCGGTTTTCTGCGCGGTCTCGACGATCAGCTTGGCTAGACGATCGCGGCGGCGGCGGTCGAGGCCATCGGCCTGGGCGTATTCGTCGACCAGCCGTTCAAGTTTGTGCTGATTTTCGTCGAGCCCGGCACCGGTCAGCGGCGGCGGCAGATGGCCAAGCGTGACGGCGGCGATGCGCCGCTTGGCCTGTGCTGCCTCGCCGGGGTTGGAGACGATGAAGGGATAGATGACAGGCAGCGGACCGGTGACGATCTCGGGAAAGCAGTTTTGCGAAAGCGCGACGGTTTTGCCCGGCAGCCATTCCAGCGTGCCATGGGCGCCGACATGGATGAGGGCATGGACGCCGACCGACTTGCGCAGCCAGAGGCCAAAGGCGAGGAGCGCATGGCGGGGCGGGAGCGTCGGATCGTGATAGTCGGCGCGGCGGTCGGCGGAGCGACCGCGATCGGGGGCGAGGGCTACGGTGATGTTGCCGAAGGTGGCGGCACGGAAGGGGAAGTGGGTCGAGGTCGGAGCTTGAACACCCCCCTCTGTCCTGCCGGACATCTCCCCCGCAAGGGGGGAGATTACCCCCTCATCTTTGTCTTCGCCAATCTCCAACGTTGCAAGAGTGGCCCCAGCGTTGAAACTTCCGATCTCCCCCCTTGCGGGGGAGATGTCCGGCAGGACAGAGGGGGGTGCCTCGCGCAAACCTTCGGCTTTTCCCCATGCAGCCTCTACCGCGGCAATTGCCGCTGTTGGCAGGCTCTTCGAGAAGTCCAGATACTCCTCCAGCCCCAGCCCAACCTTGCCCCGCTCCAGCAAGCCCAGCAATTCACGCGGCGTCTCAGGAATCCCCTCAACCCCATAACCCTGCTCCTTCAGGTCGTGCAGCATCGCCAGCACGCTGGACGGCACGTCGAGGCCGACGGCATAGCCGGTGCGGCCGGGGGCGCTTGGATAATCCGGGATCAGGATGGCCAGTTTGCGCTCGGCGCGGGGCGTCTGCTGCAACTT
Organism: Mesorhizobium sp. B263B2A; assembly: GCF_020165775.1. Taxonomy (NCBI): domain Bacteria; kingdom Pseudomonadati; phylum Pseudomonadota; class Alphaproteobacteria; order Hyphomicrobiales; family Phyllobacteriaceae; genus Mesorhizobium; species Mesorhizobium sp. B263B2A. The sequence continues at coordinate 193,106 of NZ_JAIUIU010000012.1, forward strand.
GATGAAAGCCGCAACGCGGTCCGCCACTTGGGCGACGCGATCCGGTTCCGGCCGATTGGCGAAAGCGCGATGGCCAAGTGCCGGATCGGTCTCGCTCTCGCCCTTGAAGGAAATGGCGCCGGTCAGGATGCGGCCGTCGAGTTCGGGCAGCACGACATGCATGGCAAGGTCGGCGGGTGCCAGGCCGCGCTGGTTGTTTTCCCAGACGTCGCGGCGGGTGGTGGCGACGATGACCTGGAAGACCGGCACGCCGGCGCGGTCGAACAGGGTCTCGACGCCGGGTTCGGCGCCGGACGCAAAGGCGGTCGCGGCGATGATGGCGGCGGGTTTCAGCGTGGCGAGCGCGGTTTCGACGAAGGCCAGGGAGGCTGGGTCCCTCAGGCTGGAGACGAAGATCGGGACGGGGAGCATATTGCGCTGCCGTAGTGCTTCGAAAAGCGCGTTGATGGGGGCTATGTCGGCGGCGAGCAGCATCGAGCGGTAGAAGAGGATGGGGATGACTGGCGTGGCGTTTCCCTCTCCCTCGAGGGGAGGGTGGCCCGCAGGGCCGGGTGGGGTGGGTTCGCCCGGGTGCGGCG